>CALFWZ010000108.1 GCA_937928405.1 uncultured Saprospiraceae bacterium
CTTCCACCTTAAATTGGTGCCCTGAAAAAATTGATCGTCTTTATCAGTTTTTAGAAGTCAATGATACAAAAGCTTTTATCCTACTCAAAGATGGAAATATTGTGTTAGAACAATATTTCGACGATCACACATCTGATACGCCTTGGTATTGGGCATCAGCTGGCAAGAGTTTAACAGCATTTTTAATTGGTATTGCACAGCAAGAAGGAGTCTTGTCTATTCAAGACAAATCTTCCAATTATTTGGGGGAAGGATGGACGGATTGTACACCAGAGCAAGAGGAATTGATTACCATCCAAAATCAGCTAACTATGACCACTGGACTAGATGATGGAGTCCCTGATGTTAATTGTACCGTGGATTCTTGTTTCATTTATCTCACCGATGCGGGAAATCGATGGGCTTATCATAATGGCCCGTATACCGCTTTAGGTGGCGTAATTGAAGGATCTACTGGAATGTCTTTAAATCAGTATATGAATCAAAAAGTTGAATCCATCACGGGGATGACGGGTGCGTATTTTCCAGTTGGCTATAATAACCTATTTTTAAGCACCGCCCGCAGTATGGCGCGATTTGGGTTATTAGTTTTAAATGAAGGAAACTGGAATGGAACACCTATTTTATCAGACGAAATTTTTTTTGAAGAAATGACTACCACCTCTCAGGAATTCAACCAATCATATGGTTATCTCTGGTGGTTAAATGGTCAGGATTCGTATATTTTACCAGGTAATCAATTGGTCATTCCGGGCAGTATCAATCCAAACGGACCAGATGATTTAATCATGGCGATTGGTAAAAACGGTCAATTTATCAATGTGGCTCCGTCGCAAAATTTAGTGATGATTAGAATGGGTGACTATCCAGGAAATTCCTTGGTACCTACTTTATTTAATGATGAAATTTGGGAGAGAATAAATGATCTGACTTGTACGCCCGTCGCAGTCGAACCATTACTTTCACCCAACCAATTGCGTTGCTATCCTAATCCTGTTTTAGATATTTTAAACATTGAAATACCAAACTCTGTAGGATTAGAAGCTAGTCAATTAAGCGTTTTTGATTTTCGCGGAAATCAACTTTTACAATTAGAACCAAACCAGCATTTAATTAAATTAGATATGTCAGGTTTTCCGCAGGGTGCTTATTTCATAAAGATGCAGATTGGTGAAAAATTGGTTACAAAAAAGATAATTCGTTGGTAAGCCTAAAATTGTATGTTCAATGCTTACTCCCTCTTTTCAAAGTTATTTTTTTATTAGTCTCCCTAGTTCTATAAGTTAAATATCACAATTTTTAATTTTTAATAAAACTGCCAGTGAATCTAGTCTTTCCAGAATAGATTGTGAGATAATATGTTCCTGAACTTAAATTCGATACATCAATAGTATTATTCATGGGCGCGAGTATTTTGTTTACTGTTTTTCCATTTGCCATTGAGATAACGATCTTTTCAACTAGAGAAATTTCCATATCAATAGTAAGTTTGTCAAACGCAGGATTTGGAAAAAGTGTTACCTGAATTTTTTCTTGTTCGACTTCATTATTTGATGTTGGTATATTTTCTAGAATAAATATTTCATCATATTTTTGACCGTTAAAAAGAATTTGACCTCCGGCTGCAAAAAGCCTATTGCCTACAGAAACAAAAGCCATAGCACTCCTTGGTTCCTCAATCGTAAATTCTGACCATTCTTCGACTCCAGCATCGTAAACAAAAATCTTATTCCCATCAACATTATTTCCTCCACCAAAAACAGCCTTATTATTCACAACTCCTCCCCTTAAATACTGTAAATCAAAATCCACATTAAAATCTTGAGTAGAAAGAGAAAAATCATCCATGTTGATAATTTCTGCGTTCTTTGAATTTCCACCTGAAAAAATGACCTTATTGTCCACTGCAACACCAATCAGATTATTTTTCCTTTCAGAAAGCGTTAATGTCTCAATGTTATAGCTATCAATGTCAATTATTTCTACTAAATCTACACTCCGATCTGAGTTTACATTAGAAGATTGACCGCCAGCTATAACTACTTTATTCTCATAAATAATAGCTGTAACTCCGTTTTTAGCCTCCGATAAAGTAAAATTATCCCAAGTTGAATTTAATTTATTGAATACATGAACACTGTCACTTCTCATATTTGAAGATTCTTTGCCTCCTATAAAAAACACTTTATTACCTGTGTCCAATACAACCACTTCACGCCTTGAAAACTGCGCGGGTATGGTGTTCCACTGTCTAGTCGACAAATTATAGGTATAAAATTCTTCTTCGTCATTTTCATCAATAAAAATCACTTCGTTATTTACAATGAATCCATTCCTAATATTTTGAGATGCTCCATCCGGATTTTGTTCAGTATACCACTCATTGGTAAAATTATCAAAAACATACAAATTGGCTAACAATGAATTTACGCCCGATAAATTATAAAAAACTGCATACCTGCCGTTTTGCAATACTTTAGAACTAATAAAACCATCAATTGCGTATTCTGCTGAAGATATTTGACAATTATTGGAGTTTAAGTAGTCAACAACTCTACTTTCTGTTCCTCCTACAAATAGTATTTTACTTCCGAAAACAGCAGTACTTATCCGACCTCTTGCCGCACTTAGATTCTTTGTCTCAGTAAATTGCCCTAACAAAATAACCGGCCATATAAAAATTGAAATAAAAAAGAATAATTTTCTCATAAATAATTAGTTTTTGAATAGATTTTATATTGATGTTGTTTAATCATTCGAGAAGAAGCGGAGAACTATTTAAATCCTCCCTCAAACACCTTACTACTGGTGAATTTTAAATTGCGTTTAAGTCAACAAATATAACACAATTGCTCTAACGACATCTCTTAATTACGAAGTTGTTTAAAAATGATTTATTTGATTTCTAATTTTCTTTTTATTGTACCGTCGTAAGAAACCGTAATTAACGCTCCATCAAAAAAAGTTATATCCTGCACAAAATTTTTATGGTGAATTGTTTCTACTTCTTTTAGTTCGTCTTTCGTCCATTTTTTTGCGGTATTATCTTCACTGGCAGAATACAAATATTGGGAAGTGATCAGCATTTTTCGAATAATACCATCATGACATTTTTTATTAAAAATTAAATTCAATGAGTTTTCTTTTTCGTCAAAGTTAAATATAAGAATGGAACCATCTAATCTGCCTACATAAACCCTTGAATCTTCAATGGCAATAGAATTAATTGGAATGGTTCCATACCAATTAGCGACTTCCTTTTGTTTATGAATCTCCCAAATTTTTAAACAACCATCTTCACTAATAGTGGCAAAATGATTACACAAAAATTTAGCAATTCCCCAAATCCACTCATCGTGTGCATGAATCGTTTCAACTAGTTCTCCGTTGTTCCTAATTCGATTTAATAGACCGTCCGCACCGCCTGATAAAAATTCCTTATCATTCATTTTACATAAAGCCAAGACCGCTCCCTCGTGATAAACAACGGAATACATTATTTTAAATTGACCTTCTCCTGAATGGTTCCAAATTTTTATGGTTCGATCTCTAGAAGCACTAAGAATGGTTGTTTTATCAAAAGCGATCACTTTTAAAATAGAACTTTCGTGCCCCAGTAATTCTCCAACTTTTACCCCTTCTTTAGACCAAATCTTAATTTTTTTATCCCGTCCACTTGTTAGTAGTCGGTCGTTCCAAGGTGTCGCTGTCCAAATATAACCAAGGTGTCCTTCTGCAAAAAAACCTTGACTGATTTCCTTACCACCACCAATCCTTCGATAAATAATATCACTTCTTAAAATATATTTTTCCCCACTAGTCACAGTTGCACCCGAATGCCATAAATTATGATCAAAGATAATGAGGTCTCCTTTTTTAGGCTCGTAGGTTCCAATGATCGTGTCATCCTTTTTACTATTAAAAAACAATGTTTTTCCACCAGTAAATCCTTCCTCCCCATTTAGATAAATCATAAAAGTAAGTTTGGACTGTTGCGTTTCGGAGACAAAATGAATTCCATCAAGGTGCTTATGAAAATACTGACCCTTCAAATATCGACAGATTCTAATTCTAGGATTTAAATGGTCTACTTCCCATGTTCCATGTTCTGATAAGCTGATTCCTTCTATTTTTATTTTATCCGGTATATGATTTTTAATTTCCGAAAATAATGCTTCTGAAAGCTGTTTGTTATCTGTAACTTGCCGCTCGTTGTTTCTGTAGGAGGTCGGATAATGCGTAATTGCCTTTTTAAAAGAATTCTTTTTTTTGGCAATAATCTGATCACAGAACTCATCGGTAAAAGCTGACGGTATTAATAAACAATATTCTTCTCGGTGTGGCAAAAGGTTTATCTGTTTTTTCATAGAATTCTTTTATTTAGCAAACTCAACTGCGCATAAAATTCTTGTTAAAGTCGACATATCAACCCCATTTTCTATCCCAACTTTTACAATAATCCCAATTTTAGCATCGAGTTCAATTGGTCTTCCAGCTAATTTATCAGCCAACATGGAGCTGCCTTTATGATCGGGATATGATTTTAATTTTTCTAATAATACTTCTGCAAACTTTGCAGGAATACTTACCCCATCCGAATTCGCTACTACGATACTTTCTCTAATCAATTGTTCATATTCAGCTAAAATTTTGGGATCTTTAAAAATTACACAGGGCTTTTCATGGATAGCTTGTAAGGCACCTAAAGAGGAACTCTCAATGAGTTTCTTCCACTGTGCTTCTTTGAATTTATTCGTCAATTGAATATCTATTTCAGCATCAGCAAATAATTGTTTGAAGGTCTGAGCTAGTGTAGAGTCCAATAAAATAATTTTGGGTATGCTTAGCTGTAAATAAGAGGCATCTGATTGCCGTTGGACCGAACAATCAATGATGGTTTCTAAAATATTTTGATTTGGTAAAACATCTAGAAAGTCAGCCGACAAATTTAATCCGTTTCTAAAGATGGCAATTTTAGTTCCTGGTTTAATTAGCTGGCTAATAGCCGCTTTTGCAACTGGTAAGTGATAGGTTTTTAGACAGACGATGATCCAGTCAAAGGAATTTTGATTTGATCTTTCAAGTTCAATTGGATAGCTTTCGATTTTACCTTCAAAGTTTATTTGAATGGCTTTTTTGGAGCTTCTATTAAAAAAAAAGAGTTGATTGTTTTTATTTTTTAACAAATATTTTGACAATAAAGATCCGATGGCTCCGAGACCAAATATGGCTATTTTGCTCATGACTTATTTTGAATGGATCAATTATTATGCTAGCCAAAATGCTCACCACTAAAACTTTGGACAAACCGTCTTCACACGACGCTCCGCTGGATGCGTATAAATCAAGGACAATTCAAATCCACCTCGAGAATTATTTGCCTCCTGTAAATCAGAAACAGTTATGTCATAACTTACACCAAAATTAAAGCGATTCAATTCTAAGATGGCCGTTACTGCGACAGATTCAAAATAAAATCGACTGGTTGGCGTGCTTGAAAAATGAGGCCACAATCCCATCCGTAAGGCTACCTCATTCCAATCATGATTATTATAACGAATATTGGCCCCTGTAGTCCATGAGGTAAGGACACCTTGCTTCATAAAAATAGCAGCCGGCAGCAAACTTAATTCATCACTGAATCCTATTTCTCCTCCCAAATGTCCGACTATTCGATTATTTAAACTTTCGGCACTATTGCTAAAAAAGGAAACTTCAGGATTATTCAAATGATGAATAGCTGCGCCTGCATAAAAACTGGTATTGTCATTTAATACTGCGTAATATAGAAGCCCAGCGTTAAAATCCAAGAAGATATCAGAATTCTGAGATTGTCCGATTAAAGCAGACTCTCGGTTATCTAGTGCGGTATTTGGAAATCCACCGATCGTTAAATCAAATTGTTCACTAAACCAAAAATTATTAAACTGTACTTGATTTTGACCACCTCCTACTTGGCCACCAGCGACCAAATACTGACCAGCACCAGAGCGGCGGCCTCCTAATTGTTTGAGATAAGAAAAATTTAGATGTGCTCGATTTTGAATAAAATGACCATCGCCTACTTCATCCCGTAGGGCACTGATTCCAAAGGCAAAATAATCTCGTTTGGCAATATTATAGCGCATATCATAGCTCGCACCTACCGTCCGAAAAGGAACACTTCCCAGGATGCTGCCCCATTGGTCCCGATAGATAGTATTTACTCTCCAACGGCCCTCAAATACACCCGTCATCGCAGGATTTATCTGTAAGGGTGCCGCATAAAATTGCGAAAATCTCGGATCTTGTGCTCGACTTTCCGTTATACTAAACTGACTTAGCAAGACCACCATTACCAACAAATACCATCTATTAAAATTCATATATCCAATTTAATCTTTCAAAATAAAAACGCCATTCATAAAACATGTCAATACCAATTGGTTATCGCAACAAAGTGGTATGTCCGCTCGCAAGTTTTTCTGTTCCATCAATAAATTCAACCGCTGCTTTCCAAGTATAAACCCCCGTTGGAGATAGCTTACCTCGATAAGTACCATTCCAACCAACCGTCAATAAATTAATATCAAAATTTCTTACGCGGTATAGCAAAGTTCCCCAACGATCAAAAACTTCAAAATTCTTTACCGTCGCACCTGCTGCACCATGTACCGTCAATAAATCATTTGCATTATCACCATTTGGTGTAAATGCTGTGGGCACAAAAATCTGACTAGTTTTATTAATCTTAATAGTAATTTCATCTGTATCTTCACAACCATTTTCGTCTACCCCATATAGTTCATAAGTATTGTCAAAAAAGGTTTGCACCCAAGGATCAATACAAGGTAAAGAATCTATGGTACAGAATAAAGTGTTATCAAATAAAGCAGTCCAACTTAATTGTACATCTCCTACATTATTTTCAAATTCAGGTGACAATTGAATGCTATCTCCAACTTGTAACTCCTCGTCTTCTCCAGCTAGCACGGTAAATGCTGGTGGATCGGTAATGGTTACGCTATCCACTAAGGTACAATTGGTTTGATCTCGGATATGCACTGGATAAGTTCCTGCCCTTAACCCAACCAACGTATTGGTGCCAAAATAATTTTCGTCATCCACACTAAAACTAAATGGCCCTACACCACCGGTTACCGATGCAATTATCCGGCCATCTCGGTCTCCAAAACACGAAGGATCTATCACTTCAAAACTAACCATCATCGGATCAGGTCGGCCAACAAAAGTTGTATCAAAATGCTGACAGCCTTCTGCATCGGTCAGAATCAAACTATAACTCTGGGTAGATAAACCATCGATTGATGGGGTTGTAGCGCCATTACTCCATTCAAAATTATAGCCCGGTGTTCCACCCACAGGCTCTGCCAATATTTCACCTATTGCTTGACCTTCACAACCATTTGGTGATACGGTCAATCGGGCCGATAATTCTTGTGGCTGGGATAGAACAAAGAAGGAGTCCATAGTGCATCCAAAATCGTCTGTTACGGTCACCCTATAATTGCCAGCAGCTAAACCATCAATATTATCGGTTGTAGCGCCATTACTCCACTCAAAGAAATGATTAGCGGTATTCCCATTTACATTCGTAATTTCAACACTTCCATTTTCATCTTCAAAACAGCTAGGATCTTCTGATAAAACATTTAATGTAATTTGATCCGGAGCTTGTAAAAACTGACTCGTATCTCCAACACATCCTTGTAAATCGGTAACCGTTACCAGATAGGTTTCATTGCCCACTAAATCAATTTGTGCCATCCCTGTTCCACCATTTGACCAGCTATAAGTATAATCATTTAGATCGTCTATCACACCATCTCTAGAAACTACATTAACCGCCATTCGTCCATCCATATCTCCGAAACAGCTAGGATCTACAGCAGCAATATTTATTTCAATTTCTGAATATTCTTGGATATCAATAATCGCTTCCTCCATACATCCATTATTATCAGTTACTTCGACCCGGTAAGTACCAACCCCCATATTAGTAGCAATAGAATCCGTTCCTCCTCCATTCGTCCAAGAATATTGATAAGAACCCATGGCTGGTGTTCCTCCTTGCACCGTGACAAAGGCGGTACTATTTGCTGTCTCAAAACAAGCAGTATCTCCTTGTGCAATGGTCACTGTAATTGGAGCGATAGGCTCCGTTACTATCGTTGCGGCGGTTGCGGAACAACCCATCGCATCCGTTACCGTGACTATATAATTTCCAGCAAATAAATCATTAGCATTCGCCATATTATTACCATTGCTCCAAGCATAGGTATTATTACCATTCCCTCCTTCCGTCGCACTGACAATGGTTCCAGTATTCCCACCAAAACAAGCTACTTCACTCGGTGTAACTTCAATTGTAAGAGTATCTGGTTGAATAACTTCAACCATAGTCGTTGCAGTACAAGTATTTCCATCCGTAACTGTTACCGTATATATTCCAGCAGGAAGACTAACCGCTGGATTACTAAATTGTGCATTGTCATCATTCCAAAGATAGGTATAGGTCCCAGTTCCAGTTCCTCCCATTGGAGTTACTTCTGCTGTTCCATCATTCACACCAAAGCAAGATGCCGGAGTAGCCATAAATGTTGGAATTTCCAAAATACTAGTTGGCATTACTTCTACACAATCTTCGATCGTACAACCCATCATATCAGTCGCCGTCACACAATAGTTTCCACTAGATAAGTTACTGGCAAGTGCCGTGTTTTGTCCATTCGCAGCCATATCCCACTGGTAAGAAAAAGAACCAGCTCCTCCTCCTGCCATAGCAGTCGCATTTCCATCGGTAGTATTAGAACATAGTGGCGGAGTGCTTACAATCGTTAATGTTATTTCTGTACCATTCGGCACATTCACATTTGCAGTTTGCGTACAAGTATTCATATCCGTTACCGTTACGGTATAATCACCGGGCGGTAAGTTAATCGCTTGTGCAGTTGTCTGATTATTTCCATCGCTCCAAGCATACTGATAATTTCCTGCACCTCCACTGGCCGTAACGGTGGCCGATCCCGTTGGGGCATTAAAACAATCGACTTGGGTACTATCAACCGATAAGATTATGGCAGAAGGCTCCGTCAAAATAATACAATCATTGGCTTCACAATTGTTATCATCTGTTATTGTTACGCAATATTGTCCTGCCACTAGATCAGTAGGTTGATCGATGGCAGAAGAAAAACTATTTGGTCCAGACCAATTGTAGGTTACCATACCCGAAGCATTGACCGGTGTGGCGGTAACCATTCCACTAGCATTTTCAAAACAAGATAAATCTTGTGGTTGTAAATTGACCGTTATAGCTACAGGATCTACCAATGCAGCTGTCAAGCTCACAGAACATCCCTTGGCATCCATGACCGTTCCAGTAAAGGTGGTCGTTCCAAGGTTGGTGATCATATTGTTGGTGCTTCCACCCGTCCAAGAATAACTATAAGGTGCGGTACCTCCTGATGGGGTAAGCATGGCTGTTCCATCATTTGCACCATTACAAGTAATAGAAGTGGTATCTAACGTTACTATCAATGGTGTTGGTTCTAAAACAATCACAGTTGCCTCTTCGCTACATCCAGCCTGATCACTTACCGTAACGGTATAAGAACCTGCGGCAAGACCTGATGCCATATTGGTGTTATTAACAGGTACGGTATTCCATTCATAGTCAAACGTTCCAAAACCTCCCGTAGCCATAACTCCAGCCACCCCAGAAAGTTCTCCTGTACAATCGACAGAATCCATACTGGTGGTTAAATTGATAGGGGTAGAAAGCGAGGTCAGCGAGAAAGAAACCGTGTCACGACAACCATCCGCATCAATAGCAATTATCTCTTGTGGTCCAGCACCAAGTCCCATAATATTTTCCGAAAATGGTCCAGCTCCATTGACAAAATATTCGATGGGATTGCTACCATTCGCAGCAGTTAAAACAGCTCCTCCATTTAGGTCACCTTGACAGGCAGGCCTTTGGGTAGAAATTGTATCAATTGTCATCATACATGGAAAAGGTATACAGGTATTTTCGCCAATGCCAGAGGGGCAATCAGATTCAGCTACCGCACGTACTTGCAGGTTTGCCATTTGACCAATGGTCAGTCCTGTGTATAAATGATTAAAGTTTCCAGTTGGTGTAATCCAAGTCGTTCCTCCATCTAAGCTCACCTCATACGCCACTGCTCCAATATCATTCCAAGTGAAATTAACTTCTGAATTTGACACGGGGGAACAAATTACATTAACGGCAGGAAATCCAAACGCTTCCGCTATGATTATGGTATCAAAGGAAATACATCCAAAATCATCCGTAATTTCAACCGTATAAGTTGCCGGAAAACTAGTAGGCGTTGCTTCTGGTTCCGCACAATCCGTACAAGATAGATCTGGGCTAGGTGCCCAGTCATAAGTTAAACCATTTTCGATGGCGAAGGTAATCGTCCAGTCTTGTAAAACTCCTCTAAAACCGTTGGAAGCATCTGCAACTAGAAGGCTCCAGTTTCCACTGATATTCTCTCCATTGAAGGCATTAAAACTTTCTTCTGGTATAAAGTCGCCTGTAAACGGTGCACTACCGGCAGCGATGGGAGTAATAGCAGAAGCAGTAAAACAAGTTTGGAGATAATCGTTGGCTAAGCTACCATTTTGGGTAGACAATGCTATCGTTGTTCCAGCAGGAGATTTTAATCCCAATACGACATCTTCGGTGGCTTGATGTTCTAAATTAACGCAAACAGATATAATCTGTGCTTCGCCATTTGTGATGGCATCTGGGAATACAAAATCCACTGAAGTTGGTACCTCTAAGGGGATCGCTGGAGGATAAAGATTAAATTCTATTCTTTCATTAGAATAAGCAAAATAACTAACCGATTCGGGTGCGATAGTATCTGGTGGAATGGCGCTAATAGTAACTGGACTTCCAGCACAACTTACGGTATCTTCCATAAACGTGGCAGATTCTATACAATTATAACAATCTGGATGCGTAGCAGGTAAGACGTCGATTAAAATGGTGGTGTCATACGTACAACCAAAATCATCCATCACATCTACGGTGAATCCAGCCACACCAGCTGCTACGGGAGAAGCAATGATAGAATCTTGTTCATAAAAAATTATAGAGCTTTGATCGCGCCAAGCTAAGTCTGTAATGGTCGGTGTAAATCGCTCCAAATCTGGGAAAAGATCCTGTGCGAATCCAACACTCCATTCAAATATCCAACCGTTATCAACGGCTAATTGATCCGTAATGGTAATGGTCCATTCTCCGTTTAGGGGACAACCTAAAAAGGCATCAAACGGATTAAGGCTATTATAATCTCCCGCCGGCAAAGTATTCACGCCGGTTGCTTGCTCATATTCACTCCAAGTTCCATTGGTAGCATTTGGCCGAAAACAATACTCAAATCCAACCCCTTGCAAAGGAGGAATATTGGTCGACATATCGTCTGACTCGTTCGGAATTCCTAAAAATACTTCACCACCTCCCGCTAGCGATTGATCCTGCATTAGGACGGTTGTGCCGTCAGGACAAGTCAATTCTAAATCAAGATCATACATATAGGAATGCTCCATGAGCATACAAACGCCTAAGAAATCATTAACGTCGGTCAGGATCTGACCGGGAGAAAATTCCGTAAATCTAATACTGGTTGAATAACTAATACCATCTCCATCAGGTAATGCCAGCGTATCAGACAACACGCCCTCATTCTGAAAACTTCCAGCGTTAGGACCTACAGATAGAGAGGCTGTAGTATCTAGTGCAGCTGCTGCCAGCGTAACTGTATCTGAAGAACAGATCACCGCGGGAATCATATCTGATATTCCAAAACTTGGATAAGTAGAAACTCGAACTCGCTGTGAAATAAAGTTTGTATTTAGGCATCCAAATTGATCAATAATTTTTAGCTGAACGGTATATCCTCCAGGTTCATCATATACTTTAAAAACATTAGGTCCCTGTCCTTCCGTTCCATCTCCAAAATCCCAAAAGAAATCTGATGTCGCATCCGAATGATTATAAACAGCTCCATCCTGTGGATAAGATCCTGCTCCAAAAAATTCAACTCCATCACCAGGGCAAATATCAATGTATCCCGTATCAACTGGCGTTACAGCAGGAATACTTCCAACCAAATTAGAAGTGATAAGTTGACAGGCGGCAATACAATTCATGTCAGCACTCCATCCATCTGCTTCTCCTGCTCCGTCGGAAGTAAACACCAACGTTAGACATCCGGAAGGATTGACCGCTGTAGCCTGAATGATAAAGGAGCCACCGGCGGGGAAGTCCCCTGCACAACTTAACTGTGTAGCGGTAGCATCTGGTCCATCAAAAAAACAAAGATTGTCTCCACCACCAAGTTCTACGCTAGGAAAAACCAACTGTACGTGGGTGCCACCTACCAAATCGGGACAGATGGTGGTAGTCAAATTTTCGTTAGGGCCATAGCCAGCATCATTTCCTCCACTATCGGTAAAAAAACCACTACATGAAGTAACTGGCGTTCCATCCATTATGAAGGTCTGTCCATTTGCATAGAAGGCAAAGAACAGGAATAAAATAATAGTCAATTGTCTGGTCATTCCGGTTTTAATTTAATCCTTTTCGTAAAATAAATAGACTGATCCTTATTTCGTTAACAGCTCGAAATACAGGACATCTTCATAATTTATTAACGTGTATAATTCAGGGATTTACCTGGTAAGTGTGTAGTAAAACAGTAGTTAAAATTAAGTTGATGAATAATGAGTATTGCTTATTCTCCTTCTAATTTATCTTAAACCTAATTTTGGGCACTACTTACGCCAACAAATTTATCGTTTTCAGTCATTAAACTGGCATTTTTGGGTAGTTTTTTGGCTGCTAATTGGGCTAAAAATCCTTTTATGTCCATAAAATACACTTTCCTCCTTCTTAATTTTGATAACCAAGCCCTTAATCTTTGTGAATTAGTAGGATTTTGGGGATATTGGGATTTTTCGTATCTCAGCCTTCTTATGAAAATCTTTTTCTTTTTCGTTTTTCTTTATTTATTGGTCTGCCTGTATATTTACTATTATCAGGAGTCCTTCATTTTTTATCCAGATATTCTTCCGGATGATTATGAATTTATCCATTTTGGTGATGCGGCAGAAGAAATATATTACCACCCAGCCTCGGATGTTCGACTCCATGCCTTGAAGTTTTCAGTTCCAAATCCTAAGGGAGTAATTCTGTATTTTCATGGAAATGCCCGTGCTTTAGACAACTGGGGCTATATAGCGGCAGACTTGTTACCAAATGGATATGATATTGTCTTACCCGATTATCGAGGATACGGAAAAAGTAAAGGTGTACGGTCTGAAAAAAATCTGTTTAAGGACGCCCGTTATATATTTGACCAACTCGCTGCTAAGTATGGTGCTAAAAATGTTGTGGTATATGGAAGATCGCTTGGTTCTGGAGTTGCCAGTTCCCTTGCCGCTGAGACCATACCTAAACTATTAATTCTTGAAACGCCATATTATAGTATCGGACGACTAGCAGCGGAACAAATGCGTTTTTTACCAACCAACCTATTATTAGCTTATAAATTTCGGAGTGACCTCTTTTTACCAAAAGTTAAATGTCCTATTTATATTTTTCATGGAACAGCAGATGAGCTTATCCCCTACCAACATGCAGTTGATTTAAAGACTTTGGTTCCAAATATTGATTTTACAACCCTTCCGGGTGCTAGCCATAATAACCTTTCCCAATTCCCTTTGTTTAATAAAAAAATAGAAACAGTTTTAAAATAACGATTCATATTGCCCCAAACCCATAGACTTCTTCTTCATATTTTTAATTTTTTCTAATCAAATGCAAAAAGAGAATTACCAACATATTATTGATCAAATAAAAGGAACACCTGCCAAACTAGTGGTGGTTTCTAAAACGCGCAGTTTAGAACAAATACGGCCTTTTTACGAAAATGGGCAACGGATGTTTGGTGAAAACCGTGTCTCTGAACTGGTTGAAAAACAAGCTGCTTTGCCAAAGGACATTGAATGGCATCTGATCGGTCATTTACAATCCAAGAAAGTAAAACATATTGCCAGCTTTGTAGCCCTAATTCACTCGGTAGATTCTCTGCGACTTTTGGAAGAAATTAATAAACAGGCCGAAAAAAATGATCGTAAAATTCCCGTTCTCCTACAATTTAAAATTGCACAGGAGGAAAGTAAGTATGGTTTAAAAATGCCTGACTTAGCACATTTTCAAGTCGAAGATTATCCTTTTGTAATCTTTAGAGGTGTCATGGGAATGGCCAGTTTTGTTAGCGATAAACCACAGATAACCAATGAATTCCGTCAACTCACCTATTATTTTTCTCAATTAAAGACACTTCATTTTTCCAATAATCCTGACTTCACTGAAATTAGTATGGGCATGTCTGGAGATTATGAAATTGCTCTGGCAGAGGGCAGCACCATGCTCAGAGTCGGTAGTTTGGTTTTTTAATCCCTTCTGTTCTACCTATATTTAGCGGAATAACCCTTATCTTTGTATTGAAAAAGAAATAAACGAATTTTACTATGAATAAAGCAACTGGCTATCTACTACTTCTTGCGCTGTGTGGTTGGACATTAATGAGCTGTGTCTCCCAAAACAGATTTAAACAATCACAACAATTAACTGATTTTTATAGAATGGAAATTGATTCGCTACGCGGTCTTACCGACAGTGGATTGAATAATTCTTCCGAATTCAATTACGAACAGTTGGAGAAAGAAAAAAAGTCCACCGAAATGGACCTGACAGTATTACAGGAAAACTACGACAATCTTAAATCATACAACAACGAAATTCTTCGAAAATACGATGAGTTGTTATTGCAAAATAAAAACTTGCTGAACTCTTCTTCTACCGATGTTCAGGAAATGGTCGGCAAACTCTCTCAAGCACAAACCACTAACGATCAACAAGCACGTTTGATTCAACGGTTAGAAGATCAAATTAAATCTTTGCAAGGAGATCTTACGGACGCTCGAAATACAGTAGCCACCACTCCTCCGGCGCCTCCTGCTCCAGAAGTTGAAGTACGAACCGTTGTTACCAACGACTGTGGGGATTATGAAAGACAAGTTAATGAACTCAATCGATTGCTAGCGGATAAAGAAAATCGACTCAATGGACTTCGTTCTAAAGTCAATCAAGCTTTACTTGGCTTTACCGATGCAGACTTATCAGTCACTGAACGAAATGGAAAAATTTATGTCTCTCTGAGTCAAAATTTACTCTTCGCATCGAATAGTGATAATATTGATTGGAAAGGAAAAAAAGCGATTCGCTCACTTGCGGAGGTTTTAAAACAAAACCCGGATATTAATATTACCGTTGAAGGTCATACGGACCCTGATGGAAGTCCTGCCAAAAATTGGGATCTTAGTGTACGACGAGCCACCTCTGTGGTCAAGGTGCTTACGCAAGCTCAAGTGGCTCCTGACCGAATTACAGCGTCTGGTCGTAGTTTTTATTTCCCCGTAGCAAGCAATGCTACTGCCGCTGGCAAAGCCAAGAATCGACGGACCGAAATCATCCTCAGTCCCCGCCTCGATCAATTATACAAAATCATCAACGAGTAATATGCGTATCATCGGCTATATCGAACATCCTGTCATGAAAATTACTGTCTTTAAGGACAATGGTAAACTTTCTGCAAAATTTGAAACAGGATTATTTGAGCAAACTTATAAATTCAGAGAAATGGATGCCATGAAAAGCCTTGTGGATGTGCAAGGCTTAGTAGACGCCACGTTTCAAGCCCGCGTCATGGAAAATTTCCAGACCATGAATCAGATTAGGAATGAAGGTTTAGACCGTTTTTTACCAAAGCTTGAGGAAGAAGACTTTGAAGAGATTATCTAAAAGCATTATTTAGTTATTTTGGTTGTGCTCTATGGCATTTTCTAAGACCAGAAAACAGCTTTAACCTTACATTTACAACTATAATACTTTTGGCTATTCGTGATTTTATTGGCGCGTTTAATACCGGAAAAGGTAATCAGGTTCTGCTTGCTACCTTGTTCGCTAGGCTGGCAAATTTCATTGTCAACTTGAGTATTATTCGGCTGCTGACTAGCGATGACTATGGCAACCTATCTTATGCCTTTACCATTATTTCTTTTATTCTTCCTTTTCTTGGAGGTGGTATTTTACCTGGTCTAATTCGCTACGGTGCCACCCGTAGTGGACAGTTAGAAAAAAAGTATTATGTCCGTTTTGCCTTAAAGCGTGGCATGCTCGTTTCGTTAGCTATTTTACTGATTACGTGCTTGTTAGCAGGATTGCTTACACAAAAACTTCCTGGCGCACTCCCCTATTTATTGGTCTTTATTTTTCAATTATTTGGTCTATTACTATTTCGTAGTGTAGGTGCTTATTGTATGTTGGTACACCGCAACGGGTGGTATGCACGGCTTGAATTTACGCTGAGTTTTTTATTTTTAGTAGGAAATATTTCTGCAGCTTGGCTTTTTGGTGGAATGGGTTATGTGGTGAGTTTAGTCTGTATTCCTTTGGTCCTCGGTATTTATTATTGGTTCCGTTTTAATCTTGGAGACCGTGTCAAAAACATTAATTTCACATTTAATACCAAAGAATTATTTGAATACGGATTTTATACTAGCTTGGGTACCGTACTCGCACAATTACTTTATGCAGTTGATATTTTATTGATCGGAAATATCCTGACAGATCCCGCTGCCGTAGCAGAATATCGCGTGGCCAGTATCATCCCTTTAAATTTGATCATTTTAAGTCTCGCAGTGATGACTACCTTCACGGTAAAAGTTGCCCGTAATGCAGAAAAAAATCCTCAGTTTGTTTTTGATTTTTATAAAAATTATCTAGCCGTTTTTATTCCCATCAGTTTGGCGATTGTACTTTTCTTTTATTTTGGAGCAGACTGGTTGGTACTTATTTTCGGAGAACAATACCACGAGCAAGGAGATTTGATGCGCATCTTTTCTATAGGCGTGGCAGGTGGCTTACTGATGCGTGCGCCATTGGGCAATATGTTACCAACCTTGGGCTTTCCAAAAATAAATGCTTTTTTATCCTTGATCATTTTGGGAATTAACGTGGGGGGAAGTTATTGGATGTTGCAATATTATGGGATTCGTGGGGCTGCTATTGTTACTTCTGCCATGTTTTGGTTATCTGGTATTTTTAGTTTGGGCGTATTTTGGTGGTGGTGGCGCGGGGTAAAAAGGTTTTGAGTCTCCGCTATTAATACTTAATGATCTTGATTTTCATTATTCTCTCAATAAAAAAATTGATTTATTTTTATCTTTAAGCGCAGCGTTTAAACGCTCAACTTCATATATAATATAAGCACGCTGTTTAAAATACAGCAGAATATGGTTACGAACATTTTTAAACAACTTCAAAGCGCCCTTTTTTCTTGTAATTTATTTAAAATAAAAAAACATGACCCGCCCCTTCATCTGCATAATCCTCCTTTTTATTCCTTTCGTAAGTTTTTCTCAAATTAATACCTCTTTAGATATTCTAGCTGGGATTGACTATTCTTATCGAAACTTAAACAATAATAGTATTCTCAACGATGGTGAAACTGGCAAAATCAATTTTCGATTTGGCTTCAATTTTAATAAAAAAGTATCTGAAAAATTTTTCTTTAAAACAGGTTTAAGGTTCGCGGCAGTTGGTTATAAAGGAAAAAAAAATGATAACCTGCGTTGGGGAAATCAACAAACTGGCGGTGTCTTCAATCCTAGTATTCCTGGTGAGTTTAGTAGCTTGCAATTTATTTACAATTACTTATTTATTGAAATTCCAATAATTGGCAGATATGAATTTTCTAAAAAGAAATTCACGCCTTTTGCAGAACTCGGTTTAGCGCCTTCTCTCTACTTAACTACTCGTACCAAGCAAATTACCAATATAGATTCCAAAGTATTTAGCGCTAGTGACCCTAGTTTCAATAAGGTCCATTTCGTTGGCGTCATTTCTTTTGGTGGTAATTACACCATCAACCAAGGACTACAGCTTTTTGCTCAACCTACATTTAGATATCATTTGACCAGATTGATCAATGACGTTCCGATTAAAGAAAACTTATGGACAGTAGGCTTAGAATTAGGATTTAGGAAACGATTGAAATAAATTTGATTAAATATTTTTACTGAACAACAACCTTTATCATTTGATCAGATTTATGCCCCTCAATTTTAACAAAGTATAATCCAGGTCTCCATTTATTTCGGTCGAAAGAAATGATCTCTCCGGCTTCTAAGCTGTTCATTTTTTTGATTAACATTATCTGCCCCGAAGAATTATAAATTTTAATTAGAGTGACACCTGATCTTGCGTGTTCCGTTGAAAGTTTAAAATCACCTCTACTAGGATTAGGAGCGACCTCCATAACATTATCTGAAATAAGCGTATTGGATAAATTTGTAGAAATACACACTTCTTGAGAATTTGCACACAATGATGAAATATTCATAGCAAATATTTGCCTATCACTACAGCTATTTTCACATGCAACAACATAACCAGATAAAAAGTAGCTACCATCTGGTTCTTCATTAATCGACTTAGGTCTTGTCTCGAACATTTCCGGGGCATCAAAAACGAATGAACACAATTCGTTACCTTCTGCATCTACTTTCACCACTAACCCTGAGTATTTATCTTCTACATTATTACAGAAAGTCATGATGATGCCATCATCATCGAGTACGTGCATTGAAGAAGTAAGTTCTGCATTTGTTCCAGCACCATAATAATTCGACCAAATTTCATTCCCCTCCGAATCCATTTTTGACAAAAAAGGACGAAGCTTGTTATTAATTGACAAAAATCCTGAGACATAAAATAAATTAGGATCGCAGCTAGGAGTTATTTTGGTTGGGACTTCATAAGAAGATCCCTCATGATCAATAATCTGCTCCCAGATCAAATTTCCATTCGCATCTAATTGGATAAATGCCATATCATTTAACAATTTTCCAGCAACAATAATATTACCATTGTTTAATTCCATGGCAAAATTTGCCACCTCCCTTTCAGCTAAACTATCAATGCCAAAGAAAAATTGTTTTTCCCAAATTAGATTTCCTAACGCATCTGTTCTGAGAATTGCCATATCCGATGATTGTCCAAATCCAATCTGA
Source organism: uncultured Saprospiraceae bacterium (assembly GCA_937928405.1). GTDB lineage: Bacteria > Bacteroidota > Bacteroidia > Chitinophagales > Saprospiraceae > JALZUU01. The sequence goes on from CALFWZ010000108.1 coordinate 19,177, forward strand.
ATTTGACCTGAAATTAGAAAGCCACCATCAGATAATACACCCAGTTGATTTTGTGATACCGACCAACTACTATCATATTCATAAGCCTGAGACCAGATAATATTAGCGTCTAAGTCCATTTTTATTAACTCCAAATCGAGCGCTTTTATTAAGGCTACCATATTGCCATCAGCCGTAAATCTCAATCCCATAAATCTACCTGACTCCAAACCAAGGTTTCTTTCCCAGATTATGTCTCCTTCTGGAGAAACCTTAAGTATACTCGGTGTACCAGTCAGTGATTTATTAAACGCTATAAAATAATTACCATCTGGCAACTTTTCATGAAAATTTACAAATGGCGCACCCTCAACTTCATAGGTATTAAGCCAATTAATTTGTGCCTGAATTCCTACATGAACAAATAACAATGAGAGAATAATGAGTATCTTTTTCATAGCTTTTTTTTATAAAAATAGCGTTTTATTAATGAAGTTGTTTCAAAACTCCAAAATTGTATTAACAAATTCTATTTTTTTAATTACTGTGATATCAAATAATCTTCTTCCCAAACCGCTTCCTAATTCCATCCATCTCATGTAATAACCGCAGCGACTTCGCTTGATCCTCAAAAAGATTCATTTGAGGATGTCCGTGGACCAGTTTACCAAACTGAATTCCAATCATACGGATACGCTGACGACGCTCATAAAGTTGTTCGAAAAGGAGCAATACCACTGGTTTTAACAAATGATCATTTGCAGTGTGTGTGATTTTTTTTTGTTTAGAAAAAGTATTGAAATCAACATACCGAATTTTAACCGTCACGGTAGTCGCTAGTTTTTTTTGCGTTCTTAATTCAAAAGTAAGTGCCTTAAGCATTTTTAATAATTCTGATCGAAGAAAGGGGATATCAATGGTATCGGTTTGAAAAGTTTTTTCATTCCCAATCGTTTTTCGTTCGCGATAAGGAATAACGGGTCGATCGTCAATAGCATTCGCTTTCTTCCAAAGACTGATCCCATTTTTCCCAAATTCTCGTTCGAGCAAACGAGGAGGTATTGCACGCAACACCTTGATCGTCTGGACACCCATCTGCCGTAATTTCTGTTCTGTTATGCGACCAACTTGAGGAATTTTGCGGACAGCCAATGGTGCAATAAATGCTTTCTCAGTACCGGCAGCAATACACAAGGCACCGTTTGGCTTAGATTCTGTTGTGCCCATTTTTGCAATCAATTTATTGATTGACAATCCATAAGAAGCAATTAATCCCGTTTCTCTATTAATTTTCTGCTGCAGTTCACTCGACCATTTTTGGCAACCAAAATAACGATCCATTCCCGTCAAATCCAGATAAAATTCGTCAATGGATGCCTTCTCAAAGATAGGTGCCTGATCGGCAATCACCTCGGTTATCAGTCGCGAATATTTTTGGTATGTATCAAAGTCTCCTCGCAAAAAGATGGCTTCTGGACAGAGCTTACGGGCCAGTTTGATAGGCATGGCTGCATGTACCCCGAAGCGTCGGGCTTCATAACTACAAGAGGTAACGACTCCTCGATTTTGGTAACCAGGGATGTTGTGACTCACACCACCGATAATCAGGGGTTTACCAGAAAAAACTGTATTGCGGAGCCGCTCAACGGCAACAAAAAAAGTATCTAGATCAAGATGAAGTATGGAACGCATAAATTGTTGATTTGTTGATTTGTTTTTACAGAAAAAATTAATGTCTTTCCTTAAATCCTTACACAACTAACCACCTCTATCCCTGGAAAGTCGTAGTCTAAGACAACCCTGCCTCGAATTTTATAACACCCTCTACCCTTTAAAGGAAATTTTTTAAGTGCTAGTGGAAAGTGAATTGTATCAAAATAGCGACCTTCTTGATCAAGCCAAGTACCAAAATTCATCAGTTCTTTTTTACTAGTCATAACTGGCTTTTTTGTAACGAAATAGCCAATTATTTCTATCATTCTACCAGTATATTTTTTTAGATCCCGCGCTATGATTTGGCGATTTGTGATAGCTTCTGGAGCAACAGATGGAAAAGGGGTGTCTATAGAAAAACCTATCAATTCTAGTTGGTCATGTAGTTCCGCATGGGGATCAACTTCCAATTCAGGAAGTTTAAATGATTCTTGGGCTACTGCAAATAACGCTGGATCAATGCGATGGCGCAACCGTGGATTATATACTCGATTCTTTTCCCACATCAATTCGTATTTATCCATTCCTGTAAAGCGAAAAGCACCGATTCGAATAAGAATTTCTAATTGGTCGGGAGCAACGTCAATTCTATCAACAAAATCAGCCATATCTTTAAATTTACCTTGTTTTTTTCTTTCAAATACTATGCTCATCGCCAATCTTTGGGTAAGTTGGTGCAAATGAATAAATCCCATATAAATATCTTTCCCTCGAATATCCGTTAGATAAAAACTATGATTGACACAGGGGGCATGGATATTGGCACCTTGCATACGGGCTTCGTGGAAATAAAATTCCGTACGATAAAATCCACCAAAATTATTAATTACCGCAACCATGAACTCTAGCGGATAGTACGCCTTTAGATATAAACTTTGGAAAGACTCTACAGCATAACTAGCAGAGTGCGCTTTACAAAAAGAATATCCACTAAAGCTTTCCACTTGTCGCCAAACTTCTGCGGTCAACTCCTCAGGATGATTCCGATCTTTACAATTAGCAAAAAACTTATTACGCAAACGGATGAATGCTTCAGATGATCTTTTCTTACCACTCATCATTCGTCTCAACACATCAGATTCATCGAGTTCTAGTCCGGCAAAATGATGGCAAATTTTCATTACGTCTTCTTGGTAAACCATGATTCCAAAAGTTTCTCCAAGATGATCCTTAAACGTCTTATGGAGATAATCAAAAGAATGTGGCTCGTGAAATCGCTTGATATATTCACGCATCATTCCCGACTTAGCAACACCGGGACGAATAATCGAACTAGCTGCGACTAAATGAACATAGTCGGCGCAATGCAATTTACTTAGCAATCCGCGCATGGCCGGAGATTCGATATAAAAACAGCCAATACAGTGTCCAGAGGCAAGCTGCTTTTTAACTTTAGGGTCTTCCTTTATTTTTTCGATGGCGTGAATATCGATACTATGTCCTCGGTTCTTCTTGATTAGATGGACGGCATCCTTTATATGGCCAATACCCCGCTGACTAAGTACATCATATTTATGAAATCCAAGGTCTTCTGCTCCATACATATCAAAGTGTGCCACTGGAAAGCCTTTGGGCATCATCTGTAAAGCAGTATGGTAATGAATCGGACGTTCAGTGATCAAAATTCCACCCGCGTGGATCGACAAATGATTAGGAAATCCTTCCATCATCATGGCATACCGTCGGATCGTAGGTACCAATCGATGTTGTCGTGCTTTATCGCTAGGGTTACGAATCATCCGGTCGATATCCTCTTTGGGCAAACCAAATACTTTTCCTAATTCTCTAAGAATCGACTTGCCTTTGAAGGTACTATACGTTGCCAGTAACGCGGTATAGTCTCGACCATATCGCTTAAAGATATAGTCCGTTACATCGTCTCGTTGATCCCACGAAAAATCAATATCAAAGTCTGGAGGCGAACTCCGATAAGGATTGATGAAACGTTCAAAGTAAAGGTCCAATTCTATAGGATTAACATCCGTAATACCAAGGCAGTACGCCACAATAGAGTTAGCACCACTTCCTCTCCCAACATGATGGTAATTCATGGTTTGCGCATATCGAATGATATCCCAAGTAATCAAAAAATAGGGAGCAAAATTCATTTGTTCAATGAGATTTAACTCTTTTTCAACACGGGTTGTAGCCGTTTTATCGTCGACTCCATATCGACGTAAACAACCATTAACGGCCAACTTACGTAGCAATACCAAATCATCAGTCGCATTACCCGTAAAGGTTTTTCGATTATTATTTGGACCAACCGTTAATTCGATAGAACAGGTTGCCAAAATCTTTTTTGTATTAGTAATCAACGATGTATACATGGCGTAAGGGGCCATGAGTTTTTCTTGACTTTCTAAGCGAGCGGTAGACCACGCATGTTCAGTTGGTTTTAATTTAGAGATCAGGGTATTTAAATCAATCGCTTTAAGGAGTTTATGTACTTTGTTTCCATCCTCATTTACAAAAGTCAGGGTACGTAAGGCCACCAGTTTATGCAATGCGTCTTTGACAGGAGACTGAAAAAGGCGATGGACAAATTCAGGGCGTACCCCCAAGTATTCGTATGTATAAAAACGATTTAAAGGTTTGGTCAATCGATCATATACAACAATACAATTTTTGAATTCAGGTGCTAGATCTGGCAATGGAATATTATCCAATGAATGGGTAGATAAAAAATGATTGAGTTCTCGAAATCCTTCTTCATTGCGAGCAATACCAAGATATAGAAAACGATGATCCCGCCGAAATTCAATTCCTAAAATCGGTTTGATCTTTTTCTCTTGACAGGCACGGATAAATGCATAGCTTCCAGAAGTATTATTAATGTCGGTTAGGACGAGTTCTTTCAGACCGATAGCACTAGCCGCTTCGACCAATTGCACCGGAGATAAAGTACCATATCGAAGGCTAAAAAAACTATGTGTATTTAAATACATTGACAATAGTAGTTTGGGTACTTCTAAGTAAGAGCTTGTCTAAACTTCCATTAATTGACTGCAATTGATAAATTTGATGCTGTATTTCCCCGCCTGACTGATCGTCAGATCGGGCAGGGTTAAAAAGCCTTTGTGCCACTGGCACAAGCTAACTCAGGATGCTTAGGCATCGCTTAGCCTCCCGTCCGCTTTGCGGTTCAGGAGTTTACACTCCTTCATGCCTCATTCAAAATAAAATTTTCTCAATTTCGCACAATCATAAAAATTTGGACAAGCTCTAAAAGACTAGAGTACGAGGTAGCGTTTATTCTGGACTGGTTCTCATATCTACACGAAATCGTGTAAGCTAACACCAGACAGCAGAATATGGCTACTCATTTTATAAGTAGTATAATTTTAAGTAGAACGCTCAGATAAAACGGATTTTCGTATCTATATAAAGACAGGTAATCCAGCACGAGTGTGGGGGTTTATCTAAGGCGTCACAGCATTTTAGGTTTTAACCTAAACGGATGGTGGATTGGTAAACCTGAGAAATACAGGCCTGTAAATTGGGTGTTAGTTAAATTTGAAACGCTACGGATAGACGTAGTGGATTGCGCTTCGAGGGATGGTGTGGCAAAGGTATATTTATTAAAAAAAACATTTTCTTTAACTTCCGTTATTGAAAATTTTGAAGGTGGTTATTTGTTCCCATATCTACAAGAGGATGTGTCAACTAATGTTTTAAAGGTAATAGTTGATTTTATGTCAATTTCATATTCACATAAATTATAGAGGATAATTGAGGAGTTGTTCTATTAAAAACAATACAATCTCAAAATAAGACTACACCCTCCGGGTGGATCCACCCCCTGAATTTGACCGAAGGTCTGTGCATGCGCGCTTCGCAGCGGGCAAAAACCAACACCAAATTCCTGGCTTTGCTGTGAACTTGTACAGCTTCGCCACCCTAACTCAGGACAACTCCCACGTTAGTTATGTAAAACAGCCTTTCGGCAAAACAAAAGATACGCGCGTGTGAATTCACAAATGTTGGGATTGTACATTAAAGTTATCTCAACGGTGGCAATATACAGGTTTTATTTTAAATTAAAAATAAAAAAACAATTTATTTTAAATAAATCATCAGTCCACTCCATTTAACTTGGCAATACTCCTAAAAACCAACCTCATATGCTATCCAAAAAAATACCCGCCGCACCCAAACAAAGTTGGCTACGGCGGGTATCTAATTTAGTTCCTTCGATTTTTAGTTCACTACCAATTTGATGATTTCTTCTCCGTTATCATGACGCGCTTTGAGTACGTAAACGCCTGCGGGCAGTTCTTCCAAGTTCATCACGAATTCATTTCCTGAAACGATTTGTTCCTTTAAAACGCGACCGTTTAGATCGAGCAGTCGCAATTCTGTTTCTGAACTAGATACCAGATTCAACAATCCGAACAACTCGTATCGAACAGGATTTGGATAAACTTGTATTTCAAATTTGGTTCCGTCGATTTTTGCAGCACGAATTTCTGAATATTCAAATTGACCATCTAAATCATTTTGACGTAAACGATAGTAATATTGCATACCTGGTCGAACTTCCTTATCGACAAAGCTGTAATTATTAATATCTTGAAGAAGATTCGTAGCAGGTATTTCTCCAATCGCAGTGAATGTTTTTTCCGTTTCAGAACGACGTTCAATTTCAAAACCTTCGTTATTATATTCGTTGGCTGTTTTCCAATCTAATTGAATAGTACTTTCTTGTGCTACAGCATCAAAGGACAATAAATCTACCGGTAAGGCAGTGAGGGCGCAAAAATCTAGACTCCAAGAGGTTAGTTCTCCTCCATCAAAATTAGCATTGTCTGTAACTCTTAAAGTCCAATCTCCTGCAATGGGTAATCCATCAAAAATAGTAAGGGCATCTTCTGGTATAAAACTACCTCCTTGACCAAGTGGTGTACAAGGAGCATCCGCTGCGGCAATGGTAGCATCATCGCTAAAGTTTAAATTGAAATCATCGGTAGAACCACATTCTCTGTTCAACAATAAAGCGGTCGGCGATCCTCCAGGAGCAATCAGTTCAAACGAGAGATCTCCTACATAGGTATGTGTTCCAAGAATATCTGAAACCTTCATCCCATCTACGGTTCCTGGTCCTGTTACCGTCATAACAGAATTTGCCACAACTGTTCCACTGGAAGAAATCGGCACAGGAGTGCTTTCTGTAAAAGAAGTTCCACAATTATTGGTGGTAAATTCATGTGATAAAGACCAAGGAGTTTCCCCACAATTAGTAGTGGCCTTTACCCGCCAATAATAAACGGTCAGTACATCTAAAGGGGTACTAATGGTATAAGAATTTGTTGTGATCGTATCATTTGCTAGCAAATTTGTAAAATTGGTATCATCAGATACTTGAACGATATAATCCGTCGCATTTGATTTTTCCACCCATACAAGTGTTGGAGATAGATCTACATCAACAGCATTGTCAGCTGGTTGATCAAGTGTGGTTACACCAGCAGGTTCTTCTATAGTCAACACATAATTCATATCTCTAACAATAGATCCACTTGTACCTGTAACCGTAAAAATATAACTACCCTCGGCTAGTCCAGAGGTATTACTAATTTCAAAGGTAGTTCCAGTACCTGCTGCGATGATTGGATTAGCAAAAGTCACTACCGCAGTTCCGGGCAAGTTGGAAACAGATAAATTAACATCTCCCGTAAAACCTGCAAGAGAAGAGGAGGTAAGAGATATATTAGACTCAACCTCTCCTGGACAGATCATAGCTAATGGATTTGGTAAATCTAATAAAAATGTTGGTCCACTCGTTACTTCAATTTCAAAATTCGCAGCGGATATATTGTAAAAAATATTATTTGAACAACGCACTTGAACTCTGGCAGTAGTGGTAACTCCTGCTGGTACCACAACATCTGCTGTACCATTATTGGCAACACTATTGGCCAAGATAACCGGGTAAGTAAATCCTCCATCATAAGACAACAGAATATCTACATTGGCACAAGAAATAGGTGCAACATTCGTCCCAGCTACATCCCAAGTAACTGTATGTGTCTCACCTTCTACCCAAACTACCCCACTTGTGGTAGGCGAAGTAACTATAAAAGGACCACTGGCAGCAGTAGTAATCGTAATATCATCTTCAGCAGTACAAGAGATACTGTTGGTGCTATTATCTCGGACCGTCACACGAAAATCCATGGTTCGAGCCACAGAGGGCAATACCTCCCAAGTAGGCGTTGTTCCATTAACTACAGCAGTTAAGTTCGGAAGATAACGATCACTATCAATCGAAGGAGGAAAAGAACGAAAACTAGGTCCTTGCGTATTCGTAGATGCTGGTGGAATGGCTTCCGCCAATTCATTATCAAACTGCTCCCAAGTATAAGTCAAAGGATCGCCGTCGTCATCAGAAGCTATGGCCGAAAGCAATAAGGGGGTAGAATGAGGAACGGTTACATTGGAGCCCGCAGAAACCGTTGGAGCTGAGTTGGCACTTGGAAGAATGGTAGCACAAGTTGTGCTCAACATTCGGGCGGACATCTGCTGAATGCTGATGGCATGAAAATAATAATCAGGAAAATTTTGAATCTGATTTGCACAGGCAGAAGTCACATAACTCAGAATGGTTGTTCCTGCTCCAGGCTCCATGGCACTAGCTGTTGAACGTTGGCATTCTTCTCCTTGTGTATGTCCGGCTCCAAATTGGTGACCCATTTCATGTGCCCAAACTTTCAAAAATCGAGGTTGGGTAATGCCACCAGCGCTAGCTTGTGTTACGCCTCTGGCCTTACTAGTACCACAAAGGACTCCTACTCCTGCTACTCCCCCACTTCCTCCTCCACTGGAGCCCAAAACATGTCCAAGGTCAAAATTCGCATTACCAATGGTCGTACCGAGATTATTAATATTCTCCGCCAACATCGATATAGAATTACTATTGGTATAAGGATCCGTTGCTCCATTAAAGTAGAAGATATCTGTCAAATTAGCAATCAGAATAAACCGAGCAGAAAGGTCTCGTTCGTACCATCCGTTGATTTGGTTAATACTAGTGACGATATGGTCCGTGACGATCGCTTCATCAGCAGGCGTACCTGCTGAAGAGGCGCCAAGCGTTGAAGTGGCGTATTCTCCAGTCACTGCAATGGCAAGTCGATAAGTTCGAAGTTGGCAATCTCCCGCAACCGTCTCTGGTAGATCATTGCTTGGAATCACTAATTTTTCATCTACGGTTCCGCAATGAAATGGCTCCATGTTGACAGGCAGGTCGTATTCGTAGTAACTTAAGTAATGCGCTGTATCTCCCTTAGCATAAGGTTTAAGAAAAGCCAGACCTTCAGGAAGTTGCATCATAGCATTTAAGCCGTTGCTAGTCCAGTCAAGACGAATACGATGGTTCGGATTATCTATCCCATAACCATAATAGGTTTTAGTTGAGGGGAATCTATCAGTCAAAGCTGATTCCATCATGGAATATTCCACCAAGTGAAACGCCTCGCTATTTCCATCAGGCAGCAGTATTTCAAAAGGGGGTGATTTTTTATTCCCGATGGTTTCTTCTTGTGGTACATTATTCAAAATTAGCGCTAATTTATCCATATCAAGCGCTAAAGTTTGATAATTATTGGGCGTGATAATCCGTTCAGATTCATCTTGGGAATCAAGCAAAACAGATTCATCTATCACGGTAAAAGGAGTGTCAGTTACCTGTGAAAACAAAGCTGGAATAAAAAATAGACAGAAGCAGATAGTCAGTAATAATTCTTTCATAAGTCATTTGGGCTTTACATAAGTGTTAAAGTAATAAAAACAATATAATAATTTTGCGCAAGATTATTTCTACTCAAATTGCTTTTCTTAGAAATTTGCCAACTTTTATCAGAAGTTCTTGTTGAAAGATGCTACTCAGCCAGTTCATAATCAAAGCTATCTACTCAATTTTGAAATCTTATAATTATAGATCAAGTCTAAACGAAAATCACAAAAAACACACAATCAATTCATTAAACATAATAAATATTACACTTTATCTAATGGGACGATTTTTTATAATCGGAACAAAATAATTCTTCCTGTATTTTGTCATTTCAGTTTACCTTAAAAAAAATCTTATCTCTATCATTATACTTTGTCTTTGGTAGTAACACCAAAAGCTTTTGTGTACCAAATCTTGGCAGCAGCAATACCAACTACTTTATAGATAGTCAGGTGCAAGCCTAACATTTCCTTATTTATAATTTTATTTTCAACGAAAAGAGGAATTTATTTAAATAAAAAACTCAATTTTAATCAGCCTTAGTTAAAAACACTAAAATCATTATCTTGGTTATTGTAATTGATTAGCGCACATGAAGAAATCAAATATGTTTTCTTTTGTATTAAAATTCTTTTTTACTAAAATTTATTCTCATATTTACAATACAGCACTTTCTGCATTTCTTTAAGTTCCCAATTTTATACTTCTACTCATCTCTCACCCCACAAACTAACTGTTTTCATTTAGTACACTGTTTATAAATATATATACGGTGATACAATTATATCAAACTGTTCTTACGGTTTAGTTTAATGTATTATCTAAATCAGACTATTCTTCCACAGAATAGAAAGATTTGTATTGTTATATAAGGCCCTTATTACATAACAAATACACCGAAGTAACTATTAAATTCCTTTTGATTATTGATTCCTCGGAGTATATAAATTCATTAAACATTATGATTTTTAATTTTACCAGAACAGTATTATTTAAAAAGCATGTAATCTCAAGAAGCATTCATCTCCAAAAAATACTAATTTTTCTAGTAATTGGACTCAGTGCCATCACTGCTAAAGCACAAGTCGCTACCTGGACAGGCGCAGTAGATGCAGACTGGGAAAACGCTGCTAATTGGAATCCCAATGTCGTACCCGTAGCTACAGAAGATATAATTATTCCAGATGTCTCACCGAATTCAGGTCCATCCATTGCCAACCTAACGGTAGTTCGATCAATAGAAGTTCAGTCTGGTAGCCAATTAACTGTAAATACAGGATCCACCCTAAGAATAGATGGCAGCCCTAACATTGGAATTCTTAACGATGGAACTGTAATAAACAACGGAAGACTAGAACTTGGCAATACAAGTAGTGCTAACCCACCAATACCTATCGGAATAACCAATAATGGTTCTTTCACAAATGCCCCGTCAGCAACAATTTCTATACAACGAGTAGGAACTGAGGGCGATCCAAACACAATTGTAATTCAAAATAATGACCAGTTTATAAATGAAGGGCAAATTACAGCCTTTAATAATGTGGCCACTGGAATCATAATTGATCAGATGGGGACATTCACCAATAGTGGCAACATAACACTATTCAATAATAGCGACCCAATATCATTAATCATCAACAACGGTTCTTTAATCAACCAATTCAATGGAAGTATTGGATTTTTAGGAGGCCAACCGATAATAATTGAAGCAGAAGGTGTTTTAGATAACCAAACATGCGCAGCATTTGGTCACACGAACGGCTTTATTAATAATGGTGGTCAAATTACCAATAGTGGATTTTTATTGCTTGATTTCTATAGGCTGTACGGATTAGCTCTTCCAATGCCAAGCGTAAATACAGGGAACGTCACAAATATAGCACCTGGGATTATTTCCTTTTCTAGTACTCCAACGCTTACAAGCGGATCCAATCCAATTAATAATTCCGGAGCTATACTAGAAGAATTTGTACCGGTTGAAATTCCTGTTTCCTGTTCTGCAACTCCAAGTTACAGTCCATTCTTAAATTTTGATCCAGGAGATTTAACCATTGGAATTTTCTCAGATCAAAGTGGGAGTACTTCAGCAGGTAGCTTTGATAACACGACCAACACTTTCACGCCAAATGATCCAACTCAAACTGACTTTTTTATCACCATAGAAAATACAGATTGTACCGTTCTTTTACCTATTCCAGCCCCCTACACTATCGTTTTCCAAGATGCGGATAATGATGCGGATGGTGTACTAGATTGTGTCGATATTTGTCTTGATACGCCTGCAGACGAAACAACCAATGCGGATGGTTGTGCTTGTTCTCAACTTACCGTAGATGATAACGATCCCTGCACAGAAGATATTTGTGCCGCAGGTATCATTACCAATACCTTCCTAGATACTGATAATGACGGTACTTGTGATGCCAACGATGGTTGTCCTGAGGATCCTAATAAAATTGCGCCGGGCGTTTGTGGGTGCGATGTCAGTGACGAAGATTTAGATATGGATGGAATCACTGATTGTAATGATCTTTGTATCGGTACGCCTGCCGGAGAACCTACCAACGTAGATGGTTGTGCTTGTTCTCAACTCACCGTAGATGATAACGATCCCTGCACAGAAGATATTTGTGCCGCAGGCATCGTTACCAATACCTTCCTAGATACTGATAATGACGGTACTTGTGATGCCAACGATGGTTGTCCTGAGGATCCTAATAAAATTGCTCCAGGCGTTTGTGGGTGTGGCGTTGAGGATATTGATTCTAATGGAGATGGTATTTATGATTGTGAGGATCAAGAAGTTTATTGTGCTGCAATGGGAGAAAGTACTCAATATGAATGGATTAAGAAGGTTGGATTAAATGGTAGCCTGAATCATTCAGGTAACGATGGAGGATACGCAGATTATACAAGTACCAGTTTTGCTTTAGAAACAGGAAATAGTAATCTTATTACCCTTATTCCAGGATTTTCCACTAGTAATTATTACGAATACTGGACGGTATATATTGATCTAAATCAAGATGGAGACTTTTACGACGCAGGAGAACTCGTATTCAGTCGAGTATCTAGATACAATATTATTGACTATCTACACATCCCAACAAATGCCATGTTGGGAACTACTCAGATGCGGGTAATGATGTCTTATAATGGCTGGGCTCATCCTTGTGATACTTTCCACGATGGAGAAGTTGAGGATTATACAGTTACGATCTCCGAACCAGTGATTAATTATTGTAATTCCGGTGGCAATAACAGTAGCGAAGAATGGATTAAGAAAGTGAGACTAAAAGATATTAATAATTTATCAGGTAACGATGGAGGATATGCAGATTATACCAATCATTCTACTCAATTGACACAGGGAGAAAGTAAGACCATTATTTTGAAACCAGGCTTCTCAGGAAATGCCTATCGTGAATATTGGAAAGTCTGGATAGATTGGAATCAAGACGGTGATTTTGCAGATTGGGGTGAATTAGAAGTAGCAGCCAGTAGCTATGGTAATCTCTATAAACGGATCACTGTTCCATATAATGCAATACCTGGAACAACTCGTATGCGAGTAAGTATGAAGTATGGAGGATGGCCTTCTGCCTGTGGGAACTTTAACTACGGAGAAGTAGAAGATTATACGATCATTGTAAATGGAAGTCAGGGTTTTACTTCCCAACCAACACCTAATGATGATCAACTCCAACTTTCTGCCACGACCAAAGCAAACAACGTACAACTAGATTGGATCAATAATACAGGTGATCAAAATGATTATTTTGTAATTGAAAAATCTACAGATGGTCGAAACTTCGAAATAATGACCACCGCAGACAATCAGAAAAACGACCGAGTCTTACGTACTTATTCGATCATCGATACCAAACCGATTCTAGGGGTGAACTATTACCGAATTAAGTTGATTATGAATGACGGAACCGAACGGTATAGCGAAGTTCAGTCCGCAAAAATCAATCACGATCCAAATGCTATTAGTGTATATCCTAATCCAGCAACGGAGGAAGCATTTATTAACTTAAAAGCTTTCAGTGGAATGAGTGCACAGATTATGATTGTCAATAATTTTGGGAAGGTAATTCATAGGGAAGAGATTGATAAAATTCGTAAAACGACCCATCGAATTAATCTAGAACGTTTGCAGGCTGGACATTATACCATTAGTATTTTAGTGGAAGGCAAAAAACGAATTGCAAAGCCTTTGGTAATCGTAAAATTATAATTATTGTAATAAATCCTACCAGCTAAGTTTTTATCTGCCAGTAGGAAGGTTAACTCAGGCAAGCTGCTCACAGTATGGGTAGCTTGCCTTTTTTTATTAAGCCTTTTTTTCGTCTTCCAAAACTGGTGTTTCTTCTTCAACTTTCATGATTTGAATCGCCAATAGAGATATCAGACAATACGCCAAAAAATAGTAGAAACCAGCATGAATTTCCGCATGAAATCCATCATTGGATTTAGTCGCTAAAAAAGCCAAAAAAACACCTACCACAAAAACATCCGCCATCGACCATTTTCCGATAAGATGAACAAAATTGAATAGCTTTTTTCGACTACCTAGCTTTTTCAGAAAAAGGACAACCAGCAAGAGTATGGCTTTTATAATAGGAACTATTACACTAAAAAGAAGAATCAAGATAGCAACCAATTGATTATTATTGGTATATAAAGTTTCTATCGTTTTAAGAATACTTTGTGTACTTTCGTAAAGCGTAACTTCTCCCACAAGCGGTAATTTAGGAGTAATAGCAATACTCATAATCGGTTGAAATAAACCAGGATACAAACAGGCTAGAGAAGCCAAAATAAGGAAAAAAGCAATCCAGTTACGCATCGTCATCATTAAAAAGGAATTTTGATTAAATGGCGAAGATAAGGAATGTTGACAAAATAAATTAAACAATGATGCTTTATCTTTTTCCACCACTCTGCGTTACCAAAATGGTTATTATACTAGGCATAATGCCCATTTCGGTGCCTTGATTGATGAAAAAATATTTTGCCTTCTTACTCATTTTATTTAATCGCCATTCCTAAGGAATTTTGTACTTTCGTTTTATTATTCGAAGTTGTTTTAAAACAACTTCTTCAACCACAAGCTTGTCCAATAACTATTATCAATGGAATTTTTTGAGAAAACTTTTAAAAATATAGACTATACAAAAACAGATCTTGTCATAGGAACGTACGAATTTTGTAATTTTATTAATTGCAACCTTTCGAATACCAATTTGTCAAATTTTAGATTTGTAGACTGCGAATTTAAAGATTCTAATCTAAGCAATCTTAATTTAGACCAAACAAGCTTTCAAAATACAATTTTTAAGGATTGTAAAATACTGGGATTACAGTTTGACAATTGTAATAATTTTGGACTTTCCTTTTCATTCTTCAATTGCATCTTAGATCACAGTTCTTTTTTTCAATGTAGAATTGCTGGAACGAAATTCACTAAATCTAAGCTCATAGAAGTAGATTTTACAGAAAGTGATCTAAGCAAAGCTATATTTGAAACTTGTGATTTACATCGAGCCATTTTTAAAAATACCAACCTCGAAAATGCAGACTTTTCGAGTGCGTACGGATACGCATTTGATCCAGCGAAAAACCGAATCAAAAAAGCAATTTTTTCCATGTCAGGCATCACTGGACTCTTGGATATATACGAAATTGAAATAAGAGCATAAAAAGCTTTATACTACCCTATTACCTCAACAGAAGCAAACTCAAAAGACGCTACAGGTATTAGTTAAATTTAAGCGCTTTCTTACTTACCTTTATCCAATAATTAATTCAATACTATGACCTTTTCAAAACTAGGATTACCCAACACGCTGAACGAAGCCCTCGCAGATCATGGATACCAAAAGCCCTATCCGATCCAAGTTGAGGCTATTCCAGCTATTCTTAAAAAGAAAGATATTTTGGGAATAGCAAAAACTGGCTCGGGTAAAACTGCTAGTTTTGTGTTGCCAATTCTGGTAAATTTACAAGGCAATTCTGCTCCCAAAAATCGACAACCACAGGCACTGATCGTGGTACCTACCCGCGAATTAGCAGTACAAGTCGGAGCTGTTTTTCAATTATTCAGTAAAGCCTTACCGAATTATATCAAGACGGTAACCGTTTATGGAGGGGTCTCAATCAACCCGCAAATGATGGGTATGAATGGTGTGCAAGTGCTAATCGCCACCCCCGGACGGTTATTAGACCTCGTGGATTCTAAGGCCGTTCAATTATCAGCAGTACAAATGCTTGTGTTAGATGAAGCAGATAAAATGCTCAATTTAGGTTTTAAAGAAGAGATGAATCGCATCCTATCCATGCTTCCCAAACAGCGACAAAATTTATTATTCTCTGCCACCTTAAGTCCTGATCTAGAAGGATTACGGGCGATCATCATGCCTGATCCGCTAATCATTAATTTATCAGCAGAAGAAAAAGTAGCGATCGATCTTATAGAACAAACCAGCTATCTCGTACCCGAAGAAAGTAAAGGTCCGCTGCTTCGATATCTCGTCAATAGCAATGCTTATCCTCAAATATTGGTCTTTACCGCTTCTGGATATAAAGCAGATAATGTCGCTAACAAACTCAGAAAAAATGGGATCACCGCATCAGCCATTCACGGTAAGAAAAGTCAGTCGGCAAGAAATAAAGCTTTGCAGCAATTTAAAGAAGGAGAACTAACTGTTTTGGTAGCCACTGATCTTTTATCTCGCGGAATTGACATAGCCTTCCTTCCTTGTGTAATTAATTACGAATTGCCACGCTCTCCAAAAGATTATATTCATCGGATCGGCCGGACAGGAAGAGCGGAAAATAAAGGAGTCGCCATTTCCTTTGTGAGCCCAGACCAACTAAAACATTTTAAAATGATTTTAAAAAAACATAAGCTTTGGATGGAACTAATTGATAGTACAATCTTGGACTTACAGGGACATTGATAACAATATTAATAAAGTAATTTAAAACAAAATTGTATTGAATCGTGTTGAGCATTTTAATTAAAATAAAAATGTACACATGAAAAAATTGGAGAGATCTATCATCGACCATGCTTATACTTACGAAACCTACCGTCAACTCATTGATCAAGAATTTTCCGAAAATAAAACCACCGGAACCGATCATTCAGAAGCGATGCTCAACTATACCAGTCTTAATATTTCTCGAATGAAACGATTGGATAGAAAAAATCGGTTAACAGAAGAGACCAAGGCTATCCTAAAAACCATTCAACGCCCTCTTACTTGGCTAGTCATAACGGAAGGTTGGTGCGGCGATGCAGCACAGATTGTTCCAACCTTAAACCATATGGCACAGGAAAACGAGCATATCAGCTTGCATTTTATTCTTCGGGACAAAAACCTTCCAATCATTGATGCATTTTTAACAAATAATGCCAGGTCTATTCCTATTGTAATCGTCCTAGCAGCTGATACTTTAGAAGTATTAGGTTCTTGGGGACCTCGGCCATCTGAAGTCCAAAAAATGGTCATGGATACTAAGAAAAAGGTAAAAGCCACAGAGGATATAGCCCTACAAAAACAACTAAATGAGACCGCAGCTCAACAACTTCACTCCTGGTATGCCAAAAACAAAACCCTAGATATTCAGCGGGAATTAACCTCCGCATTACAGCGCTTTTTACATATTAGTTAAAAAGTAGACATTGACTGGGCCATTATTAAGAAAAATTAACTAGAATTTCCACTAAACGGCATTGGATTTGCATTTCCAACTAACAGAAGTATTCTATTAAGACTACGAAGTTGTTTAATACAAGGTGCAATAATTCAACTACCCAATGATAAACCCAGTAAGGCATACAAAATTACTTTTCCTCTTCTATCTAATATTCTCATGTAGTCTGTTGTTAGGCCAACCTCAAAACGCTATCAAATTCACCAAAATTGACAATACAAATGGTATAATGGAATCGGCATTGAAAAACAATATCAAGAAAAAGTCTTTGAAATTTTCCGTCGATTACATAATAAAAAAGAATATGCAGGAACAGGAATTGGCCTCGCTCTTTGCCTAAAAATAGTGCATCGTCACAATGGAAAAATTTGGTTTGAATCGCAGGCAGGTCATGGTACTACTTTCCACTTTACCATTTCTAAACAACTCACTGAATCTAAAAACATAAGAACAAGAAAAATAAAGAAAGGTATAAAACAAACAAAGTAGTTTAGAATTTTCAAACAAAAAAAACTAACTTTAGGTCTTACGCTCAAAAAGCCAGAATTCCTATAACAATCATAAATCTAGATACTGGACCCTGCCACCATTAGCAAGCTCATCCCTGCCACCCTTTTACTCATTCTCGGGATCCTAGAAGCCTTAGGTGGTCTTTATTTGGAGGACAAGCGATCAAAAAACGATTTCACCATTGAGCTCCTAAGTTTGGTCACCCTTCCGACCCTCATTCAACCTGGTATTTTTTTGTTTGTCCTTTGGAGCATGAGCCATCTATTTCCAGGCTTAGAGGATCATTATCTACATCTAGCCATTGGCTGGCAAATTCTGGCTTTTCTGTTGCTTGACGATCTAACACAATACTGGTGGCACCGCTTATCTCATATCAGTCCTACCATGTGGAAATTACATCGACCACACCACGTAGTCGAAGAAATGGGCGTGCTCGTTACCTATCGCAACGCTACCCTATACTATGCCTTGATGCCAGGAATTTGGTTTTCGGCACTGCTTGTTTTTCTTGGAATGGGCTACGTTTATTTATTTTATTTGCCATTTAAATTAGTCTTCATTTTGCTAGCTCATAGCGAAACCAAATGGGATCGATTTTTATATAAATACAAAATCTTACATCCTTTAGCCTGGGTGCTTGAACGAGTCATTACGACCCCAAGCACTCATTATGCGCATCATGGTCTGACAGCAGAAGATGGTATTTCTCATCCCAATGGAAATTTTGGAAATCTGCTCTTTTTTTGGGACGTACTCTTTGGCACTGCTAAGATTACTCGCAAATATCCTGCAAAATTCGGCGCCTGGAATCGACTGAAGGAGCCTTGGTATGTTCAGTTATTCTTTCCCCTAATTCGCTCAAAAGATCCTCGGAGTGAACTACATTCTTTAAAAACAGATCAAGACTACGATCCTTCAAAAGCCTATAAGTCATTTGATAAATAATTATTGAATACTTAGCTTTCTAGAAAAAAAACTCAACCATTTCTATTGCTTTTTTGTTGGAATAGCGTTTACGGGTGGAGATATTGCATAGGGAGAAAATAGAGATTTTATAAATGGTCGAAAAACGCCCGGAGCCTAATAGCCAAAGCTATTAAGGTGAGGACGTGACGAAGGACAGTAATAAAATATCATTTGATTCCCGTACAAAATTTCTCTACATAAACGCTAATAATTAAGCTGTAAAATTGCTTAATTTTGCCGCCGATCTATGACTTTAATATTTTAACAATTAGACTATTTATGATTATTCTCTTATCTCCCGCAAAGACCTTGGACTTGAGTCCCGTTACCCATCCTAAGGCTACCCAACCTCGCTTACTGGACTTCAGTAAAACCCTTGTTGGTGAACTAAAGAAAAAGAAAATGGGAGACCTGAAAAAACTAATGAAGGTTAGTGATAAGATTGCCACACTTAATGTAGAAAGATTTCAATCCTTTAAAACACCTTTTACTCATAAAAATGCTAAGCCAGCCATTCTAGCCTTTAAAGGAGATGTTTACACTGGTTTAGAGGCCGATAGTTTTAATAAAACAGAACTTAATTTTTCGCAAAAACATATCCGAATTCTATCTGGCTTGTACGGTCTCTTAAAACCGCTCGATTTGATGCAACCCTATCGACTCGAAATGGGTACGCCACTAAAAACAGGGAAACTAAAAAATCTCTACGAATTTTGGGATAATCGGATTACAGATTTACTCAACGAAGATTTTAAAAAATCAAAATCTACCGTTTTTCTCAACCTTGCTTCGCAAGAATATATGAAGTCGGTTCAAAAAGATCGTTTACAGGGTCCTTTGGTTAATATTCATTTTAAAGAAAATCGAGATGGTAAATTAAAAGTGATTGCTTTTAATGCTAAAAAGGCGCGAGGTGCGATGGCGAATTTAATTGTAAAAAATAAAATTAAATCGGTAAATGGTTTGTATGGATTAGCAGTAAATGGATATGTATATGATGAAAGCTTATCAGATAAAGAAAATTTGTGTTTTGTAAAATAGATAGAATTTTCAAACACCACTTCTGTCCATTCAGTCTTTTTTTGGTCACTTCATGAAAAAAATATTTTCTATTGTAGCGTTTCTTAGCTAAACCTCATCTAAGAAGCAACAAAGAATTTATAAACTCAACTAAAGCAGCATGAAGTATCCATTTTTATTTATCGTTCTATTAACCCAGCTTATCGTTTTAACTACCGCCTGTAATAAAGACGAACCAATTTTAGAACAAGAATCGACTCAAACCGAAGAAAAACTTATCAGAGTAAACCGAGGAGGAACGGATACTTATCGATTCTATTATGATGGTGAGACTTTGATAGAATTTCAACAGGACTATTGGGTGCTCGATCCGTCAACCAACGAGCCAACCCTTCGGACCAAATCCAATATTCTAGCATATAATGACGACCGCTTGGAAAAAATCACCAATGAAAGTACGGTCATTACCTACGAATATCCAGAAAATGATATGGTTGTTAAATCCTTCCATTCTCAATTTCCTGACGCAGTAATGGTTTATAAAAACTATCAAAATACTCAAACCCTTCGAGTAGAGGTCGATTACCAAGACGATCTTAGCACTTATTTTAATACCAACTTTGACCTAGATGGAAATTTCTTATTCGCGCAAAATGATATAAATATTTCAGTAGAAGATGCCTTTCCAGGATTCTATTTTATGAGTCCATACTATGGAACTTATATGTATAATGAAAACCAGCATCCATTTAAAAATTTCCCATTAGAAATCCAGCTGGCACTTCATCAATTACCTGTCAATAATTGCGTAAATTCCATTATTCGAAATAACAAAAGGATAGAATATACTTACGAATTCAATGAAGATGGATTTCCAACGAGACAATGGCCAATCACGATTTATCCAGCATCGAATGATACGTTAGATCATGGATTAGTCGAATATTTTTATGAATAGATCGGAATTTCTGTAAGGATAAAATCCCTTTTCAGCAAACGTTTCTGGCAGTAAAGAATTAGGAAAAGTAGGAATAGCAATTTTAGAAAGTAGGTCATCATCATGGAGAAAAGAAACCATTTACAACCTCAAGAGCAACTTCAAAGGCAAATTCAATTATTTTCACTTTAAGAAAAAAAAGGACTTAATCGATTAAAATAGCAGGTAGCTACCTGTTTATGCTTGCCCAATTTGAGATTGTGGTTGCGGTTGATATGTTTGTAAAAATTATCTTTGCAAAAAGTGCCGGAAGAAATTTTTCATCTTTATAGATAGATTGAACACCCCTTCTTGCTTCCCGCTATTGCCCAACAGAAGGGAGCAAGAAGCAATTAAATTCCAAATCCAATTGAAAGACGAAGTTTCTTTAATGCATATTTTTACTCTCAACTCTTGCTTCACATGAATATATAAAAAATATCAAAAAACACTAGATTTCGATAATAAAGCACTATATTGCGGGTGTTTTTCTGGCCCCACTTCCCACACTCCTATCGTAAAACCAATGGACATGAACAAGATTCTATTATATCCCCTATTCAGCCTTTTATTCTTTTTCTTCAGTACCGCTTCACTACATGCACAAATTTATATCAATGAATTTTTGGCATCCAATGAAACAGGAATCACTGATGAAGCAGGTAATTTTGAAGACTGGATCGAAATTTTTAATGCTGGAAATGAACCAGTAAACTTAGCAGGCTATTATTTTTCTGATGATCCGACAGAGCCACTACTCTGGCAAATCCCTGCGGGTGGAGATCCTAGCCTTACTACGGTGCCAGCAGAAGGCTACCTAATTTTTTGGGCTGATAAAGATACGGAGGATGGTCCCAACCATCTTGATTTAAAACTAGGTGCTAGCGGTGAGGCCATCATCTTAACCCAACCAGATGGTAGTACAACGGTGGATGAAGTCGTTTTTGGTTCACAATCAGATGATATTTCTAGTGGAAGAGCAACCGATGGAGCGGATGATTTTGTGTTTTTTCCGTCACCGAGTCCAGGATCAAAAAATGAAGCTACTGGAATACCAACATATACAGTTAATTTTGAAATTCCATTAGTAAGTGGTCTTGATGATGGAGAAGAGTTTCCTAGTGGCCAAGTCCGTCTAAATAGCCAAGATATAGAAATGATTGAAAATCTTGGTGGTTCAACAACCGCTGGTCTTCGTTTTACAAATATTAACCTCCCTCCCGACGCCGTAATTAACCAAGCGCGACTAAAATTTATAGCGGAGGAGATACAAACAGGGTCCGCCAATCTCAACATCCACGGAGACTTTTCAGGTGATACCGCTCCCCTAGAAGCACTCAACAATAATATTACTCAACGCCCCCTTACTAATACCTCAATTAATTGGATTCCCGAACCATGGCCCGTCATAGGAGCAGAACATGTTTCACCTGACCTTTCGGATTTGATGACAGAAATCATCACTCAATCAAGTTGGGAAGCTGGAAATGCGATAACTTTTATCATCTCTGGCGTTGGAACAAGAACAACTTTTTCTTATGATCAAAGTCCTTCTAAATCTGCCAAATTATTAATTGAAGCGGAAATTCCATTACCAACCGATCCGATTCCTACTGTTTATATCAACGAGATTTCAGCTAATTCTTCCAGCCACACCGATGAAAGCGGCACCAAAGAAGATTGGGTAGAAATTTATAATCCAAATGAAGAACCAGTAGATTTAAGTGGACTATACCTTAGTGATAAAATTAGTGATCCTACCAAATGGCAAATCAACAGTGGAACCATCGTTCCAGCCAATGGCTACCTCGTTTTTTTCACTGATAATGATGAAGAAGATGGTCCATTACACACCAATTTTAGTTTAAAAGCAGGTGGAGAAGATGTGGTATTATCGCAGTTACTCCTTGATGGCTTAAGAACCATTGATGTCGTCTCTTATGAAGATATGCCCTTTATGGCAACTTATGGTCGTGAAATGGATGGTTCCAATAATTTCGTTTTATTCGGAACGGTCACTCCAGAAGGCACTAATAATCAAGGCAAATTATACTTACCATCACCGACTTTTTCTGTAGCCAGCGGTGCTTATGAAAACACACAAACCGTTTCAATTAGTTCGTCAGAACCAGGCACTACAATCTACTATACTAGCGATGGCAGTGACCCAGATAACTTTTCTTCCGTTTATAATGGCTCCGCCATTTCGGTTAGTGAGACGTCAAGTCTAAAAGCGATCGCTAGAAAATCAGGATACGCCAATAGCCTACCAGCAGATGCAACTTACTTGATT
Organism: uncultured Saprospiraceae bacterium; assembly: GCA_937928405.1. GTDB lineage: Bacteria > Bacteroidota > Bacteroidia > Chitinophagales > Saprospiraceae > JALZUU01. Next base: position 42,097 of record CALFWZ010000108.1, read on the forward strand.
AATGAAAATAAAAATATTCCAATTCTATACATTACCACAGACCCTGACAATTTTTTTGACGATGAAACAGGAATTTATGTTGATGGAACCAACGGGGTAATAGCCTACTGTGCTTCCGAGCCGGTAAATTGGGCTAGAGACTGGGAACGCCCCATTAATTTAAAAATGTTTTTGCCAGATGGCACCTTAGCTTTTGATGTCAATGCAGGAGTAGAAATCAATGGAGCCTGTTCTAGGAACAGAGCCATGAAAAGTTTAGGAATCAACCTTAGAGAAAAAGAATTTGGCGACGAAGCCATTGAGTATCCTCTATTTCCAGAACGAGATCATGATTTCTACCAGCGTCTTAAGCTTAGAAATAGTGGACAAGATTTTAGAAGGCTTGGATTTAGGGATATGATTAATCAAAATTTAATTACGGGTAAATTGGATATTGATCTGCAAGCAGGAAGACCCGCTTTATTATATCTCAACGGAACATTTTGGGGCATTCATAATATCCGAGAAAAATTTGCTGGTGAATATTTTGAAGCCATTTATGATCTTGATGAAGATGATCTAGATATCATCAAAAGTCCTGGCCTGCCTTGGCGAAGTGAACGAAAAGGCACCGATGATATATATAATGCACTTTTCGATATCGTAGCTGCTAGCAATATGTCCGAAGAGGAGGACTGGAATTATTTTCAGTCTCAAGTGGATGTCAATGAAATGATGAATTATTGGATTACTATGACGTACATGAATAACTACGACTGGCCTGCCAATAATTTAACGGTTTGGAGAGAAAGAAAAGAGGGCGCAAAATGGAGATATGGGATGGCCGATACGGATGGTAGTACCCAAAATAATTTAACCTCAGGTGGCGTAGCAGAACCAAGCTATAATAAATTCGCATTCATCAATGATCCTAATAATTCCGAATGGCCCAATCATTCCAACAGCACTTTATTTTTAAGAAAATCATTAGATCGAGAAGCCTTTAGAAATGAATTTATTCAACGATCTTGTAGTATCATTGAACTAGTTTATGACGAGTCAAGAGTCAATACTTTTATTGATGAGGCCGTTGGTCAGTTTGAGCCTAATGTACAAGACCATATTGATCTTTGGGCATTTGATAATGCTATGGGTGGCAGTATTTATAGTTGGAATGATTGGATAGATTTGTACCGAGATTTTTACGAACAAAGACCTACCTACTGGAGAGCACAACTCAATGATTTTTATAGTTTAAATGGTTATTATGATTTAACCGTCAGCTTCCATGCGAATTCAGGAGGAGATGTTGTTGTCAATACCAATGAAATGAATTTACCTTATAACTATGTAGGCACTTATTTTAAAAATATTCCACTAAGGTTAAAAGCGGTGGCTAAGCCAGGTTATGAATTTCAGTATTGGTTAGAGACCGGAGATACCAACGCGGAGATAGATTTTGTTGGAAATGCTAATACAACGCTTACGCCAATTTTTCAATTTAACGATTGCAATGAAATTGAACCAGGAACGCCCTGTGATGATGAGGATATTTGCACGATTAATGACCAATACGATACTAGCTGTAATTGTGTGGGCACCTTCCTTGATGCAGATGAAGATCAAATTTGTGCAGCAGAAGATTGTGATGATAACAACCCCGACCTTCCTACTAGTCCTGGTACCGCTTGTGATGATGGAAATGCACAAACCGCCAATGATACCATTCTAGCGGATGGTTGTACTTGTCAAGGAACCATCCTTCCACCCGTTGGAGAATATTGTGAATCTAAAGGAGATTTCCCATGGCATGATTATATTACCAATGTTCGGATTAATACGTTGAATAATTTTTCAGGAAAATCTAAATATTCTGATTTCACCAACCTTTCAACCAATTTACTGCGGTCTGTTTCCTATGAAATAAGTTTGACGGCTAGTTTCAGTTATACGACCTATGATGAATATTGGAACGTATGGATTGATTATAATCAGGATGGTATATTTTCAGAATCATCGGAACTAGCCTTTTCTGGCGTACTTAACGCCCCATCTATACCCGCAGAACCAGCTTCTATTAGCGGAAGCATCACCGTTCCTGCCAATGCCGGATTTGGTCCAACTCGAATGCGGGTTTCTATGAAAAGAGGATCAGCCCCAACTCCTTGTGAGCTATTTGGTTTTGGAGAAGTAGAAGATTATACTATCCGGATTACTTCACCACAAAGTATCACCAGAGCTGCTTCCAATCTACCAAAAAATAGTACTGATTTTGATTCCGAAATAGTCATTTTTCCAAATCCCGCTGACAAACGCGTAAATATTAAATTAGAAAAAGCGTTGGAATTAATAGAGCTGGAGATCTTCGATTTTACTGGTAAAAAGATAGAAACACGAATGGGCAAATCCGGAAAAGACAGTTATCAATTGGATGTTTCTACCTGGCCGAAAGGTACGTATTTTGTTGCTTTAAGATTGGCAGAAGGTCACAGAATTACCAAACGTTTTGTAGTAGGGGCTCGGTAGTAGAAAGGCGTTTTTCATCAAATTTCAACATGAAAAAGGTGAAAGGTCAATCACTCCATTGAATTGCAAAATTGAAAATAATGTTTCTAGAAAGATTAGTTTTATTGATGTTCTTTTTTTCGTTGCATCTAATACCAATAAACGCACAAAATTTGTCAGAACACCAATGGAAAAATAGAATTTTGATTATCCAGTTTGATCACGCCGAACAAGAAAATTATTTGGAGCAAATACAACTTCTAAAAGACCATCAGCAAGGATTAAAGGAACGTAAATTAGTCGTTTACCAAGTGTGTGATGATTTGTATAAAATGAATTTAAAGGAAGATTCCTCATGGGATAAAGTGGATGGTAATTTTTTTGAAAAAATCTCTCGGGAAAAAGAAACCAATTTTTCAATTCATTTGATTGGCCTAGACGGTGGAACTAAACTTCATAAATCAAAGGTGCTAACCATGAAGGAGTTATTTGCCATCATTGATCGTATGCCGATGCGCAGACAAGAGATGAGGAATTCGAAGCCATCAAAAAACTTATAAAAATTAAGGCACGATCACCTGTCCAGCATAAACTTTTTTATTTGAGACCACTTGCACGCTATATAATCCAGCTGCTAGGTCATTCAGTTTTAACATAACTGGTCCGGCATCTAATCGGATTTTTTCTTCTTTTATTAAGATACCTTTTAAGTCATATAATTTAAGCATTCCAGTTTCACTGCTGTTATCTTTTATAGAAAGCCAACAATAATCAGCTGCTGGATTTGGTGAAATTAGCAGTTCTTGTTTTTCATTAACAAAATTTCTTGACGCCGTATTTATATCAAAAACCGTCATAGCGGTATTTGTTCTAACTGGTTCATTGAAGTCAAAATAAATATCCACAAAATTATCAATATTGTCACCTAGCGCTAAGTTGGAAGAAGGTAAAACACTGAACTTTACAAATCCGTGGCTGGCTGGTTCATTGCTAGTAGAATCAGGAAGAATGATATTTTCAAATACAAATTCAAGCACATTTTCACCCCTTACATTCCATTCAACTGAGTGACTGGCCGATAATAATCTAAAAGAAGATATATCTAATTTTTCAGTTAAGGTATCTACAATTCTAACATTCTGAGCATAGAAAGTACCTGTGTTTTGAAATCTAATGGTGTAGAAAAGTCGATCTCCATTGGCTGCTTGTTCGGGTGTAAAAATACCAGCGGGTTCTACCTGCTTATCATTAGGATCGTAAGCACCAACTACTTCCGTAACCAATGAATAATTATTATTGGTAGGATCTTGATCATTTGCTATCGGTAAGGCATCTGCCTTAATCGTCAAAAAGCTACCTAATACGGCACCTACACTTAGATTTAAATCGATAGAAATATCTTGCGAGGCAAAAGGTGCTAAGGTAGGCAATGTCCAAAAAAGCGTGTCCCCATCTATTTGCGTTGGATCTAAGCTTGCACTAAGAAAAGACAGCTCGTTATTCAAGGCCATCTTCACGGTTGGCGAAAGTATTGTGGTACCAACATTGCTGACCGTTAACACCAAACTATTATCAAACCCTGGTCGAAAAGGTTCTACGTTGGTTAAAGTGACGCTGATATCATCCATATCAGGAATAAAATGAATGCCAAAGTCAAGATCAGATCCCGATTGGGAAGCTAGATGATACTCCGGTCGTATATTAGTATACGGTGTGAATGGAACTGCGCGAATCGTGTCACTTGAAACATCGCTGTAGACAGCGTAAAATCCATCGCTATTCGTCTTGGTAAAAAGTCCTCCAGGATTAGCTTCAATAAGTATATCATTAAGCGGCGGTTCGTTGGTTTCATAAAAGCCGTTATTATTCAGATCATTATAGACAAATCCTCCAACGGATTCGGAGACAGATCCTCTTCTATATAAACCATGATTAAAGATGCCAGCATATAAATAGTCGTTCGTAACAAAAAGCCCCGTGGACCCCATGTCTGAAATCCCATCATTATAAGATTGCCAATTTGCTCCATAATCCGTACTAACGTAAATTCCTGTCACCGCTAAATTATCTACACAATATAACACATCTCCTTGTATGCTAAGATTATCGGGTAGCGCTCCCCAGCTTGTTCTTGGTATGCCTTCCATGGCGATAATTTCCCAACTTATACCATCATCTGTAGAATGATACCATTCCGAAGAAGTAACCCAAACAATTCCTTCATTGACACTATAAAAATAACTTTCGTAAGGCCAAAGAAATTCTCGCTCCATTAAAAACTCCCACGTGACACCTCCGTCCACAGAACGATATAATTTGTTAAACTTAACACTTGCCAAAAGCGCCCCTTCATCGGTATGATGGATATCATAAATCACCAACTGCTCACCGGTAACTGGATCAGTAACCAAAAACTCAGACCAATTGACTAAATCTTCTGACTTATAAGTAATAGAAGAAGTTATCAGATAAAAACTATCACCGTTTCTTATAAATCTGCCTCTATCTGGTAAAAAACCAATACTATCAATCGTATTTAAATTATCTATAGAAAGCGACACTACAGAAGAGGATGGAGAGAATTTGCTTTGTTTTAAAAGTAATAAGGAATCTCCCTTTGACATAAAACCAACTCCATCCGAATCAAAATAATCATCCTCGATTAAAAACAAATTTTCACCCGCATTAGGACTTCTAAAATATCCAGAAGTGCTAGAAGCAAGAATATCTCCGTTGGATAATTCGGCTCTAACTCCAGCTCCATTATTTTTCACATTATTATGTGATGGAAACCAAATACTGCCATTTTCTGCGGTTTGAAATATGCCTCTTTTTGAGCAAAAAAGAAATTCACCATCAGACAATTCTATCATATCAAGTACGGGGGCATCATTAGGCGTGTCAAAAATTGCCAATTCCCAAGTATAACCATTGTCTTCTGACACATAAACCAGATCATTTAGAAGATATAATTTACCAGATGCACCTCTTTTAAAAGTCACACCATAATTAAGGTCTATGGGGCTACTGACCTGACTCCAGGTAACGCCCAAATCTTCTGAAATTTCTATTGAATCATTGACGGAGTAAGCAATAATAAGAGAATTTTCTAAAAACGGTTTGGAAGAAGTTCCCGTTGAATTTAGTATACTCCAACTATCTCCAAAATCATAAGAGATACTATTAGTAGCAATTCCAGAAGCGATAATTTGCGCTCCATTTGTAACAATATTTATACTTTCACCTACGGCATCAGTTAGTTCTTCCCATGTACTACCATTATCATTTGACCGAAAAATCCTACCAAAAGACTGAAAAAAGAGATATCCATACATTCGGAATAATTGAATTGGAAGTCCAAATAGCGCAATAGTATTAGGTGCATCCGTTTTGCTCCAAGTGACTCCTAGATCTACACTACGATAAATATTATACTCATTGACATTTTCTACCTCATTAACTTCCGAAGTGACCATTAATACTTCATTTCCTTCTTGAAAAAATTTTTGAACATAAACAATCTTGTTTTCAAACATATCATCCACCTTCGACCAATGGTCTCCTTCGTCTGAAGAAATATATAAACCAGATTGAGTCCCTACCCAAGTTTTTCCATCTATCACCTCAAAATCGAAGGCATGCGCTCCTTCCGGTCCATTAGTTTGTACCCATTGCGCGCATAAGGAAAAGGAAAAGAGTATTGAAAAAAAGACAATCCATATAGATTTCATATGCTAATTTGTTGTAAAAAATTCATGAAGACCACTTCAAAACAAGGCAAATATACACATTAGGGATTTAAAAAAATTTATTCTGAATTAGTGTCTTTCTCCTCATTTCACGTTATATATAACAACAAAGATTCACTTCATAAAAGAATACAAAATGAATAAGACGATTTCATTACTCATCATATTTACCTTCGGCCTCTTTTCTTCCAATGCTCAAGATAATTATCAAACTGCCTTGGCTCAGTGTAGTACATTAGATTATTTTAAGAGTCAGGCATGTATGATCGATGAGAAAATCTTTGATTTCGAAGGAACCACCTACTCAGGTAACAAAGTCCAGTTCTCCGAACTAAAAGGAAAACTAATCGTCATTAATCTATGGTTTATGGCCTGTGCTCCTTGTATGGCAGAGTTAGAAGGATTAAATGAAATAGTAGAAAAATATCAAGATGATGACGTGGCTTTTATCTCTTTTACTTGGGATAGTAAAGAAGACTTGGAGCAAGATTTTTTCCCTAACCATAACTTCAAATTTGAAATTGTATCGGATGCTCAAACCTTTTTACTGGAAGAAATAGATCATGGATGGGGATTTCCTACTACTTTTATTGTCGATCAAGAAGGATACATTCAGAAAATCATCTCTGGAGGTTCAACGGAAAAAGATGTGGCCAACAAAGACATAAAAGAAAATATTATTCCAATCTTGGATCAATTACTATCAAAAGAATAATAAAAAAATAGGGGTTAAATCTCCAATATTCCTTCCGGCAAATCCATTACCAAAATCTTCTGTTCTTTGTCCGCTTCTACGATAAAAGAAGGATGTAAAGGAATCATCACCTCTTTCCCACCATAATCCACAAAAGCCATTTCTTGTTGAGGAAATTCTTCAATACGGACAATCTGCCCTATTTTCCCAAGGGCTACTTCTTCAATTTTGTAATACAAATACTTAAGATGTGGTTCAATGTTTTCTAAAGGAATTTCTTTTTCTTCTAAAGGTATAATATCTGCCTGACGTAGAAAAACAGGGCGAGAAACGATCTTGGCCGCCTGCTCACGACTTTCTACATCTTCAAAATGGACGATCAAATCACCAGTCTCCTGAAAATTATCAATAAAATAAGGAACCTGCTGGCCACCGATTTCAAGAAATAAGACATCCGCTTTCAGAACATCTTCTAGATAGGTTGGTTCTATTTGTAGTTTTAGCTGACCATTAACTCCGAAGGGTTTGCGCGTATGTCCTACTTGTATATTGTCTTTCAAGATGGATTAATTATGTTCGATGAGGGTTTGTCGAAGTGTAAATCCTTTTTCGGCATCATCGGGCCAGACTCGTTCGGCATTACTAAGTTGTGAATCTAAAATAGACATTTCTTTGACCACCAAACCGACTCCTTTTGCATAGACTTCTTTGTTAAAGCGTCTTTCAATAAAATTATTACTATTGGCATGAAAAACAGTTACGGTAGAATCGAACAAAAAAGTATTCACTGTTTGAGATACAAAAATCTCATCATACTGACTTTCCCAATCTTTATAAATTTCGATGACTTCGCCTCGGACCGTTACTAATAAGGAGTCTGAGTTGAATCCAATCCCATTCCAAGTTTCGTTGCGCCGAAAAGGAAAGGTAAGACTAATAAATCGTTGATTATTCTCAATCCGTTCAGCCTGCGTATTTGTCCGTTTCATAGCTAGAACTTGACTAAATTCCCAAGGATCAGTAGGTTCAGCCTTGGTAGAACGTTCTACTCGATAAAGCAAATCGCCTTCATTATCTCTTAGTGTATCTGTAAACTCCTCCCGGACCATCAATCGAACCGTATCCGGTTCAGCATTTTCTCGATAGAAAACAGAATCTACGGTATAGATCAAATACTTACCAATCTCTAATGGGAAATATTCTTGACTAGTATCGGGTGCAAGGTCCAATGGTGTTTGGCTATCTTTACAAGCCACTACCAACAATAAGCACAGTCCTAGTGACATGAAAATGATTGACTTGATCTGCATATGATTTGGTAAATTTATTAATCGGTTTTATAGATGATTTCTAACATTATTGAATGATGGTGGGATTAGAATATTGAATATCCAATGTCCAATATTCATTTAGGGGGCCTGTCTTTAAATCCTTTTCATAGTTCATGCTACAAGGCACCTGTTCCTTTAACGTCTAAAATACTCGAATAACTGAAATCCCAAATCAATCTTGGATATTCAACATTCGATATTGGACATTTATTTATTCCCTAAATTTTTTTGAACACGCCTAATGTCCAATAAAGAATATTGAATGAACTTCTACCTGGTTAATCATGCAATATTCCCTTCCTGCTACTTCAAACTACTTCCAAAAATAATACCGCCTCCTAAGACATCGTCGCCTTCATAAAATACAGCCGATTGTCCAGGCGCGACTCCTTTCACATTTGCCAAAAATTCAACATTGATATTACCATTATCATTTTGAAAAACATTACTCAGCGTACCTGGATCATTGTATCGAATCTGCGTTACCGCTTCCATACCGTCAGGAATGCGATCATATTTCATGATATTGGTTTTACCAACCTGCATCCCATTCCTCAACAAATCTTTTACTTGGCCTAAAACCACGGTATTAGAATCTGGTTGAATTTCAGTTACATACATCGGTTCTCCCAGCGCAATGCCAAGTCCTTTACGTTGACCTATCGTATAAAACGGATATCCTTCGTGCGTCCCCAAAACCGTTCCATCGGTTCCAACAAATTTACCACCCGCCACTCGCGCTTCCAAGCCGTCTACTCGATGCTTTAAGAAGTTTCGGTAGTTGTTATCGGGAACAAAACAAATTTCGTAACTCTCTCCTTTTTTGGACAATTCATCATATCCAAAATCTTTGGCCATTTGTCGCACCTCTGGCTTATTATAAGGTCCAAGTGGAAACCTACTTCGTTCTAAGCAATCCTGACTCAATCCCCATAATACATAAGATTGATCTTTCCGTTCATCTTTGCCTTTGCTGATAAATTTGCGACCATTAGCTTCTTTAATTTTTGCATAATGCCCTGTAGCAATGAATTCACAATCCAGCGAATCTGCTCTTTTCAGAAGCGCACTCCATTTGATATGCGTATTGCATAAAACACAAGGATTAGGCGTACGACCTGCGATATATTCATCAACAAAATTATCAATCACATAGTCGCCAAACTCTTCTCGAATATCAACGATAAAATGGTGAAAATTCATATCTACCGCAACCTGACGAGCATCATTGATGGAGTCAAGGCTACAGCAACCTGTCTCCTTTTTAGAGGAACCAGAATTGGCGTAATCCCAAGTTTTCATGGTAATTCCTACCACTTCGTATCCTTGCTCATGGAGCATCATAGCCGTTACCGTACTATCGATTCCACCACTCATAGCCACTAAAACCCTACCGTGCTTACTCATTATTTTATTCTTTTTTGGGTATTTATGAATAATATGACTGTCCATCCGGCCCTATAACTTCCCTTCCAGTTGGAAGGACAGATCAATATATCCGCAAAATTACTAAGAAGTTGTCCAATCAGACTTGGTTTAAGAAAAGAATGAACCAATTTTTTGCGGAAAATAGGAGAAGACTCATCATTTTTTGCCTATTATCACATAAAACGGTAACTTTAAGTTTGATTTACGTCTAAAGTAGAGCACAGAATACCTAAATCTTAACTTTGAAACACAGAAATTCTTTGGCTTTTGAGTAATACCCGTTTACCAAATCCTAGGTCTTTCAATATAAAACTTACTAAATAATGAGAAATCACAATTTACTCGTTCTGCTCTTCCTATTTATTACCCCCATGCTTTTTGCTCAGGAAAGGGGTATCGCTTCCTACTATTCAGACTCCTTCCAAGGTCGAAAAACTGCCAGTGGAGAAAAATATGATAAGAACAAAATGACGGGTGCGCATAAAACGCTACCTTTTGGAACCATCGTAAAAGTGACTCGCGTTGATGATGGACGCTCCGTGAAAATTAGAATTAATGATCTGGGACCTTATATCAGCGGTCGTATCGTTGAACTTTCGGGTAAAGCAGGTGAAGCCCTTGGGTTATATGATGATGGTCTCGCAGAAGTCACCGTTAAAGTGCTTGGTAAAGATGAACAAACACCGACTTTAGCAGATAATCAGACTTCCACTTCTTCTTCTTTACCACCTACTCCGACACTTAAGGTTCCTTCCAGTTCTACTACTAAGGCACCGACTCCTAAAACAAATGTCCCTCCTTCGAAACCATTAGTGACAGATAATAAATTAGTGGAAAGAGGACCAGAAAAACCCAAATCTTATGATAAGCCTCAAAGTATTTCATCATCAAAAGTAAAAGAAAAAGCTGCTAAGAAAAGAAAAGCTGCTCCAGAAAAATCTGGTGTCGTGGCACTCGAACCTGCTAATAAATTTACGGTAGGAAAATCTTACAAAATTGAAGTCTTAGAACATTCCAATAAAACGATACTTTATGGAGTACAAGTTGCGGCGGTAAAGGATATAGATGGCATGATGAACTTAGTCACTAAATATCAGGGAAAATGGTTTGATGATGTGTATGTCAATGTAGAAACTGCCAAAGATGGTAAGCCTATTTACAAACTAGTACTCGGCGCTTTTGAAGATAGAGAAAAAGCAGAAAACTATAAGCGCAGTATGAAGAAACGAAAAAAGATGGATGGCTTTGTAGTCCAATTACAGTAAACTTGAAAAATATATCAATAAAAGAAGCTGTCCGTATGGATGGCTTTTTTTTATTTACTACTCTAAAGGTCATTTTTCTATGTTCAAGAATAGTTGTCGTCATTACCGAATCAGGCTTCGTTGGCTATCTTAGCTTCTATAAAAATGTAGCATACATTTGTATTGAACAATTGTATTATTAGAACGTTCGAGGATTCGTAATAAGGTTGATTTTGAGGTTAATCAAGTTAAAAACGACAAGAATAACTGTACTATTTAAGAAATGTTCAAGCTTGCCCGCCAACAAGCATTTTTCGAATTCGCCGGGCCATCCGCTTAGTGGTTTAATCACTTCTCGCATTGTCATATTCGACGCTTCAAAAGCATTCATTAAACAGCCTAAGAATTACCATCTTATTCTTTAAAATCCTATAACAGACTTTCATGAACAATTCCAAACTTTTATTTATCACCCCAACTCTTTTATTCATTTTTCTACCTGTACTATTATTGGCCCATGGGGTAAATCCGTCCGACCAAGCTATCCTTACCAATGGAGGACTCGGTTCCTACATTTGGGTAGGTGCCAAACACATGGTTACGGGGTATGATCATCTCCTTTTTTTAGTAGGTGTCATATTTTATTTGAACAATTTAAAGGATATCATTCGTTTTATCACGGTTTTTACCGTTGGTCATAGTATCACGTTGATTGGGGCTACCTACTTGGGGATTCAGGCAGACGAACACTTGATTGACGCAGTAATTGCCTTAAGTGTTCTCTACAAAGGATTTGAAAATTTAGGTGGTTTTCAAAAAATATTAAAAACCAATTCCCCTAACTTACTAATCATGGTTTTTATATTTGGATTAATTCATGGATTTGGATTATCCACTCGATTACAATCTTTTGACTTGGGAGAGGGCCTATTTCTCTTCAAAATTATCAGCTTTAATATTGGGGTCGAACTAGGACAAATTTTTGCGCTCATTCCCATTGTTTTTATTATTTCAAAATGGAAGGCAGTCAATAGTTATAAAATATTTTATAAAACTGTTAATTGGTTTTTAGTATTCGCTGGAATAGGATTGTTTATTCTTCAAATGTATGGGTACTTACACAGTCATTAAGAATGACTTATCTCGCAGCGTTTATCTCTAATAATAACACTTTTTTGTTTGTTAAAATAAAAAAATAAAACAAATTTTGTTTATATTTGTTTTATGAATAACCGCACCCAAGAAAAACTTGAAATTCTAGCAGACGCTGCTAAATACGACGTATCCTGTTCCTCTAGTGGAAGTAAGCGAAAAAACACGAAGGATGGCCTCGGTAATGCCACAGGAATGGGCATCTGTCATACCTACACGCAAGATGGACGCTGCGTATCACTCCTCAAAATTCTTTTAACCAATCACTGTATTTTCGACTGTGCCTATTGTGTCAGCCGACGATCCAACGATGTTAAACGAGCCGCTTTTACGGTACAAGAAGTAGTAGACCTGACCATCAATTTTTACAAGCGCAATTATATTGAAGGTCTCTTCCTCAGTTCTGGAATCTTTAAAGATGTGGATTACACGATGGAGCGGTTGGTGAGAATTGCCAAAAAACTTCGGCTCGAACATAAATTCAATGGCTATATTCACCTAAAAGCCATACCGGGAGCAAGCGATGAATTAATTCACGAGGCAGGATTATACGCCGATCGACTCAGTGTTAATCTAGAGATCCCTTCAGAAATGAGTCTAAAAAAAGTCGCTCCAGAGAAGGATTATGCCTCGGCATTTAAACCCATGAATTACCTAACCGAAACGATTCAAGGTCATAAAGAAGAAAAAAAGACCATCCGCTCTACACCCAATTTCGCTCCAGGTGGACAAAGTACACAACTCGTCATCGGGGCAACACCAGAAAATGACAAACATATTCTAGAACTGGCGGATGGTTTATATCAAGATCAAAAATTAAAAAGAGTCTATTATTCGGGCTACATACCGATTAGTGATGATCAACGCTTACCAGCTTTACGAGCCGCTCCCCTCCAACGAGAAAATCGTTTATATCAAGCAGATTGGTTGCTTCGATTTTATGGATTTAAAGTCAGTGAAATAGTAGATGAAGAAAATCCACATCTTGATCCTGAGCTTGATCCGAAAATGGGTTATGCACTTCGACATCCAGAACATTTTCCAATAGATATTAATAAAGCAGATTATGAATGGATTTTACGAATTCCAGGTGTAGGAGTAAAATCCGCCAAGAAGATTATTAAAGCTAGAAGGTTTGGACGATTGCGAATGGAGCACCTCAAAAAAATTGGCGTGATCTGGAAAAGAGCAAAATATTTTTTAATTTCTGCTGATCGAGATTTCATCCATTTAGGTTTTAATCCAAAAGTGATTAGACAAGAAATTTTATATAACGGAAAACCCAAAAAGGATCCCAACCAATTAGACTTATTTGGTAATCCTTTGGCGCCTATTCCATTAATTGCGACGACTCCACAAATTAAATCGGTATGATTTATTGTTACGATGGTTCTTGGCATGGGTTGTTATCGGTTATCTTCGAATCCTTTCGCTTGCGAGCCCCTGCCACTCAGATCATACCGACAGATCTGTTTCAGCCAGGCTTTTTTGAAACACCCGTCACTGTTTCAACCGATGATGAACTTGCCAAAAGAGTGCTAAAAGGCGTAAGGAAAAAATCAGGAAAAGCAGGAACAGATTTAATATATCAATGCTTTTTATCTGAACAAGCTGGTATCGAATTAAAGATTTATCACTTTGTTCGAATCGCTATGGCTTCTTCAGAGGATGTTTTACACAATTACCGAGATGATACCATTCTTCAACTACATAAAATAAAAAAAATGATCGGCAGAGAAGTCCATCGAATGCACGCATTTGTTCGATTTCAAGAAACGAAAGATGGAATGCTCGTTGCTTTGATTAATCCAGACTTCAACGTTCTTCCCCTTTCAGGAAAACATTTTGTAGATCGCTACCCTGCCCTTCATTGGCTCATTTATGATACCCGTCGTCACTATGGTTGGCATTACGATCAACATCAAAGTCGTTTTATCACCCTATCAGAAAAACAACATGACTACTTATCCGTCAATTTGCTGACTGAATTAGAAACAGATTATCAAACACTTTGGCAAACTTATTTTAAGAAAACGGATATACCGGAACGAAGGAATATGAAGCTGCATTTACAACATGTTCCTAAACGGTATTGGAAATATTTAGTGGAAAAATGGGACTAATCTTTTTTAGAAAATTAGTGAATGTCTAGGTACAGAAATTTTTAATTATTGAACATCTTCGCAAGGTATTTCGAAAGATTCCTCATCGACAAAATAAAGTACTCCGCCCGCTTTTGGATGATCCATTTTTGCACAAAACTGTTCGGCTATTTTTTTCCCTGTCCAACGAGAAGTAAACAAGGGAGCTTCCCATTCAGCTATGGCTACCTCATCTAGTACAACATGATATTGAGAGGCCGATTCCTCAGAAATGATAGGAATTATATTAGGGTAAAAATTTATGATATCATGATCCGATTCCTCGAAGTAAACTACTATTTCTGGGTTAGAACCTGCGTACATTTTAAAGGATAGTTGTTCTGGTGTAAAACCAATATAATTGAAGGCAGGTAATATCCAGACAAGGGCTAAAATGAGTAAACCAATTGGGAATTTATGTAGCGAAGAAAACTCATTTTTATAATCTAAAAAGCTGGTTTTATAAAACAATAAAAAAACCAAGATCGGCATCACCAAATTCCAAGGCCAAACCACCATATTCCAATTCTGTCCTAGTGGACCTAATAATCCTAAAATCATTAAATGGAAAATAAGACTTCCTACAGCGGTAAAATTACGCGTTGGCCGAAATAATAAACCGATCCCGAGCAGCATCTCTAGCGCACCCGCACCGTATGCTTGCCAAGGAGCAGGAGTGATACCCAAAGGCTGCATCATCCAAGGGAAAATATCTATTGCAAAATTAATATTCAACTTATGTAAACCACTCCAGAAATAAACTCCAGCTACCACCCCTTGCATGATCATCAGCAGCAACTCAGTAGTGACTTTTTTTCTCCATAAAAATAACAATAAGAGTAATCCATAAAAATAGAACCAAACTTGGAGTCGATGAATATTTCCCAACAATAAAATTAGCGCAACGATAAAAAGCAATTTTAAAAAAACCCCTTTCTGTGGCCACTGTAAACACCCTAGGATTAACAATAAAAAAGCAGGAAATAAAACAATCGAAACTTGCTCTAACCATTGACCAGATGTTTCTATTAAGGGAAGATACGGTAAAACCTCACCTGGCATCCACCAAAGTCGATAACTAAGCAGCATTTGTGTAGCGAGACCGAAGAGCAGGATTCGGAAAATCCAATCCAATCGTTTTTTGGGAAGCATCAAAGAATTTTCCATCGTCAGCTAGTTGGTAGATTTTCGGAGGGTTCGGATTTTTAATGTCCCATAAGGAATCTCTTTTCGTTTTAAATCTCGAATGATGGCTTTTGCTGCGGACATGGCCTCCGGTCTTTGTGGAAACATCAATTGATAATAAACTACATATTCCGTTCCTTCCCCAAAACATCCTAACCATAAGACATTGACTGGAAACCCAGCATTACTAAGTAACTGCAGTCGCCGCTGAGCAACTGATAAATCTCCATAAACACCATCCTGAACTAAATAGAGAGCTCCAGTAAAATTATAGAATCTCTCACAATCATAATTCGTAGCAATTCCGTCTCTTGATCCAACCAGGATTTCAGTTTGGGATGTATGGCCAGGCTTCGGATTTGCGTCCAATTCTAAG
>CALFWZ010000109.1 GCA_937928405.1 uncultured Saprospiraceae bacterium
CTCCAGAGGAGCGATAGGTTAATAACAAAGACAAAAACAGGATTGACAAGCTCCGTAGGAGCGAAATAACTATGAGTTGATACACAAAACGGTGCCTAACTTAATAGCATTTTTTGTTTAACACTCTAGGTCAGCCGACACTAGCCAACCAGCCAACTAGATGCATTTTAAATGATCACACAGAAATTAAAAAGTTACCGCACCATTTAAGATAGAAAAGTAAAGAAAAAACAACCTATTTAATGCAAAAAACAATATTTGAAATTACCAAAATGGATTGTCCTTCCGAGGAAAATCTAATTCGAATGAAATTGGAGGAAATTTCGAGTATCGCAAATTTAGACTTTGACATTCCAAATCGAAAATTGACCGTTTTCCACCACGGAGCAATGGAGCAAATCGAACAGTTCATTATCGAACTGAATTTAGGAGGACAAAAAATCTCAACGGAACAAACAGACCAAATAACATTTAAAGAAAATGCCAATCAAAAAAAGCTACTTTGGGCGGTACTGCTCATCAATTTTGCCTTTTTCCTCATCGAAATGACAACAGGAATTATCTCAAAATCTATGGGGCTCGTTGCCGATAGTTTAGATATGCTTGCAGACAGTTTTGTGTACGGAATTAGTTTATTGGCGGTTGGAGGAACCATCATAAAAAAGAAACGGATTGCTAGACTTGCTGGATATTTTCAGATCACACTGGCTATTCTCGGATTTCTAGAAGTAATAAGAAGATTTCTCGGAAATGCAAAACTTCCTGATTTCTCAACAATGATTATTGTTTCATTTTTTGCACTGCTAGCCAATGGAATTTGTCTATACATATTGCAAAAATCAAAAAGCAAAGAAGAAGTTCATATGAAAGCAAGTATGATCTTCACATCAAATGATATAATCATAAACTTGGGCGTCATAATAGCAGCCATATTGGTTAACGCCCTGAACTCAAACAAACCAGATTTAATAATTGGAATTATCGTTTTTGTGCTAGTAATCCAAGGAGCCATTAGGATTTTAAAGCTCGGAAAATAAAACTAGTCTAACGACCATAGTTTCTGACGCAGCCACCGTGGCACATAAACATTCCACGCTACTCTCCTTCCTCCATCATCTGCAGCAAATCCTTTGCATCCCTCGCCAATTCATCCTTTCCTTTGTTCCCAGTCCAACTAGCCACTTCTGATAAATAGACTTTTGCTTCTTCATAAGCTCCAGCATCTGTTAGGGCCAACCCTAAATACCAAGTAGCGATATCCTGATAATTATCGGCAGGTCCTTCGAGTAGGGTTTTAAATTCTTGGGCTCCCTTTTCAGGTTGTTTCGTATAAAGATAAGAGAGACCCAAGAAGAAATGATCTTCCTGCTCTGCTCCGCCGGTAGCGATTAATTGTTCAAGCAAGGGAATAGTTTCCTTGTATGCTTCGTTCTGATAAAAATGATACGCTTTACTCCGGATGGCCAAAGTGGACTCCGGCCCTTTCAAGACATCTCTCGTGAATGGTTTGGCGTAATGCTCACTTAATAATTGATCGACTGGGGAAATCGGACTAACGTTGACCGCAATATTCGTATAAAAAAACCAAAGTAAACTGGCAGCAATTCCCATAATGGTCACCGCCAGAAGTCGTCTTACGTTTTTGTTGCGACTATCGGTTGGGGCCGCTTGAGGGACGGTCGCACCAGCAGCGGTCTCTTCCGCAGCGCCATAATTATGGTCTTCACGAAGAATCTTTCCCCAGCGTTTCCGAAGTTGTTCCTCCTGAAAATAGTCGGAGATAATTTCTTTAGTTATTTCGTCTGATTCCATATTTGTGGTTTTGTCCTTCAAATAATCATCATATTTATCTGTCGTCTTCATGACTGAAATTTATCTGGTTCTGAGTTAGCAATCTGTTCTAAAAAACCTATAAGTTATTTAATGGTTGATAAATTGCTGATAAAATTTTTCCCCTATTGCATTTTTTAATTTTTCTCTACATCGGGAAGCTTGCTTTCTTACCGCCTGATGGCTTTTATTCATCTGCTTGGCGATATCTAACATTTTAATTTCTTCAAAATAAAATTGTCGAAGCAGATAAGAACAATCATCACAAAGTTTTTTGACCGCGTCTCGCACTATTTCTCTAAACTCTCTTTCGATTAATTCTTCACTATCTTCCTCATCATAAAATTCAACCGCATCAGGAAATTGTACGAGTTGAATTTTTTTCTTTTGCTGTTTCTTGTAGTATTTATTAATGGCACGGGTCGTAAAATAACTTTGCAGATTTCCATATCTTATTCTCCCTTTCATCAAGTCAATCCTTATTTCTAATAAAGCATCAATGGTACAATCATAGGCCATCTCTTTACCACAATGGGTTTGTTTGGCGATAATAGCCATACATTTTTCTAGATGCGCCAAGTACACTTTTTCGATTAAATATTCATCTCCATTTTTTAGTCGAATGATGGCGGACTGAAATTCCGTCTTAGTCAATCCGAAATTTCTTTGAATATTATCTTCCGTTGGAAGACTGGCTTCGCATTCTATTTTTAAAAACTTAATGGCTTTGACATAAAGATCATATTCCTTAAATGGAGCCTCCATTTTTTTTATACTATATCTGATTCTTCTCAGTACGCCTATGCTCAAATCCTCCACGTCACCTTCTAAACTTGGATAAAGTTTTTTCAACCAAACCGGCACTTGTTCCAAAAGAGGTGCTTTAATCATTTTATCAAAGGAATCATATTGACGTTTTAAAAGGTCAGCCTGAATAATATGTACATCTTGTCCACTAATCAACATCTTATCTTTTAATTCATTAATTGTTTTACGAATACTAATAGGTTTCAAGATAATAAAACTTAGGGTGAAAAAATAGTGGGGAGCAGGATTATATCTCTACAATTGTTCATTCAAGAATAATTGTGACGATTTTTCAGGTGTTTTTGTTTTTCTAATTTTTTTTGAAAAATTTATCCTATAAATAGTCACATTTTTTTTAAAGTCCTCCTATTAAAGTGGTGATAGCAAATCTATTGACGAATAGATCAAGTCAAAAAATTTATTTTTCACATTCTTAAAAACAAAAATATCATGACAAAAAGTATCCATATTTTATATCTCTGTCTATTTTCATTTCTATTACCCAATATCTCAACAGGTCAATTAATCTATGAAGGTTTTGAAACAAACACCTGTGAAAATCCAGCAAATGCCTTTTACGAAGGATGTTTTCCTGGTTGGATAAGTATTTCGGGCACAGCAGATATTTATTCAAATACTCAAGGAATAACTCCTTTTGAGGGTTCTAAATATGTCCA
Source organism: uncultured Saprospiraceae bacterium (assembly GCA_937928405.1). Taxonomy (GTDB): domain Bacteria; phylum Bacteroidota; class Bacteroidia; order Chitinophagales; family Saprospiraceae; genus JALZUU01. The sequence continues at coordinate 3,315 of CALFWZ010000109.1, forward strand.
TATGTATTCATCATGGAAAGGTTGGACTTGTCCGACGGAACCCAATAGAAGTGAAAGTATTGCTTTAAATTATGACTTTCAATCTGGCCAAACTTATACCGTAAAATGTAAAGTAGCTTGGGATGGGCCTCCAAGTTTTCCTAGTCGCCATATAATGAAAACCGATTTTATTTTGACAAATAATAGAGCAAATCAATATATTCCTGGAACTAGTGCCTGCTCCCCAGGAGATATTTTGCCTCCCATCAATCCACATCCAATTGATAGAATCATTGGAAGCAAAAATATGCCTAACAATCAATTTGAATGGGTAGAGGTGGAATTTACCTTTAATTCAAAAGGGGAATTTAATCAACTGTGGATAAGACCAGAAACGCTTTCTAATGGATTTGCCGGACGTGATCTTAATTCCAACAACCATGTATATCTAGATGCTTTTGAAATAGAAACCTGTGTTAATACAGGGTTAGTTTCTAACTTTTCTCTTTCAGCTACCGGCAATGGCCAAACTGGAAATGTGACCGTCAATACCACTGCTTTTCAAAATACCATTCCTGTAAATCATTGGTGGGACGTTTTCTACGCTCCTAATGGAAGTACCAGTGGTAATACTGAAGTTCCTGGAAATCCAATCCAATGTTGCACTTCTCCTATGGCTTCATTTAGCAATAACCTTGTTATTAATACTTGGTATTACATTAAGCACGGAGTATGGCAGCCTGGATGTAGAAACTGGAGAGAAACAAGAAAGCGATTTAGAGTTCAAATAATGACTCAAACATCAGGTACACCAAAATATAAAATCGAAATTGAAGATGTCAAGTTCGAACCTTCTTTATCCTACCAATCTTCTATGATCGAAATGGTTTCCAAATTTTCAGATGAGGAAATAGAATTCCATAACCAGCGGGAACTTCAGCTCATTACCGAATCTCCGGGTTATTCAATTTTAAACTACCCAAATCCATTTAATACAACAACAACGATAGAATTTAACCTTGAAAAAGAGCAGGCTGTTTCTCTTTATGTTTATGATTTTACTGGAAAACAAATAGCTACTTTGTTAGAAAACGAAACGAAATCAATTGGCAAAAACCAGGTTAATTTTGATGGTAGCAACTTGGCGAATGGTATCTATTTTTACACCATTCTGTCAGATGGATTTAAAGAAACCAAAAAAATGATTTTAAGCAAGTAAAAAAGAATAAGCAGTAGGAGTGAAGTAAAGTGATTTATGTAGAACAAAAAATTCTTTATCATAAATACACCTAATTTTCCCTAATTAAAAGAGCAAATTTCATTTCAGACTTTGTTCTTTTTTCTTTTTTCTTTAAAAGCGGTATCGAATCACTTCGATATCGCTTTTTCTATGTCCACTATTCACAGAAGCGCCAGCTAAGATAACCAAGCACTTAATTGATTTTTTACCAAACTTCCACTACCTTGGAACACCTCATAAAAACCTAACATTCTTCTAATATTCAATAAAATTAAGGCTATTTTGACCTTTTTTAATAAAAAAATGAAATTTTGGGTCACAATTTTTTCACTTTGACCATTGTACAGTTTGTAATGGATTTCTCCAGCCTTTTGTTAATCCATTGACATTTTTAAATCTTATTATTTTAATTTAAATCAAATTTACAATGAAAAAAGTGCTTGTTTTTATTATCGCTTTGTTTTTTGTCCTGCCCGTTTTTTCGCAGTCTCAAATTGCAGATAACGAATTAATTCTCTTCATGGACCCTGGAGCTACTCCAGCAGATTTAATTGATCTATTAGAAGATATAAATATGGAAGTAGTAGAAGGACCTACCCCGAATTTAGGTGCTTTACTAGTAAGGTTTCCTAAAGACTTCGTAATGCCTACGGGAGGAAATCCTTTGGGTCCGGTCACAGGGCGTAAGATAGAAGCCCAAACAAACCCAGATACCGACGGCGTATCCTTTAATTATGTTTTAGCTAATAATCAACCTCTTCCATCGAGTGCAGAACGATGCACTGATATTTTAGATCCAACTACACAACCCAATGGTGGTAATAGTGTCGTCACGGCCATTTTTGACACTGGAATTTCTCCTTATGCCAGAACACAAGCCACGTCACATTTTGTGCCATCGGATATGGGATACAATGCTATTAAACCTGTATTTTTTCCTCGAGATGGAAATGGTCATGGTACACATATTGCTTCTATTCTAATGGACAATTTGGAAAACGCAAATGGAGCGATTCAAATAAAGGCCTATAAAACACACGGTAGCAGAGGTAGCGGGAGTTTATTTGACGTAATAAAAGCCTTAGATTATGCAGTGACCGATGGCGTAGATATTATTAATATGAGTTTTGTGTATAACGAAGAAAGTCAACATGGAGTGGAACCTAAAAATGCTTTTAAAACGGCCTTAGAAAGAGCATTTGCCATCTCTGAAATGCTAATTGTGACCGCAGCCGGAAACGATGATCAAGATAATGACTTTACTGATCAATTAACCGGCCTTTCTGCTTTTCCAGCTTCCTTTGATTATCCTTATATCCTTTCAGTAGCCAGCTCAAATTGCACCATAGAAAAATCTACCTTTTCAAACTACGGCGTAAATTCTGTAGATGTTTATGCCCCCGGCGAAAATATCGAGGGACGCAATCACCGATGGAATCCCGTAACGATGGATGGGACCTCACAGGCCACCGCCTTTGTCACCAAACTCGCCACTTACCTCGGATCTCACCAAGCATCTTTTAGTTGGGAAGCGACCAAATGTGCCATTTTGAATAGTACCACCCCAATAAATACGCAGCCTGCTTATACCTTGACAAACGGATATATTAATTCAGTAGCAGCGTTAGACTATTTACATAATAATTCGGGTACTTGCGAAGACGCTACCTATTGGGAAGAGGAAGCAACGGAAGAAACGAATCTTCAAAAAACAGTCACCTATTTATCCAACAGCGCTATTCCTACTTTTGAAATTACGGTTGATAAGGAAGAAGAAGCGTTGATTAGCATTATAAATATTAATGGGCAAATCCTCGTGAATGAACAAGTCCAATTAACGAAAGGTCATAATATCTATACCTGTGATTTTCCTAAAACGGGAAGTATTGGACTATACTTTATGATGATCCAAACAAAAGATGGTAAACAAACCTTGAAATTTATAAAATAAATTACTGACCAAAAACCGCTTACAAAATATTTGTAAGCGGTTTTTTTTATTTTTGATGTTATTAATATAATCAGTTAAGTCACTATATACACTTTTCAAGATCAACCTTTATTTCCACTAAAATCTCTTATGTGCAGAAGGGAGTACTGGATATCAGGGTTGTTCGAAGGATTTAAGAGGAAACTAAGAATATCCAATATTAAACAAAAATGGAATACTAAAAATCTAAGAACAAAGGCTTAATTGAAAGAAATTTATCCTATTTAAGTATTTGACCGCTTTTTTTACGAAAACTGATTTAACATTTTATTGAATATTGATTTATTGGATACCTTGCCGGCAGGCAGGCAGGCAGGCAGGCAGGCAGGTTCAACATTGGATATTTTTTCTTTTTTGATTCTTTCGAACAAGCCTAACTGGATATTCAATATTTTTAAAACATTGAAAACAAATAATAAAATTTAACTTTTAATATTACTTACACCTTGAGCGCAGCCCTTCTTTCAAACTACTTTCACTACTAAAATAAAATACCATGAAAATATTGGAGATACTGATCCTATGTATAACCGCCTATTCTATATTTATTTTTGGCAGTTGCGGTATCGATTCTGAGCCTAAACACACGGATCCAATTAACAACCCCGTAGCAAATACGCTAGTACAAAATGCCCTTGAAAAATCCCTGCTCCTAACCTCAAGTATTTCCGATCAAAAAAAGTCCGTTTCCATTTTAAAAAAAATTATTTCTGAAAAAGCATTCCCCTTAGCCACTGACAGTTTACAAAGTTTAAGCTTTCATCTCCTAGGACGCTCTTACACGGAGTTATCTGAGCCTGATTCCGCTTTACATTATATAGATATCGCCATCAAAATGAGAAAGGTTGGAACCTATAATTCTTCTGATTTAGGCTTAGCCAAAAGCTATTTCAATCGGTCACTCGTAAACTATAAAGCTATTAAATATAAGCAGGCGATCATAGATATTTTATCCGCCAATAAATTAATCGAAAAATTTCCAAGGGAAAACGAACTGAAAGGTAAATATTACACGTACACTGGAACTTACTATAGCAGAACCAATGAACCAGCTAAGGCGAAAGTTTATTTTGAGCAAGCTAAAAATTTGTGTAAACCCAATACCAAAAGTCTAGCAGAATATTATGGGGAGTATGCTGTTTTTTTAAAAAGACAATCCTTATCTGAAGAAGCCATAAATAATTATGATAAAGCGATCGCTATTTATAAAAATTTACCAGATGGTGAAATGAAAGCGATGTCTATAAAGTTAAATCGGTTCGATCTTTTTTTAGAAAGCAAACCCTATCAAGAAGCTGCTCCCATCTATGCTGATTTCCTTTCCTCCTTTCCAGATTCGACCCGTTACTTAAAAAATCTTAAAAGAATAGGGCATAATAATCTGGGATATGAAAATTTAGACCATGATGATTTAGAAGCTGCCCAACATAATTACCAACAAGCTTTAGCCTTGGCAAGTGAGTTAACCAAAGGTAGTCATTCTGTCATTCTCGCTGAAGCGCATGAAGGGCTCGGGGATGTAGCGACTAAAAAGAAAGCATTCACCAAAGCCCTCGATCATTACCACCGCGCTATCCAATATTTAAGTATTGGGTTTGAGACAGAAGATGTCCTCGCCTTACCTAATCTGGAAAAACATGTAATCATTAACGAATTTGTTCTTGAAAGGATCATGGGTTTCAAGGCAGAAGCACTCTACGCCAAATATCAATTGACCAAAAAAACAAAAGACCTAGAATCAGTTTATAAAACCTACCAACGCCTAGACGAGTTATTGATACAAATCAGACAAGGATATAAAGCCGCCATGTCTCGCTATGATTTAGTAGAAAACACACTACCCTATTACGAACAAGCAACAGCAGTAAGTCTTCAATTATTTGAAAAAACAGAAGATAAAAAATACCTAGAAAACGCTTATAATTTTGCCTCAAAAAATAAGGCCGTCGTGATGTTGGATGGACTCCAAGATGAAAAAGCCCAGTTTGCAGGAATTCCACCAGATTTATTAAAAAAGGAAAACCAACTAAAAAAAGAAATTTATAATTTGGATGTAAAAATCTATGATTTAAAACGCTTGAAAAAAGAAGACGAGGAGATTAAAAGTCTAACCCAAGAACGATTTCAAAAAACACGGACCTACGAAGACCTTATCAAATCATTTGAAGAAAATTATCCTAAATATTTTCAACTCAAATATGCCAATAATTCTGCTACTAACGTGGAAGCCATCCAAAAAAGATTGCCTGCTAAAACGGGTGTCTTAGAATACTTTGTAGGCGAAAAAAACATCTATATTTTTAGTTTTTCAGCCAATAAAAATTTACAATGCCATACTGTAGAAAAACCGAAAAGATTTCTTAAAGATTGTATTAATTATCGCAAGTCTATTGAAAAAAATAGCATGATTGCTATCAATGAATTTTCGAAACAATCTTTTGCCCTCTATGAGTTATTGGTTAAAGAACCGCTAACACAACTGCAAGTATCCGAAGAAATCAATCGGCTGATTATTGTGCCGGATGATATTTTATTACAAGTATCCTTTGAGACATTTTTCACAAAACGACTCCTCAAAGATTCCGGAGCTCAATGGACTCAACAATTACCAATTCTTTTAAGGGAGTATGCGATTAGTTATGCCTATAGCAATAAGTTGATTTTTGAACCGTCGGTGAATACGCGCCTCGAAAAAGCCAAGTATGACTATGTTGGTTTTGGATTAGAATATGATGACTATACCTTAGAAGCGATCAAAGATATTCAACCTGCACAGGAATTACCTCAAGTATTTAGAGGGATGGGAAAACTCGTTTATAGTGATGATGAAGTCTTGGAAAGTGCGGAAATCATGGGTGGAAAAACCTATATCAACAAAAAAGCCACCAAACCTAATTTTTTAAAAGAAGTAAAAAATGCCAATATCTTGCACCTCGTCACCCACGGTTATATGAGCAAAAAATCACCGTTGAATTCAGGATTGATCTTTACGAAAGAAAACGAAAAAGATGATTTTATTTTAAGAACGGCAGATGTATATTCCATGAATTTAACCGCAGAAATGGCCGTACTAAGTGCTTGCCATACCGGAAGTGGTAAAGTACAAAAAGGAGAAGGGATGCGATCTTTAGCCCGAGCGTTCAACTTCGCCGGCTGTCCAAATGTAACGGCTAGTCTTTGGGCGGCACCAGATTTGTCGACCAAAAAAATTATCGTTCCTTTTTATCAAAATATAAAGTCAGGCATCCCCAAAGATATCAGCCTCCAAAACGCTAAATTAAACTATCTGGATCATTGCCGATTTGATATGGAAGCACTTCCCTGCAATTGGGCACACTTGATTACAATTGGGAATATTGATCCTATTGCGGAGGGTAGATAAGCAGAGTGTTCTATCTACCCTAGGAAAATAAAAAATTTCTTCCTGCACTTTTTCTGAGAAGGTAATTACTTCAAAAACCACAACTACAAGCTCAGGCTCAAATTGGGCAACCACAAATGAATAATCATCAATTATGCGAATTTATATCACCCTTTTCAGGGTTTTGTTTTGCGTTAAACACGCTTATTATTAAAGGAAAGTATCAAGGACCTAAACTACGTAGGAGTGACAAAAAAATTGAAGAATCGACGATCAGGCTCAGAAAGACGTAAAAACTGACGGGGTATAAAAAATCAAAATATTTAGATCCTCTTTTCCCATTCTTTAACAAAACAAAAAGGTCTTTTTCCAACCTACGTTAAAAAAAGACCAAACCCCATAAAAAATAATTTTTTCTACAAATAAACTAGGCTGAAATAAAGATTTTTTTTTCGTAAAAAGAAAAATTCGGAGTAGTTAGGTGACGAATGGAAAATAATAGGTGTTAGGGTGTTCAATCTATCCTAGAAAAGCAGAAAAATGCTTCTTACACTTTTTATATTAGAGAGAAAATCTGAAGTTGCACTTGGTAAAAAGTCGATAGCCTTTTAAGACTCTTTTAAAAATTCCATCACCTTATTTCTATAGTTGCGCCCTACCGGAATATCTTCCTCATTAAGATGAATGGTATTATTCTTCGAATCAAAATTTTTTAATTGACTTTTATGGATGGCATATTTTCGATGAATTTTCAAGAATTTATCTTTTTCATTGATTTGATTCAGTACTCTTTTCATAGATAGTTTATGGACAAACTTTTTTTCTTCGGTAAAAAAGTAGCAGTAGTTTCCATCTACTTGAATCCATAGAATATTATCTATTAATACTTTATGAAAAGTATTATTAGACTTTAGTAGCAAGCTGTTATCTGTCGTCTTGGAGGGTAATAACGAATAGTCTATCAGCGCTTTTTCTATAACGCCTCTTAAAGTAAGTAAGTGAAAAGGCTTGACTAAATAACCCGCAGGTTGGAGCTTTTTGGCTCTTTCAAAATATTCCGTACTTTCGAAGCCGGTAATAAAAATGATGGGTATGTTACTGGATTGAATATTTTCGGCAATAGAGATGCCGTCAATAGCATTTTGGATATTAATATCCATGATGATCAAATCCGGTTTTTTCGAGGCAATGGCTTTAAAAGCTTCATTACTAGTTTGAGGATTTCCTAAATAATGGTATCCCAACTCGTTAATCATCATCTCTAGTTCCAAGGCAAAAGATGGATCATCTTCAACTACTAGGATACTTAGTAAACTCATTTCTTCAGGGGTTTAATAAACTTTTATTCTATTAAAGTTGACTTCCTTTCATTTGTTTTTTGGTTTTTTGGTTTTTCGATATATATATTATCAAGTTGTTTAAAACACGCTAATTGGCATCATACTATTTAACTATATCATTCTAATTGACTTTGTTTTTTGCTATTTACTTTTAGCCAACTGCTATTTGCCCGCTTTAATCGCCCGCGATTGAGGGAGACAAATAGCAAAATGCCAATAGCATTTTTACAACTTAATTTGGGTTTGAAATTGAATATTCACTAATGATTCAAATACAATATAAATACTTATGAATCAAATGAATTAAATATTAGGCCTGCTCGATTTCGCAAAATAGTATTGTTATGCCTATATTACCATATTTTCATCTCAAATAGTGTCAAAAAGATCCATTCTGGTGACAAAAAGCAAGTGCTGGTTGACCAACACAAAAATCTAACTAAGTACGCTGTAACCTACATTACCGTATTTATCTGATAAATCTAGGAATTCTCACATAAAATTTAGTTCCTTTTTCAAGTTCACTTTCCACCTCGATACTCCCATTATTCATTTCTACCAGATCTTTACATAAAACCAATCCTAACCCAGTACCTTTCACCATTTTTTTCCTATCCGCATTAAATTCAAAAATATTAGATAAAATGGCTGGAGCAATACCAGTTCCCGTATCCATAATTGCTAGGATGACTTCCCCTTGCGCTATCGTCGATGTTATATGAATTTTGCCTCCTTGGCCTGTAAATTTAATGGCATTATCGATCAAATTTCTGATAACCGTACTGATGGCATTTCGATCAATAAAAACTTGATGATCCGCTTTCGTTAAATTCTCTAACGCGATGTTTTTAATATCTGCGGCAGATTGATAAACATCCACCATCTCTTGGACAACCGTGGTCAAATGGTACGCCTGGGGATAATAAGGGAATTGTCCTTTTTGAACCAAGGCCCAATTCAATAAATTATCTAATAATTTAGTTACCTGCGTGGTTGATTGTTCGATACTCTCTCCCAATTGATGGACCTCTTGCATTCGATTTTGTTGAATAAGAAAACTCACTTTTTTAGAAATACCTCGAAGAGAAAGTAAGGGGCCACGAAGATCATGTCCGATAATGCTAAAAAATTGATCTTTGTCTGAATTTAGTTGTTTCAGCATTAGATTCTGCTTGCTAATTTCTGTTGTTCTTTCCGCAATTTCATTTTCTAAATAAATCTGTCTTTTTGTCAAATTAGATAGACGAATTCTATATCCACCATAAAATATCAACCCCAAAATAGTTCCACAGATTAAGAAACAAAGTGGTGATTGATAAAAAGGTTGTCTAACGATAATAGGAATGCTTAATTCATTTTTTGCCCAACTACCGGCTTGCCCTTTCGCTTTTATTTGCAACGTATAATGACCATGCGGCAGTGAGTTTATTCTTAAAGAGTTCTCGCGTTGAAAATTCCATTCCTCCTCCAAGCCATCAATCCTCCAAGCAAACAAATGAGTTTCTGGCAGATAATCTAATAAAGAAAAATTTAACGTAAAAAATTTATCCCCTGGTGCTAATTCAATGGTAGGGTTGCTAAAAAACAGATGGGACTTATCGACTAATTTTCCTTTTTGGGCATCATATTGTTGAAGTTCCGTAACAATAAAAGGAGCCTCATTTTCCGAAAAATTTATTTCGCTTGGATAAAATGCATTAACACCGTTAATTCCTCCGAAATAAAACCTTCCATCCTTTGCTCGATAATGAGAATAGCGATTAAATTCTTGATGGGAGATTCCATCGCTGGTATTAAAGATCACTACGCCATCATTCTGCTTATCAAAACGCATTAATCCATCATTACTCGGCATCCAGAGATATTCATTTTCATCTTCGTACACCATAGTGATGACATTATGTGACAAGCCGTTTTTAGTAGTCAGCTGTCGCATTTTATTTTTTGCTGGATTCCAATTTATCAGTCCTCCCCCGTTGGTCGCAATCCAAAATTCGCCTGACGAATCTTCATGGATATAATTAATATGTTTATGTGGTAGTTTAAAATGATTGATGATACCTTTTAGCGGATCGAGTAAATAAATACCATTATGAGAACCGATCCAAATCCCTGCTTCATTCTGATAAAAGCAACTGATTTCATGATTCTCCATATCCTTGTATTGATTTAGTCTAGGATATTTTCGAATAGAATCATTGACAACATAAAATAACCCTTGTACTGACCCGATATATAACTGATTGTTTTTTTGATCACGAAAAGGAACAATAAGATCAATGGATCCTGGCGCCGGCGCTGAATAACTATTCAACGTAAAAGTATTATCCACCATTTTACCTAATGTTGGGCTATGTGTGGTAAAGAGAATGGTATCTACTGCCTCTTGTATCAAACCAATTCCTTCTAAACCAATTTTACGCTCTGAGGTCTCCTTAGTCGTTCTATCTAAAATTTGCGCTCCACCATAGGCTAAAATCAATAATTTATTATCAGGTAGTTCAGCAATACCACGGGTACTGTGCTTATTATTATCCACTAAATAATGATCAAACGGATTGGATTTAATCTGAATCAAAAACAACCCAAAGACGGTACTTACCCAACAACGATCATCTGCATCAATAAAAAGATGGTTAACGTACAAATTTAGGTTTTCAGAAAGGGAGGATAGCCTTGAAGTTAGGTCTTTTTTGAAATTTCCATCTTTATCAAACAACCAAATTTTATCATTTGCTATCATCCAAATGTTTCCTCGACTATCTTTGGTTAATTTAAAAAAACATATATAATCTTTAGGTTTACCTTGCGTGTGTGTTAGCTTTAAGTCACCAATCCGTAAGGCCCTATCGTTAATTTTTAACGAAATAGGTTTTAAAGAACCATCCTTTTCAAAGGTCAATAATTTCTGTGCTACTTGAATACTGTCTTTTAATCCTTGATGGAAAACCGTCAAATAATTCTCCTCCCAGTCATAGGTATTATACTGTACTAATAGAATTGGGCTTGTCCTTAAAATTTCTCCTGCCATATTCATCTCTAAAAGACGATTTGATGATGCTTGGCTGATTAGAAGGGTATTCCAAGGAGACGGCCTCGCATAATCGGACGGATCTATCTTAATTTTTCCAAAAGGAAGAATCCCTTTTGATTCATCATAATAATACACTTGCCCTGGTTCATCTTTAAAAAAAACCTTAGAACCTCTCCCACGAGGAAATAAAATTTTCAATTCCTTAGTTAACTCATATCCTTTAAAATCCGTTATCCTTTCTCTGCGCTGTGGGTCAAACAAAATAGGTCCTTCGCCTCTCTTTTCCAACCAAAGATGACCATTTTTAGTTTTTTTAATACCAGTAATTTCTCCGGATGATAATAGAAAAGTAGAATCCTTAACTGCTCTAAAATTTTTTCCGTCAAAACTATTCAATCCATGATTTGTTCCCAACCAAATGACACCTCGATCGTCCTGATGAGCAGAAAATACTTCTCGTCCAGCAAGTCCATCATCCATATCAAAGTATTGGACATTAAATTGTAAGTCCTGTGCTAGGCAGGAAAAAAAGGCACAACAACAGAAAAGGATAAGTATGTTTTTTAACATGGTATCATTATTCAAACCCCTACTAACACAGAAAGGCCAATCAAAATAATCTCATAGCTACAATAATAAAGAAAGCGCTAGTAAAATAAGAATATATACGAATCAGCCTCTAAAAATAAATCTACAAAGTAAAGTAATATCACCTACTTTACTTAATATGAATAATCCTCCAACTTCCTAATTGAATAATAGACAAAAAAAAGTCCTCCACAAGGCTTAATATGTGAAGAACTTAACAATAACCCAAAAATTCTTATTCAATTTAACACGCCGTTTTTATTACTATTGCTAGTTTAGTACACAGTGTATTAATATAGTCGACAAATAGCTAAATAGCTAAAGCGATGATAACTGCTTTAACTAAGAATACGATGCAAGGTGATTGGGAAAACTAAAAGGTAAATACTTAATGATTTATATCTAAGAAATTCATAGAGTCCATGAATCCTTTAAACAAGAAAGGGTAAATTGTACGAATAAAAAAAAGTTTCCCGTAAAAAAGTGACAAAAAGAATTTTAAGGGTGTTAACTTATAAGATTCTGATACTTAGGGGACTGTGTACTTAGTTTAAAACTTGAGCCTTTAAAAGATTTAGTGTAAACCTCCTTCGGAGTGAATATTAAAGTCTACATCTGTCACCAAATATAATTAAAAATTGTTGAAGCATTAGCCCCCAATCTCTGATAGGAAGGGTCCATTTTTTTTCAACTTTAG
>CALFWZ010000110.1 GCA_937928405.1 uncultured Saprospiraceae bacterium
TAGTCTATGCTCAACTAGCTAAGACCAGAATGGTGCGCAAAGTAAGTAGTCATGGTACTTGTGTAAACTACTTACAACGCTACCAGATTGGTCAGGCTTTTAAAGGTCAATTGGTCTGTTTTCAATGGGATCTAGATACCAGTAGTTGGAAAGTATTTGATCGTAATGGCCAATTATTAAAACAATTACCTGCCAAGAATTTGAGCCCTTGGCATATTATTCATTTAGCCGTATGTCAAACAACTAATTTTAATTATCATAACTTGATGTCGCATCAATTCATTAAAACTTGATGTCGCACGACATTTGTTGATTTGTTGATTAATATATTTTTTTGCGGAAAGCATAAAGGTTTTTTATTTCAAGAATTGAAAAGAATAAAATGAATTATCCACTAATTTTTATTCCTATAAAAATAGCTAATAAGCAGACGAGTAGACTAACGGCAATGTTTAGCAAAGCGTATCCTGTTTGGCCAGTTTCGAAGAGAGAGAAGGTTTCGAGAGAGAAAGTAGAAAAAGTAGAAAAACCGCCGCAGAATCCGGTCATCCAAAGAAGTTTGTGATTGTCATTTATACCTGACTTTAGTGCCAATCCAAATAAATATCCTAAAATAATACAGCTGACAATATTGGCTAATAAAGTAGCGAAGGGAAAATTAAATTCATTACCTGCCAGCATTCTACTGATTCCATAGCGACAACTACTTCCCAATCCTCCACCGAGAAAGACCCAAAAGAAGTTAAGCATTGAGACCTTTATTTTGTTTGCGATGCGCTACTAGATAAAAGAGTATTCCAGTCATTAGGCTAGCGAGTATCAGAATGATCAACAGTAATTTCATGGAACCTAAATTCTGAAAATAGATCACTACGCCTATAAAGAAAATATTTACCGTCACCAAAACAGCCGTAGCTTGCATATGCGAAAGACCAAAGTCTAGTAATAGGTGATGGATATGTGTGCGATCGGGATGTAGCGGATGGTTGCCACGAGCTATACGGGTAATAAAAACGCGTAACGTATCAAATAGAGGAAGAATCAAAATTCCTACTGCTACGGCAGGTACCGCTTTAAATGCGTACGGGCTATCACCAATTACTCGGTGTAATTCTATAAATTTAATCACTAAAATCGCACAGATAAGACCAATTAAGAGAGAGCCTGTATCTCCCATAAATATCTTTGCGGGAGAATAATTGTATTTTAAAAAAGCCATAACCGCACCAGCTAATGAAAAAGCGACGATGGCTAATTCTACTCGATCAATTAATAAAAACCAAGTGCCTAAAGTAAGGGTTATCAAGGTGCCAATACTACCCGACAAACCATTTATTCCATCAATTAAATTGAAGGCATTAATGATGACAATGATCGTAAAAATAGAGAGGACCACACTTGTTACGTAATGTAAATCACCAATACCAAATACCCCGTAGAGACTAGTCAGGATTACGTTGGATTTAAAAACTAGAATCCCTGCTGCCAAAAATTCACCAATGAGTTTTTTGGTAGGAGAAATGGGAGAAATATCATCTTTTGCACCAATCAAAAATATGATAATAAAAGAGCAAAGAATGTACTGCAAATCTCCAAAAACATCAAAGGGAGTCCAGAGAATGATAGAAAAAATAACGCCCGCAAAAATAGCGATTCCACCCAACGAAGGAGTTGGTGTGGTGTGAGAACGACGTTCTCCTGGTTCATCATATAAGCGTTTTACCTTCGCAATTTGTATGATAGAAGGTATCGCAAGATAAGTCAGCGAAAAGGCCGTAATGAGACTAAGTATCGTATCGTACATTCAATTAGGTATTTTCCCTTTTGATAACTACCTGAAGGAAGATCATCAAAAAATAGTCTAGGTCTCTAGGGTTATGGTTAGAATAACCTATACCAAAACTAAACATTTTAAGTAGGATGACCTAATAATTTACTTAATTAAGGGCATCCTACTTAAGAGCTTGTCTAAACTCTAGGAAAAATCACCTGTTTTACCGCAACTCTTATCGATTTATTAACAGTCTTTCTGTAATGGTTCCTTTTTCAGTCGTAATATTCAATAGATAGATACCGGCAGATTGTCCAGATAGGTCTAACTGCTCATTGATAGAAATACTATTCAGGCTTTTAGTGTATATCACTTTACCAAGTAAGTCATATACGGCGATAGTTAATTCTGTAGTTTGATCAAAGCTAGCCAGTAAGTTTACTTTTCCTGTCGTAGGATTCGGAAATACTTGGTAGCTAATCAATGCTTCTGGTTCTTCCACTCCAACCAATTCATCGAAGATAGGTGTCAATATCGAATCATCTCCTGCTACAAAATTAATTACCTCGTTTGTTTCACCCGTTTCTAACCAGTGAGAAAACCGGTAACCTTCTTCGGCAATTGCTTTGACTTGGACCGGAATATTTTTAAAGTAAAGATTGGTGAAATTATAAGGGGTTTCCATTTCATTCGAGTTGATCACTACCCGGCCATTTGTCGCTTCGTTATAATTCAAAGTCAACTCATAAGTACCATCCAGATTAAAATGATCATTCATGAATCCGCGATGAAAATCAGGGCGTGTTACAAAGAAGTTTTTCATATTAGCTACCCATCCTCGCCAATTTTGTTCGTTGCCACCAATCGACAATTCCTCTCCCCAACGAATTTCTTGATCTGGAATATGCGGTTCTATTAAAGTCTGCAAACTATCTGTTATGCGAGCAGTACGTTCTTCCGAATAAATTAATTCCATAAAACTACAGGTACGCTGCACAAACTCATTTCGGAAGTTTTCATTTTCTAATAATTTCCTCAAAAATAAGGTACTATTGCTATGGTTTGGCCACGAAGTACTATTAGGGTCTGTCACTAATTCTAGGGTATTAAAATCTGGTCCAGTTTCAAACGCAAATCCATTATCTGTGCTACCATCGTGATCTAAGGCGCCGTATCGCCATTTCTTTCCTGCTTTTCGCTCTTTCCACAAAATGATATTATTAGCTGGCCAATCAAACTTAGCAATATAAATTGAGTAAGCCCAATAGTTCGTCAATTGATTAATATCAAACTGATCCGCCACCACCTGATAATTAGCAGGTACACTTAAATCATTATTAGATGCGAAATCAAACAATGCTTTATATTCCGTATCTGTTCCTTTTTTTACCGTTTCCCAAGGCACTCCAGGACTTTTCAGTAAATCCAAATCATCTTTATCTACTCCAAGAACATTATCAAAATGCTCATCATTGAATATTTCTCGAATATTATAGATGCCCCAGAAGTCTCCATTTAGGTATAAAGTCGTCGGCTGAAACCCTAATAAGTCCATATCAATTTTATCCCATAACAATGTTTGTACAAGTCCATCCCTAAACATTGTTCGAAGGTAATCTTGACCACTATTTCTTAGTTTGATACGTTCGTAAATTTCATTTTCTCGACCAGCATACAAGGGATAATCAATCGCATTATCACCGTAGGTATTTCGTCGCATGTAAACATTAAAACTTTTCTGTCCATACGTCCGAGAACATCCTCCACCAATTCTAATCCCTGCATTCACATTAAACGCTTCACTACCATCCGGTAAAAACATGCCCAAGTTGATCGGACGTTCCCAATCTTCTCGATTCCAATTAACAGAATCTGTTCGACAGTAACCAGGCACTCCATTCGTACCTTCTACATAAATTCCAATTTCATCATCGAAAAAATTATCCGGATCAGAGTTGATATATAGGGTTGGAATATTAGAAGTAATATCAAAAAGGTAAGAACCTACCGCCGAATTACTTTTTACATGATTTGGCTTAAAAGCCGCTACTTTGACACTAACATTATTATTGATGGCAAAAGGCGTGCTATAGGCAGTTGAGAAAGAGGTTGGTTCTTTTCCATCTAATGTATAACGAAGAGTAACCGCTGGATCGGGATGACTAAAGCCAATCATTTGGGTTGACTGATAAATCCCATTTGCTAGATCAATGGTTGGTTTTTCTAGTCCTAGCTGTGCACCATTATTGGATTCATTGGGTGTAATTTCTCCAAAGATGACAAAATCAGCTGCACCATCGGTCATTCTCCCGTAAGTCGTTTGAAAAGGAACGGCTCCAAAGCTGACCGAATCAAGCACTTCTATTGAATTATTGATCGCTTGCGTCAATATCAATTCTTCACCAGAAGCTTCCAGGTTAAAGTCAGCGTGTAATCCACCTTCTTCTGGATCCTTATCTGTAAAGAGTACGACGAAATCTCCAGGTGCTAAAAAATACGGTTGGCTTATTTGCCATTTAGTCGGATTATTGTACGTATCTGAAAGAAAAAGTCCACCTAAGTTGACCGTCTCCGTTCCACCATTATATATTTCTACCCAATCTTCAAAACTACCTGATTCATCAGTATGAGTGGTACCCCCCGGTGCGATCTCATTGATAAATAAATTGGTGATAGGTACACTAGTTAGTGGCATAGATATTTCCAAATATAGCTGAGGTGCCCGCATAGGATCCCCATCATAAGAGTAAGCTACTCGACTTCCTGTTCCACTGAAAATAAAAGTTAGCGCGCTACTTTCATTCCAGTCTGACTGATTAAACATTTCTTGCACTACCTCTGTAAGATCAGGTGTCTGTTGGGTTGTTTCAGATTCGCCAGAGATCGTCCAATCTTCAGGTTGCCAATTAACGGTTGTATTTGTAATAGGACGACTGGTGATATTTTGACCTTCTGCTTCGAAAGTAGCAGAATTACTGGAAGCATGGCCATTGATATTTAAATTACAAGGCCCACTACTAGCAGATATATTAGAAGCTGTAAATTGGATATATGCGCGGTTGACCACCGCACCTGGTGGAATATTTAATTCATCAAAACGAAATCCAACAGTCTGGTCTCCACTCCAATCGTTTACGATATTAATACCACCGTCAGTGAGTGTCATAAAATCTTGGTCGAAGGGTTCTTCCGCATCATCACTGCTGTCATTTATTCTATTAACGAGGATGGCATTGTAAAAACTAACTCCAGCCGTATTATCTGCGCCAGGGCTTGGAGCTGTAAAGGTTTGAAAATTCGTAGCTCCGTCTGTTTCTCTTCCGTAGGAGGTATCCGTTGAAAGAGAAGGATAGGTTAGTTGGTCAATCAAAGTGCTACCATCCGGTGCATACAAGTAGATTTCCTGTCCATCTGAACTCAATTTAAAATCAATATGATGCGGCCCTTGTTCTGGGTCTTTGTCTGCCCAAACCAGTAAATATCCTCCGGCGGGAATAGTAGTGGCTGCGGCATCCGTATCTGGGATTTCCCAAAAGGTAGGATCCGCTATATCTTCGGAAAAATAGTATCCGGCAATATCAACGGGACTAGTACCTGCGTTGTATAACTCAATCCAATCGTCAAAATCACCAGCTTCATCAGCGATGACATTGTCGTTTTTAGCCATTATTTCGTTGATATAAATCTGACCTGTAAGTGAATTAGAGATAATCAGGCTTAAAAAAAATAAGATGACTGTTAATCTGTTTAGATAGTTCATGTGGTATTGTTGTATGGAATTCTTTAATGCCGAAGCACAATATAAGGAAAAGGAAAGCAGCGTTGTATGGTTAAATTGTTGCGGGGTAGGAGATCCGATTTAGCAGACAACAGCTATGTTAATATGACCAAAATATTATTACAGCTTGGCAACAAAGCAAATATAGCTATTTTTAAAGTTTTAATCCACTCTATTCTTTAGAATTAGCATCTGCAAGACTTCTTTTTTTAGAAATATACCATAAATAAGTTATATACAATTAACAATTTTTATATATATTTGCGTCGCGATTTAAAATCGTTTACTTCCCAAAACCTTTCTGTATTCTCAATAACCGACCAACGTAATTTCTTGGTATTCTAACCAAGTACTTTTATTTATCATTACTCTTCGAAGGGACTCGAATGGAGTAACTATAATTCGTTTTTCTAAACATACCCACTATAAAAGATTTGCTCGTCACTTGTATGGTGAACGACTATTTTTTGAGAGAAAGCCAGGTCTGGCGAGATCTAATCATATTTTAATTTTTATTTTTTATCAATTGTTTTCACAAACAATTGTAATCTCATGATTTTTCATTCCACCACACACTATTTCGGAATGAAATTTCTCAATCTGTTTTTGGGATGTGCCCCCTCTCCTTTTCAGGTGGAGAGGGGCACTTTTTTTTGCCATACCCCATCTCCTATATCTCTTTTATTTTCTTAAAAATATATTTCCCAAAGAACAAAACTATAAAAATAGTTGCATAACTATAAAAATAGTTATACATTTGTTGTATGGAAAAATTAACTCGAAAAGAAGAAGAAATCTTGCAAGCACTCTGGAATTTGGAAAAGGCCTTTGTAAAAGAAATCGTCGCGTCCCTTCCAGATCCAAAGCCTCATTATAATACCGTATCTACAATCGTCCGAAAGCTAGAAGAAAAAAAATATGTCGGATACGAGGCTTTTGGAAAGACCCACCGTTATTTTCCGCTTGTCAAACGGGAAGATTTTCTTGGCAAAACAATGACTAAGTATTTTAATAATTCTTACAAAAAGATGGTCACTTTCTTCGCTAAAGAAGAAAAGCTTTCAGTAGAAGAATTAAAAGAGATCATTGAACTCATCGAAAAAGGAAAAAAATAATGACAGACCTATTTTTATATCTTGGGAAGAGTAGTCTTTGTTTAAGCATAATGCTTTTATTTTTTGTAATTTTCTTACAAAAAGAAACCTTCTTTAAATTAAATCGCTGGATTTTATTAGCTAATATTATTCTCGCAATAAGCCTTCCAGTACTGAATGCTCCTTCTTGGTTTTCGAATTTTGAAATAGTAAAAACTGAAAATACTACTGTCAATCCTATTGAAACAACAACTCCTTTGCAAGTTGAGCATATCAATCCCACTACCCATAAGCAACCACCTACTACTTGGAATTGGGAAGCAATAATCATGATGGTTTTCTTGGTTGGTTTTTTAATTTTTCTGTTACGCTTCCTTGCTCAAATTTTCTCTATTCTTTTACTCATTATATTTAACGAACGAGAACGTAAAGAAAGCATCCTCTTTATTTATCCTAGGAAAATTATCGCTCCTTTCTCTTTTTTTAATTTCTTATTTATTGACAAAAAAGCATATGATCCACCAATATTTGAACAAATAATTGCCCACGAAAAAGCACATATTCTACAGCGTCATTCTTGGGATATCCTTTTATCTGAAATCTTGATTATGATTCAGTGGTTCAATCCCTTTGCTTGGTGGCATCGACGTTTAGTGGAAACCAATCTAGAATTTCTAGCTGATCAAAGCCTGCTCAACGATGGTGTCGACCAAAAGGTTTATCAATATAATCTTTTGAAAATAGCCGTACCTAATTTCCCAAATAGTCTCGCGACTAACTATAATTCTTCACTCCTAAAAAAACGAATCATGATGATGCAACAAAAAAAATCTTCTGCCGCACACAGCTGGAAATATTTTCTCCTGCTACCAGTTGCTTTAATTATCTGGACTGCTTTCGGAAATCCTCATTCGAAAAGCATGAGTACTCCTTTCATTTCTATTATTACTGCAGAGGCTACCGAAATGGATCTCGTGGCTACACAAGAAGTTTACCGAAAGATGGGCGAAACATTTGTCATCAACGAGCTTAAATTTGACGAAGAGGATCGCTTAAGTGTATTGAATGCTACTTCAGTAGTCGGTAAAAGAGGAAAGTGTACTATTAGTATAGATGGGTTTGAATCTTACAGCTATCAGTATTACAAAAGAAATAACAGCAGTATTTTCGGCACTAGTTTCATGTGTGGATCTAGATTATCTCCTACCGATTTTGAACTGATTAGTAAGATAGAAAATTGGGATTTTATTTTTATCAACGGTCAACGTCCCACCCAAGAGAAAATAAATAAACTAAAGGACGATACCGAAAAATGGCGCGCCGCCATCAAAGAAAAGATAAAAAACACTAATCCTAAATCAATGGCAACCACTACTTATATTGACTTTACAAAAAAGAAAAAAGCCCTTGTAAAAAATGAAATTAACGCCGCCAAAACTACGACCATTTACTATTTAGACGGACTAAAAACGGATAAAACAATCGATGATTTCGACCATAAAAATCTCCGCTCCGTTAAGCTAAATCAAAAATTGACCAACTATTACGATAGTAACGGTGATTTGCTTGAAACCTTGATTGATACGCTTGAAGTAAAAATTATCAGTCAGTAAAGAAAAGGTATTCTTACTAAAAAAGGTGCAAAGAAATATAACCTTTGCACCTTTTCCATTTTGCAGTTATTCGAAAATAAAATCAGGAATGCATATTTAAAATATCATCCACATATCGGCGATCATTACAGAGGCGTGGCACCTTATGTTGATTTCCAAATTTACCGCGACGACGCATCCAATCGAGGAAAGTTCCGGATGGTAGCGCATGTAATTCTAATTCTTTTAGTGCCATATTTTTGTGCCGTTTGGCTTCGTAATCTGAATTGATTTTTTGTAAATTTTCATCCAGGAGTCGCGCAAATTCCGATAGACTTTCTGGCGCTTTCTCAAATTCCACCAACCATTCGTGTCCTCCTTGCTGATCCGTTTCCATATAAATAGGCGCAGCCGAGTATTCGGAAACGATCGAGCGAGTAGCCTCACAGGTCGCTCGTAATGCTTGATCTGTATTGGCGACTATTACTTCCTCTCCAAAGACATTGATGTATTGTTGAATCCGTCCGGTAATCTTTATTTTATGAGGTTGAGTGGAGGTGAACATCACCGTGTCTCCAATCAAATATCGCCAAAGACCGGCGTTAGTAGAAACCAACAAGGCATAATTTTCACCCACCTCTACCGCTTCCAATGGGATCGCTATCGGATGTTCACTTTGCCATTCTGAAGCTGGCAAAAATTCAAAATACGTGCCATTATCTAATAGCAACAACATATCATCTCCATCCAAATCATATTGGGAAGCAAAGTATCCTTCCGAAGCGTTATATACCTCCCAATAATTAACTTGATCAGAAGGCAACAACTGTTGAAGTTGCTCTCGGTACGGCGCTAAACTGACGCCACCGTGGATGTATGTTTCAAAATTTTTCCATACCTCCAACATATTTTCTTTACCGCTTTGCGCTAAAATATGTCGAAAGAATACGATGGTCCAAGTAGGCACACCACCTACCATTTTTATCTGTTCGGCAATATCTGGCTGAATGGCGATTTTGGTCATATGCTCAATTTTGCTTTCCCAATCAGGTTGCAAAACCGTTGTAATATCTGGCTCAAAAAATGGACGAGCTACAAAAGGCATATTTTTTACCATTAGCGCCGACACATCACCGCAGAGGGTTTCAGGAAAGGGAGGATAGCGATTGTTACTACCTGCCATTATGAAATTTTTTCCTGAAAAAATACTACAATCTGGTCGACGATTGTAAAGTAGCGTCATGGTATCCCAAGAACCTTTGATATGGTTTTGTTTAAGATTTATTTTTGAAACAGGAATGAATTTACTTTTGTCACTAGTGGTACCGGAGGATTTAGAAAACATCTTTACTTGACCGGGCCATAAGACATCTTCTGCCCCTTCCATCATCTGGGAGATATATGGTTTGAGCGAATCATAATTTTGCACAGGTACCTGACGGGCAAAATCTGCCTGATTTTTTATACTAGAAAAACTATGCTTCTTCCCCCACATCGTATTACGAGCGGTGTGCAGTAATTCGGTAAGCTGTGTCTGCTGCACTTGGTAAGGTGCAGCCATAAACTGCTCAATCTGACTGAACCGACGTTGGTAATACCAGCGAAAGATATTATTGGCAAAGTTTCTCATGGTATGAAACTAATATTTTTTGAATAAAAAAAAGAATATTCTATTCACAAAACCAATACGTCCATTCCGAAAAATCAAAATTTTTATTTCAAAAATAGCTGCAAAATGATTATTGATTCACCCGCCTTGTTATAATAATGCTTATTTTTATCATCAATAAATATCATAACTCCATGGGACTCACTTTTCATTATCAGGGCACCATTAAAGACATCAAGCGAATCACAGCGCTTACTGAAGAAGTAAAAGACATCTGTGAAACAATGGACTGGCGTTACCAAACTCGGGATTTTGAATTCAGGCTGGATGCGCATGTCATGCAACACATTGGTTTCGCAGGTCAAGCCAAAATAATACTCCGTGGTATTATGTTCTGCCCACATGCTGAATCAGAATGGGTGTATCTCTATTTTACGGAGAAAGGACAGCTTACCAATCCTGCTACGCTACAATTTGTAGATACCAGCATAGATCCTACACTCATCTTTTCTGCCTTTACCAAAACCCAAGAGGCAGGACCAGAAGTTCATATTGCTGTACTTAAGTTAATCGATTATTTAAATAAAAAGTATGAACTATCCCTTACTATTACTGACGAAGGAGAGTACTGGGAAACCAAAGATGAAGTCCGTCTAAAAAATAACTTTGAAAGAAATGGAGTGCTTACTGATATGGTTGCACACGCACTAGAAGGTGCAGAAATCACCCCAGCTATGACACCAATGGGCATTCTGAAACAAATAGAGGATATTCTAAAAAAAATCAGTAAAGGAGACGTTTTGTAATTTAATTCAGATAATTTTCTTCAAAAAATTCTTTATATCCCGCCAAGGATTTACCCTTCAATACCGTTCGGTAATTGTTTTGGGAAATCGGATAGATTTCATATTCTACGCCCGCTGGTAAAAAGCTTTCTGAATTTTTAATAATCCCTTCATAATACGTCATTGCCTTATCCTTCGACTTAAATCGTCGAATTACCACCATGGGTTGATCTCCTAAGGAAACAGGGGAGATGCGCAATTTTGATAGTTTATTAAATTCTGTATTATAGTTAGAAATAGCTGCCTTCGCCTCATTAAGTGAAATTTCTTCTCCTCCGGTGATCAAGACGATAAAATAATGTAATTTTTTGGGAGCTACTTTATATTTCCCAGTATCTACTGGATCAGATGAGGAAGTCTCTGTCAAATTTCTTTTACCTGCATCTCCTTGTCCTAGTAGTTTTAAAATTTCCTTAGCGCGCACTTCTTCCGGCGTATTAGGATATTTGCCAATCACTTCTCGCAAACCAGTTCTATAAGCATCTTTTCCTTCCAAGCTTCCTTGACTCATAGCACTCAATAAAGCAAATTTTGCTTGTAGCTTATTCCCTGGTCCGAATTCTTTTTGAGCTGCTGCAATTCGTTGTACAACCTCTGTATATTTGCCATTTTCAAAGTTCAGATAAGTTTGGTCATAATACTGCATCAGTTCTAGGTCTTCTGCTCGACTTTTAGCGAGGAAGTCAGGATCCATCAGTATTCGTGTGTAGTTGCTATTAGGAAATTCGCCTGCCAATTTATCATAATAAAATTTAGCCTTAGATGTGTTATTTAAATCATCGTGTGCTAAATAGAGAAAATAATACATCTCATCTCGGTTATCAGCCGTCGGAAAACGACGTTCTCTTTCTTCTAGTATTTTGATAGCCTTTTCATTGTCCTCTAAGCGATCTCGATATAATCCACCAAGTTTTAGCATGGCAGTCGCAATTTCTTCTTCTGACTTAGCCACGTCTGCGGGGGTGCTCGGTACATCACGAAAGATGCTTTTAATATCATCTTCTGTTAGCTCACGATTGATGTCTTCCTCTGCAATTTCCTGATCATCGTCTAGACTACGGAGTTCATTTTGAGTAGATCGACGCCAGTTGTCTTCTAACAAGCGGTCTCCCCATCGTTTACGGAAATCTTTAAGTCCTTTCTTTCTAGCTTTTTCATTGTAAGCCCAATAATTAGACTTCGCAGCTCCAAGTTTAACTTTTTTTGAAGTCGCTCCCGCCGGCGTTTTAAGATTTCTAAATTTCTGTTCTTCTTCTTCTTTTTTAATTTTATAAGCCAGTGCTCGACGGTCTTCGTCCGACATATTGCTGATCCGCAGTAAGCTATCCTGCGTCTGAATAATCACAAGGTTTTCAGCGATACCCGTAAGATTATTGGCATATTCCGTAATCTGTCCATATCGTTCATCCGTCTTTGGTAATACCTGTAAAGTACTATCGTAATAAGCTTTCGCTTCCACATAAGATTCTTTATTAAAGTATAACTGAGCCAGTTGTAGATAAGACTCTCCTTTCTGTGCGGTATTTCCTTCGCTGAATTTTAAAGATGATTTCAGATATTCGATAGCAGCCAATTGGTCATTGTCTTTTAATGCAATTGTCGACATTAGATAATAAATCTGATCGCGATATTCGTAGTTCTTAATATCCTTAGTCATCTTCTGCAAGGTCTTACTCGCTTCCGCTCCACTCATGGTTCCAGCCGCCCAACTATTGCGAATTATATTTAGCTGTGCACTGAATTCCATGTCATAGGAATTACTAAATTTTCGAGCCTGAGTAAAAGCAATTTCTGAAGCCTTATTGTCTCCATTTTGCTGATAAATTTGTGCTAGGATATAGGCATACCGTGCTTTCAACTGACGATCCTTACCTAGTTCAATCGCTTCTTTGAGTGGTTCAATGGCCTGATCGTAGTTTTTTTGTTTGATATGGTAATGCGCTTTTACGGGAGCTAGATCTCTCCTAACATCTTTGAAGGTCGCAGGATTTTTTTCTAGTTTACTAATCAACCTTTCCGCTTCATCATACGATTCTCTTTCGATATAAGTCCGAGCCATCCATAATTGTCCTTCTTGGAAAGCCGGACGATGTTTCATGAAATAACTCTTTTTATCAATCTTTTCATTTTTCTTTTCGATAGGTTCGTTGGTATCAAGCGTTTTGGGTGGTTCTGTTGGTAATGGTGCATCTTTACTTGTTTTAGTATTTGCATCTTTACCGGTATTTTTTCTTCCTTCCTTTCTTCTGCGTTCTCGTTCTTTTTTCTTCGCTTCTGCTCTTTTTTTAGCTGCTTTACGTTTTGCCTTTTGTGCTTTTTCTTTCTTTTTCCTCGCTTTTTTTCGGTCTTTCTTGGTGGATTTCTTTTTTCTCGCCTTTGTCTTTTTACCGTTAGCTGGGGTGCGTTTGATACCGTCTTTTTCGCGTTGTGCTACGGCTTCGGGGCTAAATTCTTTTAACATGTATAGCAATGTTTCTTCCGCAGATTCATAATCTTGCTTCAAATACTGTGCTTTTCCTGCTAGGAGGTAGCAGTCATCACTCCAATTACTTTCTGGGTGTAAATTAACAACCACCGTTACTTTTTTGACTGCCTCGTCGAGATTACTGGCCACTGCTTGTGGATTATCGGCAGCTACATAGTCGAATACAGGCAGAATTTTCGTATAATTATCCGGATATTGTTCACTAAGTGCCACGGTACTTTCATTGATCAGAACGTCCGCATTAAAATAAGCGTTGTAATGTGCCGTAACATTATGATAAAGCTTGCTGATTGGACCATCCTTCTGATCTTTTTTCTTCTGCACAGCGCAAGAAGTCGAAAAAAGCAGGATTAGACCGAAAATGAAGAGTTTATTGATTTTTTCCAAACTAAAAAAAGGTTTATTTTCGTGAAGCGATACCAACTTATTTTTACCAAAATAACAAAAATAGGTTACGTAGATTGCTTTGATTTTCAGATACTTGCAAAGATACAGGTAATTATTCAAATTTAAGCAATGCTTTGACAGGTTAGCCCACTTGCACAAAACAGGTTTTATTATCTACTTTAAAACCGTTTTTTAGCCATTTTATTATAGAAAGTACATGTACAAATTAAACTATAAATTATGACTGGCAATTTTTGCGCTACTCTTCTTTACAAAAATCCTCATTATGCTAAGGCATAACTCCGGTTTTTGCGCATTGATTAGCACAAAAATCTCTTTAGTCATAACTTACATATAATTTTGTCCAAGTACTTATTAACACTTCTATACTGTGGAAAACGAAAAAAAAAGAGGTCGTAAATTTATTGAGAAATCTAGGGAGAATTATCGCCTGATTGTGATGAACAACGAAACCTTCGAAGAAGTAGGTTCCTACCAGTTGTCTCCACTCAATATTTATATGGCCATTTGTGGCGTAATCGCCATCGTTGCCATTCTTGTTTTTCTGCTTATTGTTGCTACTCCTATCAAACGATACATTCCCGGATATGGCAATATACAGGAACATAAAGAAGCACTTCGACTTACTGCCGAGCTTAATGCTATTAAAAAAGATTTAATTGCGCAAGAGGCATACACTGAAAATATTCGAAAAATCCTAGTTGGAGATATTGTGGAAGTTGAAAGTCAGGTAGCCGCCATCGATACCAATGCCACAGAGGATATGCCAGATAGTTTGATCAACGTAGAAAGAATTCGGGAAGACGAATTACTCCGTAAGGAAATAGAACTAAACGAGCAATTGCAGAATAGACAGACCAATGCCGCCAACAGCTTGGCCATTAACAACCAAATTTCACTCGAACAACTCTATTTTATCCCACCTATTTCGGGAGGAACGATCAGTGAGCCTTATGGACCTGACAACAAACATTACGGAATTGATGTAATGGCTCCCAAAAATACACCAGTCAAAGCCATCATGGATGGGTTTGTTTTCACCTCCGACTGGACCCTCGAAACAGGTAATACCATTGGTATCCAACATGCTAATAATTTGATTTCGTTTTATAAACATAATTCAGTCCTCCTAAAAGAATCCGGTAATCAAGTAAAGGCGGGTGAAGCCATTGCGATTATTGGTAATACGGGCACTTTGTCCTCCGGACCACACCTCCATTTTGAATTATGGCATAATGGCAAAGCGGTAAATCCCGAAAATTTTATTATTTTTGATAAGTAGTACACTTAATTCCTAATTCCGTGAACTACATAAGTAAATCAGGGTTTACTTTTCTCTAACCAAACATCCAACTTTATTTAGGCACGAAGGGTTCCTATACGGCATTACTACGGTCAGTAGTGCTGCATTTGTGGTTATGGACTATAATGATTCCCTTAATACACAGTTTACTTAGATACAAAGCCCATAGAAAATTTAATGATTCGCAAAATTACAGAAGATGACTAATCTGAAAGAGACATTTAACGAGAAAGGAGAGGCAGTAAGCCCCTTATTACCAGAAGATATTAAGAATTTCCTTATCGATATTGACGGTACGATCTGTGATGACGTGCCCAACGAAGAAGCAGAACGAATGGCTACGGTATTACCTTACCCAGACGCACTCAAAATTTTGAATAAATGGTACGAAGAAGGTCATGTTATTTTCTTCTTTACTTCACGTACCGAAGCGCATCGAGAGGTAACGGAGACTTGGTTAAAGAAGCATAATTTTAAATATCATGGTATTCTTTTTGGCAAACCTCGTGGCGGAAATTATCACTGGATTGATAATCATATTGTTAAAGCGACCAGATTTAAAGGGAAATTTACAGACTTAGTCGTCAAAAACAAAGACATCGAGGTTTTCAAATAACTCCTTGTCCTTAGACTTTCCGCATCAGAATATCCTGCAAGGCTGCTTTTAATTCAGGATGTTCAAAACGAAATCCTTCCGCTTCTATTTTTTCACTCAACACATTTGATCCACACAATACTACATCGGACATTTCTCCCATGGCTAATCGCATAGCAAAAGCAGGAGATGGAACGATTAAGGCTGATTTATCTAGTGCTTTTGCCGTGATGGCCGTAAATTCTTTGTTGGATACTGGATGTGGAGCCACTCCATTATAAATTCCTTCTACCTGCTCATTTTCGATCGCCATGATAAACATCCGGCATATATCATCAATATGAATCCAAGAATAAATTTGCGCCCCATCTCCAAAATAAACCCCTAACCAAAAATTAAAAGGCAATAACAATTTTTCTAGTGCTCCTCCTTTCGTAGAAAGCACTATTCCAATTCGAATAGCCACCGTCCGTATTCCCGTATCCGCAACTTCTTGGATTGATTGTTCCCACGCCACAACACTCTCAGATAAAAAATCACCTTTACCTGGAGCCGATGTTTCTAGCAAAGGCTCTGTGCCTCGATCTCCGTAGTACCCAATAGCAGAAGCAGAAATATAAGCCTTCACATTTGGGTATTGAGGTAACATTTTAGCCAATAACTCATTGGCTTTAACCCTACTCTCAATAATTAATTTTTTACGCTTATCCGTCCAACGTTTGTCCGCAATTCCTGCCCCAGCAAAATTGAGTACAAAATCTGCTGAAGCTAGTGCTGCTTCCTCTATTTCCCCTTGCATGACATCCCAAACGAATGTCTTATAGGTTGCATTAGGATCTGCGGTACGACTTAGCAAGTGTACCGTGTGTCCTTGATCGCTGAGTAATTTACTTAGGTGACGGCCGATCAATCCAGTTCCTCCAGCAATTAATATTGTATACATGATTGTTTTTTAGGGAAACAGTTTGAGTAATTGAATGTTTAAAAGCAGACTTATTCTTTTGATAAAAGAATTTTACTTGGGTTCATCGTTATTTTTTATATCTTGAAGTAATGTTTAAAAGATTACTGATGCCCCTCCTTTGCTCCATAGCAATACTACTATGTCTTGGTAGTATTCAATGTAAGCGTGCTACCTCAACGATTGAGGCAGGTACAGTGATGATCAGGTTGGCAGCCGAACCAGAGCAGGTTGATCCATTATTAGCACGTACCTTAGCGGATCGTCAGTTAAATAATTTACTTTTTCTTAGTTTATTAGATTATGATCCTCAGACGCTAGAATTACTTCCTGTCTTAGCAGAAACCATACCTACTGTCGACCCTATTCTAAGTGGCACATGGAAAGGTGGTATCAAATATCAGTTTACCATCCGAAAAGATGCGACCTGGGATAACGGCTCTCCAGTCACGGCCGCAGATTATATTTTCACTTTTAAGACTTTACTCAATCCCGGTGTCAATGCAGCCCCTTTTAGGATCTATTTTAATTTTTTAAAAGACATTATTGCCGATCCACTTGATCCTAAAAAATTTACCGTTTTTACCGATCGTCCTTACGCAATGGCATTAGAAGCACTGGGTACTGTTGGCATCTATCCCGAATATTTTTACGACAAAGATCAGCTGACCGAAAACATACCCATCACGGATCTAACGGACACCAAGCGGGTAGACACGATGTACCAAAATACAAAGGCATTACAAATATTTGCAAAACAGTTTAATGATAAAAATCCTCAGCAAACCCTCGGTGGCAGCGCTTATAAAATATCTGAATGGATCACAAAACAACGAATTGTACTTACAAAAAAAAAGCAACACTGGACCGAAAAAATTCCATCTCTATCCTCCCTTCCAAATCAACTTATTTTTAAAATTATTCCAGATGCAAACAGTGCATTAAGTTTATTATACAATCAAGAATTAGACGTACTTACGGGAATTCCACCTAGTAGATTTGAGACATTAAAAAAAGAGCTTGCAACCGACTATCATTTCTATACGCCACCAAAACTTAGTTACGACTATATTGGCATCAACGGAAATCAAGACCGCTTAGCCAATCCAAACGTACGGCGAGCGCTCGCTCATCTAGTAGACGTAGAAGAGATTATTTCCGAAATCTGGAATGGCCAAGCTCAGCGAACGATTGGTCCCATTCACCCGTCAAAATCTTACTACCACCAAGAATTGCCAGAGATCCCCTATGATCCTGTTCAGGCCGATTCATTATTAATAAATGCTGGATTTGGTTCAGATGATGCAACACTCCAGCTTCGTTATTTTTATAATATTAAAAATGTGAAAGCAGCAGAAGTTGGTTTATTATTGAAAAAAGCGGCCCAAGCCCTCAACGTCGAGATAATACCAACGGGAATGGAAATCAAAGCCTTACTAACGACCTATCGACAGAGAGATTATGATTTGATTTATCTCACTTGGACAACCCCACCAGGATTGGATGATTTGCGACAAACCTGGCATAGCTCCAGTAATGTAGCAGGTGGAAGCAATCGTACTGGATTTGGGGATAAAACTTCAGATCAACTGATTGATCAAATCAGAATTTCCTATGATTCAAAAACCCAAAAAGAATTGTATCTTCGTATTCAGGAGAATATTTATCATGCGCAACCTTATATTTTTCTATATACGCCATTAGAAAGAATGGCGATTCATAAACGTTTTGCAACTCATCCTACAGCTCGCTATCCTGGCTATACGATTAGCAGGTTTAGCTTTAAATAAAAATAACCATGACTAGAATTTTTCGTTATTCGTTGCTTCTCATTTTTTTTACGCTGAGTTTATTTTCTTGCCGTACCGATCCAGCAAAATCTAAGACTGACTCCGTATCAGCAGTGGCTACAGAAGCCGTTATTACTTCTCGGTTGCGGGCAGATCCCACCTCACTTAATCCAATGATGACTTATCAGGGAATTGATCTCAAGGTCTTAAATAATATGTTTCAGACCATGATCGAATATGATCCATATGATTTAAAGCTTAAGCCTATACTAGCCAAAGCAATGCCAACGGTCAGCTATATTAAAGAAGATGGAAAAGTAGTAGGCACAAAATATGACTACGAAATAAAACCAGAAGCTCAGTGGGAGAATGGTCAACCAGTCTTGGCCTCTGATTATGCTTTTACTTTAAAAGCGGTTATGAATCCTAAAATGGGTGGCCCTACCGCATTATACCGTAGTATTTTGCAGGCAATCAGCAACGTAACGATAGATTCAGAAAATCCAAAAAAATTCTCTGTAACCGTTTCACCCTATAATTTTAGGGGAGAGTATTACGCTGGAGGTTTTCAAATTTTACCCGAATATGTTTATGATCCCAAAGGACTGCTTCGCAACATCGAAGTCAATGATTTACTAAATCCAGAAAAAGCAAAAGCGTTGGCTAATTCTGTTACTGAACTCCAGACTTACGCAAGCGAATTTAACACACCAGAATATAGTCGGGAAAAAATTTCCGGTAGTGGCCCCTATAAACTCAATGAGTGGATAACCGATCAAAGAATTATTTTAGAAAAGAAAAAGGATTGGTGGGGAAATGCATACGCGAAAAAAAATGGCATGTTTGAAGCCTATCCCCGTCAGATAATTTATCGTCCAATTCCTGATGCGACTCCCGCTATGGCCATGTTGCAAAATGGAACACTAGATGCCACTTACCAGTTGCCCAACGCTATGTTCTTAGAATTAAAAAATGATCCCAACGTCACAAAAAATTATAACCTATTAAATCCTACAAATTTATTGATTAGTTATGTTGGCATTAATAATAACAATCCAAAATTGAACGATAAAAGGGTGCGTCAGGCACTCGCATATTTATTGGATATAGACGAAGTCATTAAGTCTGTTAAACAAGGGATGGCCTCAAAATTAGGT
Source organism: uncultured Saprospiraceae bacterium (assembly GCA_937928405.1). Lineage (GTDB taxonomy): Bacteria > Bacteroidota > Bacteroidia > Chitinophagales > Saprospiraceae > JALZUU01. Next base: position 19,389 of record CALFWZ010000110.1, read on the forward strand.
AGCGTTATTCCTTCCGACTTACCTTATGCGGCCAACCATTTAAAACCCTATGATTTAAACATAGAAAAAGCTAGTCAGCTCCTCACCGAAGCTGGATGGGAAGACACGAATAATAATGGTACGGTCGATAAAATTATTGATGGAAAATTAACCGAAATGAAATTGGAGTATATCTTCTCGGCGGGTAGTGAAGTCAGTAGCGACATCGCTGTTATCTTTAAAAACGCTGCCAAAAAAGCCGGGGTAGAAATCAATGTTCAGCCAGGTGAACGAGGGGAAAACACTAAAAAAGTCCGAAGCAAAAAATTTGAACTAGCCCCTGCTGCTTTCGGTGCTGATCTTAGTTATTATGACTTATTTGATTATTGGCATACGACTGGGCCTCGAAATTATTTTGGATATGGAACTGCCGAAACAGATAAAATCATTGAAGAAATTCGCTCTACCACGGATGAAACCCGTCGCAACCAATTGTACAAAGAGATACAAGAAATCATGCACGAAGACATGCCAATTTTATTTTTGTATCGAACACAGGATTGTGTCGCCATTCACAAGCGTTTTGACAATGCTAAAACTTCGATCGCTTCTCCTGTTTATACCGAAAGACGGTTTATCTTAAAAGAATAATTCGTGTTAAAACGAACTTTAAAAAAACTAGGTTATTTTATACCTACGTTGGTGATTGTTTCGCTTGTCGCCTTTTTCTTGAGCAAGCTAGCACCCGGCGATCCGGTAGCGCATTATGTCCCCCCGATTGATGCGCTACCGAGTTCTTCTTATACGGTGTCTTACTACGAAAAACAATACATCAAATATTCTAAAGAGTTGGGCCTAGATCGTCCATTATTTTATCTAGCACTCGAACCAGCTGCGTATCCAGATACTTTTCATCAAATTGTCTTGCCTCGACAACGAGAATTGTTGGATAAGTTAGTTGCCCAATATGGTAATTGGCCCGAAATACAGGATTATTACCGTGCACTAGAAAACTTAGATCATCTATTTTTTCAATGGCCTGATTCTATTGCACCAGATAGTCGCATCAATTTTCAACGGACAATCAGTAAGCTTTTTTATGCTTACGAAGATCCAGTGATCCGTAAAATATTGGACCAACTAAAAGAGGAGTTGCAGGCGGTACGCCAAACTCCTGCTAGTAATCCCGTGATCGATCTTTTGTCTCCACCACTGACGCAAGTAATAGCCGCTTATCAACAAATTAAGGATACCGCTACCCCAAGCAAATTAGCAGCACCAAGGATCCGTTGGTACGGCACCAATAATCAATACCACCACTGGATCGCTCGTTTTATTACTGGAGATTTTGGACGTTCTACTCGTGATCGCCGTCCCGTTTTTGATAAAATAAAAGAAGCCGCTTGGTGGACTTTATCGATTAATCTAGTTGCCATTTTTCTAGCTTTTGTGGTGTCTATCCCAATTGGTGTTTATTCCGCTAGTCATGCTCAGGAGCGGCCCGATCGAATCATTAGTTTTTTAACTTTTGTTTTCTATTCTATTCCTCAATTTTGGATGGCGATGTTACTCGTTGTTTTTTTGACCACGCCTCAGTATGGAATGAATTGGTTTGCTTCCGTAGGATTAGGTGATCTAGGTGCCAATGCTCCGTTCTGGGATCGTTTTTGGGAGCGATTGAGTCATTTGATTCTACCTATTTTTTGTGTTACCTATACAACGATTGCTTTTATTTCTCGACAAGTGAGAGGAAGTATGCTAGATGTCATTCAAAAAGATTTTATACGCACTGCTTTTGCGAAAGGATTGCCTAGAAATCGGGTAACTTGGCGGCACGCCTTCCGCAATGCGTTATTTCCACTCATTACCTTGGTGGCGCTGGTTTTTCCAGCAGCGTTAGGAGGATCTGTCTTAGTAGAAGTGATTTTTAATATTCCTGGAATGGGACGGCTATTGTTTGATTCAATTGTAGGCCGTGACTGGCCAGTGGTTTTTATGGTCTTAATGATCGTTACCCTGTTGACCGTTTTAGGTAATCTAGTGGCGGATGTATTATATAATTTTGCTGATCCGCGAACAACTAGTAAATAGCCAGTACACCTTGACTACTCGACTTCCTTTGGTCCTTTTCCTGCCCGATCCGAAATTATTTCTCCTTTTTCACATAATGGTAATAATTCCGAATTGATAAAATTCTGCACGGGAGCCGCAATATTATCTGGATATAATAAATGCAAATTGGGTCCTGCGTCAAGACTAAAGTAGACCGGTAATTTGGTCTCCTTTCTAAAGTCACGCAATAATTCTATTTGAGCCAACGTATTGGGTCGCATCAAAATATAGGAAGGTTCCGATGTCATCATCAACGCATGGAGCGTAAGTGCTTCATTTTCGGTAATATGACCAAAGGCTTCCAAGTCTCCATTTTTTAATGCTAATTTTAAATCCGCAAATCGACTATTTGCCTGTGCATAACGGTTGTCCGCAAAAATATTTCCTTCCATCAAACCATGTCCCGCAGAACTGGAAACACTTTTTTCTCCTTTACTAACAATCAAAATATCATCATGGAAATCGTGATAAACTTCATGAAGTTGATCCTTAAAGGGTACGGCATATAAATTAGAAGATCCTGCGACCTCCGTTGTTTCGCCCCAGACAGCCATTGTTTCATAAACAGAACGACAAGCACTACCGGATCCTAAGCGAGCAACATATGATGCTTTTTGGTAGAACGCCCTTTGGGAAGTCAGCGTACCAAAAAGTTCTTTTTCTACCGTACAAAGACAAAGCGCTAGCGCGCTCATACTTGAGGCCGAAGAAGCAATTCCAGCAGAATGTGGGAAGGAATTACTCGATTCGATAGAAAATTCTAATTGAGTTAGAAAGGGAAAAATGTCTGCAATACTCGTGAGAAATTTTACGAGCTTGGCTCGAAATGGTTCGTTGGGACTTCCATCAAATTTAAAGTCCAAAACAATCGCATCACTTGGCTTATCTTTCGTTTGATAGCTAAGTTTGGTGGTCGTAGCAGCGGTATCTAAGGTAAAACTGATGGAAGGATTTCGTGGCAATTGCCGTCCGTACTTTCCCCAGTATTTAATCAGTGCTAAATTGGAAGGACTAATCCATTGCGTTTTACCGCTTAGGGATTGTTCGGCTGAAAGCCGTAAGGTAGAATTGGTGTAGTCAAGCATGAATGAGAATTTTCAAGCTCAAAAGTACGTAGAAGTTGCCCAAAAATTCTCTGAACTGAAAAAAAAATCCAATTCGTTGCTTTTTATTAGTTTTCTCCAATCACTTCGTGAGAGATATTAAAATCTTTTAAGACGGCATCCAAGAGCGGATCATCGCCTACGTTGTAACCCGTTTTTAAGTTATAGCCGTTTATTTTTCCTAGTCCTTGCCAAAAGCTAGCACTGACGCCTCCGCGAAGATTTTTAATCAAGGTATAAAAAGGCGTATCTAATTCTTTCTCAATCATTTTGATCAAGATATATCCCTGCGTTTTGGTGAGCTTCTTAAGCGGATCCTTAAATTCCTTTTTTAGTTGCTTATTTAGCTTTCTAATATGTTTTTTGCGCTTTCGCTTTTTCATATTCTGAGTGGAATATTCTACTTCTCGGAATATTTTTATAGCGTCATTAGCATACGGATACACTACCGCAGCATAGCGGCGATAACGAAGGTATTTTCGATAATCATCCCGATTTTCAAATTTACGCATAGAAGAAATGGAGACATCTTCTAAATCAGCAATAATAATGGTATCTGTATCGGTAATCAAAGCCGTAACAATTTGACCATCGAGTTCGATCTTTTCTCGCCGCTCACTAGTCTGCCCGTTAAGTACAGGTACTAGCGTTACTAGGAATAATACGATATATGTTAGCTGCTTCATTTCTTTGGTGTTATTTACCACTTAGACGCTATTTATTACCAAAATAACGCCAAGGAGCTGTTATATATTTGTTAAGGATCAATAAAAGAATAGCTTATAATAGCTGGCTGTTTCTTTTTTAGGGGTACTTAACGGTTATATTTCTCTCTAAATTTACGATAAAGCGCCTTTTGTTTATTATCTAGGCTAATATCTTTGCCTCTGATAAACGCTTTTTCGATATCAGAAGTTCTCATATCTAACACATCTCCAGTTGAAATAATCAAGGTTGCATCTTTCCCTTTCTCAAGAGTACCGACGGTTTTATCTATTCCCAAAATAGTGGCGGTACTTTGCGTCATCGCCTGAATAGCCGCCTCCATCGGAAGGCCAAAACCTACTGCCTGTCCCGCCTGAAAAGGTAAATTTCGTTGCTGCCAATATCCTTCTCCACCAATGGCAAATAATACGCCGGCATCATGTAATATTTTCGGGGTCTTAAACGGCTGATCAATATCATCATCGTGACGGTAGGGTAAGGACTGGGTTTGAGATAGAATAACCGGTATTTTATGGGTAGCTAATAATTCTGCTGCACGGTAACTATCACGTCCTCCTACAATTACGATTTCAATACCGTATTCTTTTTTAAATGGGATGACAGTGGTGATACCTTCTGCATCATCTACATGAATAAATAATTTACTTGTTTGGTTAAACAACCCACACATGGCTGCTAGTTTCAGGTTGGTATTTTCGACTGAAGATTGCTCGCAATAGGCACGAGCTTCGGATAAAAATTGCTTTGCCTCACTTACTTGCTCTCCGTATTTTTTATTTTTAATTCTCCGAGGATTTCCTTCTCGCCATCCAGTCCATCTCATCATAGAAGGCCAATTGAGATGTACACCATCATCCAGTTTATAAGCAGCATCTTCCCAGTTCCAACCATCAAGTTCTACCACGCTAGACGTTCCAGAAATACTACCTCCGGTGGGTACCACTTGGGCCAGTAAAATGCCATTAGAACGAACAGTCGGTGTTACTTTTGAGTCGGTGTTGTAAGCAATAATAGAACGTAGATTAGGATTCATACTCCCTACTTCATCTGCATCTCTAGTTGCCCGTACTGCTCCAATTTCGATGAGTCCAATCTGAGAATTAGGTGCGATTAATCCCGGATAAATATGCTTTCCAGTAGCATCAATTTTTTTCCAATTTTTAGTATTATCCGTTTGTGTACTAGCTACTCCGACGACGGTAAGTTTTCCATTTTCAAATCCAATGATACTGTTTTCAATAACCTGACCATTACCAAGATGAGCAGTAGCTCCAGTAATTAAAATCGGCTGTGTCTGCGCAGGCGCTGGTGTTTGTTGTCCAATAATAGAACCAAGGAAAAGAATAGAAAGCGTTATCGTTAAAAATATATTTTTCATGTTGTTTTTTTTTGAATAAATAATAAAATGTTACCTGACTAATTGCCTAGTCATGCATTTCATCCTCGGCATCATCACAGTGATAATGGTGATGCATTTTACCACCGACGGGACGCGTATTGCCTCCGCCTTTTTTCACTTCTAACATTTTATTAATCAATCGAGTCCGTTCCTGTTGTACCGCTAATTGTTTTGCTTGATCTTCGTCGCGATCAAAAAATCGAATACCATCAATAAATGTTTGCTCCGCTTTGGCATAAATGGACATTGGATGATCCGACCAAACGACGATATCTGCATCTTTGCCTGTCCGAATACTTCCAACTCGATCATCAATATGCAGTAGTTTGGCAGGATTAAGTGTAACAAATTTCCAAGCATCTTCCTCGGATACTTGACCGTATTTAACCGCTTTGGCTGCCTCCTGATTCAACCGTCGAGCCATCTCTGCATCATCTGAATTAAATGCTACGGTTACGCCTTGCTCATGCATAATCGCACCGTTATACGGAATCGCATCTATCACTTCATATTTATAGGCCCACCAATCTGAAAAAGAAGAACCACCAGCACCATGTTTTTTCATTTTATCTGCTACTTTATAGCCTTCCAAAATGTGGGTGAAAGTATTCACCTTAAACCCCATATCGTCAGCAACGTGCATGAGCATATTGATTTCAGACTGCACATACGAGTGACAAGAAATATGACGTTTTCCGTCCATGATCTCTAGTAGCGTTTCTAAATCTAGGTCTTTTCTAAAGCCGGGTTGGTTGCGTTTTTTTCGGTATTCCTTGGCCCGTGTAAAGGCATCTACGTAAACCTGCTCTACGCCCATTCTTGTATCTGGAAAACGGTTGTTAGAACTACTTCTCGATTTCTTGACATTTTCTCCTAAAGCAAATTTTATAAATCCGGGACTGTTTTCCATTTTCATATCTTCCGGTGCATATCCCCAACGCAATTTAATGATCGCAGATTTTCCACCAATTGGATTACAAGACCCGTGTAATAATTGTGAAGTAGTAACTCCTCCTCCCAATTGTCGATAGATATTAATATCCTCAGAATCTACCACATCCTCAATACTTACTTCGGCAGTACTCGCTTGCGTACATTCATTGACACCACGAGAAATAGCAATATGTGAATGTTCATCAATAATACCACAAGTCACGTGTTTTCCAGTTCCATCAATGACGGTGGCTCCAGCGGCAGGTAGCGATTTTCCTACTGCTTTTATTTTTCCATTTGAGAACAAGACATCGGCATTCTCTAAAATCCCGTCATCCTCATTGGTCCAGACCGTAGCATTGCGGATCAATACCGTTTCAGGTTTCGGAAGTGATTCATTTCCGTAGGCCATAAAAGGATAAACTACAGTTCCCATTTCTGGAGTCTCATCGGTCTTATTTTTTTTCTTTTTATCCTTTTTATTTTCCTCCTTTCCTAGGTCACCTGTTCTTACTGCTGTCCATTTTGTCCAGCTACCATCCTTATCCGTTCCATTACCAGACCAGAGATCTTTAGTGAATACTCCCGTCAAGCTTATTCTTTCAGCCGCCTTGGCATCTGGTTGAAAAGACAAATTGATGACTTCATTTTGAATGCTAGATTTCACTTTTACATTCGTTGAATCATTGATAACGATTTTCATTTTCGCATCATCTTCCGCTTCGAGTTGATAGGTTTTATTACCTACTTTCAAATCATATTTTCCAGCGACTTCTGGTGCATTAGGGTTAGAAAAGATAAAAGGCTTTCCTTGAATCCAATGGTGATGAATTTTTGTTTTTTCGGCAAAAATCTTATCCGATGCGATAAAGAAATTGGCTAGCTTACCTTTTTCTAAACTACCTACTTGATCATAAATATTCAGTGTTTTTGCTGGAGTCTGTGTAAGTGCTTTCAACGCCTGTTCTTCGCTGAGTCCCGCTTCAATCGCTTTACGAAGATTTTTCAGAAATGACTTTTTATCTTTCAATCCATGACTGGTCAAGATAATATTTACACCGTTTTTGGCGAGTACTCCTGGATTAGTTGGTGCCAGTTCCCAGTGTTTCATATCACTGAGTTCTACCCGTAGCGCATCATAGGGTGCCTCTACGTCAAACGCTTTGGGGAAGTTTAAATTAAGGATAAAACTGTTTCCTGATGCTTTAATGTTATCCATCCGCTGATATTCATCTCCTTTCCCGTAGATAATATAGTTGTGGTTATGCGCTTTTCCTAGTTTAATAGCTCGCAGACTTTCTAGGATTTCTCTGGTTTCAAAGATCTGGGGTAGCGATTGTACATCGTTCCAAGCAGCCAAAGAAAGATTGATTTCCTCTTTTTGATTTTTATACCAATCCCCGTCTAAATATGTTTGACGGAAAAGTGCGATACCTCCCATTAGTGATCCAGGATAGTTTTGAGTAGAAGTTCCTTTTTTGAAGGAAAGATGGTGCGCCGATTGTTCTTTCAGCATTAATCTATGAGGGCGATCTTCGCCGAGGGTAACCATGGTAGCTGTACCACGAGACATCCCATCCATACGATGAACAGACACGGCGCCGAAACCAATTTCTCGATACCCTTTCGCCGATTTTTCATCTACGGTAAAATGTTCATGAGATCGAAATTCTGGCTGTAATGCTTGGTTCCACATATAGGCACCAGACTTATTAGAAACCATCTGTTGGGTTCTAGACCATCCAGATCCGCCACTTTTTTTCTCTGCTTTAGGAATACCATAATCACTGTAGATATCGACAAAAGATGGATAAATATGTTTTCCTTTCAGGTCAATGGTGACCATGCCTTTAGGGATCGTCAGTCCAGATCCAACGGCTTCAATTTTTCCTTTACGGATAATAAGGGTTCCATTTTCAATTTCACGATCAAAGCTAGTGTGAATGGTAGCATTTGTGAAAGCATAAGCACCATCACGGTCATCATAAACCCCGTTGCGAGGGAAAGTTTGCTGGCCCAATAACTGAATTCCTATCAGTAATAATAAGAGAGAAAGGAGGTAGTTTTTTTTCATAACATTTTGGTTAAACTTGAACATATACAAGGTATTTTTCTTCAAAAAAATCTTCTTTAAAATAATCGTTTAGTGGATAAGTTTCCACGTAGGTTCCTTTTCCGAGGGCAGCAATTTCCGCGTTGATTCGTCCACCTTTCAGAGCAATCAATCCATTGGGTACTGGATGTATATCTTTCTGATGTATCAGCCTTTGAGACCAAGGTCTTAATTTATCGAGGGTGGCTACAGCTCTAGTTACCACAAAATCAAATCGCATTTTTAGCTCTTCAGCTCGCGCCTGTAGACCAACAGCATTATCCAATCCAATCGCTTCAGCTACTGCATTAACCACGGTAATTTTTTTTCTAGTCCCATCAATAAGTGTAAACTCAACGTTGGGAAACAAAATAGCAAGCGGAATGCCTGGGAAGCCACCTCCCGTTCCTAGATCTACTATTTTAGAACCTGTCCTAAATTTAATAAATTTAGCTATAGCTAGTGAATGTAGGATATGTCTTTCATAAAGGTTGTCAATGTCTTTACGGGAGATCACATTTATTTTGCTATTCCAATCGGCGTATAAATCGCCCAATTGAGAGAATTGTTGTGCTTGTTTTTCTGTAAGCTGGGGAAAATATTCCCGAATAATTTCCATAGGATGTTTTAAAGGTATTTACTAGCTTCGCGAATGGTCAAGGATGATAATTCGGGATGCTTTTTAATAAAATTACGAACGCTGCTGGGATTTTCTTTACTGTGGTCGCGCAACGCCCAACCAGCTGCTTTTTGAATAAAAAATTTTTGAGAAGATTTTAGTTCTAAAATATATTGATACAATAGCGCTTCGTCAGTGGGATAATTTTTATATCGTTGAAAAATGATGGCCACTCTTTGTAGCCAGATATTTTCACTATCCATCCATCGTCTAGTTACAGGTTTGATTTGTTGTGGAAACCGAGAAAAATGGATACCTACCATTTTTGAAATCCAATCTACTGAATCCCACCAAGCATTTGTAATGATTATCTCTTCCAAAAAATGGGAGAAATCTGCTTTTTGCTTCTTGATTTGTTTTTCTACCATTAAAATTCCGAAGTAATGAATTTCTCGGTATTCGTTTTCAAAACAAAGTCGTACAAATTCAATCAGCGCCTCATCTGTAAATTTACCATAGTTTTTAAATAATTCCTTAAAAAGTGGTTTTGTTTGAGGAGCTGTGATGCCATAAAACGGAAATTTATTCCGCATATAGGCGCTTTGTTTTTCTGCTACTTCGTGTACACCAGCTTCTGATAGGATCATACTGGCTTTTTGCAGATAGAGGGCGGGCGAAATTTTTACACTCAAATTAGGAAGATTTTTTTAAGGTAGGATCCGCACTATGTTTATCCGCTAGTAATTTTCTAATACCGTTGGTACGCAATATTTCCGCCTGAATAATCGTGTCAATATCTTTTTTGTACTGATCCCAATCATCATTAATAATTACATAATCATAGGCCCAGGCAAATTGAATTTGCTCTTTGATGGTAGCAATTCGGGCATCTAGGTTTTTCTCTTTATATCGTTTATTGATCCGGTCTAATAAAGTTTGAACATCGGGTGGCATGATAAAAACAGAAATCACTCGATGATCACTAACAGATTTGACCCTGAACATTCCTTTATAGTCCAATTCTACTACTAGATGCTTTTGGTGCTCGTCTTGAATTAAACTACGGGGCGATCCATACATATAATCTCCATAGGTACGAGTGTATTCAAAGATACCTCCATTATCAATTAACTCGTCAAAGGCTGCTTGATCAATATAATTGTAATCTTTACCGGGCACTTCTTTGGGTCGTGGTGCTCGGGTTGTATAGGTAGGTATGTGTATGATTTGATCCCCAAAATTTTCTACTGCATAATCCACAAAGGTTCCCTTTCCTGAGCCACTAGGTCCACAAATTACAAATAGAATATTTTTTCTGGTATCCAATTGCTTTGACATTTGTTTTTTTTTGACAAAAATAGGGATTTTTTCGCCCCTACGGGGCTATCTATCTTTCGCCCCTACGGGGCTTCCTATCTTTTGTCCCTACGGGACTTTCTGGCTTTCGTCCCTCTGGGACTTTATTTTGGGGGATGGAAGAGGTATTGGTCTTTGTAGTCTATTTCGGATTTTTTTAATTGTGATTTAAATTCTTTGATAAAGGTTTGTTTTTGATGGTGTATCTTTTGATTTTGGATATACTTAATTACAATGGGGACTTGTGACCTGGCATAGGTGAAAGCACCGTATCCACCTTGCCAAGAAAATTTTTGCTTGGATAGTTTTTCTTCATTTATCCATTTGGACGAATTGGTTTTTAATATTTGCATTAATGCTGAAAGGGATTGGGTCGGTCGCATTCCAATGAACACATGGATATGGTCTGGCATTCCGTTAATTTGTAGGACCTTATGATCATACGCTTGGATAATTTCAGTCATGTATTGATATAATCTGTCTTCCCAACTTTCATCAATTAGGGATTGTCGATATTTTACTGCAAAAACTATTTGGATATGGATTTGGGTATAAGTGTTTGCCATAATTTTTAGATTCTTTTTTTATTGATGGGTAATGATATTCTAGTCATTAGAAGCTTACGTTCGTAGTACCTGATGCCCTACCGTGCAAGAAAGACAAGCTTTACGATCACAGAAATTATTTTTTAATTCTAGCAGTGCTTGTGTTTCGTAAGCAGAGGTCGGGGTTAGGCCTAGTTCTTTCCAACGAGCAATAATTTTATTTTTTTCAGCAGGTATTTCTTCTAGCAATTTTAAGGCTTGATCCTGATAACGTTGTTCGCCTTTTCTTTTTCCATAAAGAAATAAAAATGGCGCAATCGTATTGATAATCAAAAGATGAATCGTAGCTTTTCCCATCGACTTTTTTCGCTTAGCAGTAACTTTGTCAAAAAGATAATGTGTTTGCCAATAGGCCGAAACGTCCAACTTGAACATATTTTCTATTTCTTTGACATTCTTTGCAGCCAGTGATTTTGAAAAGAGGTGCCGTGATTTAAAAATCAACATAGCTAGCTGTGCAATCCGAATGGTTGGAAAATTAGCCGGACGTAATCTTAGCATTTTCCAAGCAGCGGTATGGATGGGTTCGAGTTTATATTTTTTTCTAAAAAATTGATATTCTCTTTGCAGCTTTTGCGGATAAGCGTCCCTAAACGTTCCTTCTAACATGCCCGCCTGACCAAACAACAATGCCTCAATGTGGAGCAAACGGTCTTGGTGTTTAGCCAATAGGTTCAGTGGAAGAATCCATGATAGCCATTCAAAAGGTTCTGTATTGACTTTGGTACCAAAACTCCGACAGAGCAATTGAAAAAAACAAGTCTCCCAATCATTTTGAGTAGCAGCGAGTCGTTCAGAAATATAGGCTGTCTTCCGTTGTAGCCTTTCAACCAAAAGTCGATCCAGCCAGAGGCCTAGCTGTATTTTTGAAACTTTATGAAACAAGTGTTGACATGGAATCCACGTTTCATTATTAATTATTTTCAGATAGGTTTTTGAAATGCGGGGCGGAATACGTGAGCGGAGTTCCAGACAAGGAATACGGCTTTTATTGCCATGATAAATGATTTCGTCTTCGACCAATACTACGTGTAGAATCACATTTTGATAGGCTAGATCATCCTGATGTTTGTGTTTGATCCATTCGGAAGAACGCAAATGCATTTCGACGTTGCCCACCAATAAAACACCTCCAATTTTTATTTTTGCATCTAAAAAATCTGGGCCAGCGTTGGTATTATGTCGACCTACTTCAATAATTTCCACTGTTTCTCCTTCTGTCGTTTTCAGATCATGGAGATATATTTTTTTAACTCGCCAAAGGTATTGAATAAAGTCTTCTTTTAAAGTAGCATAGGGATCTTCCCGTAATAGGGTACTAAATGCTAGGAAGGGAGCGACATCCGTTGGGTCAAATTTATTAGGTCGAGGATCGGAAGAATTTTGGAACATGGTTATTACTAAAAAGGTCAGAAAATTGGTAGAAGCTGTTTAAAACTTCCAACTGTCCTTACTTAGATGCACCATTCATCTAAATTCCATAAAATTTTTATTCTTTTTTTCTTTCTAGAATTTTGAACGTATAATCGTACTCGTTTTTTTCGTCTGCTTGATGCTTCGTTTCTTTAACCAACGTCCAATTATTTTTGTCTATTTCTGGAAAAAAAATATCTCCTTCGACTTCCAAGTCAACTTCTGTCAGATAAATACGGTCCACATGCGGCAGCGCAATTTCATAAATTTGTCCGCCACCGATAATAAAAACTTCTTCTTCTCCATTTGCTTCGGCTAATTGTACTGCTTCAGCGACATTGTGCGTAACTAGACATCCTGTCGCAATAAAAAATGGATTGCGTGTCACTACTACGTTCGTTCGTTTGGGCAAAGGACGACCGATGGATTCATAGCACTTACGCCCCATCACGATATGATGTCCAGTTGTTATTTTTTTAAAGTATTTTAAATCCGCTGGTAAATACCAAGGAATATCATTATCCTTTCCAATGACATTATTTTTGGCAACTGCGACAATTGTAGATATAATCATTTCTATTTTAATTAAATAAACTAGTCCCCTTTTTGTTCTTTTCTTAGGGCATTTCCGTCTGATAATGCCAAAAGGAAAATAAGTAACGGTCAAATAATAACATCCCGATTTTTCTCTGATCTTTTAATATCAGAAATCGTTATTTTTCTTGACAAGCCAAAGAGGATTCTCTCAAAAAATGCCTCATCTGATGATTAAAATATCAATCACAATTCAGGAACT
>CALFWZ010000111.1 GCA_937928405.1 uncultured Saprospiraceae bacterium
GCAAAACCGGGGGCATCGGCATCTTCTATGGACCAATTAAGTCCATCATATTTGAGAATCCGGTAAGTATAAGTAAATGTTCCTGAGATTTTAGTAGAGCAAGTCAACCATAAATTTCCTTGCCGGTCAATTTCAATTTGATCTATACTTTCATCTGGATTAATTGGGGAAGTAGAGGCATCAAGGATTTCCATTACTTCAGCACCGTTATACTTAACAATTCCTTTACGGTAAGCAATCCACATCTCTACTGTATCGATGAAAGCAAAATCCACCATCCGCTCAAGGGAGGGTTCAATAATTAGGAAATTAGAGTGATTAATAAATTCACTTCCATTATAACTAATCAGTTTTTTGCAACCGACACAATTATCATTGATATTAGATATAAACCAAGGATTGTCATTAAGATCTAATTGGAGATCAACGACTTCAACAAGTGTGTCTCCTGTATTAATCTCATAATAATGTTCCCAATTATTCCCATCAAAACTAAAAAGGCCTGCATTTTCTCCTCCCAGCCATTTCATACCATTAGCCGCTATTTCCACTTCTTTAATTCCCGTACCTCTAAGTCCGCTATTCCATGCCTGATAAATTTCTTTTTCACCAGTTTGGATGTCTATTTGAATTAGACCTCCTTGGGTGCCGACCCATAATTGGTCATTTTCAATTGCTAAGTCATAAATATTATGATCATTGGCGTAATTGACCCAAGAGGATTGAGCAAATAAATTGACAGATAAAAATAGGAATAGGTAGGTAATTTTGTTTTGCATAGCGTTAGTTTTTCTTTTAATTCAGTTTTTTATAAAATGGATCATCCAAAACAATTAAGTCTTTATATGTTTTTTGATTATTTTTCATCATGTAGATATTTAATAATTAAAGATGCTGAATCTTTATTTTCATAAAAGGAACCGTCTTTATGGCTTTTTCTTTGCCTTACCCTTTATTGTTCTTCCTCCATATTTCCATGAATCTTCATTTTCTTTTTTTAAATATTCTTTAATGCTTTTATTGGGAATGAAATTTTCTTCGGCTTTTTCAGCGAGTTCCGTCAATTTTTTGATGGCTTTATTTTTATCATTAATTCCAATCTTTGATGATGCAACTGACTTTTTTAACGTTTCGATTACTTCATCATAAACTTTGGTAGGTACTGGAAATGGTTTCCCTCCTTTGCTTCCATGAGCAAATGAGAAGCGAGCTGGGTCACTAAAACGAGAAGCCGTTCCATGAATCACTTCACTTACTAGTGTCAAAGACTGTAATGTTCTTGGGCCTAATCCTTTTAACAGCAGCAATTCATCAAACTGCTTCACTTCATTTTCTTGAGCCAGCCACAATATGCTACCTAACCTTTTTATATTGATGTCTTTTTCCATTACCCCATAATAAGTTGGTAATTTCATACGAGGAATTTCATCTAAGATTTTTTGAGGGTTTTCATTCGTTATTTCCAATATTCCTTTTTGTGTAGGTGCTGCATCTTGATGGACCAAATTGATTATCTCTCCTTGGTTGTCTCCGCAAATAGCTGCATGAGGATTTTTTATAAAAGATTCAATATTGGAATTCCAATGATAACGCCTTGCCAACGAAGAATTAGTTTTCATGCCTTGTTGAACGACCGACCAATCTCCTTCATCACTTATAACAAAACTGTGAAGATAAAGCTGAAATCCGTCTTGAATCGCTGAGTTGTCCACCTTGGCTGTTAATTTACTACATCGAGATAAATACTCACCATTTAGACCTGTGATTTCTCCAACTCTCATTAATTCTCTTGGCGTTTTAAGTGAGGTTTTGCCTTTGCCTCCACAAACAAAAAGGCCCATTTCTTTAGCGTGCGGATTTATAGATTGCCGTAAGGCCCCCATTACGGCAGTGGTTACACCTGATGAATTCCAATCCATACCAATTACCGCCCCGAAACTCTGAAACCAAAATGGGTCAGATAGACGTTTGATAAATTCTTTCTTTCCATATTCCATAATAATTGACTCAACAATTGGCAAAGAAAGTTTAACCATTCTATCGTATAACCAACTTGGAATACGCCCTCCCATTAAAGCCAAGTCTGCTGAACCCGAATGTCTCATTATTTATTTTTTAATTTATTGAATTTTTTCCACTCAATTAAATATTGAAAAGCGGTTGATTTAAAGGGATGCCAAGGTTTGGAGACCTCCTTCATTTGTGCTTTTAATTTCGATTTGGGATTTAAAGCGTACAACTTTGTCATGATCTGTTTAATATGAAAGTCATCATAAGAAAATACATTTGGTCGATTTAAAGTATAGATCAAAATCATATCAATGGTCCATTGACCCACTCCTTTGATTTGAGATAATTCATTCTTTACCGCTTCATCTGAAAGTTCCATCCATTTAACATCATTTTCTTCCCAATGTTGAATAATATGTAAAACGGTCTCATACTTTTTTGTTGACAGCTTAATGTCTTTAAATCCTTTTTTTTCAAATTCGGAGAAATTATCAGGAGTAAGGATCGTCATACCTGATTTATCAAGCATTCTTTGAAATACTTTTTTTGTACTTCTATAATGTATCTGTTGTTCTAAAATACAGCTCATCAAATCATGGAAAACCTGCTTAGTGCTTACTATTTGAGGAAAAGGAATCTCAGAAATTAAATCTTTTAATATAGGGTCATTTTTTGCTAAATGAAGTTTTCCTTTTTTCATTTTTTATTTTTTCTAATAGATGAGAACTGTTCGTATACCTGCAGGAGAAGTACTTAGATTCATTTGGTCAGTTTTACTGGAAGTGATAGATGATAGAGCGAGAAAAAATTACTTTTTTCGATTCTGCCATTTCTCTAAAATATCTTTTTCTCTGCTCATCAGCGATTGTTGGCTCGTTAATATATTGTCCCGTCTTTCTTGAGCAACAGCATTCGAATACCACCATTCCTTAGTTGCGCTAACGGTTTCTGATAATGGTCTAAATTGGAGACCAGCTGCAATAGCTTTTCTGTTGTCGCTTTTTGACATACCAGCATATTCTGGTAATTGGATAACCCACGGCTGAATACCAATTATCTCATTTTCTTTTAAAAAATTGAGGTCATCGATTTGTATATAATTGACGGGAGAATTATAGCTAGCATGAACGCCATGGACAAAGGCATTGGTCGTCATTTCGAAACCGGGTCCTGAACCATTATAAACACCTGCCGCTTTATTTTCCAGTAATCGTATCATCCATTCCGCCAAGTCTCTGACATCTATGTATTGTACAACTTCCTCTTTTTTACCGGGAATCAGGATGTCTCCCCCTTTTTCTAATCTAGACAACCAATAAGGAAAACGATCGGTACGATCTCCTGGACCAACGATTAAAGATGGCCGCACGATATAAGATCTCTGCGGACCAAAAGCATTCATGGTAGCCATTTCTGATGTTGCTTTCATCACCCCATATTCGTACGTTAGTTGCGCTTGTTCACTAACACCTTTAGGTATTTCCGTAACCAACGATCGCTCTTCTGAAAAGTCAGTTCCGACATAAGGATAATAAACACTAATGGAGGAAGTATACATATAAGCTTCAACCTGTGCTTCTAATAGACGAGCGGTGTCTTCCGTCCATTTGGTTTTACGACCTGAATTATCTATTACCGCATCCCATTTTCTATTTTTTAAAGCTTCCAAATTATCTTCTCTATCTCCAATTAATTTTTCAACCTTAGAAAAAAGATCTTGATGAACTTTTGGAACCGTTTTACCTCTCGTGAAAATAGATACTTCATGTCCTCTTTTTAAGGCATAAGCGATTTGATGTGGACCTAAAAAACTGGTACCTCCAAGAATAAGAATTTTTAATTTCTTTTCAGGCTCCTTAAGGTCCATTAGGTTTTCTAATGAGTTGGCCTTGATGATGGGCGTTAATCCTACCCCTAAACTCATTCCTAAAAATTCTCGTCTACTTTTTTTCATGCTTTCTTTTTTAATTGGACATGATGGTTCGTATATGCGGCGTTGCGAGCTTTTGCTCGACATGAACATCCTCCACATGCTTAGTAACTGGCTTTATTTTACTTTTATTTTTCCATTAGTTCTTATATACAGAATGATTTCTTTTTCGGACACATTGGTAATGCTATGTATGGCTTTATCAGTTGAACCAAAATAACTTCCAACATCTAAAGTCTTTAATTCTTTATTTTGAGGTATTAGATAATTCAATTCTCCCTTAATTACAACAGAATGCAAAGTACTTCCTTCTGTTTCTATTTCACCTTTATATCCTTTTGGTAATTTAACAAATAGACTTTTCAGCTCTTTATTATCTAAAAGGAAACTAATTGCTCCTTTACTATTTGAATCTACCCATGTTGTCTGCTCATTATTTAGCCAAACTATATTTGAGACATCAATATTAATTGGTCTTTCTCCGCTGTCAAATGCTTCGTTTATTGGTTTCACAAGATAAGGTCCTTTGTCTATTTCTACCAAGGCAATATTTTCTTCTCCTTTGGCAGAAGTGATATGTGATTCCCCTACGGGTTGTGTCCAAAATGAACCTGATTTCATCCACATATTTTCAGCATTTGGGTCATCGTTGTGTACTAATCCTTTAATTACGACAGCTCTGTAAGTAACATTATGAATATGTGGTGGTGAAGAAAATCCGTCTACAAACTTAGCTAAAAATCCCGTTGCTACGTTTCCTTTTCTGTCTCCCCAAATTGTTCCAGCTTGTGGACTTTGGTCTCCCCTTGCTGGATTTAATTTTTCCCAATTGACTTCAGAACTTAAAAGAACTTTATTCGTTGGAGTTTTAATATCTATAGAACTATCCGCTTTTGATTCCTCCTTTGGATTTTCACAAGAAATTAATAGTCCGATTGTTAATAAAAGATACATCGTTTTTTTCATCTTTTTTTTTTATTTTTATAGGCTATAACGGCTGGGGCGTAGCTGCCAAAAGGCAGACAAAGCCAAATGCCTGACAGCTAAGGTCAATGTAGCCTTTGTTATAATTCGCGTGTTTTTTCATTGTTTATTCCACGATATTTCCGGGTTCTTTCCGTCGTTTCCTCTCGTCTATCTCCCAAGAGACTAAATATCAATTGCATTGAAAATCTTCTGGTACTATTATATATTCAAACGAAAAATCAGATAGATTTATGGCTGGACGAATGGAAGGACAAAGCTGAATATTATCTGAAAAACATACTTTCGGATCAGAAAATTCATATCTAATAGTATCGCCAATACTAAAAGTCATGGGATTGCCTGCCCTTGTATTTAAAGTTTGAGTGAGCAATTCAATTTCATTACACCTATAAACGCCCACAATCTCTCCAGTAGGATTAAGCTGAGTCACTCCGTTTGAGGTTTTATGAAATACTTTTCTTACATAGGTTACGATCTTTCCAGAACAACTTTCAGCACACCTAATATCAATTTCAAATTCTAAATGTACACCAAAGGAAATATCAAATAACAAATTTAAATCACTACATAATTCATTTGTCTTTCGCATTTGAATATTTGCTGAAGAGTTAGATGTAATGCTCGTTATGTCACAAATTGGATCATCTTTTTTGCAATTTTGAAATAATAGTATTATTAATAGAAACAGTAAAATATTTAGCTTTGAAGTCATAGATTTTATTTTTTTCACTATTTTTTATCGTTTACCAGAAATTTACTTAACGCCTATTTCCCAAGCAACACAAGTATGCTGTGAGTGTCTTACCCCGCACAAGATTTTCACAAATCAAGTGGCGTGGTTTCTTTTTTCTTTCATGCGAAATAACGGCCCGCATCCACACCGTGCCGACCGGATGAGAGGAATGGATATTGGATGCATTGTTATCGGCTGGCTACTTTTCTATTTGTCATAATGAAAAGCCATCACTTCAAGATGAACAATTTTATCTTTATCTTGAGGAAGATGAAATTTATATGAAAATGAAGTTTCACCTCTCTGTCTGAGTTTACTTATAAAATATTCGTGCTTGGTAGTTTCTTCTTGTATGGTAGTTAGAACTTTTGACATGTCTTTATTCTTTACAAACATTATCAATGAGGTCTTAGAATCTCTCCATGTTAAATATCTATCAAACAATTGGTTAATTGCATCTCCATACTCCTTTGCTCCATGCCAAAACTTACATTCTGCAACAAATAAGTTTGTACCGTCTTTGTATTTAAGCAAAATATCGGTTTTCCCTTGTCTATTGAATGTTTCTCCTGTTGCAGTTGTTCCTTCGTATCTTGTCTCTAAAATAAATAAAAATTGGTCTCTTAATCCCTCCTCATCTTTCCCTTTATAAAGAGAAGGTTTTTTCTCCATACTTTTCCCAGATTCGTAAATTATATCTAAAATGTCCGTATAGATTCTATGACTAACAGTTGGTTCAGAAGAATATTTTTTTTCTTTACTTTTTTGAGGCTTAGGGATAGTTCTTTTTCTCACAGTAGGAGCTGTAAATACTTTATTCGTTTTAGGATTCGTTTTTAGTTTAATTGCTTCAAAAAAGCTGTTTTCTTGTATAAACTTTTGCTTATGTGCCTTAAAAATGGTTGGTATTCGCTTTTTATAAAAATTATTCCACTCCCTTACATTTTTATTAGCATTACCCAAATTGATAAATACACTATTGCTGATATTCTGCTTTAATTTAAAAAACTGGTTAGGGTCTTTTTTATTCATAGTCAAAAAAAATGATACTACTTTGTCTCTTGAATTTACCTCAATTTCTCCACCAGTTAAGGTTCTTTGTGATGGACTTATTTTGAATATTTCGGGATCGCCTTGAAAGTTATATGAAATCTTAAATTTGAAAGACTCTACTTCACACATTTCGCCTCGAAACCTACTTTGTACTCTTTGCTTGATTTTTTTTGGTTCTCCATAAGACTCGGAATCATAATCAATACTTAGTTCTTCCAATTCATACTTTGAATAAAGATAATTTAAATACTCATCTTCATCGACTCCGAGTATATACTCTTTTGTTAAGCTTTGAATTTCATTAGTTATTTCAGAACTTCTTTGGTCCTTATAAGTATACCAATCTATTTCGTTAAAAGCTCTCATCTTTTATTGTTTTTTTTGATTGCCTACAACACCCCAACACCCACTACAAACCTACAGATAGCCAATATTGCTAGATTAAAATTAAGAAATATCCCCAACTTCTCCTGACATCCGCATATTTACTGTTAAAAACATTTCAGGGCGTATCTATCACCCAACCAAACCCTCTAACCAACCGCCTTCTTCAACGCCGCTCTTGCCAATAATCGAGTAGAATCTAAGGGGGGAATCGGAGCATTTTGGGAATCGATGATGAGTGGCAATTCGGTACAGCCGAGGATCACGGCATCACAATGTTGATCTTTTAATTTATTTATGATTTCAATGAGTTGCAATTGGGAGGGGGCTAATACTTTTCCTTTTACTAATTCTTCAAAAATAATTCTGTTGACAGTTTTTCGATCGTCTTCTTCGGGGATGATTCCAGTTAAATCATAGGGCTCCATATAATTTTGGTAAAGCATTCCTTCCATTAAAAACTTGGTGCCTAAAATGCCTATTTTCTGATATTTTTTTTGGGTGGCTTCCAGCATGACCGCTTCGGCAATATGCATAAAGGGCATATCCGTAAATTGGGATAATTGATGAAAGGCTAAATGGTTGGTATTATCTGGACAGATGACAAAATCGGCGCCTGCATCGGCTAATTTATTGGCGGCGTAGGCCATCGACTTGGCCAGTCCAATCCAATCAGCGCTTTTGATATATGTTAAATGTTCCGCCAAGGGGACCGAACTCATGGTGATTTCTGGATGATTGTGTTCACCCATATAGGCAGATGCCTCCAGACAGATCGTTCGATAACAAAGACTTGCGCCTTCTGAACTGCTTGCTACTATTCCAATATGTTTTGCCATGACTTATTTTTTATTTACTATCCATTGCGAGTGAAGGAAGTAGATGTGTATGACCCATTTTACGATTACTTCCCTACCCTATACTCGTTAATTGCTTTGATAAAGATGCTATAAATTTTTCATTTGTCCCGCAACATCCACCAAGTATTTTTAAATTATATTGATGAAATAATACCAACATTTCATCAATGATTTGTTCAAAGTCATCTTGTTGAACGACTTCACAACCATTTAAGGCTTTGGGACTTAAAATAGAGGCATTTACTTGTATACCACTAAATCGTTTTAATGGCCATTTGTCTTTGTTAGCCGTTAATCCTTCTTTTAGATTGGTGGGATGAATGCAATTGGTCATGTAACAAATTGGCCTCGGGTAAACTTGTTCATCGATTAATTGAATGGCATCGGAGACGTAGGTTCCATCCATTAAGCATCCATTTTTTGTCATCATAAAACTGATGATATAGGGAATTTTTGTTTCAGCCATCGCTTGCGCCATTCCGAGTGCTTCATTCATTTCAGGCATTATTCCTGCGAATAAAAAATCTATTTTTTCCTTTTTATAAATAGCTATTTGTTGTCGGTGAAATTCATAGGCTTCCCGAATGTTAAACACCTTTTTTCCACTATAGGCGTCCCCTTTACATCCTAATAAACCGCCAATCATGATCTTTTTAGCATAACTAGCATAGCTTTCTTTGATATTATTTAGAAAAGCACAGGAATCTGAAATGATATTTTTTGATGCAATGGTCGAGGAAAAATTTACTTTACGCGTTGGCGTCATAATCATAATTGGAAGATCATACCGTTGCCCAATATCGATGTATTGTTTGTAAAGAAATTCAAGTGTTTTTGGATTTTCATAAATCAAATTGGCATGATTTACGAAAGGATCCATCGTTAAATTAAACTCACCTTTAAGCCTTTCCACCAAAGCTCCTTCCGTTAAAATTACGTTGGATGTTTTAAATATTTCTGCAAAGGACATATCGTTTTCTTGATTTGAAGTCACTATTTTTTTGATAAATTTTTAAAAACTGAGTAAAGGACAAAAGCCCTTAAAATTGTTTATGGGCCACTAAGACACAAAGAAAAAATCCTTAGTGTCTTTGTGCCTTAATGGCATTTTATCCTCTACCTAGTTAAAAAAATTAAATTTCAGTATAAACTTGTATGTTCATTTCACAGGCTTGATCTCTTAATGGAAGGATCGCTTGATAAGCTTCACAGGCATAAAAATAATCAAAGGCGGCGCGGTCTTTATATTTAAAAATGGCCATGATATACGGGCCTTGATTTAAGCCGCTGGTTGATGCTACATATTTCCCTTTGCAGATTACCTCTACGCCTTGTTCTTTTATTAGCACACCAGCTTTCGTTAGATATTCTTTAAATAGGTTTTCATCTTTGATGTACGCAGTGGATATATTGATGATCTTCATTTTATTTTTTTATAAAAGTTGGAAATCAATTTATTAAAAATTTCAGGATGCTCTAAATTAGGTAAATGCCCTGATTTTTCAATCATTTCAAATTCGGCGTTCGGAATCTTTTCGGCGAATGACTTTATCCGATCAACCGTAAAAAAATAATCTTTTTCAGCGGCAATCACCAACGTTGGGACCATAATATTTTGAACGTAGTTGGTATTATCTCTTCGTTCTGCTCTTCCTTTGTGCGAAGCAACCGCTCCTTTCACGGTAGTTTCAGACATCATTTTGAATAGATGAATATAAGCGTCTGATTCCTTTTTCAGTACATCTAGATTAATATATTTATGAATGTCTTTTTTGGTGTATTCCAACATCCCGATTTCGCTAATCTCATCGGCCAACTTTAATCTATTTTGATAGCTTTCCGCTGATTCTGCATTGGGTAAACTGGCAGAAATTATGAGCGAGTTTACTCGGTGTGGAAACAACCTATTGAATTCCAGAATGATTTGTCCACCCATAGAAAGACCCATTAGGTGAACTTTCTCAATAGCTAATTCATCTAATAAAATCGCTAAATCTAACGCTTGTTCTTCAATAAATATTTTTTGAAAATCGAAATCTGATTCACCATATCCTTTTAAGTCAGGTAAGATCAATCGGAAGTCAGCAAGGGCTTCCAACTGATATTTCCACATCGTATGATCAAAAGGATGACCGTGTACCAATAAGATCACTTCTTGCTTATTCGGATTTATATCTTGGTATTTCCACTTCGCTCCTCGAATCAATAATTCTTTCATACCACAGTTGTTTTATGTAAATAATAAGCATTGGCTTGTGCGGTTGGTGCAATCTGAATATCATTAATATTCACATGCGGAGGGCTTTTAATGATATGTAAAATACTGGCCGCAATATCTTTAGCCTGTAAAGGTTCATATCCATCATAGACTTGCTGGGCGCGTTCATGATCTCCTTTAAATCTAACCGTTGAAAATTCCGTATTTACAGCACCTGGACTTACCGATGAAACCCTGATTCCATATTGTAGAAAATCAATTCTCATGGCTTTTGTTAAGGCATCGACGGCATGCTTAGAAGCGCAATAAACATTACCATTGGCATAAACTTGTGTCCCTGCAATAGAACTAATATTGATAATTTGACCACTATAATTTCCAATCATGTTATTGGCTACGGCTTTGGTCACGGAAAGTAATCCTCTAACATTGGTATTCATCATCGCATCCCAATCTTCCAT
The DNA here is from genome assembly GCA_937928405.1 of uncultured Saprospiraceae bacterium. Lineage (GTDB taxonomy): Bacteria > Bacteroidota > Bacteroidia > Chitinophagales > Saprospiraceae > JALZUU01. The sequence continues at coordinate 10,637 of CALFWZ010000111.1, forward strand.
TTTTCCTTCGTGTAATGGATTCAATCCTAAAGAAAGACCTGCATTATTAATTAAAACATCTATCTGTTTCCACTGACTTATTAAGGATTCAATTGCTGATTGGACTTGCAGATCTTCTCTTACATCCAATTGGATCATGATGGGTGCTTGTCCTGTTAAATCACCAATCTCTTGAGATAGTAATTTTAATTTAGGTTGCCTTCTTCCTGCAATGGCTAAGTGGTAACCTTCTTTGGCTAGACAAATGGCGGTAGCCCTTCCAATTCCTGCCGTTGCTCCGGTGATTAATATTTTTTTCATTTGACTGGTTTTTAACTAAATGTTCAAAAAATTGCATCCTAAATGTATACCTTTATGAGAATTTTGTATCACAAATATATAAACTTATGAGAAAAAAGTCTCACAAAGGACAAAAAAATATTGATTCCGGTAGGATAGCCCAAAAAATGAAAACCCGTAAAAAGCTTTTAATGGCAGCCAATAAGATGATGATTCAAGGAGAAGTTTTAAGTGTTGAACAGGCTGCTAAGGAGGCAGGTGTATCCAAAGCCACCGCCTACCGCTATTTTTCCAATAAAGACATTTTACAAAGAGAGGCTTCTTTAGAAAATAAATCCGAGGATAAAGATGATTTGTTTTCAGCATTTAGCGAAGCGGATTTAGAGGGTAGAATAAGTAAATTGGTTCAATATCATTTTGATATTTTGACTAAGAATGAACATGAATTTCGATTGTATCTAAGTGCTGCCTTGAAGGATTCTGTTCAAAATAAACAAAATTATTCCCGAGCAGGACGTAGGATATTACTAATCGAAGAGGCTTTAATTTCGTTAAAGAAAACTACTCCCAAAGATCAATTTAATAAAATGGTCAGTGCAATAAGTATTGTTCTTGGCATTGAATCCATAACTATTTTGAAAGATTTATGTGGATTAGAAAATGACAATATTCTAGCCACTTGGACATGGCTGATTAATAGAATTATGATGGATAATTAATGAAAATAAAATGTTACAACAAATAATTAAACTGAATGAAACTTCCATCGCAAAACTTTATAGGTGAAGACAAGTTAGTCTGTCCTATTCAGTTTTATGATAAGTGGTGTATTCGCTGTCGAGCATGGCCATGATGATTAAATTTTGGTACTTATTATTGATTAAAATAGGCTCGCCTAATTTTCTTTCTTCTTGAAATCCTTCTGATTGATATAGGTACCTTGCACGATCATTATTTTCAAAAACATCCAGCCATAGACGATGGCAGTTTAATTTTTCGAAACAATAGGCTTTGATTTTCTGAATCGCCACTCTACCGAATCCTTTCCCTTTTTCTTTGATGACTATTCTACGAAACTCAATGTTTTTGTTTGGATCTTTTAGGCCAGCTAGGATTACAAAACCAATGAGATTATGGTCCGCAGACTTTAATAGCAAATGATCAATATTGGAGTCATGTATTAACCGAATATGCTCCTCTTTTGAGTTGGGTAAGATAAATGGAACATTGTCGCTGTGCGACTCCATCCTTAGAATTTCATCAACATCCCTTATTTGCGTTTTATGAATTAATAGTGCTGTCATTTTCTACTATTCTATCTCCATGCGAGTGCGGTTGAGAAATTACGATAAATTCCAAATCTTCCATCGTTTGATTTTTAATTTGGTGCGGAATATTGGGCTTAATATGAATCCCTTGATTTTTTTCGATGGTATATTCGGTCCCATCAATAAAAAAGGTAGCTTGTCCATCAAGGATATAAAAAAACTGCTGACTAATGGAATGTTTGTGATTAATTTCTGCCGTTCCTGGTGGCATTAATTCTTGAATCACACTAAATGCTTTTGAATTCACTAAATGCCAGCCTGTGCATTTTTCTCCCCAAGTATATGTTTCGCTATTTGTTTTTGTGATGACCATTTGATTTGATTTTTTGTGGCTAATATTCCGAGTAGATGCCGGGTGCCCGTTTTGGATATCTGGACAAACTAGACCATATGCTGTTTAGCCTTTATCTCTTGGAATATTTTTTCTGTAAAAAGTGTTGGAATATTTACTGCTTTTCCATAATTAATAATGGCGCCAGCAAATAATTCTAATTCATTTTGCTTTTTTTCTGAGTTCACATCTAGTTGCAAGGAAGTTGGTGTTTTGGGTGGAAAGGTAGCTGCCTTTTCAAATACTTTTTGAATAATATCGTCTGGCAAGAAAATTTCTTTTTTATCAGCAATTGATTTTATTTCATCCATAATTTTCATGGCTGCTTCTTTTTGCTTGGCAATGGTACCAACTGCTCCAATAGAGGAATTGTACTTGGCAGTTACCAAACCAAAGCTAGCAATAAAAATAAATTTAGTCCAAATATCAAGGAGCGCAGTTTCTTTACACTCAAAGTTTATTTTACTGTCTTTCATTAAATCAACTATCCAATCCAATTTTTCATAAACACGTGCTGGGTCTTTCCCGAAAATTAGTTTCCCTGAAATCCCCTTGTGTTCAACAATTCCTTTTTCTTTAATATGGGAAGCCACATAAACACAAGATGGTAAAATGGTATTATCGGGAATTATTCTGCGAATTCTATCATAAATATCAGCACCATTCATCATTGGTAATAAAATGGTGTTTTTTGAAATTACTTGGGTCAGTTGATTAGCAACATTTTCTAAATCATATGCTTTCACACAGATAATTACCAGATCAGGATCTTTAATTTCCAAAATATTTTGATAGATAAAATTGGGTTTTGTGATACTATTGCTGTGCTCTGGAGAGTACAAGGTAAGCCCTTTGTTTTTAACGATTTCATAGGTTTTGCCTCTAGCAATAAATGAGACCATATATTTTTTAGTCGTTTCAGTATGCTGGCAGATTTTAAATCCAAAATACCCACCGACCCCACCAAGACCAATCACTACAATGCGTTTCTTATTCATTTTAGATTTTTTTACAAATATCTAAAACATCGAATAAAGGATCACTTGATAAATGTCAAGAAATTAAATTTTACTAATTTCTTTTCTAATCCTACTTAAAGTGCTATCGGTAATTCCTAGATAAGAAGCTATAATTTTGAGGGGAAAATGTTGAATAACCAAAGGCTGTTCCTTTAAAAGGTTTAAATATCTGGTTTCTGCTTTTTGACTGGCCATTTCAATTAGTCGGTCATTTAATTTAGAATAATTGATGACAAATAATAGTCTGCTAAACTCTCTGAATTCAGGAATGGTATGAAAGTTTTTTTGCACATTTTCTAAACTTGTTTCCCAGAAAGAACAATCCGTTATCGTTTGATAGATAACTTTGGTAGGCTGTTTTTTAAAAAAGGATAAAAAGTCGTTGACAAAACAAGGAGCTACATAAATATTGGTGGTGATTTCCTCATTTTCTTCATTTAAAATATAGGAACGCATATATCCTTCCTCTAAAAAATAGGTTTTTGTACTAATTGTATTTTTCTCAATCAGCGTTAAATTTTTATCTAAGGTAAAATGACAAAAAGGCGCGGTTATTCTTTTTACAATTTCTTCTGGAATCGGAAACAAAGAATGGAAATAATTATTAAGCCTTGATTTGTTCATTGACTTATTTTAGTTACTGATTTTTATTAAGCGCCCCACATCTAAAAGCTGAGCATCTAGTTTTAAATGATAAAAATAAATACCAAAAGGATAATCTTTTTAAGGATTTAGTTACATAAATTCAACCACGAAATTCAATAATTCCGGTATCCCAACATCCATAAACTAAACCCTAATATTCATCACTTCCTCTATTCTATAGAACAGACTTTTTGTACCACCAAACATCCCTTTCCAACCACGTCCAGAACTATCAGAAATATATAATACCTGTCCTCCATTATATTCTAATTTTATCCATTTTTGCATTGTCCATAAAAATAAAAACATAAAAAAACAAAATATCGACCAAGGTATCATAACCTTTTTTAAAGGAGGAAACAGGAAGGAAAGTCCCAAGGTAAAAATTAGCACATAAAGAAAATTTCCATAACTGAATTTAGGTCTTACCAGACTTACCTTTTCAATCTTGTCAATATGAATCATTTCATTTTTTCCTGTGAAGTATATCTGTTTGTTGACAAACTGAATGGTTCCTAGATCATCATATACCAATGATTTTAGTACCTGCTCAAACCTTTTTGGTTTTGATAACCAGACATGATGTATTTCCATTTTTTAGTGTTTAGGTTTGTTTGATTTTGCTTAACGTCTTCATTATTCAAAATTACCATAAGTTTCATCGTAAATGTCGCTTAAATTTTTTCTTCCCGCTCACATCGACTAACCAAAAGCCGAGCCGCTCGTTTTCACCTCTTGGTGAAGATACAAAAAGCGCAAGCAGATTCTATGCAACTCAACCTCAAGATTACTTTGGAGCAGGAGTCATCTTCATGGCTTTTTTTGCTTGTTGAGCTGTTTTTATATCTGGAGGTGTAAACAAGCATCTATTATTTTTTTGTAAGGGTTCTTATTTGTTTTTTGCGTTGGGGTGATAGAGCAGAGACTATTGACGTTTTACGCTTAAACATTGTCATTTAACAATCAACGCTTTGAAATACAAATTTTGTTTACTGAGATCAATTGATGATATTTCTAAGATAGTTAATTCTTTCGAATCTTGATTTATGCAATCAATAACAAATTTGTTTGAAGACAGTTTCGACTGTGATGCAATAGAAAAAGAAGATTTAACTCCGTCAAGTAAAGTATTTATTTCTTTAACTGTCATTTCTATTCTTATTATCTAATTGTTTTGATGCCCTCTTATCATAACGAAAGGTCTCGTAAATGCGGCGTGACCAACTTTTGCTGGGTATGACCGTCAATACATTGTTAGTGGCTGGCTTCTCTTGTTATCTTTTGAATAAATCATTAGGTTGAATTACATCAACTCTTACAACTTCGCCATTTTCAAATGTGAAAATCTCAACAATATTCTGGCCTGTTTTATCAGATTGATCGAGCCATACTTTATCATGCAAGATTACTTTGTCATCTATCTCTACTAAATGTTGAATTTGTGACCTTACATTTGGATGGTTTTTAAAGTGATTTGCTCGATTTGCTTTCATTTCTTCCCGTCCGTTTACTTTCATTTCTGATTCAACGAATACTTTTACACTATCAGCAAATCCAATAACGTATTTTTCAGCATTCTTTTCATTTACAGCGTCAATGATTGAAACAATAATTTGACTTTGCTTACCTGTAATTTCATAATTCGATTTAGGGGCATTACTACAGTTTGATAGAATTACAGCAATAAAAATTAATAACAAATTGATGTTTTTCATGATTTAAGTTTTTTTAAAAAAATCACACATTTTTATTTCGATTTGATTCTTATTTTTTCTGCTTGCCGCTAACGGTTCGCATACCTGACGTAGCCAGCTTATGCATTGTTAGGCGTTCGTTTTCTTTTTTATATTTCAATTTTCATATCTTCTTCCCAAGTAATTCTATCGTTTCTTGGTATTTCTCTATAACTCCACCATTCAGGAGTATTATCACTACAATAAAAGCCTTCCAAATTTAATGTATTTATTAATTCCTCTACGGTTTCAAGAGGTCCAAGTATGTATGAAAATCTTTGGTCAAAATCTTGGGCAACAAGAACTTTGCTATCTGGTGTTTCAATCCTGACGTGACTTGGTAATTCTTCATCGTCATTCAATATATCTGAAACCTTTGTAAGTCCATTCTTTTCATCAATATCAGTATATATGAATACTTCCTCGTAACCTTTGGTTTCTAAAAACATCATTAATCTATTCTCTAAAATTTCTGGAAACCAATCGACTTGTGGTGGTATAATTTCTATTCTTTCTTTTTCAATTACAGTTCGGTATTTAAGTAATTGTGATTTTCTTCCAATTCTTCTTGCTCGGTGAGAAAATGCCAACACAGCATCTAATTCTATATAGTTTTCAATTCCACTAATTTTTAAAAATTCTGTCCAAGACATTCTTTGACAATATTGATTTATTTCCCTTTTGGTTGCCCAATTTCCTGTCTCGAATTTAATGCTGCCTTCATGCCCTTCTTTTATCACAAGAAATGGATGAAACATCAAAAAGCATTCATCATAATTTTTGAAATTCGCTTTCAATGGTCTATTCCTCCAATTTTTATCATTTGGATTTATCTCTTTTAAAATCTCTTTTGGTATTTCAGGTTCTTTGATTACCATTTTTATTTTTTCTAATGACGCCCAACGCTTAGTGCAGACGCAGTAGCTGACGAATGGAAGCTATTGACGACTGCACATTGTTCGGTGTCGTTTTAAATTCTTCTAATAAATATTCAACAATAGGTGAGATGTATTTATCTTCAATTGCAGAGAATTTAAATACATTAAGATTAATATCCTTATTGCTAATCATTGAATTATAGGTTAGGGGTAATGTTTCCTTTACTAAATCTGATAACTTATTGTCTCTCTTTTGCATCAAATCCCATTTATTTATTATCAATCCTATATTCAACTTTGTGTTTGAGTAATTCTCCGATAAGTAATCTGTAAAAGTTTTAATAATTAAATCATCCTCTCGTGTTGAAATAGGAGTTGTGACAATTAAAAAATTCACACAGTCATTTCCCTCAAAGTATGTTTTTAAATTTATTGACTTAGGAGTAGTCTCGTTGGTTGTTGGACCAATTTGAACTAAATCTTCCCCAGAAATATCTAGGAATGTAATTATTGTAGAGTTTCCGCTTTTAGGATCTTCAATAGATATATCCATTTCTTCAATATTTCCAATTCCAGTTGTTTTAGGGAAACTATTTTCATTCAGAGCTTTCAACCAATTTTGTAAATTATTTACTCCTTTTTTATTGCCTATTGAGTTATATTTTAAAGGATAATTTTCATGCAAATATTTAGCTATATATGCTAGTATTGTAGATTTTCCTACATTTGCTCTTCCGAAGACTACTACATAATTCACTTTTGGATCTTCAATCGTAAGATTTTGTTTTGTAAGACTTATTTGCTTATTAACTTGTCCAATATTGTTTATTGCAATTGGTTTCCTATCTTTAAATAAGTTAGAAACCTGAATGCCAATTTTTTCCTCAATTAACTTTAATGTCTCTTCAATTCGGACTATTCTATCTTTAAGTTTTTCTACCTCTTCGCTTATTTGAGTTGTTTTTGGGTTTATATTAGCATCTGAAATCTCATCTTCTACTTTTTCGATTGTATAAATTTCATAAGACACACTTAATAATACATGTGATATAATGCTTCTTTGACGGAAGTACGTATCCTTGTCTATAATTCCTTTTCTATTATCTGATTCTATCTTAGTAAAAAGGCTTTTCTTAATGAGAATTTCTTCTTTTAAAGAGTTATAATCAACTGAATTATTTACATGAGAAAGTAAATATTTGAATGCATCAGGAATCTTATCTTTTGAGATAAAATCTTCAACCATACTTACCTTTAGTTTATCCATAAATTATTTATTTTTCATCTAATGACACCTAACAACCCAATACCCACAATAAACTCACGGGTACTCAGTCTTTACACCCTAAAATTAAAAAATATCCACAACTTCTACAGGTGTCCTAATATTTGCTATTAACAAGATTTGGGAGGGCACCACCCATAATTACCATTTTCTGATTATTTTCACCTCTTATTTATCAACCATCCAGATTCTATAAAAAACTCAATCTTCCCTTAATGACGCCAACGCCCATTTTCATATCCCTCCAAAAATTATGTGACCAGCTCGTTTCCGAGTTCGAGTCAATTCCTAGTGAACGAAAAGCAAAACTAGATTCGCTGTCTGATTATTTTGCTAAAAAATACCAACAGGAGGAAACGCCCCAAGCAACGGTCATCTGTACGCATAATTCGCGACGGAGTCATATGGGACAGTTGTGGTTGAATGTCGCAGCCGCTTATTATGATTTGCCGGACGTGGAAACTTTCTCAGGTGGGACGGCCATTACGGCCTTTAATCC
>CALFWZ010000112.1 GCA_937928405.1 uncultured Saprospiraceae bacterium
GACACACGAAGTAGGTCACTACCTAAATCTTCGACATATTTGGGGAGATGGCGGTTGTAATGTAGATGACTTTGTAGCAGATACCCCAACTTCTGATGGACCAAATTACGGTTGTGCTTCTTCACACGTAAGTTGTAACACCACAGATATGGTTCAAAACTATATGGATTACTCTGATGATGGTTGTATGAACTTATTTACTTTAGATCAAAAAACACGGATGCGTGCCATCTTTGATACAGGTGGCGCTCGTGCTAGCTTACTCAACTCAGCTGCTTGTGGCGGAACTCCTCCTCCTCCAGGTCCTAGCTGTACAGATGGTATCCAAAACCAAGGGGAAACGGGCATCGATTGTGGTGGTCCTTGTGAGCCTTGTGCCGTTGCTTGTACAGATAATGAAGTAAGTCTTTCTATCACTTTTGATAATTATCCAGAAGAAACTAGCTGGACACTTACTACCGATGCGGGTGTTTCTGTAGATGCTGGTGGTACTTATGGCAATCAACCGGATGGCTCTACTATCGTATTTGACTTCTGCCTAACAGACGGTTGTTATGACTTGACCATCAACGATTCTTATGGTGATGGTATCTGCTGTTCTTACGGCAGTGGTAGCTACACGATTACTGATGGCAACGGAAACGTATTAGGTTCTGGCGGAAGCTTTGGTAGCTCTGAAACTTCTTCCTTCTGCTTCGGTGGTGGACCAGTAGCTACTTGCTCTGATGGGATCCAAAACCAAGGTGAGACTGGTGTAGACTGTGGTGGTCCTTGTACGGCTTGTCCGACTTGTAATGACGGCATCCAAAATCAAGGTGAGACAGGCGTTGATTGTGGCGGTCCTTGTTCAGCTTGTCCTACTTGTGATGATGGCATCCAAAACCAAGGTGAAACTGGTGTTGATTGTGGTGGCCCTTGTGCGCCATGTAATACTGGCGGTGGTTGTACAGATGTCGTAATTGATGAAGAAAACTTTGACAGTGGATGGGGTATTTGGAATGATGGTGGTTCTGATTGTGTCCGTTCTACCGCATCTACTTACGCAAATTCTGGAACCAGAAGTGTCCGCTTACGTGATAATACGAACTCCTCTGTAGCAACTACAGATGTTCTAAATCTAGCTGGATTTGAACAAGTAGATATCGAATTTACCTACGTAGGTAGAAGCATGGAAAATGGAGAAGATTTCTGGTTACAGGCTTCTCTCGATAACGGTGCATGGCAAACGCTCTTTACTTGGGCTAGCGGAAGCGACTTCTCCAATGAGGTAAGAGAATTCGAATTTGTATCCATTACTGGCAACTTTACAAGTAACACTCGTTTCAGATTCCGTTGTGATGCTTCTTCTAATGCGGACTATGTCTACATTGATGATGTATTCATCTCTGGATGTACAAACGGAGGGGCAAGAAATGCAGGAACACAACTCAATACAGTTTCGGCAGACGTTGAAACTATGCGCGTATTTCCTAACCCAGCTAATCAGATCCTAAACGTTGGATTTACCACCCAAGAAGCTTCAGAAGTGACGCTACAGATCACAGACTTTAGCGGTAAGGTAGTGATGGTTCGAGAATTCACGAGCATCGGTGGTGAGCAATTACAAACAGTAAACACAGCGGACTTAACTGCTGGATTCTACTTTGCCAATATTATTACTCCTAAAGGAATGCAGACCCAGAAATTTGTGGTCGTTCACAATCCTTAATTAGTAATTAATTATTTTTTTAAAAAGCCTTCTTTCGCATTTGCGGAGGAAGGCTTTTTCTATTTGGGATATAGAAGGATACGAAATAATAGGGTTTGATTTTGCTACTTACATTCATCCATTTTTATCATCAGTCGAAAATTCAAAATTTGACTATCTTCGTGCTTTAAATAGATTGAAGCTGAGTAAAGGACAAAAGAATTACTAAATTAATTTATGGCCACAAAGAAATAGAGATTTTTCCATCAGAAAAATCCTTTGTGGCTTAGTGACTTCGTGGCAATTTATTTTTGTTCTGTATTTACTCATTCTAAGTTATTTAAGAATTTTATTCTCTATTCCACCAAATTAAAATCATGAAAGAAGCTTATATCGTAGACGGCGTTAGAACGCCTTTTGGCAATTTTTGCGGAACCCTCTCTACCATCCGCACCGACGATTTAGCCGCCCTCCCTATCAAAACATTGACCGATCGATTTAGCAATATTCCCAAAGATGCCTATGACGAAGTCATTATGGGTTGTGCCAATCAAGCAGGAGAAGACAACCGCAACGTAGCCAGAATGGCCTTACTCTTGGCAGGCTTACCTTGGTCCGTACCTGGCGAAACCATTAATCGTCTTTGTGCCTCAGGCATGTCCGCAGCCATCCACGCCAATCGAGCCATCAAAACAGGAGACGCAGATTTGGTCATCTCTGGTGGCGTTGAACATATGACGCGTGGACCGTGGGTCATATCAAAAGTTTCTAAGCCTTTTGGTCGAGATGCAAAAATGCACGATAGTAGTTTCGGTTGGCGATTTGTCAATAAAAAATTACATGAGTTATATGGTACAGATGGCATGGGCGTCACCGCCGAAAATCTCGCTGCCATGTACAACTTGAGTCGGGCAGACCAAGATCAATTTGCTTATTGGTCTCAAATGAAAGCCACCAAGGCACAAGCTAGCGGTCGTTTAGCAAAAGAAATTGTTTCTGTAGAAATTCCACAAAGGAAAGCGGACCCCATCATTTTTTCCAAAGACGAATTTATCAAACCCAATACTTCTTTGGAGGTACTGGCAAAGCTTCGTACTGCCTTCAAAAAGGAAGGTGGTAGCGTTACAGCTGGTAATGCCTCCGGTTTAAACGATGGGGCCGCCGCACTTTTGATTGCCTCGGAAGATGCGGTAAAAAAATACAATCTCCAACCACTAGCTCGGATTGTTAGCTCAGGCGTAGTGGGTGTCGAACCTCGCATTATGGGCATCGGTCCCGTCGGAGCGTCCAGAAAAGCCCTCAAAAAAGCAGGACTTTCTTTAGCCGATATGGACATCCTCGAACTCAACGAAGCCTTCTCCGCTCAGGTACTTGCCTGTACCCGCGAGTTGGGCATAGCAGACAATGATCCACGCATTAATCCTAACGGTGGCGCGATTGCCATTGGTCATCCTTTAGGGGTTTCTGGAGCCAGGATTTTACATACAGCCGCCTTAGAATTGCACGAGCAAAATAAAAAATATGCCCTCGCCGCCATGTGTGTTGGAGTCGGTCAGGGGTACGCAACGATTTTGGAGAAGTGTTGATTCCTGGCTGCCGGCAGGCAAGGTGTTTATTTGTTGAATTTACCTGTAAAAAAATAACATGCACTATAGAACATTAGGAAAAACGGGATTCCAAATTTCTGAAATCAGTTTGGGTACCTGGCAGATCGGAGGTAAATGGGGCAGTCCATTCAGCTTTGAAAATGCGGAAGAGATTCTGCATACTGCCGTCGATCAAGGAATCAATTTTATTGACACCGCCGATGTTTATGGAGAACATTTAGGAGAAAGCGAAAAAGCCGTTGGCCGTTTCGTTCGCAATCACTCTGAACGTCTCTATGTCGCTACCAAATGTGGTCGACAACTAAACCCGCATACCAACGAAGCCTATACGCCAAAAGCATTACGCGGTTTTGTCGAGGCCAGTTTAAAAAACATGGGACTGGAAACGATTGATCTGATTCAGTTGCATTGCCCACCTACGGAAGTATATTATCGTCCAGAAATATTTGGAGAATTTGATAAGTTGATGGCGGAAGGTAAGATTCAAAAATTAGGGGTTAGTGTCGAAAAGGTGGAGGAAGGATTAAAAGCTATCGAATATGATAATGTTGATACGGTACAAATTATTTTCAATATGTTTCGGCAACGCCCTGCTGAACTCTTTTTTGAACAAGCACGAAAAAAGAATATCGGGATCATCGCCCGCGTCCCATTAGCAAGTGGTTTGCTAACTGGTAAATTTAATACCACTACTACTTTCGCAAAAGATGATCATCGAAACTTTAATCGTGAAGGAGCAGCTTTTGATAAAGGAGAAACTTTTTCTGGCGTGGATTATGAGACTGGTTTATCTAGTGTAGAAAAACTATCGGCAAAATTTCCAAAACAATCATTAGCAGCAATTGCCTTGAAGTGGATTTTGATGAACGATGCGGTTAGTTGTGTTATTCCGGGAGCTTCTAGGACGGACCAAGTAATTTCTAATGTTAAAGCTAGTGGTGCCCCCGACTTGACGAAAAACGAAATGGATTTTATCAAATCAGTTTACGACCAAGACATCAAAAAGATGGTTCATCATCTTTGGTAGGATTAAAACAAGTAAATGCAAACTAAAAGCTAGGGTGTTCAATCTACGCTATAAAGATAAAAAATTTCTTCTTGCACTTTTTACAAGAGATAATTACTACAAAAATCTCAACTGCAATCTCAAATTGGACAACCATAAACATGTAACTACCTGCTATTTAAATCCATTAAGTCCTTTTTTATCTTAAAGGGAAAATAATTGAAGTTGCTCTTGAAGTTCTTCAATGTTTTTAAGACCTGTTTCAAATAGACAGCAGTTTTTTTCCTTAATTGAACACCCAAATTAAAAGCTTTAAGCATAATTTATGCTAGTCGCTAAAGAACGCTCATTTTCCAAGACCTGAGCAACCACGGCATCATATGCTTCAATCGTTTTGGCCTTTTTTATCTTATTGATAATTTTCGCAGAATTAGAAAATGGCGTACCGAAATATCCCCAAAAAGAAGCCATCTTCATAATGACTTGTTTATCCCCTTTTAGTTTTTGCTCGTAAGACGAAAAGAGCGTATCATGGAATTTACTGAAAATCTCAAAGCGATCTACGGGATATTCCTCGGTCTGATTTTTTATCATGCTAGGTAAAAAAGGATCGGCAATCAAACCTCGCCCCATCATCCAATGATCAATCGTCGGAAAACGTTCGACCATTGCTCGGTAACTGGCCACGGTGGTGATATCACCGTTGTAATATAATTTATGTGGGCTATGATCTACACAACGTTGAAATCCATCTAGGTCTACTCCACCTTTGTAAAGTTGTTTCCCAATTCGAGCATGAATGGCAATATTTTTTAAGGGGTATTTTCCTAAGACAGGAAAGGTATCGATAATCTCAAGCGCATGTTCGTAACCCATCCGCATTTTCATAGAAACCACTATATCTGTCTCCGTATGAATTCGATCAAGAATTCGATCGATCCGATCAGGATTATTGATCAATCCAGAACCCAGACATTTATTCGTCACCATTGGATAGGGACAGCCCAAGTTCCAGTTGAGTTCTTTATATCCTAAACTTTGCACAAACTTGGAGACAAAAATAAACTCATCCGCATCATTGGTCATGATCTGTGGAATCACTTCTAGCGTATCATTATTTTTGGGTTGAATATCTCGGTCGTAGTTGGCTTTGATGACCATCTTGCCATTAAGTCGGATATAAGGGGCATAAAACGTATCTATCCCTCCAAAATATTTTTGAAAGGCATTCCGAAAACGGAAGTCCGTAAATCCTTGCAACGGCGATGACAGCAACGTACAGCTCATGGGGTAAAGTTAAAGCTTTTTGAGACACAATACTTCGTAGAATCTTTGTACTTAAAATCATTAGAATAAAAGAATTATCCGTATAATGTGCTAAAAGTTTCTACCCTATTAAAGAAGTGACTTAAATTGATTAACGACGAATGAAAAAAAAGTTTAAACAAATCTATTTTGAAAATAAAGACAATCCTGCCTCTCACTTCGAGGTACTGAAAATAGAAAAGCTTTTACAAAAAAAAATAGACCATGATATTTCCAAAAATCACATTGTAAATTTTTATCTCATACTCTTTATTTATGAGGGCGATGGTTATCACACGATTGATTTTACAGATTATAAATATAAGAAAGGGACGGTGCTATTAGTGAGGAAAGATCAGATTCAGAAATTTTTTAGAAGTCCCAACGTAAAGGGATATTTATTGATTTTTACAGAAGAGTTTATCGTTAGCCACTTGAACAGAATGGAAGCCTTGAAATCTATGCAACTATTCAATGATCTGTTGAGCTTTCCCAAGATTGAACTAAAAGTTGAGCAAGAAGAATATGCTAATTTTGACAGTTTGATCAGACAATTAGAATGGGAATATAATTTTAAAGACAGCTACTCTATTGGAATCACCAGAAGTATCTTGCATATTATTATCACAAAATTATTCCGCATCAAATCTGAGAAGGGCCAACTTCTGAAAAAGAAAAAATATTTATCTCAATTTTTAGCATTTCAAAATCTAGTAGAAGAACATTGTTTTAAAAGTAAAAAAGTCCAGTTCTACGCTCAAGAACTAGGAGTTTCTACCAAAACCTTAAATAATATAGTAAATAGTATCGTCAATAAATCTACTAAAGTTTTTATTGACGAAATAGCTATTCTACAGATAAAAAGATTACTCATCAGTACCGACCATTCTATAAAAGAAATTGCCTATGAAGTTGGATTTGATGATCCCACCAATTTCTTTAAATATTTCAAAAAATTCACTGGCAGCTCACCAGAGGCATTTCGACGAGCGCATTAATTAATTTTCCGTTTTTGACAGTCATTAGGAAGGTTTCTACCATTTTTGACATGGGTTTCTAGCATAATTTTGTGGCTATTATTTTCATTGTTTTAATCCAACTTAAAATGAAATACTCAGCCATATTTACGTTTATCGCAATGCTTCTATTATTTAGCAATTGCAACATTAACAAATCCAATTCTAACACATCTAAAGAAAAAACAAAAATGGAGTTAACAAAAAAAGAAAAAGCCGTTGCCCTTTTAAACAGTCTTAATACTGGCGACAAGACACCTATCTCCTACATCAATCCTGAAAAATATATCCAACATAATTTATCCGTTGGAGATGGTTTAGCTGGTTTTGGAGAAGTCATCCAACATGCCCCACCACAAGGATTTAAAGCAAAAGTAGTCCGCGCCTTTGAAGATGGAGATTATGTTTTTACGCACACCGAATATGATTTTTTCGGTCCAAAAATTGGGTTTGATGTTTTCCGATTTGAAAATGATCTGATTGTAGAACATTGGGATAATTTGATAGACATTCAACCTGCTAATCCAAGTGGTAGAACACAAACCGATGGAACGACTGATATTACCGACAAAGATAAAACCGTCGCGAATAAAGCAACCATTAAAGGGTTTATCGATGATGTACTGCTCAATCACCAAAACGAAAAAATAACTACTTATATCAACCCAACTAAATATCTCCAACATAACCCTGCCGTTGCAGATGGGTTGGAAGGGTTTGGTGCAGCGATGAAGTATTTTGCCGAAAATGGTTTGGTTATGGAATATACCAAAACACATAAAATTTTAGGCGAAGGGAATTTTGTACTAGCCATGAGTGAAGGAAAATTTGGCAAAGGCGAACACACCGCTTTTTATGATTTATTCCGCTTAGAAAATGGGCTGATAGTCGAACATTGGGATGTAATTGCTCCCATTCCAGAAAAATCGGAATGGAAAAATAATAATGGAAAATTCTAATTCATCTTTTTTAAATCAAAGATCATGAAATACCTAATTGGTTTAACCATTTTATTATTCGGCATAACAAGTTGCTCTTCTCCTACTGAGAAAATGACTAGAAAAGGAGTCGTCATTGAAGTCACTTCATTTAAAATAAATGCCAATGTTGACATGGCTGCTTTTCAAAAAAGAGATGCAACTATTGAAAAAGACTTTACGAGCAAACAACCTGGTTTTCTTAAACGCCTTAGTGCAGTTAATGACGCTGGAGAATATGTGGTGGTCGTTTACTGGAAATCAATGGCAGAGGCAGAAGCCTCCATGGGCAAATTTATGAAAGACCAATCTGTCGCCGATTATGCGGGGATGATTAACGGTAGCACGATGAAGATGAACCGTTATAAAATGTTCTAACGAAGTTAATCTAACATACACTTCCGTGGATTTGAATAAATTTATTTTGGAAAGTTGGTTGTTGACGCAACCAACTTTTCCATTTTTTACAGTTCTTTTGCGGAAAAGTACATGTAAGATCTGCTATTTAACGGATAACTTTGTCTATAAGAAAAAATGTTTTCATAAACTATTTAAAAAATATACATATGCAAAATATACAAATAGATCCGACCACACAATCAGTGATTTCTTTACTTTTTAAAGATGCTAAACTTGATCCAATAAGGGCAGCAAAAGGAATGGCTAAAACGATTTTTAGACCTATTGAGCCGAAAGATTTAGAAAACGTATATCTACCCATTTCCCAAGAGCAAGGCGACTTTTTTTATGAAACGATTCTTGAAAACGATTTAAAATCAATTGTCGAATTTGGGACTTCTTTTGGGATCTCTACTTTATTTCTAGCAGCGGCAGTCAAGCAAACTGGTGGTCAGGTGATCACCACTGAGCTATTATCTAGCAAAGCTCAAACCGCTCAAAAGAATTTTGAAAAAGCAGGCTTAGAAAATGTTATTGAATTGAGAATAGGTGATGCGATAGAAACTTTAAAAAACCTCAACCAACCAATTGACTTTTTGATGTTGGATGGTTGGAAAAATCTTTACCTCCCATTATTTAAACAATTAGAACCACTTTTTCACCAGCGAACTGTTATTTACGCTGACAACACAGACATGTCCGATACCCAGCCGTTTTTAAATTATGTTTATCATCAAAAAGATACTTATAAAACGCAGCGGATACATCAAGGAAAAGGAGCATTAATCAAACTAAGATAAACTTTCTTATATACTTACTTTTGAAGGCTGCCCAAAAGTCTCAATGCTTCTTGGGCAGCCTCAATTCCTCCTTTTTGATTTTGGCCGGTAACTATTAAGTGTTCTTTGTCTACAACGACATGGTTATTGAATAAATCAATTAATCCAGTCTTAGATTCATACTGCGCATTGGCATTTCTCAATTCTGTTTCTGGATGTTTGGGTGTCGCACCAACCATTAATAATTTAATTTGCCTATTGGTGACACCCGTCATTTTAACTCCTTCTACTAACGGTGAGCCATCTGTTTTTTTTGCGCCAATAAATCCTAACGGACCATGACAAACCGCTCCTAAGATTTTTTTAGCGGCGTAGGCTTCACTAATCTTCTTAGACAGTTCTTTTGATTGTGCCAGATCATACGCTGCGCCCCAACCTCCTGCTAAAAATACAATATCATATTCCGCTATTTTAATGTCGGCAATGGGTTTTGAATGATTTGCTTTTTCTTGAAAAACGGGGTCTTTCAAAAATCGACTATCTTCTTTTGTACGAACCAATGGCAATAAAGAAAGTTTTTCTATCGGAATTTTCCCTCCTTTTATACTGGCCACCTCTACCTCCATTTGCGCATCCAAAAACACATAATAAGGTTCCGTCAATTCCGAAGCATAAACGCCAGTAGGTCGACCTTTTTTTAGCACTTTTCCCGTTGCGTTGTCTATCTTATCAAGGGTGCTAGTGCTAGTCGTGACAATGAGTGCTTTATATCCTTTTAGGTTGAAATTTTCGCGCTTGGTGGATGCTTTATGTGGTAACATGATTAAGGTATATTTAGATATTTTTTACTTCAACTTTTCGCCCAAAATCATATCGGCCGCTTTTTCAGCGATCATAAACGTGGGGGCATTGGTATTTCCAGAAACTATTTTAGGCATGATAGAAGCATCGACGACTCGAAGATTTTCTACTCCATGAACTTTTAATTCATGATCAACAACGGCCATCTCATCATGCCCCATCTTACAAGTACCTACTGGATGATAAACCGTTTCTAACGATTTTTTGATATGTTGAACTAGCGCATCTTCTGATGGCAGATCTAACTTCGGCGCTAAAGTTTTTGTATACTTTTTGAAAGGAGTTTGGTCTAGTATTTTTAACGCAAGTTTTAAACCTTTCACCAATACATCCAGGTCTTCTTTTTCCTGTAAAAAGTTGGGTTGGATGATTGGTGCGGCCATAGGATCATTAGAATGTAAGGTAACAAAACCACGGCTTTTAGGATGCAACAAGGTAGGAAGAATCGTAAAGCCATCTACCGCTGGTAACGTCTTTATATCATACATATTGTAATGATAATCTTTTCCCAACCATATCGGTGCGAAATGTAATTGGAGATTGACCGGTTCCTCCTTTCCATCAATATTTAAAAAAGCCATGGCTTCCAACAAGGTAGCCGTAAACGCTCCTTTTTTATGCACAAAATAATCCCACGCTGGTTTTATTTGTTTAAGCATCGGTAAATACTGATTAATACCTTCCTGTACATTGGCTTCGCAACCAATTGGAAAAAATAAATGATCCTGTAAATTTTGACCAACCCCTTTTAGTTCATGTATTTTATCAATGCCATGCGCTTGTAAAACTTTTTGATCACCAATGCCCGATAGCATTAATAGTTGAGGTGACTGAAAGGCGCCAGCAGCAAGAATAATTTCTTTATTAGCAAAGACGGTTTGTTTTTTACCATGCCTAATATATTCGACCCCTTTTGCTTTTTTTTGGTCAAAAATAATTTTAGAAACATGCGCGCTAGTAATGGCGGTAAGATTTGATCTTTTAAGAATAGGTTTCAAAAAAGCTGCTGCTCCACTACACCGTTTGCCATCTTTAATCGTACATTGAGATATGCTCGCTCCTGCTTGTTTTGCTCCATTATAATCAGGATTTTCAGGAATACCAACCGCTGCACAAGCGGCTACAAAAGCATCGGCAAAAGGCGTTTTAAATTTATTGGAAAAGCAAACGTTTAATTCACCATCTTTTCCGTGGTAACCGGCATCCATTCTTTCAATGGCTTCGTTGTTTTCGGAACGCATAAAATAAGGAAGCACTTCCTCATAACTCCAACCCGCATTACCTAAGGCAGCCCATTCGTCATAATCTGCCCGATTCCCTCTCACATAAACCATCGCATTGATCGCGCTCGACCCACCCAATGTTTTTCCTCTTGGTAAATACATTTTCCGGTTTAGCACCTGCGCTTGTGGTTCAGTCCAGAGATTCCAATTCACCTTCGTATGATGGAGTTTAGCATAAGCCCCTGGAATTTGAATATTCACATTGGTATTCGGTCCTCCGGCTTCCAAAATCAAAACTTGGTGACTGGAATTTTTGGAGAGTCGATTGGCTAATACACAACCTGCCGAACCCGCACCGATAATTATGTAATCGAAATTCTTCATTTTGCTTGAAAATTATCTTAGACAAAAGTATGGAATAGTTTAGTATTACTACGAATCAGGTGTTTGCTTCTTGCTTATACTAACCATTTTTTATCAAATAACTTATCGCCCTCAAGACAATACACCAATAATCTCTGGTTGATATACTGCTAGATACGGTAGTTAGTGCAACAAACGTCAAAATAATCCTGTTAAAGAAAAATGCGTCTTTCAAATAAAAAACACCAATATGAGTAGTAAGAAAAAAGTAAAATTCAAAGATATCATCAATAGTAAAAAGCCTGTACTTGTAGACTTTTATGCTACTTGGTGTGGGCCATGCCAGGCATTATCTCCTGTTATTGGTGAGGTAAAAAAAGAACTGGGTACCAAAATGAAAGTAATTAAAATTGATGTGGACAAAAAGAAATCCATTTCAAATAAATACAAAATAAGAACCTTGCCAACACTGGCTATTTTCCAAAATGGCGAAATCCTCTGGCGAGCATCTGGCATGAAAACAAAAACAGAGTTGCTTAATATAGCCAATCAATTTATTGGAAAAACTGCTCAAACAACTAGTTTATCCAAAGAAAAAACGAATGTCCCTAAAAAGCAAACCTCTTGGTTTGGAAGATTATTTAAAAAATAGGATATCGTTTTCTTAGCAAGAAAAACCAGCTCAGGAATATCAGATCAAATAGAATTTTCCGTACGATAAGCCGAAGGAGGAACACCGATTTTATTTTTAAAAAGTCTAGTAAAATATAAGGAATCTTGAAATCCAACTTCGTAAGCAATTTCGCTGACCAGCAAATCTGAAATTGTTAGCAGCTCTTTTGCTTTTTCTAGTCTTTTATTATTGATATAGTTGGCGGGACTATCATTAAATTCTTTTCTAAATTCTCGTTTAAAGGAAGACAAGCTTAGATTGCATAATTTTGCCAACTGCTCTACCTTTAGATTGGAAAACAAATGTAGTTCTACTACCTCTTTTATATGAACCGTTTTAGCCGAATATAAATCAGCCACTAATTCTTGAATAGATCCTACGTTTTTGGATTGGATAAGCAGTAGCACTAGCTCTTTGATTTTTAGCTCCAGTAGATCGTCATTAACCAATAAAGGATTTTGGAAATAGAACTCCAAGGAATCAATAAATTTTGCAATCACATTACTGGAAGCAACTATTTGATTCCTTTTATCATGCTGTTTTTTAAGAAGGGTTGAAAAATCTCCTGTGTATAATTTTTTTAAAACTTCTGGATAAAGGTGAAAGACGATTACTTCTACTTGTTCATCATCTGTTTCTTTGAGTAGATCCATAAAGTGATTACCACACCTTAAAAGTACCGCATCATTCCCTTTCAACTTCGTGTTTACTTCAGAGGTTAGTATTTTAGGTCCTCGTTCTTTAAAATATATAAAGCAACCACTATTTTGAAAAATAGCCTCATATCGAAAAGGTGCTTGAATTTTGATTCTTTCTACAAGCACTTGAGATTGATAAGAAAAAGTGGTCCGAGAAGTAATCATACTAATCCTATTAATTTTAATACACTGTAATCTTGAATGCAAAATACTTGTTAGCACTTGCTGGCAATTAAAAATTAAGGTACCAACAAGTGCTAAACAGAAAGTTCGTGAGAGAATTGTTTTTATTTTCGCTTAGAAATCTTTCGTCACCTGTGTATAGGTTTTACTAACGATCTTCCACGTTCCCTCAATTTTCATAAGATGCATAAAATCAATAAAAGTAAACGTCTCGTATTCCAACTCTAAATGAGCATTCGCAGCATCTCCGACTATATTAACATTGACAATTCTAGTCTTTGTCTTTACCGTAGGATTTGCGTTTACATAATCACTAAGTGCTTTGACAGCATTAACTTCCATATATTTTTCGCCATTCCATTTCATGATGGCAGTTGGATGAAATGCTTTTTCGAAAGATGCTGCATTGTGATTGATCATCCCATCAAAGTATTGATTGATTGTTCCCTCTATGAGTTGGAGGTCTGTGGTTTGTGCTTTAACTTGTGTCATAAAAAAGGTAATTAAGATTAATGTAAAAGTGACAAATATTTTTTTCATAATTGAACTATTTTTTATATGAAAATTTGATTAGAGTCTTCCTCCAATCCGATAAAAATTCATCACAAAATTAAAGGAACAACCCCTTAGAAACATGGACAATCAGCTCAATATAATGGATTTTAAGACGGCTAACCTTTTAAGCTTAATGCCTTATATAGGATAAAGTTTTAACAATTAGGCAGAATCTCGAAAATTTAGACAGCCTCTTAGGAGATTTATAGAAATTATACTATTTTCGCATCCAATCTGTATGAGAGTGTAGCTCAGTTGGTTTAGAGCATTACCTTGACAGGGTAGGGGTCGGGGGTTCGAATCCCTCCACTCTCACTTCAAAAAGCCTGCGATCCGTTCGCGGGCTTTTTTATTCTGGTAAAATCTAGCGCTGAGAGGGCGATTAGTCATAATATCTCAAGCCTACCGGTCGGACGACGGCCGCAAATTCAAAAACTTCTATCGTGTCTTTCTTATTGGTCGATAAGCGATTTTGCGTCTTTTTTTTTCGTTATAGGAAAAACTGAAGTTGCACTTACAGCTGATTTTGATTTTGAAAAACAGCTAAGGTAGAATAGTCACCCACGATCTGTCTTCCATTAAAACCCTATAATTTTAATCACGCGCTCTTATAAATAATGGATGTACCACCAAAAAAAATTACAATAAGATTACCCCACTCTTCTTCCATCTATCGATCTCTAAATCATCTTGAATCAGTTTTACGTAAGTAGATAAACCTTTTCAACGACTCAACTATTCAACATTTCCAACTAATATTCGTATTTTTATAGCTCAAAATTTTTCTCTTATGGCAAAAACATATCCCTCCTTTTCCTCTCCTACCATAGATCAAGTAGGTGCTGAAGAACGTGCGGCTCGTTTCACGAAGCGGAGCATCAAAAAAGCAGCAAAAGTACAGGCACTCAAATTGGCATTGAACATGGTCGATCTGACAACGCTGGAAGGTGCTGATACACCCGGCAAAGTGCAACAGCTTTGCCAGAAAGCACTCCATCCACACCTTGGTTATCCTGGCTTACCCACCACCGCAGCCGTATGTGTCTATCCAACCATGGTCCGCGTAGCTAAAAACTTGGTAAAAGGCAGCGGCGTAAAAGTAGCTGCCGTAGCAACCGCTTTCCCTAGTGGACAAGCACCACAGGATGTCAAAATCAGAGATACAAAATATGCCGTCAGCGAAGGGGCTGATGAAGTAGATATGGTGATCTCTCGTGGTAAATTTTTATCTGGAGAATACGAATATGTTTACGATGAAATCGCAGCCATCAAAGAAGCTTGCGGCAAAGCACGATTAAAAGTTATCTTAGAAACAGGCGAACTCGGCACCCTAGATAATATCCGTAAAGCCAGTGATATTGCGATTTTGGCAGGTGCTGACTTTATTAAAACCAGTACTGGAAAAATTAGTCCCGCAGCTACCATGCCCGTAACCTTGGTCATGCTTGAAGCTATCCGAGATTATTATTTTAAAACCGGTACCATGATCGGAATGAAACCTGCTGGTGGAATTCGTACGGCAAAGCAGGCCGTTCATTATCTTGTGATGGTCCGCGAAACACTCGGTCAGGATTGGCTAACGAATCAATGGTTCAGATTCGGAGCGAGTAGTCTCGCCAATAACTTGATCTTACAATTGATCAAACAACGAGATGGCGTCTACGGCTCCATGGATTATATTTCTAAAGACTAATGTTGTTGAAACGCTGCGCTTGTTGAATTCTTAAAAACGTAAATTCAACGATTCAACAAAATAATATTTCAACGATTCAACATTTCAACGATTCAACAAAATAAACAATGGCAAAAAAGAATACTTCCTCCCCTGCCCTCAACTTTGCGACTGACTGGACGTATGCTCCTGCCCCGGAAAGCACCGGGCATGTGGAAATAAAAAAACAATACAATCTTTTCATTAACGGTGAATTCGTTAAGCCTTCCAGCAAGAAATACTTTGACACCATAAACCCAGCAACGGGTGAAGTGCTTTCGAAGATAGCAGAAGCGAATGATAAAGATGTAGATAAAGCGGTAAAAGCTGCTCGCAAAGCCTACGAAACTGTTTGGTCAAAAATGCCCGCCAAAGAACGTGGAAAATATGTTTATCGGATTGCTCGCTTAATTCAGGAACGTGCTAGAGAATTTTCAGTAATAGAAAGTTTAGATGGAGGTAAGCCGATCCGCGAATCGCGCGATATTGATATTCCATTAGCGGCAGCACATTTTTTCTACTATGCAGGTTGGGCAGATAAATTGCCATATGCTTTTCCAAATGCACAAGTAAAGCCATTGGGTGTAGCAGGACAAGTCATCCCTTGGAATTTTCCATTACTAATGGCTGCTTGGAAAATTGCTCCAGCTTTAGCAACAGGTAATACGATTGTGATCAAACCCGCAGAAACCACTTCGCTGACTGCCCTTAAACTAGCCGAACTGATTCAAGATGCTGGCCTACCTCCGGGCGTCGTCAATATTGTAACGGGTGCAGGTGCCACGGGTGCAGCCATCGTCAATCATCCGGATGTGGACAAGATCGCCTTTACGGGTTCTACTGGCGTTGGAAAAATCATCCAGCGAGCAGTAGCAGGCACGGATAAAAAAGTGACTTTAGAATTGGGTGGAAAAGCCGCCAATATTATTTTGGAAGATGCTCCGATCGATCAAGCGGTAGAAGGAATCATCAATGGTATTTATTTTAATCAAGGACATGTTTGCTGTGCAGGTAGTCGGTTATTTGTACAAGAATCAGTTGCAGAAGAAGTGATCCATAAACTCAAAACGAGAATGGAAACCTTGATTGTTGGTGATCCATTGGATAAGAACACAGATATCGGTGCGATCAATTCGCAAAATCAATTAAAGACGATCAAAGAATATATTAAGATCGGAAAAGGAGAAGGTGCTGAATTCTTTCAGCCTAGTTGTGCACTGCCAAAGAATGGCGGATTCTGGTGCAAGCCTACTCTATTTACCAATACGGCGCAGTCCCACCGAATTGTACAAGAAGAAATTTTTGGTCCAGTACTCGCCGTACAAACCATCCGGACGGTGGAAGAAGCCTTAACCAAAGCCAACAACACGCCTTACGGATTATCCGCAGGAGTATGGACAGATAAAGGTTCTAAAATTTTCCGTCTAACGAGCAAGTTAAAAGCGGGAATCATCTGGGCAAATACTTTTAATAAATTCGATCCTACTTCTCCCTTTGGTGGATACAAGGAAAGTGGATTTGGTCGGGAAGGCGGCGTTGCTGGATTAGCAGCATATTTAAATGTAAAAGGATAAAATAGCTATTGGCTATTGGCCGTTAGCTATTGGCTGCTCTTCAATCGTGTTGAACGCGGATAAAGAGCAGCCAATAGCTAACAGCTAACAGCTAACGGCATAAAAAAATTAAAAATGGCTAAACGTAAAACAACCATAAAAACCCTGGCTAAAAAAGCGACCCAAAACGGGAGAAGCAATGGCAACGGTACGCCCGTTCGCCTCGCGGTTCAAAAGACTTATAAGCTATATATCGGCGGGGCCTTTCCTCGGACCGAATCAGGGAGATACTATAAATTAAAAAACAATTCTAATACTTTAATCGCCAATATGTGTTTGGGTTCTCGTAAAGATTTTCGTAATTCTGTCGTTGCTGCTCGTAAGGCACAAGGCAAATGGGCTAGTCGTACTGCTTATAATCGCAGTCAGATTTTATATCGTATTGCTGAGATGCTAGAAGAACGACGCGACCAATTTATTGCTACGCTAAGCGACTTAGGTTATACAGCTAAGCAAGCAGCACGAGAAGTGGATGCTACGGTAGATCGCGCGGTGCACTACGCAGGCTGGGCCGATAAGTATCAACAAATTTATAGCGCCGTCAATCCAGTAGCTTCGGCTCATTTCAATTTCTCTGTTTTAGAACCGATGGGCGTGGTGGCCATCTTTGCACCAGAGAATCATGGATTATTAGGATTGGCTTCGGCCATCTTTCCAGCCATCTGCGGTGGTAATGCCGTCGTTATCTTAGCCAGTGAAAAAGAAGCAACCGCAGCCATTAACTTTGCAGAGGTCTTACACACGAGCGACCTTCCGGGTGGCGTGGTAAATATCCTAACTGGAAAACGAGCAGAACTTCGCGATCACTTTGCAACGCATAAGGATGTCAACGCTTTTGTTTATTATGGTAGTAACAAAGCGGATAAAAAGGCCATTCAAACGCAAGCTGCTGATAATTTAAAACGTCCTATCTTTATTGATGAATCAGATTTATTCAAAAATTATCATGAAAGTCCTTACCGGATTTTGGCAACTACAGAAACGAAGACGACTTGGCATCCAATTGCCAGTGATATGACGGGCGGCGGTGGTGCTTATTAGCAGCGGGCCAGTCTACTGGCTAGGCTTTTAATGAATAATGCCTGCTATCGTGTTTTTTTTTATAATAGATAAAATCCCAAACTGAACAGTAGTTTAGTTTGGGATTTTACGTTAAAAAATATAGGTAACCAAGCCAAACTTAAACGGCAAAGAGCCTATAAATCACTTAACCACTTCATATCACCTAAAAATAAATACGAAGATAAACGCACTTCTATTTACTTTTACCAAAAAAACACTTATGTTTGGAAGGTGTAAGCTGCACTAGCCCGATGCCCGAGAGCGCAACGGGAGATTTCTTCACTAATAAAAAGGAGGTATTATGAATCTATCTATGTCAACAGTTTTATTCATTACAATTAACAACAATAACAATTCATCCCTAAAACTAGGGAAGTCTTAATACATGAGGTATAGGGGATATCGCCTATACTTGCATACGTTTGCGCTGTGAACGTAACTGAAAAACTGAACAAAACCCTTATGGTCGAAAGAGATTATAAGGGTTTTATGGTTTTTAAACCTTATTTAAAATCAAAAGCTTACCATAAAATTCCGGTACCACTGCATAAAACACAACTCATCCCTCCATTTCTACGATTCAGTCAGGTCTATTTTCCGTAAGGTCTCCACTCCCCTATCTTGCAGAAAAAAAAGATTATGAAATTTTTACTCACCTTTATCTGCTGTTTTCCTTTTTTATTGAATGCACAAAATACCCTTTCCGGTACGGTTTATAGCAACTCAGGAGAGGCGCTTACAGGTGCGAATGTCTACTTACCTACTACCTATGAAGGTGCTACTGTAGATACGATTGGTAATTTTTCCTTTAAAACTTCCGTCACGGGGTCGGTCCTAGTGATGGTGCAGCATATTGGGTATGCGACAGATTCTATGCGAATTGAATTAAATCAGGATACGAGCATTGCGTTTAGAATACGACCGACGATTAATTCTTTGTCGGAAGTAGTGATTACAGCAGGTGCGATGGAAGCGAGTGATACGCGTAAGACAGCGGTTATGAGTAGCGTCGATGTAGTGACCACGGGTGCTACGGGCGACTTGGTCGAAGCATTGAGTGTATTACCTAGTGCGACGCCTGCGGGCGAGACGGGACAATTGCTGGTCCGTGGTGGCGCGGCTACCGAAACACAAGCTTTTATTAATGGATTGAGAGTACCGAATTTTTATTCCGCTACGATTCCTGATGTTCCTAGTCGAAGTAGATTTTCACCTTTTGATTTTTCTGGAATTACGTTTGCTTCCGGTGGTTTTTCGGCAGAATATGGAGATGCTTTATCAGCAGCCTTGATTTTACAAACGCAAAATATGCCAGACCAAGATAAATTTTCTTTGGGCTTAATGACCCTAGGAGGATCGGCTGGTTATACCAAAAAAATGAAAAATCAGGCAGTCAGTTTTGCGGGAACCTTTTCGGATTTAGGACTTTATAAATTTTTAAATAAAGAAGCCAAAGAAATTCTAGTACAAGCACCCAGTAGTCAAGAATTACAAGGAGGTTATTGGTGGAATAGCAAAAAAGGAGCAACGCTAAAAATATATGCCAAAGGAAATCGCACCACCTTTGCTTCTCAAGATACCGCCTCTATTGCCCAGTATGGTGGAGAACGATTGGGTATCAATAATAATAATTTTTATGGACAAGCAGTTTATCAGCAGCCGATTGGTACCACTGGTTTTTGGGAATTAGGATATGCGCAAAGTTATGACCAAACTGATTTCGAAGTGGATGATTTTCATAAAATCCTTACAGGAAATAACCAACAATTACGTGCTAAATTAACTGGACAATATCAAGAGTTTTTTAAATGGAAGACTGGATTAACTTTTGAAAATCAAGCAGAACAACTCGATATTCTAAATACTGAAAAAATTCGAATTGGAAAAACAGATCGAAAAAGTCTTGCTGGCTATTTTGAACTAGATTATTATATAAACAAAAAATGGTTGCTCCGTGCTGGCCTTCGTGCAGATAGTTATGAGTGGCAACGGCCAGCACTCGCACCTCGACTACAAATCAATCATATTATCGCGCCAGGTCACCAATTAGCCTTTAGTGCGGGTCGTTACCAGCAGCGAGATATTCCTCAAGATGCGTATGCACAGTCGGTAAAAATGGCACCTGCTAGCGCCGATCATTTATTATTGACCTATTTTAAATCTGCCAATAATCGCTTGCTACGAGTAGAAGGTTATTATAAAAAATATCATCAACTAGCCACTACCAACACAGAAACCCTCAACAATAGCGGAACTGGTTTTGCACGTGGGATTGACCTTTTCTACAGAGATCGACAAAGCATCAAAAATGGCGATTTATGGGTTAGTTTAAGTTTGATTGATAGCAAAAGACAATGGCGCGAAACGACAGAAACCGCTCCAGTTCCATTTAGTGCACCCCGAGTAGTATCGGTGGTTTACAAACACTTTTTTCCAAAACTAAGTATGGGAGTTGGTCTAACCTACCGATGGCATAATGGACGTCCTTATCAAAATCCGAATGAGCCAGGATTTTATCAAAAGCGTTCACCTCACTACCATGACCTAAGTGCCAATATTTCTTATCTGACAAATATCCGCGACCACTTTACTGTCATCTTTATCAGTATGACCAATGTTCCAAACTTCGATCAGGTGCATACTTACCGCTACGATGGTACTCCAAATTCGGAAGGTGTTTATCAAAGAAATGAGGTGAGAAGTCTCTTTCCAAGGTTTCCTTTTGTAGGCATGTTTATAGACTTCGGAAAACGGAACAATGAGATTGGGGTGCAGGATTTGTAATTTTTTGATGTGCAGATTGATGTATGGATGGTGGAAAATTACCTTTAAAGCTGTTTCATTACAGAAGCTATTTTACAAAATATTACGACTAAGTACACGGTGCTAAGTACTTTACGTTGGTCACCAAAACGAAAATAAAACATGACAAAATATATAATATTTTTTACCGCACTACTTTTCAGTCAATCAGTATATTCACAAATTTATACTGAAAAACAGACCAGACATAGATTTGCTCAAATGACGCTTGGCTTGGATTTTCAAGCAAGCTTTGGAGGTAGTACTAATTATATTAACCTGCAAGGAAATACGCAACCCTTGGAATTTGGTGGTAGTTTTTCGCCACGGGTTTTAATTGGAGGTACGCATTTTTGGGGTCATGCCGACTTTTACGTTGCGATCCCTCTTTATTCAACATTCAATAAAAAAGAGCAGCAAGAAATAACGGCACTTAGGGGAGTAGAAACTGTTTTTAAATACTATCCGTTGCGCATAGAAAACAATAAATTCCGTCCATATATCGGTACCTCACTCGCTCCTTTTTATTATAAACAAAGCAATAATAATTTCGAGTACCCAAATGGACCAGCATTGAATCACACAAATTTCCCTTTACTTGGAGGTATAACTTTTAATTCAAAAAATCATCTGATAGAATTAGGGATGGCTTGGAACTATGCCAATCGTCAAGACTATTATATTTCTCGAACTAATTTAGAAAGTGTGAAAACACCTCCTTTCTATGCAACATTATCTTATCGGTATATGTTTGAAACCACCTTGGGTGCTGAAAAAAATTGGGAATCTGGAAAAACAAAAGAAGTAACAAGAACGCTTGCTGAAAGAGGAGCATTGAACGGATTTTATATAGGTGCTGGAGTTTCATCTGCCTTTTGGTTGAAAGAAAATAGTTATAATAGCAATACAAGACCATATATCAATAAATACGATACTTCTATAATGCCTGATTTTACAATGGGTTATTATCTTCATCAGCCAGATCTAAACATAGCAGTTGGATATAGAGCATATGGCGCTTCTACAAAAACCTATGGCGCTATTCAACAATTGAAAAGGAAATCCATTTTATTTGAAGTTACCAAATATCTCTTTGATTACCACGGTTTTGTTCCATTTATAGGTCCAGTAATTAGTTACGAAAAACTCTCTTTTGAAGAAGAATTTGAAGGCAGAAAAACGGTGGATCTTAAAGGCGATAAATTGGGATATGGTCTTACCTTTGGATGGGATATTCGCCCAAACCGCCTTCAGACTTGGATTTTAAGAACAAATCTCAGGTGGTACCCTAACCTAGATTTAGATGTTGACCAAGGTTCAAAAATATCTTTTGATAATTTAGAATTCAATTTTATACAGCTGATCATTTATCCAAATAGGATAATAAAGAGAAAGTCAAAGCGATAAGAATGTTTAGCATTGATCCCTCTATCGCTTATGCTACCCTTTCTACAATTCATCCTGCAATTCCTACGATTCAGTCAGTCCTATTTTAAAAAACCTAAAAACGCCCATACCTTTACAGTATCGAAAGGGACAATAAAAAAATCCTTATAATTTCTAAACATTAAATTTCTAAAAAACCTAAAATATTATAATTATGAAAAATCTATTAATCGTTTTAATCGTCGTATTCGCAAATAATTTCATGACTGCTCAGGTTAGCTGGGGAGCACCTTTACAAGCACAACTGACCGCTGCTAAACAAGCAAAAACTCCAGAAGAATTACAAGTTATCACTTCCACCATAGAACGAATTGCGCTTAGCAATCCAACGGAATGGTTACTTGCTTACCACGCTGCTTATTATAACAGTCAAGTATTTTGGAGATCAGGAAAGCAAGGTTGTGATGCCTGCCTTGAACAAATGGACAAATTTTTAACAACGGCTGAGAAGCTAGACAATAATAGTGAAGTGCTCACTTTGCGAGCCAATTATTACCAAGCTAAACTACAAGGTTCTCCGATGATGGCACCTTACTACGGGCCAAAGGCTTCTAATATTTTAGAGGTTGCACTGAATGTTGATCCTAAAAATCCTCGGGCGCTTTTATTGATGGGACAGAATCTTTTTTATACCCCGGCCATGTTTGGTGGTGGCGCAGATAAAGCTAAACCTTTTCTAGAAAAAGCGGCAGCAATTTTTGCAGAGGCAGATGAAACGACTCCTTCTATCCAGCCAACCTGGGGAAAAAGAGAATCTGACCGAATGAGCAAGCAACTTGCTTCAGCAGAGTAATTCTTTTTGTTGAATCGTTGAATCGTTGAATTTTTCAACGATTCAACAAATCAACAAATCAACATTTTTTCATACCTTTAAGCATGTCTAAAATGATCTCAACAATAGCAAAAGAAAAAACGGTAGCTAATTTTGACAGGACGATAGTTTGGGATACCATAAAGTCGGCTATAGTTATCAATACGCCAATTGCTATCCTAATAACTTATGTTACTTGTGTACCTTGTCGGAGTGATTTTGGAGAAGCCTGGACGTACTTTCTAATCAGTATGCTTTACGGTTTAGGGTTGTTTTCAAGTATGAGCCTTTGGAATAACTATATAGAAGATAGATTATCATGGCTAAAAAATCCTTGGAAATCATTTTGGATTGCTTTGTCTAGCAATGTCGTTGTCGTCGTCTTGACCGTTGTGATTATTAACCTCATTTACCGTCCGCTGGTGTATGGTTGCGATTTTTTGTGTGTATTTAAAGGTCTAAACATCGGACAGTTTGTCGGACCATTAATCATCGGACTCTTAATTACCGCTATTTTTCAGGCTGCTAATTTTCTAAACGATTGGAAAAAAAGTCTGGTGGAGGCCGAAAAATATAAAAATGCGCAACTAGCCGCACAATACCAAACGCTAAACAGTCAGGTCAACCCTCATTTTTTGTTTAATAGCCTAAATGTACTTAGTACGCTAGTGAAAAAAAATCCAGACAAAGCAGAAAAATTTATTTATCAACTTTCTAATGTTTACCGAAATATTTTAGATGTGCGAAATGAAGAGCTGATTTCTATGAAACAAGAATTAGAAACCCTAAAAGCTTATTTATTTTTGATTGAAACACGGTTCGGAGAAAGGATAAAAATGGATATCCAAATTGATTCGAAGGTAGATGAATATCTAGTTCCTTTGTCCTTACAGATGCTCGTAGAAAATGCAGTAAAACACAATGCGGCTACTTTAAAGCATCCACTAACCATTCAGATTTATGCTAAAGATGATTTTTGGTGGATTAAAAATAATCGTAAACAAATGTCCGAACCAGTACCCGGCAAAGGAATGGGATTAGAAAATATTCGACAACGGTATCAACTAGCGACTGGAAAAGAAATTATCATTCAGGATAAGGAAGATTTTTATGCGGTGGGGTTACCGATTATTAAGGATAACTGACCGATCCCGGGGAATGAACGAACGATCCCGAAGGGTGGCATATAAATTACGCCAAGAGAGGGAACCGCGAAGCGGACGGGATGGCAGCAAATTATAAAAGTATTTTTTAACACCACTTGTATTCTCACTATAATTTTCTAAAAACCCAATGACAAATTCTAAAAAATTCAAAATCATTCTGATCGAAGACGAGCCACTCGCCGCTGAACGGCTTCGCGATTTGGTACTCGCCTACCCCAACGGTGCGCCCGACATTATTGATTTTTCCGAATCTATCGAAGAAGCCGTAGAAGCCATCCATAAAGAACAACCCGATTTATTACTTTGTGATATTCAATTGGCGGATGGATTGAGTTTTAATATTTGGTCGCAGGTAGATGTCCGTTGCCCCGTTATTTTTACGACGGCTTACGAAGAATATGCGCTCCGTGCTTTTAAATTAAATTCTATTGATTACCTCCTTAAACCGATCAATCCGGAAGAGCTATATGCAGCACTTGACAAATTTTTAGATACACAAAAAACCTCCAATCCCATCACTCCGGAACTCATTGCGCAGGTAGCTGCGGCCATTCGCCAGCCCAGTTATCGGGATCGCTATATGTCACAGGTCAACGATAAACTCACACCCATTGCCGTCAGTCAAATCAACTTTTTTCAATCCGCTGAAAAGATCACCTGGGCCATTAATCAAGCGGGACGTCGTTTTCCACTAGATCCTACCCTAGCAGAAATTGAAGCGGAGGTCGATCCTCGACAATTCTTTCGTATTAATCGAGCTTTTATTGTCAAAAATTCCGCCGTCAAGCAATTGGTGGCTTATAGTAATAGCCGTTATAGTGTTGTTTTAGAAGGATATAAAGACAGCGAACCAGTGATTGTATCGCGCGATCGAGTGGGGAAATTTAAGGAGTGGTTAAGTCGATAATGTGACCTCCTCCGAAGTTTCACGTATAAATAGTGTATCATATATATTTTGGTTGTAATTTCTCCTATCCATATTTTAGCGTTTTACGGGTTTTATTCCCTTACTTTTCGATAGTGTTTTCCATTTTTTTATTTGAGTTTGTCTAAACTATAATGATTTTTTCATTATGGCTTTGGTTATTTTTTCTAACGATGTACCGTCGAAAGACAGCACATCAAAGGATACCGTGTAGCTATTACACAGTATTCGCAATTTTTTTATTATGCAAAAGCAAGTAAAACTACAAGCAAAAGAAACGGCGGCAACGAACCGCGATTTCTACAATCTTTTCCGGCCAATTGCACCCGGAATCGACGTAATTGGTAAAGTGGCACAGGTCATAAGTGGTCTGACAGAAGCGGTTACGATCTGGTACATTACGCAGTCTGAAATGGCAGGTACTAGTAAATTTTTATCCATCACGATTTCGATTATTGCCATGATATTGGTGGTGGCATTATTGGAATTAGGTGGCCGTAAATTCTTACAGGTCTTGACGAGAGCACTCGTTTGGAAGCGTTTACAGAATGCCTGGTACATCGGGTTATTTGTGATTGTTTCGGCAATTACGATCGGCATGGGAGTTCTCTCTTTTCGGATGTCTACCAACGGAATTAATTATGCTTTTATGTCTAATGTTCCGGTCGGAATGACCTTTGATGAGCAGAACTTACAAAAGGCTTATCAGGCGAAGATTCAAACGATCAACGAGCAAGCGAACCAAGAATTAGCTTTGCTACGAGAGCATCATCAAGGCGTGCTAGCTAGTACCGAAGGTCAGTATGCTGCGAAGATAGCAGCTTATCAAACTAAGGTAAAATCTTACGAGCAAAAGCTGGCAGCGGGTCACAAGTGGGCGGCAAGTCAAGCGGATAAGTATCGTAAAAAAGCGAACACGCTAGCATCTGCCTTGGCAGAAAAGCAAAGCCAACAACAACGTACTTATGGCAAGCAAATCGACAAATGGAAGGAGCAGAAAACAGCTGCGATCGACCGAGAAGATCAGCGTTTGCAAGCGGCCATTAACAAAGGCGAAATGGCTATGTTAGCTCGCCATGATGCTAAGCGAAAAGACGCTAGCTTCTGGGGCAACTTGTTCTCGTTCTTTGTCGGATTTAGTGTCATTCTAGCATTTATCTGTATCATCTCCGTAGAGGTCTACCGACGTGGAGCAGGTATCGAAGTGGCGTACGAAGAGCTGGAAAAAGAAGATTCTATTCCACTACTTTTTTGGCAAGGAATGACGGGAAGAGTGGATAATTTTTTCCGTAGAAAAGCCGAACGCTTTGCGCAGATTCCGTCCGGTAATCCTGACCGAAGTGGACGTATTGGGTTTGATTATCCAACCGGAATGCCGGTAGCGGAAACGGATCAGCCATTTTAGGATTTTACAATCTCGGAGAAGCCGGAATTCTATTAACTTAAACGAAAGTTATTTTCCTGTAGGGTTTCTAGATTCTTTAGGGTTACTAAACCCTCTTCAATTAGTGAGGAGGGTTAGTAACCCATATATTGAGCAACGATCAATTAACTAAACTCCAGGTATGGCCTGTTGTTTTAAAACCTACCAGCCCCTGCTTTGTTGTAAAATAAAAGTGGGGGTATTTTTTTTCTGAGGTATAGACTTCCGTAAATTCTTGATCGTTTAGTTTTACTTTTTCCTTTTTAACCATGATTCCACCCAATTCGTTTTTTAGTTGAACTTCATTGATGGGTTGAGAAAAATCTTTTTCGATGAGAAATCCAGACATGGAAGTTCCTTGGTGATCCATACTAAAACGCATGGCCGTGATAAACGCTCGAACGTAGGCCATTTGCTGTACATGAGTAAATAATAAGTCAGCACTGATATCTTTTCCATTCAATTGTCCACTTAGGAAAAAACGGGTGACTTCTCCGCCTAAATATTCACAAGTTGTTCTTGATTTAACATCTAAGGTAGAACAGATTTTTTTGGTGCATAATCGATTATTCATCCCCTGCTCTGTCTTTTGAATGGTCAACTCTAAAGACGCTCCTTCCTGATTTTTAAAAACGAGTACCTGATTAGATTGGTAAGGTGGAATGTATTTTTTTGCAGTAGCTGTAAACGGCAACGTTCCTACTTTTTTATCTGGTGGACAATTGAGTTGGGTTTTGCAACTGAAGAAAAGG
Source organism: uncultured Saprospiraceae bacterium (assembly GCA_937928405.1). GTDB lineage: Bacteria > Bacteroidota > Bacteroidia > Chitinophagales > Saprospiraceae > JALZUU01. Next base: position 27,044 of record CALFWZ010000112.1, read on the forward strand.
AGAAGGGTTATTGAGAAGAGGAGGATTAATTTCATCTTGTTTTATGTTTTTAGATCTATTAAGATGTTTGTCTTTTATCGGGTCGTGTGATCTCTTTTGTTTTTTTGTCGCACAGAGATCTTTAGATTTGTAATAATAATATGGTAAGTATTATCATAACCACATTTAACCTGTCATTTTCAAATAACAAATTTATACATTTTAATTGAGGAATATGAGAGGCTTTTCATAACCATTTATTGAAATCGCAAAACGTTCTAAAAACATTTAGTCTTCCTGTGTTGTTCTGAATATCTAACAGTCACATCAACTCGAAATTAACAACTAACCAACCAAAAAATTTTGAAAAGTTCTTCTAAACGTCGATTCGTTCAGATTACTATAAAAAACTTAACTGCCATTTGGTAGTCCCAGTTAATTTTCGAATATTTGTTTGAATGCCCTAATAGTACTCGCTAGGTCGTTTTGGTTAAGGATAGGAACTCAACTTTACGACCTTTTTATTTTATCTAAATTTGCAGCTAATTAAAAATATTGATTTCATGAAAAAGCTACTTTATCTATCACTCTTTTTCTATTGTTCAAATGCTACAATAGCACAAGACTTAACAATGGATTCTTTATCTGTTCTACCTTATGTTGAAATTGAACACACTCCTGAAGATTATTCTGGAAATTCAGTTTTAATGAGAATGATTGATGGATTAGGCTATCGGTATTATTGGGGAACAGAAGGGTTGCGCCCAGAGGACCTAGCCTACGATCCTGGCAATAAGGGAGCAACTTGCCAGGCACTCATCAAACACATATACGGACTATCAGAGGTTATATACAATACCGTAGCCCAAATACCAACCGAACGAAGTAGTGGCGTTTCCGATCTAAGTTTTGAAGCATATCGAACGAAAACTTTGCACCACTTAAAAGCAGCCAGCGAAATACTTCGTACCAATAAAGAATTAAAACTAGAAGAATGTCAAATACAATTTAAAAGAGAAGAAAAAGTGAGCAGCGCTCCTTTCTGGAATCTTATGAACGGCCCACTAGCAGATGCGATCTATCATACAGGTCAAGTGGTATCCTATCGCCGAACTACCGGCAATCCCATCAATCCATTGGTCAGTGTTTTTTCTGGAAAAAATAGAAGCCCTAAAAAGTGATGAGATTTGTTGATTTGTTGATTTGTTGATTTGTTGATTTGTTGATTTGTTGATTTGTTGATTTGTTGATTTGTTGATTTGTTGATTTGTTGATTACAAATATTTTCTTTTTGAGACTGTTCCAATATATTTGCTTTGCCATAAAAGATATACACGCTAGAAGGTCTTCCGAAACATGTTCGGGACACAGTGCTGCGCGAAAAACACTTCTTAGAATAAACTCAACGTGTATTGGACCAGTATAGGTTGTCACCAAAATACGTAAAATTGTGACAAGACCAAAGAAGCGGACTCGGCAATACAACCGTTATCCGGTCCATTTAAAAAGAAAAATTGCTAAAGAATATTTATCAGGAGTTGCAAGTTATGGTATCTTAGCAGAAGAACATGGCCTCAAAAATAAAGATGTGGTCAAAGAATTTGTTAGGTGGTATAAACGCCAAAATCCTGATTCAATAAAAATGGATTCAGAAAAAGAAAAATCAGAAGAAGATATAGAACAGGCTGCTCGGATAGCGAAGCTGGAAGCTGCGTTGCGTTTATCTGAGTTGAAAGTTGAGATGCTAGAAACGATGATCGACAAAGCGGAGCAAATCCTATCAATTGATATTAGAAAAAAGTCTGGTACCAATCAGTTAAAGAAATGAAGTTGTATTATAACTCCATAGGCTTAGGAGTGTTATGTAAACTGATTGGTAAAACAAGACAAGCCTATTATAAATCAAAGAATAAAAAGGAGCAACAGTTATTTGAAGCTAGTATTATTGTTGAGCTAGTAAATAGAGAAAGAGCTATTGCAAAACGAGTCGGAGCAAGACGGTTATTGTTGATTTTAGAAGACGAACTTTTAGCGCATAATATCAAGTTAGGACGGCAGAAGTTTATAGAAGTTCTACGAGAAAACAACTTACTAGTTAAGCGTAAGAAACGTAAACCAAAGTTGACTGATAGTCGGCATAAGCTGCCACTTTACCCTAATAAAGCGAGGAATTTACGTATAAATTGTAGTGAGCAGCTTTGGGTATCGGATATTACGTACATAAAAGTTAGAGATGTTTTTTGCTATTTAATATTAATCACAGATGCTTACAGTAGAAAGGTAATGGGTTATAATTTTGCTCGAAAAATGGATACTGCTTTTTGTTTGGAGTCATTAAATCAAGCACTCGAAATAAGGTCATATCCTGATCGAGAATTGATGCATCATACCGACCGAGGAACTCAATATTGCTCGTTTGATTATACAGATAAATTAAAGTTATCAAAGATTATAATTAGCATGACTGAACGTGGAGATCCATTGGAAAATCCACTTGCTGAACGAATGAATAGAACGTTTAAAGACGTGTTTGGATTGGATGAGAACTTTGGCAGTTTTCAAAAGGCTCAACAGCAAATCGATAAATCTGTAGCATATTACAATAGTCGATTACCACATAGTTCAGTTGACTACTTGACTCCCGAGGATGCGCACCATCGTCAAGGTCATTTAAAGAAACACTGGACTTATTATTGGCGAGCAGCACAGGATGAATCAGTAGAAATCAATGCTTATACACCAATTTAATTAACCAAAAGCTATCAAAACGTTGAAAGCTTATTATCTTTACTGACAACCTATACTGGATTAAGTATTTTAAGTGACAACCTATATTGGACCTTCAATTTGTGACTGTCAACCTATACTAATCCTATTTTTTAACTGACAACTTATTTTGGGACGATACACGTCTTATTTTTGATACAAGCCAACACCTCAACATCCCCAACTCCCCCATCCTATTACATATATATCCCTCATCTCCACACTAAATTACAACTTTCCATCAAACATCCAAAAACACTGTTAAAATCCGAGTACCCACTTTTCTTAAAGATGCAGCCATCTCATCGTATACCTTTGACCATTCTACACCAAAAAAATAGCCGATTATACCCGTTAACATCGGATATAATCGGCGCTTATAAAAAGAAGATGGGTTATGAATAATTATTCACCCGCTTCTTAACTAATAAAGTTTTGACACTTTGTGCAAGATGAGTCATCCCAAATTTCGTCATCATCATTTAAGCTGGTGATTTGTACTTAACCGCAGTGTTTTTTTTTGCTGGTTAGCCAGTTGGCTTGTTCGCCCTCTTTTTACGTAGAAAGAGGGCAAACAAGCTAACAGGCCAACTGGCCATATATTTCTAAAGAAAAAATTTGGGATGACTCATGTTTTTCACGTTATCACAAATTCGTCCTTATTGATCTGCATCTTGCCAAACACCAATCTGTGCACCTATTAAAGTAGGTTGTCCACCCGTTCCGGCACTTCCACTTGGTAACGGTGGATTCTCCATATATGGCATTCCACTAGCATCTTGAAAGACCAATTCTTTCCCTGGTACTTTTTCAAAAATTAAAACAAAAGAAGAGCCTCCATAATTGAACATCCCCATTTCATCTCCTTTTTGGACCGTCGCACCTGCCGTCATATTCTCATTAAACTGAACGGTAGACACTTCACTCATTCCTAACGGGATACAACAAACATTCCCGTAATCTTCGGTTTCAATAACAATTAATCCTCTGGCGTTTACTTGCGCTAAATACGGAAGTGAAGCGGTCGTCGCACCGGCAAAATCTGGCAGCACCAATTTATTAAAGAAATTACCTGGTATAGAAAAAGGCGTAAATAATACGGTCCCATTGACCGGTACCCACCAACGGTGAAAATTATAAGGATTTAGATAGGTTTGAAAAACATAGCCGCCCGCAAACATCTCTACTAAATTGTGTTGATCAATCGTATCTTGTTGTGATGCTACCGACGAACTTAAAATATCAGACAAGGAGTATTCCATATCTTTTAACCAAAAAACATCTTTTTTACTAACATTTCCACGCCATCTAAATAAGGAACCATCATTGGCACTATTGACCACGGAGTTATCCGTTGGACTGTCTATGGGTCTTGAGATGGCGGCATTTTTAAAGTCTCTGGTAAAAAAAGAATTCCATGATTCCCAATAGGGTAAGGTTTCAGAATCTTTTTTCCAAATAGGAAAATCGTATTGTTTTTTTGCTGCCTCGGAAAGCCATTGTTTTCCATCTACTCGAAACCCAACATTAGACGCTTCGGTCCCTAAAAAGGTATTCCATTCTTGTAAAATGACCGACATCTTTTCATTAAACATCGGTAGGCCGAAAAGTTCTGATCCGCTTAACGTAGGATCTATTCCAACCACAAAAGCAGAAAAAGGTAAACCCACCAACTCATCATTAATAAAGGCTGGGGCACGACTTAAAATTTTATTAAAGGTATCTAATAAAGTATACACATCTTTAATTCTTGGGATTCTAACGCCTTCGGCAGATTCTAAATGGGCTTCTATAATATTTAGATTTTCCTGACAAGCATTTTCTACCAAATATTTGACCACAGGACTGCTTTCAATAAAAACACCCAATGCTTTTACAGAGGGAGCCCATTCTATGGATTCCGCATTGAGGATTTCATCAAAATACATTTGCATACTGGTGCTGCCAGGCTCAGGTAACCAATTACTTTGGACGGCGTAGGGCGTTCTTGGAACTACTTTTTCTTCTGTGTACATTGTCTTAAAATTTTGAGGGTTAAAAAATAGGCAATGTAAAAAGATTCAACTAACAAGGTAAGCGTATAAATACCTGTTTGTTATGGGTTGAAGAATAAGATTGCTTTAATAGGCTAGTTTCTCTAGATTTTTGTATATACCAAGAGGTGTAAATTAGCAACAATGGTTTTGGTTGGTGGTGGTGATGGGTAAGCTGGGCCCGTTCTAGACACTTCGCAAACCACTTTAGTATCCAGTTGTTTAAGAACTTAGAAGTCCTAGTATTCGATACTGACGATTCAGGTAATATCGCAACTCAAAAAAAACCGTGCAATGTCAGGGTAGCCAAAGCACGGTTTGTGTTATGCAAATAGTGAATCTAATCTATTAAAAAATTTAATAACTTCCGACACCACATTGAGATCTTGCCGTTCCGCCACTTAAACCACTTGCCATTTTTTGGTAAACGCACCAACACGGTGTTTTAAAACCAGGATTAGGTAAATAACTTGGGCGAAATAAACCAAAGTCTTCGATACCAGCAGATTCACCATTGTCGAAGGACTTGAGACTAAAATGGCTGATGGCTTTGACCCTCCAGGCGTTGGTTTTGAGTTGGTCAAGTCCTCTAGTGATAAAATTGGCTTGTGCCTTTTCTTTAGTATTGAGGGCACCTCTCACTCGGTTTCTAGCATCCCAATAATCAGGATGTTGCATTCTTTCCGAATTCCAACCTATTTCCGAAATATATAACATTTTTCTACTATTAGGAATCGCACCGTACTGCGGTTTATTCCAAATGGCATCTAGACTTAAGTCAATACCATATTCCAAATCGAACTGTCCACTGCATTCTCTTCTCACATAGATATGGTAACCTACACCATCGAATGGATAGAAGTCATTATTGTTTTGGTCCCAATTATAATTTGCCACCCCAAAATTAAGGACGCCTACAAAATAATTAGCAGCTCCATCATAAGTAAAACCACAGGTGTAGGTATCATTGGCTTCCAAGGGACCGGTAACAACGGTAATATCGTAAGGATTACTTCCTCCTGGTTTTACTCGATTGTAAACTTCGTTTAATAGATAAGCAAAATTAGACTGACTCATTTTGGGATTTGGATTTGTGCCACTGATCCAAGTATTAGGCTCATTATAGGATTCGTAAACATGAATTTTTCCGCAATAGCGCTGAACAATTTTTTCAAAGGTATTCACATAATTGTTTATCCAAGCTATTTTATCTGAAGTATTGACATAACCATTGACGTGGCTACCATCGCCCCCTACTACATCTGTAATGACAGCATAAATTGGAATATTATTACTATTGAAGTGACAAACAATATCGTCATAGGTATCTAGCCAGCCATCATTATTTTGCCCATAATTCGTAGGACGGAAAAAATTTAGACGTACAAACTGGGCATTGGAACTAGCGATCATACCATTGGTTGTATTCCCACCCCATTCGTCGTTATTCATCAAATTGGTTCCTCCATCTATCGTAATAGGATTTCCTGCGTCAATCCCAATAGGCGTATTGCTTGGAAAATTTGGTGCAGTAGCATTACAGTTTGGTGCATTGAGACCACAAGAACTATTCCCATTGCCAGCATCTCTAACTGAAACAACAACATCATAGGTAACGCTGTTAGAGGACCAAACAAAAAAGTTTACTTTTTCTCCGGGACTGATGTTTTGATGTAGAACCTCAAGCTCAACGGTTTGCCAAGCATTGGCTGATATTTCCCCCAAGTTTTCATAACCTGGAATTTCGCGTGCGTACAAGCCAGCGCTATAATCTCTTGGACGAATCGATACTTTTATATCTTTTCCAGGATGTGCCCCTCCATCATAAAGTAAGTTCCAACCATCAGGACGATTTAGTACACCGTTAAATACGACTGTATAATTTCTTAGGGACGCTTGGTTATCGGGAATATCCAAAAATTCTGTGATGGCAGGTAGTTCGTTTCCTGTAGGCTGGGGAGGAACTGGTTGTATTTCAACCGAGGATTCGGGTTCAAAATCATCCAAAGATTCATTGTCACAAGAACTTAAGAATACCCCAATTACAAGAAATAATGTTAGAAGTAGATAAAACGATTGATTTGTTTTTTTTAGGAAAAAAAATTTTTTCATGATTTAAAAGTTTAATTATGTAAAAATATTTAGAATTATCAAATAGGGAATCTATACAAAATTAGCAGCGCTACTTCGTAAATAGACTCATAATAAATAGCTGGTAAATAGATTAAGTCTAACTTAGATAATCTTAATGTGATGTTTTCAAAACGAATAAAAACAGGTGCTATCCAACAAACCACTGCTCCTTTTTCATGTCCTGCATTTCCATCGTATAACATAAGGCAAATGACTTGATCTCCTATTGCTACGGATGAGATCCATCAAGTCGTGGGTACGCCCAAATGATACATGGCTTCGCTAGAAAGATGTTCGTGGAAGGGAGGATACCTCAATCCAGTCAACTCCGTCGCATCTTTAGAAAAGCGTGCACCAAAATTGAATTACTTGGATTTTGTGGCGTGGCATAAGATTAAAAAGCTTCTTTTACTTGACGGCGGCTTTGGGTCCGTTCTAGATTAACGGGTAGCGCTTATAAGAAACGATCATTTATCTTGAAAGATGGTATATAGTTTTCTTGTTTAGTAATGGTAAAACAATAAATAAACATTTGATAGGTCAACCATAAGTTGGTTGCGATAAATTTACCTTGTCCAATTATTGAATACTATCTCGTTTGATGATCTTTATAAACTGTTGGCTGCCATCATACGACTTAATTACATCAAAATTTTAAAGACTAGTACACTGTGTGATAATATATCAGTCTTCAAAATTTTGATGAAAATTGGCAGATACTATTCTTAGTTGACGGTAATGTTTCTAGGGTTGCAGGTTAAAGTTCTATCGCCTTTCAGGTTTCTCACTTGAACTCTGTATGCCCATGTTCCCGAAGGTTGATTGCTTAAGGAAATAGTTGGATTTGTAAAACATCCAATTTGAGCGGCCAAATCATTTGAATATGGTGACCAAGGATAATTTCTAAATACACGTACTTCTACCGCATCGTTAAAAACGAAACTATTATCCATGTTTAAAGTCACACTACCATTACCGTTCGAACTTCCAGAAGTGATGAAGAAATTATTCCAATCAGGATACATGTATGCTACTGATCTTTGTTCATCAAATGTAAGATTCGTAATATTATTTGAGCAACAACCAGCGATCATCACCGCAGCGTTACAATTATTGGGAGCTGCTGCTGAACATTGGATTAAAGAACTACTTGAGTTAGAGTGAGCAAATCCTATATTGTGTCCAACCTCGTGCATTGCATTAGCTAAAAATTGATCATTACCAAAAGTAAAATTATCATTTATAGAAATCCATTCTCCTGGATTTCCGCCAGCAGGGAATTCTCCTCTCCCACAAACATTAGCAGGTAAAGGGACATAACCAGCAGGAGCGCCAAAACCAGTGTCTGTATCCACAATTATTTTTATGTCAGCGGCACCCATATTAGTAATGACAGTGAAGTTTAATCCACTAACACTTTCCCACTCATCTAAGGCATCGATGATTATTCCCCTTTGTTGTGTAGTAAAAGTACCAGAAATAAAAACGTCAATACTGTAATTTGCTGCACTGATGAGATTAGAGGTAGATACACCGCGACGACCTCTTTCTGTAGCTTGATCTTCAGATCCAGAGGATCCTGGTAGTGACGACCTTTTAATACCTAAACAATCGTCAATAAATATATGATCTCTCGTAACCTCTGTTACCATTCCCAAATCCATTGAGTCGAGCGTAATTTTTTCTTCGAAAGTGAGTTCTTGTTTTTGGGCTACATTCGGTAAGTCATCTGTAATAATTTGGTCTTTTGAACAAGAAAATAAGACAGTACATAGTGATAGGTAAATAAGTAACTTTTTCATAATTAATAATTTAGTTTAGGTGTTTAAAAAATAGCCATTATGAATTTAACTAAACATAAAAAAATATATTAATTAAATACACATTGTGTGAATACAACTTGACAATATCGAAATAAAAAAATTGGACAACTCTTTAAAATAATTTACTCCCTATTAACAATAAAAACTATTGAGCTAGTTATTTTTTTATACATTTTCGATGTTGAGTCGGCTCTAGAACTCATAAAAAACGTAAATGTTCATTATGTTTGTTATTTTTATTTTATTTCAAAATAAAACACTATAAATTCACAAACCACACCTTATGTTATTCTCATAAAAATAATATTCGCTTTTGGTATCTTCACCAAGAGGTGTAAAGGAACGACAAAGCTTTTGGTGGGTCGTGGTAATGGGTAAGGGGGTATTATTCTCAGAGCCTCAAAAGCAACAAATAGAATTTATACCGATTCTTGATTTTATTATTAATCTAAAAAATACTATCTTTATCTAAGAGAAATTCTAAAAGAAGAAACTTCCTACAATACATATATTGATTTAATTTGTCCCCCCAATGCCGCCTGCCAAAATGCCTTAGGCAGAGAGGCATTTGGCCATTCCGCTCGGATAAAAACTAATGATAAACAACTAACCATCAATACTTTGCAAAAAATAAGGGTACAAGTGGGATCGGATTTTATACGCCGGTAAGACCATTAGGATTTTTTACCGATTTTAGAATTTCATTGTACACGTGGGGTTGGAATCCTGTCTACCGATCTAGGTAGATTATACGCCGGTAAGACAACGAGTAGTAAATGAATTTTCCTTGACCCTTGGCCTGTCAGCTAAATGGCCAGTTGGCCCTCTTTCACGTAAAAAGAGGGCCAACTAGCTAAAAGTGTCGGCTGACTTAGAGTTCTAGCCAAAAAGTGACATAAAGTTGTATACACCTTTGGCCTTTGTTTTTTAATCTGTTACTATAAATTGCTTCAAAAGAAAGCTCCAGAGGAGCGATAGGTTAATAACAAAGACAAAA
>CALFWZ010000113.1 GCA_937928405.1 uncultured Saprospiraceae bacterium
CTTGATTACAGACATTCTAACGTCATGACTGAGGGCTTGTCCCATTTTTATTCATTTTTCGTATGTTAAAAAACTAAATTTAATTTTTTATCATAACTTTATGTCGTTTTGAATCATTAAAACTTCAAGTCGCACCACAACCATTCAACCATTCAACCATTCAAATCTGAATATCATACCCCTTAATTTTCCGATATAAAGTTCGTTCTGAAATATCTAAATCTTTGGCTGCCTCTTTTCGTTTTCCGTTGTGTTTTCTAAGTGCTTTTAAAATCATATCTTTTTCCATATCCGCTAGTTTCAAACTCTCTTCAATGATCTCACTATTTTCGTATTCTTGGCTAGATTGAGAATCCAATAAAATTGGACGATGATCTTCTATAGAAACGTTGTTATTCGTTTCTCGATTGTGCTCCTCCGCGTTAAAGTTTGGCCGTGGTCTGGTTTCTTGATTATAAATTGGATAGTTTTTAGAATGCCCCGGACTGGTCAATTGCTTTAGTTGCTGATTAGAAATATTTAGATCGTTATTATTTATCAATTCAAAGACTAGTGATTTTAGGTCATTCAGGTCGTTTTTCATGTCAAACAATAATTTATATAAAATCTCCCGTTCCTGAAAACTAGTTTGCTCTGTTTCCCCTGCGAGCGAAGCTGGTAAATTTCGTTTCAGTAGGTTAGGTAATTTTTCGACTAAAGTTTCGGCCGTGATGATTTTATCCTCGCTGAGTACGGAAAGCTGCTCCGCTACATTTTTTAATTCTCGGATATTTCCTGGCCAACCATAATTTTCAAAAACCAATTCTGCGCGCTCATCTAATTTGATGGGGGTGGTTCGATATTTTTCAGCAAAATCTACCGTAAATTTTCGAAATAACAGTGCAATATCATTGCGTCTTTCTTTGAGGGCGGGTACATGGATTGGCACCGTGTTTAGCCGGTAATAAAGATCTTCTCGAAATTTTCCTTTTCGGATTCGTTCGAGCAAATCCACGTTGGTAGCAGCGACTACCCGCACATCCGTCGATTTGGTAACGGAAGAACCGACCCGAATAAACTCTCCACTTTCTAACACCCGTAAAAGATAGGCTTGGGTATCCAGTGGCATTTCTCCGATTTCATCCAGAAAAATAGTTCCACCCGTTACGGTTTCAAAGTATCCTTTCCGTTCGGCAGAAGCACCAGTAAAGGCACCTTTTTCGTGACCAAACAATTCTGAATTAATGGTTCCTTCTGGAATGGCTCCACAGTTGATGGCAATAAATTTGCTGTGTTTGCGGGAACTGAGGGCATGAATAATTTTTGAAAAAACTTCTTTTCCTACACCACTTTCCCCAGTAATTAATACCGTCAAATCCGTATTAGCTACTCGTACTGCGGTGGACAAAGCATTGTCTAGCGCAGGCGTATTGCCAATGATTTCAAATCTTCGTTTTACTGCTTGTAAGTTATTGCTCATAGTTTTTTTTGCTTTTGCAGTTTACTCCTGGCTAGGGTGTTCAACTTGTGAAAGAAAACCTGCACAAAATGAATATTGAATATTCAGTATTCAATATTCATTTACGAATCTGTTTACCACTAAATAAATCCCCTTATAAAAATTTGATTATCAGGCTAGTAAACCTATTTTTTGTGTCTTGATTTACTTTGTTTAATCAGAAAGTGAACATTTATTTGTTTTAAAAATACGCTGATAAATTTTCAATAACTTTAGGGTAGATTGAACACCCTAGCTCCTGGCTATTTGCTTCCTGCTATCGCACTTGCAATAGAAGCAAGAAGCAATTTAGCAATTAAACAATCTCACCGAGTAGGGTAGCGCGCGTCACGGAATTAATTTTTACCTGAACATAATCGCCTACTTTTAGATTTTCTTTTTTATCAAAAATAACCATCTTGTTTTGTCCACTTCGGCCTTTGAATTGCTGATCAGATTTTTTAGAATTTCCTTCGATTAAGACCTTAAAAGTTTTTCCGATATCTCGTTTATTATTAGCGTGAGACATCTCCATTTGTAAATCTACTACGTCTTGCAGTCTACGCTTTTTTACGGCTAATGGAATATCATCTGGGTATTTCCTAGCGGCGAGTGTACCCGGTCTTTCTGAATAATAAAACATGTAAGACATCGTATAATCTGACTCCTTCATGATGCTGAGCGTGTCTTGATGTTCCTCTTCTGTTTCACTACAAAAACCCGTAATAATATCTGCGGAGATGGCACAGTCAGGAATGATACGGTAAATCGCTTTGACCCGTTCAAGGTACCATTCGCGATCGTAGGTACGATTCATTAATTTAAGGACTCGACTGTTTCCAGACTGTACTGGCAAGTGAATATAATTACAAATATTCTCGTGGTTTTTGATTGTGTATAAAACCTCGTCCGTGATATCTTTAGGATGCGAAGTAGAGAAGCGAATTCTTAAATCTGGATGAACCAGCGCCACCATTTCCAAGAGATTGGCAAAATTGACGACTTCTTTAGAATCAGGATTTTCCCATTTGTAGGAATCTACATTTTGTCCTAAAAGCGTCACCTCTCGGTAGCCACGTTGGTAGAGATCCGTTGCTTCGGCAATAATACTGAATGCGTTTCGGCTTCGTTCCCGACCTCTGGTAAAAGGTACCACACAAAAAGAGCACATATTGTCACAGCCTCGCATGATCGAAATAAATGCAACAACGCCATTGCTGTCCAAGCGCATCGGACTAATATCTGCGTAAGTCTCTTCTCTGGATAATAAAACATTGATCCCTTTTTCACCTTGTGATGCTTCGGCAACCAGTTTAGGTAAGTCGCGGTAGGCATCGGGCCCAAGCACCATATCCACCAACTTCTCTTCTTCCATCAGTTTGGCTTTGAGTCGTTCGGCCATACAACCGAGGACGCCTACCAAGGTTCCTTTTCTACGTTTTTTTACTTGATCAAAAATCCGGAGTCGTTGCCGAACATTCTGCTCCGCTTTTTCACGAATGGAGCAAGTATTGATGAGAATTAAATCTGCTATTTCCATGTCTCGGGTCGGCTGAAAACCAACCTCTCCAAGGATAGAAGCGACGATTTCGCTATCGCTAAAATTCATCGCACAGCCATAACTTTCGATGTAAAAATGGCGAGTGCCTTTTTCAGGATCACCTGGGGCATCCGCATTCTTAAAATATACAGATCCTTGCTGCGACTCATCGAGCGGTTTATGTGGATCTAAGGTTGGATTATTGTCGTACATAAAGCGATATTAAAACTGGTAAAAGGGAGAATTCATTTAATGGTATCTAGCTAATTATTCAAAATCATATTCTAAAATTCATCTTTTATAACCAATTGTTAATTAGTTGATTGGTTAATCGGTCACGTATTACGCAATGCGAACGTGACAGGCGTGATAGAGTTTATTGAAGACACACCTAAAAGCGATTATTCAGAAATTTCATCTACTACTTAATGAATTCTGTTTGCAAATATACAAGAAATTAGAGGGAAAGATGACATTTTGTCAGGCTTTTTCGTGAATAGATTTAAGCGTTGGTATTCAGAAGGAAGTTGGTCTAATTCAGGGGCACTTTAGAGAAAGGTAAATTAATTCTAATTTTAAAAGATAAAGCACAGACCTCGATTACGACGGGGAGTACTTATGCGGTGGCGGTACGGGCAAGGTTAGGTTTTTAACTAACTGGCCTTTTTCAGCAGATCGTCGATGCTATATTCTTGATACATTTTTCCGTTTTTATTTTTTAATCTCAGTAATTCATTTTTGCTTTGAATATGAATCCAAAGGATCGGATTTACTCGAAAAATTTTTCCTAATTTTATAGCTAAGTCAGGATTTATTTTTCTTTTTCCTTTAAATAAAGCACTTAGATTTGATTCCTGAAATCCAATATACTCTGCAAAGAATTTATTTTTAACGCCTAGTTTGCGTAAAAATTCTTTTAGAAAAAAACCAACTTCAATGAGGGACCCATCCTCATTTTTCAGGTAGCTTTCCATTTGAAATCTAACGGATAATAATGTGTTTTCCAGAAGTTCATCTTCTGACTGTTGTTTTGCTTCTTCAGCAATTATTTTTTTTAAGGCTTTGAATTCTTTAGCATTTGTATTTATAACACCGATCCCTAATCCATTAATACCTTCATCAATTATTTTTTTCCTTTTCATACGGTATCTTATTTTTTAATATCGAGATATTTTTTTCATTAATTTTTTTCCTGCTGTTGGATTAAAATACATTTTATGCCCCATGGCAAAGATAGCTCCGTATTTTTTTTGATATAAATCTATTAATTCTGTTTTACTATCAAATGATAAAAATCCATTGTAGTTACCTAGCCCTTTTTCAAAACTTTTCATACACGCAAAAGCTAATAAACACCCAGCTGTATTTTTATATTTTTTGTTTTTTCCAATATTATATGGTGCAATTTCAATATTGTTCATGAATAACATTTCTTCATTGAACATTGTCAACATTAACAGACCTTCAACTATTTCTGGTGAGGCTGAAAGCGTTAATTTATAGATTTCTGAACCTTCAACTTTAAACAATACTTTCCAATTAAAATTCCAACCGTCTTTTTTTAGCGGAAGCTCTTTTCTTAGAATTTTCTCAATTCTTCCTTCTCTTTTTAAACCCGTTTTTGTTTCTAGTAATTTTATTTTCATTAGTGTCTATAGCCTTTATAGCATTGAATAAAGTTATCACTTTTTGATAATAAAAACAAATTTTGATCGAAAATAAATTGTAATGTTTAGACTTTGTATTCAGTATTCTAAAAACTATAATCCAACCTTACCGTCAAATTCCGTGGTGCTTCCAGTAATCCCGGTCGTTGCGAATATTCTTTATTTAATAAGTTATTACCAAGCAAAGAAATCTTAGCTCCATCAAAAGGTCGATAGGCCGCACGTACTCCTAGTAAGAGTACACCCGTATCATGCGTTTCGCGGAATTCACCGATGCCAGCTAAGAGCGTAAGTACATTGTCAATGGCTTCCATTCGACTGGTGTAGTTGGCGGCCACACCGAGCGAGAAAGCTTTTAGCTGTGTTTCCACATCAAATTTTACATTGTGTCGGTAACGGTATTTTAGAATATTATAATCTGCACTAGAAGTTCGATCAGCCTCTTCATCAAAAACTTTAAATCGTGGATCGGTCAACGTATAACCCGCCAATAAAGTCGTCGGCATACCCCATAAATCACCTTGACCTCCCATGCTCAATTCAAGTCCACGGATGCGTGTATCACCAATATTCCGAGCCTGAAAAGCAATCGAAAAACCGACATTGAAAAGATTAAATTCGATCATGTCTTGGTACTCTGTCCAAAAAGCAGAAGCATCTATAAAGCCACTGAATCCACCTATTTTAAATCCCTGTTTGATCCCAAATTCTCCACTCCATCCGGTTTCAGAATTTAATTTAGGATTGGCAGCGATATTGAGTCCAGCAGCTTGGGTAGTGATAAATCGTTCCGCAATGGTCGGGTAGCGATAGCCTTGCCCGAATGAAGCGCGTAGAAAAGTAGCTCGACCTACTTGGTAACTAGTTCCGAGCCGGAAGATGGGGCGAGACTCCGTTACTTTACCTCCAACTAGCGTATCCTGTTGAAAAATCTCGGGACGTAACTGCGTGTTTCGTTCGTAGCGTACACCACCAGAAATGTTTAGTCGTGTTCCAATTTTCTTTTCCAATTGTAAAAATCCTGCGATATTATTAGAAGTAAAAGTAGTGTCGCCATACAACTCTGCTCGGACATTAGTACGAGTGCCCACAACGCCCGCCGTAGTTACTAAACCAAGTTTGTCAAACTTTTTTTGAAACTGATACTCGCCGTAATATAACTTAGAAGCATTGGATTGATTTTCTGTATTATTATTGTTGATATTGTAGAAACGGCCCTGTGCTTTGTGTCGATTACCAGATTTGTCAAAATAAGTAATAAACGGATCGAGTGTATAACGAAACCGACGAGAAGGTTCTCCAATCTGTTCAGAAGCATTAGCGCGGTAAGCACCCGCACCTCCGTCGAGCCAGTAAAAATAGCTAATGTTCTTACTGACGTTAAAATTGCCATTTAATCCAAAGCTGAGTCGGTCGCTCAGCCGATAACGCGTACCAAAATTAAATCGTTGGTGATCGCCATAAGTGTTTTCGCGGTAACCCTCATTTTTTCGAACAAAACTACTCAGTACTAAATCGAATTTTCCAAACTTCTGTCGATGCGATGCGCTGATTCCGACAGCATACGGACGGTAGTTGGTACGCATTTGGCAAGTATCTGAGATTGGCCCTTCACATAAACTAGGAACAACGGGTTGCTCAGGGTCACCGTCCCACCAAATTTTTTCTTCATCAGCGGGATTCATATAGCCAGTATAATAAGTAGAAAATTTAGTAATAGGTTTGGATTTTGCATAAGCCGTACGAATGTTGATGATTCCGTTCATGGCGGAAGATCCATAGAGGGCAGAAGCAGCTCCTTTTACGACTTCGACTTGCTCGATATTTTCTACGGCAATATCTCCCCAACTCGTGCTACCCGCGTCTGCTTGCAAGATTGGAATATCATCGACCAGTACTAATACTCTGCTACCCGCACCATAAGACCAGCCTGATCCACCTCGAATATTGGGTTGTCCATCAATGATATTGACTCCAGGAACTTTATCGAGTACTTGATCTACGGAGGAGGCGTTGGTGTTATCAATTAGGGCCGGTTTGAGGACTTCGAGAGAGACGGTTACTTCACCTAATGGTTTTTCGTAGCGGCCACTGGTAACCGTTGCGGTTTGTAGAATATTGGTTGTCTCAGCAAGTTGTAGGTTGAGTTGGATAGGTTGATTTTCTTCGACCTTAATATCCATTTTTCCTGATTCGTACCCAACATAAGAATAGGTTAGGGTATAATTTCCAGGATTTAAGGCAAGGGTAAAATTTCCGTCTAGGTCGGTGGTTGTTCCCTCATCACCTGCTCGGACAGTGGCGGAGATCAAAGGTTCTTTTGATTTTTGATCTATAATTTGTCCACCGACATTGATTGTCTGAGAAAATAGATTGGTAGAAAAACAGGTAAAAATAAAAAATAGAAATCTACTAACGAGGGTAATTTTTTTCATAATACTCAATTGTTCGGTTTAACCGATTAGGCAAAAGCTAAAAGTGTTATACTACTATAAGGCTGCCAAAAGATAAGAAATAATCAAGTGTATTTATAATAAAATAACTCGTCTTTCTTATCGCTGGGAGTGATAAGGATAGCATCCAATTAATAAATAAGGTAAAGTTCTACGTAAGTGTGGGAAAAGAAAGAACAGCGCAAAATTAGCGAAATCAAAGGGATAAATTTACGGTCAAGGGTATTAAAAAAATCTTAAATTAGCAATTACCGTCATTTTTAAAGCCGAAAAAGAGATAACTTGCGCTAAAATACTATATTAGTAGTTTAAATTTCAACAACAGTTCATCAAAAAAATAGATAATGAAAAAAGCTATACTCTTCTTACTTGCTTCTTTTGTAGTGACTTTTTTAAGCGCTCAGTCTTGTGTACCGGATTCGTTATTTCGAGATTCAGCAGTAGGTGTTTATCCTTTACCTTTTACAGACGATCGCCCTGATGGAGGGATTCAAATTCCCGCTTGTATCAATGAGCCGTACGAATTTCTCATCACGGTAAAAGTACCACCAAATGTTACATTTGGAGGTTTTCAGGTAGAAATTGATTCCGTAAACGTGGCTACCACTGGAGCAGTGCAAAACTTACCTGACGGCATGAGCTATGCTTGTAATCCACCCACTTGTGTGCTAGTTCCAGAAGATACGCTTTCTTGTATCATCCTTTTTGGAACGCCGAATAATCCTGCAGATATTGGGATAAAAGATATCACAGTTAATGCAACGGTACACACGAATGTTATTGCTCAACCAATTGTATTACCTGATAATACCGGTGCCTTCCCAGGAGCAGACGGAAATTACTTTTTGGAAGTTAAGGCAGAAGGAGAATGTATAACCACTAGTACTAGAGATTATTTAAATCAACAAATCTCCCTGATAAATACACCGAATCCATTCGGGTACGAAACGACGATTGAAGTTACTTCACTTTCTCGTGAGGAATTGACCTTTGAAGTTTTTGACCTAGTTGGTAAGCGCATACATACGGAGCGTGTGACCATCTTAGCTGGTACGAACCGTATTCCTTTTGACGGAAGTCAACTCCAAAATGGAATCTATACCTATAGTTTTTCTAATGGTGAATCTCGTGTTTCTAATAAAATGGTGGTCTTGAAATAAAAGCTGCTATTTCAAAATAAATTACGCACTTTCGGAATTATTATCATTTTGGAAGTGCGTAATTTCCTGTTCTATCTTTTTCCACACTACATCCAATTATATTTCCACGATAGAATCCTACCTTGCGGTTATGGCAAGATACGGGTTGCTTGTTTATCCTAATCATCTAATCAGTGAATTATGAAAAAAATTGGACTATTCTTATCTTTCTTTTGTTTTTTATTTGGAAACCTTTCTGGACAAGTTTGTAACGAGTGTATCGTCGATTTACCGACCTTACCTGAAGATACGCTGTTTCTAGGTGCCATGCCTGATGGTTTCGTTGGAACCAATTATGAAGCGGCACTAAACTTTAGAATGCCAAAAACAACCACGCCCGTTAATGCCATCGATCCAGGAACCCCCGCTGGATTAGATATTGAAGAAATAACCCTGCTTTCCATTAATAATCTGCCTACTGGCCTCATTTGGGAAACAGTAGAAACCGAATTTTTTCCGGATGAAAATACGGACGGATGTATTCAGTTTTGTGGTACCCCGTTGGTGGCAGGTACCTATGAGGTAGAAGTTGCGATTGCTGCCAAAATTTCTATTATTACCCAAACGACCGCTTTTAGATTTGTGATGGTGATCAATCCGGCGAGTAGTAATACGGCGGGTTTTAGTTTGTCTAACAATGTCAGCTGTGGTCCTACGGAAGTAGAAATCATCAACAATATTCCTTCGAATGGCGAAGGAGGGATCAGCTATTTATGGGATTTTGGAAATGGAAATTCAACGCTTAACGAGCAACCCAATACACAGACTTATACCGAACCGGGCGTTTATCCAATTACTTATCAGGCGATTATTGACACCGTAGGGTATTTGCTGACCAGCATTGAAGTATTGGAATCTGGTTGTCGAGATATTCCTAGTATTCCAAGTTTTAGTACTGCTCCAGATATGAATATTAAGGTCTTGGATGCAGATGATAACATATTATTTTTGACACCTAATTATGATAATACTTTTGCACCTATTCAGGCGAGTACCAACCTTCTATTGGGCGAAGGCAATTACCGGGTGGAAGTGATAGATGATGATGGAGGATTAAATTTTGATGATGATGAATGTGGCGTGGTTTCTTTTAATCGTTTTACAACGGGTAATTTGGTAGTGGGTGATTTGACGGTACGGTTGACGATCGTGCATCCGGTCGATACGGTCATTTCCATGGATTCGGTCATTGTTTACGAAGTACCAGCTTCACCAGAAATTATTTCCTTGACTAGTTTGGAATTATGTGGTGGTCAGTCGGTCATTTTAGAAACAAATTATGAAGAGCGGGTACAGTGGTTTCAGGACAGTATCTTGATTCCTGGTGCTACCGAATTTCAATTAGAAGTTAGTGAAGCGGGTGAATATTATGTCCAGTATCAAAGCGAAGTGGGATGTCCTGCTGGTTCTGAGATATTGACCGTGACGTTGTTGACGCCTCCTGCTACTCCTGCTTATGTTAATGAAGAAAATGTATTAACGCTTTTTAATCAAAATATCCTACCTGAAGATTATACCATTGTCTGGTTACTCAACGGAGAAGTTTTGGAAGGAGAACATGGTGTTTCCTTATGTATTTTTGAGTCGGGAGCGTATACCTTATCTCTTGTGGATGAGACGACTGGTTGTTCTAATAGTTTTACCCTTAATGTGCCTTTCGATCCAGCGGCACCCTGTCTTACGACGGACGTCTTCGAAGTTGAATTAGCAGCAGTTAAGATTTTCCCGAATCCTTTTAGTAATCAACTTACTATCCAACATGCTGATTTATCGGAAAAAATGACCGTCCGTATTTTTAATGGAATGGGACAGATAATGCTGAACCAAACGTGGTTGCCAGGAACGAATGAAATCAAACTATCCACTGATAACTGGGTGAGTGGTGTTTATTTCGTAGAAATGACGACCTACACAGAGAAAACCGTTGAAAAATTGATCAAATTATAACAAAACGCCCCAAATGCTGTTGTTATTTAGGTATTAAACCTAAATAATAAATGGAGCTAAAAGAGGAAGTAGATGTCACCTTGCGAACTCGGGTGCAAAAATTACTGGAAGGACTGTCCGAAGGTCTATACGAGCGTGAAAAACCAATGAATCTGGCTTTTTTGACGGCGGTGGCTGGCGAAAGTATTTTCTTGTTAGGACCTCCCGGTGTTGGAAAAAGTTTGATTGCTCGGAGATTGAAATTTGCTTTTCGAGACGGAATTTCATTTGAATATCTGATGAGCAAGTTCAGCACACCAGATGAAATATTTGGACCTATTTCTATCAAAAAACTAAAAGAAGAAGATCAGTACGAACGACTTACCGAGCGATATTTACCAGGAGCCAATATTGTTTTTTTGGATGAAATTTGGAAAGCGGGTCCCGCCATTCAAAATGCCTTACTAACTATTCTTAATGAAAAAATATATCGGAATGGCGCCGAAGATATTAATGTAAATATTCGCGGAATCATCACCGCTTCTAACGAACTACCACCTCGTAATCAATCCCTCGAACCTATCTGGGATCGTTTTTTACTTCGTCTAGAAATTGGTAATATTAAAAAGCGCAATCAATTCGTGCAGATGATTGTAGATACCCGAGACGTTTATAAAGATGAAATTTCTGAAGAACTAAAATTGACTAACGAAGAATTGGATCAATGGTCTCTGCTGATTGATCAGGTGGAAGTTCCTGCAGAAGTTTTGAATACCGTACAATTGATTACCGCAAAGATTGACGAATATAATAGTCATCCCAATCATGCGGATAATCCCATCAAAATTTATGATCGTCGTTGGAAAAAAATCATTCGGTTGTTGCGAACTTCAGCGTTCCTCAATGGCCGTAAGCAAGTAGATTTGATGGATTGTTTTTTGATGGAACATTGTCTGTGGAATTTTCCTACGCACCGAGAAGTGATCCGAGAGATGCTGATTGACGCTATTCGCAAACATGGTTATACGATGGTCGTCAATCTACAAAATCTAAAAAAAGAAGTGACTGATTTTGAAGCGGATGTTAAACAAGAAACGCAAGTACCGTATATCTCCACGACTGATCAACTGATGCCGATCAACGAAAATTATTATAAAATTGATAAAAAGGTTAATCAGTTTAAGGGGAATATGATGACCATCGAGCAGTTCCGGAAATTATCGCTGGAAGAATATCAGGTGACCAATTATTACGACGAAGCAGAAAATCTGATTAACCGAATTAAAACCAAACGCGGACTCTCTGAAAATACCATTGACGTTTCTTATAATGATACGATTTATACTTTCCCTTTGGTTACCCAACAAAAAGAAATCACCGAAATTATTTTTAAGCAGCCGCATCAAGTGATTACAAAATTTTGGGACGAACGTCTGGAGCGATTGAATAAATACATCACAGCACAACAAGTAAAAATCAGTCAGAATGCACCAACCGAGATGAATCACTTGACGGGAAATCTATTCGTTGATAAAGATCGAGCAGCAATTGTAAAGAGTAATTTGGAAGAAGTAAAGGCGGCTTTAGAAAACCTCTCCTTGCGATTGGAAAAATTAGCATTCTCTTATCAGAAAGAAAAGTAAGTACGATAAAGGCCACGAAGTCACAAAGGTGACAAAGGAAGAACTGAGTATATTTTTTAAGTAAAAAGCTTAGCGTCTTAGTGGCAATAAAAAGCCACGAAGTCACAAGGGGCACAAAGGAAGAAAAAAAGATATTTATCATTTAGCAAACTTAGTGCACTCAGTGGCAAAAAAAAGAAGGTATAGTTATATGAAAGTTACGAGGAGAAATTTAGTATGATACACGTAATTAAATTGCTATTTTTTACTATCTTTTCGATTAAAAAACTATGACATACCTTCCATTATCTGAAAAAGAAGAAATGATTGGTAAGGCAGTTG
Source organism: uncultured Saprospiraceae bacterium (assembly GCA_937928405.1). Lineage (GTDB taxonomy): Bacteria > Bacteroidota > Bacteroidia > Chitinophagales > Saprospiraceae > JALZUU01. The sequence goes on from CALFWZ010000113.1 coordinate 12,227, forward strand.
TTCATGCTGCTTACCAGATTCATTCCGAATTAGGTCCTGGGTTACTAGAAAAAGTTTATGAAGCCTGTATGGCTCATCTACTGAGAAAGGCTGGTCACGAGGTTAAGCGACAGGAGTATTTACCCATTCATTTCGATGGGCTAATTTTTGATGAAGGCTTACGTTTAGACTTATTAGTAGATGATTTGGTAATAGTGGAATTAAAAGCAGTATATGAATTAAATCCAGTTTGGGTGGCGCAAATTATCAGTCATCTAAAATTAACTGATCTAAGTCTAGGTTATTTAATCAACTTTAATGTACCACTTATAAAAAAGGGAATAAGACGATTCAGAAATTGATTGTAAAAAAGAATAGAGTATTAGAAAAACCTTAGAGTACTTAGCGCCTTAGTGGCAAAAAAAGATGTTATAGGTTTAAGAATGTCATGAGGATAAATTTAATTAGTATGTTCTTATAAAAAAGAAAGAAAAGGCCACGAAGTCACAAAGTTCACAAAGGAAGAAAAAAGAATAGAGTATTAGAAAAAAAACTTAGTGCTCTTAGCGCCTTAGTGGCAAGAAAAAGCCACGAAGTCACGAAGGAAGAAAAAATAATTAGAAAAAAGGTTAGTGTACTTAGTGCCTTAGTGGCAAATCATGCTTAAGATTTTTTAGTTGCAAAATTAAATTCAATGCAAAAGGATACCGCTACTATATTAGAAGAAGAGTACGATCGATTTATCGAATTTGGCAATCTGTTAGATCGAAAAACGCGAAAGTATCTGGTAGCTTATTTTAAACACAAACTCGATGGATACGCTTATGATAATCCTAAAATCAACGATCAATATTTTGACTATTTTATCTCCGCACTAGATGATGTTTTTGGGATAGATGATTTGCTGATCCTCTGCGAAAAAAATGAACTCATCACCAAACAAGTAGTACTAGATACGCTTTATTGGATTCGGAAAACATTTAAGAAAGTAGCGACCAAACATCCTTACGAAAGTGAAGTGGAACGATTGTCTGGATGGTCGGTCACGCCCTTGAAAGTCTTTAGGATTAGACGGGCACATCTGATTGCCTTTATTCGGGAAACGTATCCTCGGGAACAATTAGATATTGATTTTTACGATGCGCAGTTTAATCTTTATTTTAAAAAAGAAGCGGGAACACATACCTTGGAGGAAAAAGAAAAATTTGAACTAGTGGTTACGGATTTGCTTTCCCAATGGGACGCTTTATTGCAAGGGAAAATTCTAGTGTATCAATTAAAAAAATTACAAGAAGAGGGAGAACAATTTACAGAATTGATCGAAGCAAAGGTCAACGAATACAAGCAACTCCTCTCGATGGTAACGCCCTTTACCGATTATTTGGGTTGGGATTTGTCCCGAGATCTCTGGCAGGATACGAGTTTTGATGTTCTAAAAAAATACAATGAATTTTTAAAAGAAGAATCCTCGATTCAAGAACTCGCGGATATCCTTGGAAATATGCGGGCCGCTGAAATTGAAATCGAAGAAGAGACTTTCGAAAAAACTATTATCCGTCAAGAATGGAAGGTAGATGAGACGGCGAAGGCAGAAATCGTAGGGATTCACGAAAGTCAGGATTTAAGTAATCTAGTAAGTTCGGAAGTAAGTTTGTTAAGTGATGGTGCAACAGAAGATTTGTTTTTAAAAAAATATGCGGATAAAAACCTGTTGACCTTTCGGTACGAAGATCGAAAGTTGGTGACGAGTAATGATCAGGAAATGGAGGTTTTTCAAAAAGTACGACAGAAAGAAAAAGGCCCGTTCATCATTTGTGTAGATACGAGTGAGTCCATGAAAGGTCGCCCCGAACAATTGGCCAAAGCGATTTGTCTAGGCATTCTAAAAATGGCGATCCGCGAAAATAGACGAGCTTATCTGATCAATTTTTCTGTCGGAATTCAGACCCTTGATTTGTACGATATTGCCAATTCTATTGATGCGATTGCTAAGTTTTTGCAAATGTCATTTTATGGTGGAACGGATGCTTCTCTTGCTTTATACGAAGCGCTACGTCAGCTCAAAAACGAAAATTACGAAGACGCAGATGTGTTGATGATCTCAGACTTTGTAATGTATAAAATTGATGAGGACGTCTTAGCTGATATACGTTTTCACCAACAAAATAAAAATACGGAGTTCCACAGTCTTACCCTCAGCGACGAACCGAACAGTGATATTCTAGCGCGCTTTGACACCAATTGGATTTACGATCCAAAACAAAAGGGAATCGTTCGAGAGTTGACACGTGGTCTAGCAACGATCGGCCTAGATCGTTAATGCAACCAACCTTGTCGGATCATCTTTTTTGAGAAGAACAATAATAGTATGGCGATCAATAAGATCATGGCAGGCATTACCATCGAAGGTGCTTCCGCTGTTTTCATAATTCCACTGATAAAGAATATATGAATTTGCTGAATAATTACGCCAATCAAACTTAATAAGAAAATAGGATGCGCCCATTTTTTGCGCAGTAATAAACCAATAGAACCGATGGTTCCCGCTATGACTGCAACCGCAAAAGCGATCGTCGCCCAGGTCGGAATATTTTCATACATAACTTGATCTGCCGGAGGCATCGCCGATAAAGTTTCTTCGCTCATCGTTACCTGCATAAAAAAGGCAACCAGTCCCATAATATTCCAAAGTAAAGCCAAGCCAGCCACGATCCAGTACCAAATAGGTGTTTTTTCGTTATGTTCCATTATTTTATTTTTTTATTAAACAAATAAACGATTCAACAAATCCTACATTACAATTTTATCCAACACCATCCCAGCCACCGCAGCCGTCAGAAAACAAGCGATCGTTCCACCGATTAAAGCCTTTAATCCAAGTTCGGTAAGGGTAGGGCGCTGTTCGGGACTAATCGCACTAATTCCCCCGATCTGAATGCCAATAGAACTAAAATTGGAAAATCCACAAAGTGCGTAAGTAGCAATCACAATGGCTTTATCTGATAACTGAACTTTGGCATCTGCGATCATGATACTCAAATCAACATATCCAACTACTTCGTTGACGGCTGTTTTTTTACCCAATAAAGAACCAACTAGAATTAAATCTTCGGTTGGTGTACCAAGTAACCAAGCAATCGGTGAAAAGATAATTCCTAGAATAGATTCCAGATTAAAAGTAGCAAAGCGGCCATCTGTAAAATTGTTGACGATACCGTTGAGGCCCGTAAAGCCACCGAACCATCCTAAAATGGCGTTGACCATAGCTACCAATGAAATAAATACGAGAAGCATCGCTCCAACGTTAACAGCCAGTTTAACGCCGTCAGAAGTTCCAATCGAAATAGCATCTAGCAAATTATTACCAAGTCTTTCTTTTGGGACGGTTACCGAGCGATCCACTTCTTCTGTTTCAGGATATAACATCTTGGCAGCTACAATAGCCGCAGGAGCGGAGATGATAGAAGCGGTCAAAAAATGCAAGGCGTATTGAGGTCCAAGTAAGGATACACAAAGCGCGAAAATACCCCCAGCAATCGTGGCCATTCCACCGGTCATCAGACACATGATTTCAGATTTTGTCATCTTGTCTAAATAGGGTTTGATGACGAGCGGTGCTTCCGTTTGTCCGATAAAGACATTGGCTGCGGCAGCTAGACTTTCCGCACCAGATAATCGCATGACCTTGCTCATTCCTTTGGCAAAAACATAAATTATTTTCTGTAAAATCCCGAGATAATAAAGGATGGACGTAAATGCTGCAAAAAATACAATGGTGGGCAACACCTTAAAGGCGAACATATAACCAAGTTTGAAGAGTTGCATTTTTGTATCCGGAGCCACTGGTATTTTTGTTCCTGGAGGAGCTGCTCCGTTGACCTCGTTCACCAGCCATACACCAGATTCCGGCCAGGCACCAAATAAAAAGGCAGCACCTGCATCTGCAAAACCCAGCAAAGCCACAAACCCATCCGAAACCAATTTAAAACCATCATAAATAAAGTCTACCTTAAGAATCAACAGTGCTAGTACTATTTGAAGGGCAATACCAGAAACTACGAGCTTCCAATCAATGGCTTTTCGGTTGGCGCTTAGCGCGTAGCAAATAGCCAGCATCGAAAGAATTCCTATCAGTCCGCGAACAATGTCTGTCAGTAAATCCATAGTTATGTTTAGTTATAATTTTATTCTTTTACTGCCTTACTTAGAAGGGTGAATACCCTCAGGAAGGCTTCATTTTCTTAGTTTAAAACTGTAAAGTAAGGAATGTCTTTGAATTAATAGTAAAACTAATGGCCAAATATTTTTAGCTTTGTAAATTTTAAAAGTGTTAAGAAGCACCTTAATTAGATTATCGATCGTTTATATTTTGATTCTCTTCGGAGAATCAATGAATATCGGTCTTAAAGAATTGATACTCAAATACATAATGAAAGAAAAACCTTACTTAATTGGAATTGCTGGTGGATCTGGTTCTGGTAAAACCACTTTAATTCGTGAACTGAAAAAAGAATTCTCTAAAAAAGAAATCTGTGTAATTTCTTTGGATGATTATTATTATCCCAAGAAAAAACAAAAGGTTGATCACAAAGGGATTGTTAATTTTGATTTACCAACTGCCATTAATAAAAAAGATTTTTTGGCAGATTTGAAATTATTGATCAATGGGAAGCCTTGCCAACGAATAGAATATACTTTTAATAATAAAAAAGCCAAACCTAAAAAAATTACGCTCCGTCCCACTAGGGTAATTATTGTGGAAGGACTTTTTATTTTTCATTATAAAAAAATTAATGCACTACTTAATTTAAAAGTATTCGTGCACGCCAAGGAAAACATCAAACTGATTCGTCGAATTATTCGTGATAAGACCGAACGTAATTATCCTTTAGAAGATGTACTGTATCGTTACGAACATCATGTTTTGCCTAGCTTTGAAAAATATATCGAACCGTACCGAGAGTCAGCAGATCTAGTTATCAATAATAATAAAAATTATAACGAAGTATTTAAAATGTTACAAGTTTTTATCAAAAGTAAAATATGATTGCACGATTTCTGTTTTGTAGTTTTTTTACATTGGCGCTTTCGTCTGTCGTTCAAGGGCAACTACAAAAAGGAAGTTGGATGGTTAATGGAGGGTTGGGATTAAATATTTCTACTTTTCCTACTTTTGGGGAAGCAACTATTTCAACATCAACACGATTTTCTATAGCTCCCGAACTGGCTTATATGGTAACCAATCATTTGATGTTAGGTGGTAAGTTGAGTCTTGAATTGTCTGGAGTAGAAGAACTTCGAATTGCACCTGTCGAGCAAAATTTATTAATTCGACATTATTTTAAACAACTGGATGACCTCCATCTATTCTATGGAGGTGAAATTTCTTTTAAGAAAACGACTTTTTCAGAGATAGGAAGAGACACTAGGATACGCACCAATAAATCTGCTTTTTTGCAGACTGGTCTCCTTTTCTTTTTGCAACAATCCATTGCGATGGAATTTTTATTTAATTATGAGATGATCAGTGTTAGGTCTTTTAATCAGTCTAATAATTTTGTAGACGGAGGTTCTCTACAGCTAGAAGGTGGATTACAGTTTTTTATTCATTCAAAAGATAAAACAAAACCTACTGAGACCGACTATCGTTTTTATCCTGGTAATTGGTTGGTTGGAGGAAGTTTTCAATTGGGAGGGAATGATTTTTTAAGACCAGAAATTCAACGATTTTGGGGGAGTGGTTGGACGACTGGACTGCGATTGGAAACCGATATAAGTCTGTCGAGTCGAGTTGGGGTATTAGGGTTGATGCCATTAGTTCGCAAATATTTTAGACCAGAAAAGAAAGGAAAAATATGGTTACAAGCTGGAACCGGTCTGCGGGGTAACTATAGTAGGATTAGAGATAATGAAACCGATGAATTTTGGTGGACAACTGCTTCTCGAGATTTATTTTTAGAAGGTACGGTAGGGTGGTCGAACTTGATTTCGCCAAATTTTACACTCGATTTTTTTATTACCCGTCGATATCAAAAGACCTACCGGAGAAATAATCCTTCGGAGGAACGAACCAACTTTTCCATCGGGTTGGCGATTAATGGATTGGTAAGATAATGAATGAGTTAATTGGTGTCGCGACTGATGGCAACACCAATTAACTTAATCAACCAAGCTAGCTATTGTTTGACAAAACCTTTTGTCCATTGCAAACCATCGTGCTGCACCCGAATCCAGTACTTTCCAACGGGTAAATTATGGATAGAAAGATATTGCTCTCCTTGATTTATTTTTCCATTCTGCAAGGCTTGTCCACTGATTCCAAAGATTTGATAGTCCATGTTTTTGTCCAATTCAGAATTGATGATCAATTCCGAGGAAGCTAAAGTATTCACCAAAGATAATCCAGAAAGATTACTATTCGTTACACTAAGAACCAGTGGGTTGCCAAATACATCCGCACAAAAATAAGCCGGCGTATTCATTCCAAACATTCCACTGTCAGAAGAAGTTAAACGGAAGGTTACACTGTCTACTTCTGGATTAGAAAATTCAACTTCCATCCATTCGTCCAAAATATAATCCTGACTATTGTCTTCAAAACGATAGTCCGCTAAATAAAATGGGATGGTTTCTTGTAAGACATTTTCGAGATAAGTATTTATGGTCAGTAAGAAAAAATCTGGATCATTACCCGTTTCTCCTCCAAATTTCTTTGCAACACCATCACCGTCTCGCATGCTTAGATAGGCATAAGTGCTATTGGTAAAGTGGATCGAAGGAAGCGTAACCATACCAGAAGTTTGTTCCCTATCCAGTGTTACATAAGATTCTGAAAAAGCATAACTAACGGCATAGGCATGTGATCCGTCTGCGCCTTCACCTACGATAGAACTGTACTGATTCATAAATCCAGGGGTCGTCACATCAGTAGTAGCCGAAATAGCCCAGCCACTCCAAAATTCACAATCTTCTCCACAATCTGTGAAAGAATTTGGGAAAAATAAATTGTCAAAAACAAAGCCGGTATCAGGTGAACTATCATTGATGAATGCTCCCGGTAGAACCGAATCTTCAAAATAAACTTGAGCATTAAGCCCCAATCCAATAACCAATAATAAAAGTGTAAATAATTTTTTCATACTACTGTTTTATTTATTTAATAATTTTACTCTAAATAATATATTCAACAATTCAACAATTCAACAATTCAACAATTCAACAATTCAACAATTCAACAATTCAACAATTCAACGAATCTCCGTATTGATATTAAAACTAAGATGACGCCCCGGCATTCCCCGTCTTTCTAAAACTCTGTAATCTTTATCCCACAGGTTATTGACACGAAGACTCAGTTGGTGTTGCCACTGTTTTGTTTTTAAGCTATAGCCAAGTGTCAAATCACTAATGTGATATTCAGAGAGTGTATTGTTATTGAGTGTAGAAACTTCCCCCACGAATCGATGTTGGAAAGTAAATATTGCAGATTGATAATTAATTTTTATGATAGAAAAAAACTGTTGTTTAGGCGTGTAAATTAGTTGACTACCAGCAGCGATTTGTGGTCGATTGATACTTTTTTTGTGGATAGATCTCAATTGATTATATCCAAGAGACACTTTAATTATAGTGTTTTTGGCTTCGCCACTCAACTCCAAACGATGTTCTAATCCCTCACTTTTTACGGCAGCAATATTGGTTGGTGCATAAGTAAAACTACCCTCCGGTAAGATCCATCTAATCCAGTTTTTAATATCTCTCCGAAACCCTGTCAAACTATAACGCCCCGTCCAATTTTCTGATTTAATAAAATGAATATCTAGTCCCAACTCTCGACTCCAACCACTTTCTGGTAACAAATCTGGATTACCTGTTGGAAAATAATAGAGTGCATTTAAATTAGGAGCTCGATAATTTCGACTCACGCGTCCTCGCAAGGTCGTCCACTTCCACGGCCGAAAAACCATCCCGAGACTTGGTACTAAAGGAAAGTGTTTTCCATCCTGCCATTCCTGTCGTAGACTAAAATCGAACGACAAGCGTCGCCAATCTGTTTTCCAATTCGACCAGATAGCCAGACGATTTTGGGTAATACTATTTTCGTATAAATCTGTTTTAGCTCGATAGAAAGTTTCTTGAACGCCTATTGTCAGTCGATGTATTTTACCAATATTCTTTGTTCCTGTTATTTGACCAAGCAAGGTATTGAACTGACTCAGATCGTCAAGCCTGATAAGCGAATCTACGTATCTAAGGTCCTCTTCGTACCAGGCAGCTTGGGCTTTGACAAGCCAGTCATCTCCAGCATATTGCCAGTCAGCAGCCAAGCGTTTGGTCTCATCAAGCTGATACGCCACGGATCGAGTTTGAGCCGCATGCGGCGGTAATTGACGGTCCATAGTCTGATACCAAAAATAAGCGTTCAGCGTCTGTCGAGGGGTGATTCGATAATGCAGTTCTTGTAGACTTCCCCATTGTTTAGTCGCAGCGTTGGTCTGTTGTCGACGAGGTAAATTTTCACTAATGAAATAGTTGAAATCATTGTCTGCCTTTTGATAGAATACTCGATTGATAAATTGGAATTTTTCGTTACCATATCCAATTTTTAAACCTTGCTGTTCCAAACCGAACGCGCCGTTTGTAGCGGTATACTGTCCGATTAGATTTTGCTTTTTCCAGTTCGTTTTATTATCGAGTTGGACGGTTCCGCCAATAGCTCCGTTGCCCCACGCTGCGGTATTTCCACCATAATGTACCGCCACTTCGTCAATAAAAATAGCGGGAAGCAAAGAAAAATCAAGCTGCCCTAACATTGGATTTTCAAGAGGTAACCCATTCCATAATACCCGTGTATGTTCTGCGCTACCTCCACGAATAGAAGTTGTGGCGGAGCTTCCACCACCAAAAGATTTGACAAATACACCTGCGGATTGGGCGAGCAATTCTCCGACGTGAGTTGCTGGTTGTTGATGAAGAACATCCTTGTCTACTTGATCTATTTGTTCACCACTAAAAATGGGTTTCTCTGCTATTGTAATGATCGGCAATGATAAGGTATCTTCTTGCGCCAATAGCTTAGTCGCCCATCCCGTAAGGAACAGCAGAACAAATAAAAGGCAACCTTTACTAAGTGCACGATGCATTCTAAAAAATAATGGGAAAAGAGCAGATAGGGGAGCAGTGGTTAGCAGTTCCGAGAAGTGGATACTACCTACCAGTAAATCGACGAGTTGGGTCGATTATTTCCGATATCCATTCTTGCTATTATCCCGATAGAAAAATGAAAAATATAGTTCGGAGGCAGGTCTTCTGACTTATTGTCCCCTGATTTTTCCTTCCCATCCCTCGGTAGGGGGACAGTGGATTTGTAAAATAGGGTTGGATGACAACTTACAGCTGCGGGAACAGTTTTCGAATCACACGAAATTCCCTTTTAATCCAAAACGAGTTTGGAACCAACGAGGATGCAAAGGTAGTTCTTTTTGGGGAGTTGAGAGAAAGATTCTTTATTGAGTTGGATTTAAGCCGGTCGTCGATATCCCATTCCTCTAAACGAAGCAATCAAGGTCTGATCATTTTCTCGTCGGATGGCTACGTCTAGGGTCACCATTTTTTTTGAGGAGGAAACTTCGGTCGCTTCAGCGATCAGCACTTCACCTTCTTTTGCTGGTTGATGATAATTGATTTGACCATTGATAGAAACGGCCATCTGTCCCAATCCGTTGGCGGCAAATGCAAAAGCACTATCTGCAAAGGCAAAGGCAATTCCGCCATGCAAAATTCCAAAGCCATTCAGCATGTTTTGTTTGACCGTCATTTTAATTTTACAATGACCAACTTCTAACAAGACGGGTTCAATTCCCATCCATTGGCTACAATAATCTTTTTCCATCATTTGCTGAAAGACGGCGGTAGGATCGGTGGGATTTGACATGATTTTATTTTTGTAAAAAGAAGCAGTCTAATATACTTATTTCAAACACTTAAAATAATCGAACGGCTCTAGACAATCTTCACATTGAAAAAGTGCTTTGCAAGCCGTAGAACCAAACTGACTGACCATTTTTGTATTCGAAGAACCACAGTTGGTACATTTAACAATTCTTTTTCCGTCGATTAGTGCAAACTTATCTGATTGCGTATCCAAGGGAGCGGCTATGCCGTATGCTTCTAATGCTGCTCGACCAGCAGGAGTGATCCAGTCGGTCGTCCAAGCAGGAGCTAATACTAGTTTGATCGTCGCATCATACCCTCTTTTTTTCAGTGCACGTTTGATGTCTACGGCCATCGTATCCATAGCTGGACAGCCCGAGTAAGTGGGCGTGAGTTTAACATGTACGTGTTGATCTTCGAGGGTCACTTCGCGTACGACGCCCATGTCCATGATCGAAAGAACGGGAATTTCCGGATCAGTGATTTCCAATAATGCCTCTTGCACGAGTGTGGGTAATGATTGAAGATCTGCGGCTACCATGTCATGTTGGGATAAGCGCGTTGCATGTATTGCAGCTCTGCGAGGATGAAGCCAAGTTGTTCGGAATGAATTCCTTTTTTACCGTCTGTTTTTCGCGGAGGTGCTGAAGGAATTTCTAAATTTGCTTTCGCAAAAACATCTTTTATGGTTTGGCGGTAAGTAGTTTCGATGGTTTTTAAGTTGGCACCAATACCTGCTTCGTGCATGATTTTTTCCGTTGCTGTTTCTTCAAAAAACTCGTAGGTAAAAGGATATAAATCATTGATGGCCGTTTGCATGCGTTGATGACTCTCTTGGGTGCCATCTCCCAATCGTTCCATCCAAGAAGAAGAAAATCGTAAATGATATCTAGATTCTTTAATAGATTTAGCGGCGACGGCCGCAATCATCTCATCTTTGCTATTGACCAATTGTTCTAGTAATGGTAGATGAAAAGCATCAAATAAAAACTGTCGACCAATTACGTAAGCAAAGTCTTTATTGGCTTGTTCCACCAACCAAGTATGGCGATATTCCCGATCTACTCTTTTCATGGCAATGGTATCTTCAGTGGCTTCGCCTCCGGTCAGTTCCGCCGCATACTGAAAATAACTTCTAACCTGTCCAAATAAATCCAGTGAAATATTCGTCAACGCAATATCCGTTTCCAGGCTTGGCCCATGACCACAAAGTTCCGATAATCGATGCCCTAAGATTAAGGAGTTATCCCCCAATATCAATAAATAATCGATCAGACTTTTATTCTTATTTTCCATAATACTTTCATTCTAAAAATGAAAAAAATAATATTTATCAACACCTTGCCTGCCGGCAGGAATCAACAAATCAACAAATCAACAAATCAATCAAATATGTTCTAACTCATCGGGCAAATCATAAAACGTTGGATGGCGATAAGCTTTGTCTTTTGCGGGATCAAACATCTCTCCATTTTCACTAGGATTAGAGGCTGTAATATGCTTACTTTCTACCACCCAAATACTAACACCTTCCTGTCGTCGGGTATATACATCGCGGGCATTTTCCATGGCCATCTTAGCGTCTTCGGCGTGTAAGCTTCCAACGTGTCGATGTTCTAAACCATTTTTGCTACGGATAAATACTTCCCAGATTGGATTTCCTTTCATGTTATATTGATTAGTTATAATCGTGTAATTGGTAAATAAATTAGCTTGCTTCTGCGGTTCTTTCTTTTTCCGCTCGTTTTTCTGCATGTGCTCTGGCTGCATTTCGCACCCATGCTCCATTATTCCAGGCATCGTTGCGAGCTTGCAGACGTTCTTTGTTGCAAGGGCCATTCCCTTTTACCACTTGCCAAAACTCATCCCAATCAATTTCGCCAAAATCATAATGTTGACGTTCTTCGTTCCATTTTAAATCTGGATCAGGTACCGTGATTCCGAGAATTTCGGCTTGAGGAATCGTGATGTCTATAAATTGTTGACGAAGCTCATCATTGGTCTTTCGCTTAATTTTCCATTTAACAGATTGTTCTGTGTTTGGAGATTCTGCATCCCTTGGACCAAACATCATCAATGATGGCCACCACCAACGATTCAGCGCATCTTGTGCCATCGCTTTTTGTTCTGGTGTACCTTCACAAAGTGTCAACATGATTTCATATCCTTGTCTTTGGTGGAAGCTTTCTTCTTTACAAATTCGCACCATTGCTCTGGCGTAAGGACCAAAAGAAGTTCGAGTCAACATGACTTGATTAATAATGGCAGCACCGTCTACTAGCCAGCCAATGGCGCCGATATCAGCCCAAGTCATGGTTGGATAATTAAAGATGCTGGAATATTTTGCTTTACCAATATGTAATTGGTGGAATAGTTCGTCACGACTAATACCCAGCGTTTCAGCGGCGCTGTAAAGATAGAGTCCGTGGCCAGCTTCATCTTGGACTTTGGCTAACAAACCTACTTTACGTCGTAGGGTAGGAGTACGGGTAATCCAATTTCCTTCCGGTAACATCCCTACAATTTCTGAATGAGCATGTTGAGAAATTTGACGAATATGTGTTTTTCGATATTTTTCGGGCATCCAATCTTTGGGTTCGATTTTTTCTCCAGCGTCGATTCTTGCCTGAAAAGCTGCTTCTTGATCCACTATTTTTTCCATAATATTCTATTTTTAAATATTTTGTATACCTACGAAAAAAAGAAATTTTTCTGTCAAAGAAATTATTATTAACTTTTGTTAGGATGTTCAATTAAGAATAAAAATATAGATTTACCTTAATTGAGATAGTTTACAAATTCTCTGAATTTTACATTTTAATTTTTTTATAAAAAAACACGCTAAAACACATTATCATATCAAACATCAAAATCCACCACCACCTTTTCTGAAATGGGTAAGGCCTGACAAGTTAATATATAACCTGCCTTAATTTCTTCCTCTTCCAAGCCGTAGTTGACTAAGGTTTCTACTTTTCCTTCGATCAATTTGGCGCGGCAAGTACAACAAACGCCACCTTTGCAAGCATAGGGTAAATCTGCACTATTCCGCATCGCAGCGTCTAGTAAATTATCAGAGCCTTGTGCTATTGTAAAATTAGTGGTAATGCCACCTTCTATAATTGTTACATCAGAAACCTTACCACTCAGTTGTTTGGCAATCTCTTTTCGTTTTTCAGGAGCACCGCCGGTATTGAATAGTTCAAAATGAATACGATCCTTTGGTACCTTTTTTTCTAATAAAAAATCTCGAATTAAAAGCACCATTGGTTCTGGGCCACAAGAAAAATAATGGTCAATCTGTTCTATATCACAAATGGTCTTAAAGATAATTTCCATTTTTTCTGCATCGGGCCGACCATTGAAAAGCGGAACGCTCCGTCGTTCGCGGGTTAAAAAATAAAATATTTCCAACCGCTCCATAAATCTGTTTTTCAATCCTTCTAATTCCTCTTTTAGAATGATGGAATTGACCGTTTGGTTGACGTAGAAGAGTTTGAAGGTAGCGTTTGGCTCGGCTTGTAAATGGGTTTTGATAATGGACAAAATTGGTGTGATACCACTTCCCGCTGCGAACGCCACATAGTTGCGCGCCTGGTCTGGTGCTACGGGAACGAAAAAACTTCCGTTGGGCGGTAGCACCTCTAGGGTGTCACCGGCTTTTAGTATTTGATTGGCGTAAGTAGAAAATTTTCCTTCTGGAATTTGCTTAATTCCTACCTGCCAAGCATCATCCATTGGACTAGAACAAAGCGAATAAGATCGCCGAACAGATTCTCCATTGATATCCGCAATCAGCGTAAGATACTGCCCTTGTTGGTAGGCAAACGCTGGGCGAATATCCATTGGGACATCTAGGGTCAGAATCGTACAATCTTCCGTCGTTTTTTCGACCGCAGCCACTGATAACTTGTATGATTTCTTACTCATTGCGAATTTTATGGTAGTGAATATTACACGCTCTAATTTACGATAAATAGATCAGATTTCTAACAAAACTAACGATTGATAGTTTAAAATGCAAGTAATTTTTTTTGCCTATTATTTAATCCAGCCAGTAAGCGATGAAAATTAAGGCCAAGATGGTATTCTAGGGCTATCTTGGTAAAACTTGCGTAACTTCACGTTTTATTTCAAATTACAAAGAGCCCATGATATTTTTTAGCTAAAGACCATTTAGCAAACTAGCTAAGAAGGATCGTGATTGTCGGTAAAATATCATGGCTCAACTATACTTAACAAACATGTCATTACGCTGGAAAATAGCGCAGGCTTTTGAGATTCGTTGGTGGCAACATTATCTGCGGAATAAGCCGAAAAAAAATTACTTGGGATGGAAGCGAGACTACTGGCAAAATTTTTTGTTGGATATAAAAGTTACGCCGAAAGCTGGTAGTCGAGCGATTGATATTGGTTGCGGGCCAGCGGGTATTTATATGGTGTTAGAGCAATTAGAGATTGATGCGCTAGATCCGCTGCTAACGGATTATCGGGAAAAATTGGAGCATTTTAGAGAGACGGATTATCCCTATGTGAAATTTCATAATCAGGCTTTTGAAGATTATCAAGCCACCGAAGCGTTCGATTATATATTCTGTATCAATGCGATCAATCATGTTGCAGACCTTGCAGCTTGTATGGACAAGTTGGTAAAAATTACTCGACCTGGTGGAACCATCGTTTTATCGATTGATGCACATAATCATGGGATGCTCAAAACCTTGTTTCGGATGATTCCCGGAGATATTCTACATCCTCATCAGTATGATTTACCAGAGTATCGTAAAATGCTAACGGAGCGGAACTGTGAAGTGTTAAGCTCGGTTTTATACAAGAGAGAAACAATTTTTAATTATTATGTTTTGGTTGCCAAAAAAGCAGCCAACTAGTGAAAATATATTCGTGGCAATTCAATATTATAAAGTCAAAGAAATTTATTATACCCTCCAAGGGGAAGGAGCACATACGGGACGTCCGGCGGTGTTCTGTCGGTTTACGGGTTGTAATTTGTGGAGCGGCCGAGAAGAAGATCGTCATAAAGCAATTTGTAAATTTTGTGATACTGACTTTTGGGGAATGGACGGCGACAATGGTGGAAAATATACGGCCAAGCAACTTGCCAAAAAAGTATTGTCACTTTGGCCAAAAGGAAAAAAGACAGGCGTACCCTACGTGGTCTGCACGGGCGGAGAACCTTTGTTGCAACTCGACGAGCCGATGGTTCGTGCTTTTCAAGAAGTGGGATTAGAAGTAGCGATCGAAACGAATGGAACCCTTGCGGCTCCTGAAATTATTGACTGGATTTGCGTGTCTCCTAAAGCTGGAGCAGAACTATTGCAAACTTCTGGAAGTGAATTAAAATTGGTCTATCCACAAACTGGGGCCGAACCAGAGCTTTATAAAGATATGGATTTTGAACATTTTTTTTTACAGCCGATGGATTGTCCGGAGGTAGAATTATACACCCGTAAAGCGATTAAATATTGTTTGGAAAATCCGCAGTGGCGATTGAGTTTGCAGACGCATAAGATGGTGGATATTAAGTAGGGGAGTATGTAAAAAAATCAGTAAAAATGAGAAAATATATTTTTTTAGGACTTAGTCTACTATTAAATACATATGCTTATTCACAGAAAAGATTTGTTGAAGTAGATAGTTCAAGGATCTGGATAAATACGATTGGAACTGATAATCGAAACGAAGGGCAACCAATCATTGTATTTGAAAGTGGTTATGGAACGCCTATGGATAATTGGGATGTAGTTTTAGAAGGGATTTCAGAATTGGCACCATTAGTTACTTACGACAGACCTGGAATAGGGAAATCTGAGCAAGTTGATGAGATGCCTACTATTAAAAATGTATCAGACAGACTCGTACGAATATTAACTCATCTGAAATTAGATCCACCATACATTTTAGTAGGCCATTCCTTAGGTGGATTGTATGTAAGAGGATTTGCTAATTATTATCCTGAATTATTAGCAGGACTTGTTATGATTGATCCAGCAGATTTTACGGAAACCCACCAAAATAAAAGATTGTATTATGATGTCCTACATTGGGAAGATCCAAAAATAGATAGCTTGATGGCGTCATTTATTGATAAGCGTAAATCAGGAAAAGAACAGATGCCCTTATCTATGCAAAGAGAAAGTCAGGTATTAGAAGACATTAGAGAAAATGAATTTAAAGAGATCGTCAAAAAAAAATTACCTAATATTCCTGTTCACATTTTAACTGGCGGTAGATTTGAAAAACCAAAAAAAAATCGTTCAAAAGCGTATGATGAAGAGGCTCTTTTTAGGTCAAAAATGAAGCATAGGGTACACCGTTGGACAAATGTTATACAATCGGTTGATAAAGGAATGATTTTTTATAGTGGAGATGCTGGACATTTTGTACACATTGATGACCCAGAATTACTAATTTCAAGTATTAAAATTGTTTTAAAAGATTATAATTTACTAAAACAAAACAATAAAAAGTAAGATTGGCTACTAACCAGCAATAATCATGATTATGCTCTCTTTTTCAGCACGAGGAATGTCGCCGATCAAAACTGATATGTGAAAATGGAAGTCAAAAAATAAATTGGTCATACTTAGCTGACCTTAAAAAATTACTTGTCAAAAAATCGGTTGCTCTCCGAAATTCATCTGTCTATTTTTGTAGAAAAAAATGAATTTCTCAAAATCTCTTCAATCAAATGCTCACCAACTAATGGAAACGATCTCTTCCTCAAAAGCAAAAGAATACTATCAAGCTTTATTGAATAAGGATTCCCAATACGTAGGTGTATTTTATGCAGCCGTAAAAACCACTTCTGTTTTTTGCATCGCCACTTGCCGGGCACGTAAACCTAAAAAAGAAAATGTAACGTTTTACCGGACCTATTCAGAAGCCTTAAAAAATGGTTTCCGCCCATGTAAAATCTGTTGTCCAACCGAAAATGCTAATGAAGCTCCTGAACAGGTTATTCGAGCCATTGAAATTATCAAAGACCATCCTAAAGAGAAAATATCTGATACGGTGCTGCGAGAAAATGAGATCAGTCCTGATTTAGTCAGGCGTTGGTTTAAGAAAACGTATGGGATTACTTTTCATGCTTTTCAGCGAATGTATCGAATCAATAATGCTTATAAAGAATTAAAAGACGGGAAATCGACCACTGCGACTGCTTTTGATTTAGGATATGAATCCTTGAGTGGTTTTGGTTACACGTATAAAAAATTAATTGGTAAATCACCTGCCAATAGTAAAACCAAAACCCTGATTTTAATCAATCGATTGACCACTCCTCTCGGGCCGATGTTCGTTTGTGCGACGGATAAAGGCATCTGTTTATTAGAATTTACGGATCGAAAAATGTTGGAAACGGAATTTAGAGATTTGCAAAAAAGACTTCAATCAGAAATTTTAATTGGTGAAAACAAACACACCAAACAATTAAAAAAAGAGCTGAAGGAATATTTTGCTGGCACGAGAAGGACTTTTGAAGTACCGCTTCACACACCTGGAACTGATTTTCAGAATCAAGTTTGGAATGCGTTACATAAAATTGCTTTTGGAACAACATCGACTTACCAAGATCAAGCAAAAATGATCAATAATCCGAAAGCCGTTAGAGCGGTAGCGAGGGCGAATGGTGCTAATCGAATTTCTATCGTGATTCCATGTCATCGGATCATCGGTAAAAATGGAGATTTAACAGGGTATGGAGGAGGAATAGAAAGAAAAAGGTGGTTACTTGAATTTGAAAAAAAATCACGACCTTAGTCACTTGTTAGAGAAGCAATAATCAAAATAATTTTTATGAAGAATAAAACCCTCATCGTACTACTCCGAGGCATCAATGTCGGCGGAAAACGTAAAATTCTGATGGGAGACCTTCGAGCCTTATTAGGAAAAAATGGTTTTTCCGAAATACGCACCTACATCCAAAGCGGAAATATTCTTTTAGAAACTGATAAAGAGAAGGATACGGAAAAAATAGGGGTTCATATCCAACAGCTAATTGAAAAAAATTACGGCTTTATTGTTCCAACGGTCGTTCTACCTGCCGAAAGTCTAAAAAAAGCTTATGCTAAAAATCCTTTCCCCATGCCTGAATCAGATAAGATTTCCTTACATCTTACGATTCTTCAAACGGTTCCTAAATCAGCACAGGTAAAAGCGATTGTTGATTTTGATGCAGGAGCAGATCGCTTTGAAATTAAAGGCCAATTCGTATATCTCCGTTGTGAAGGGAAATACCACAAATCTAAGTTAACCAATAATTTCTTTGAGAGAAAACTAGCAGTTTCAGCAACCACTCGCAACTGGCGAACGGTAGAAAAGTTATTAGAGATGGCTGAATAGAAAATTGAGACTAGTTATTAATTCCCCGATGCTTGCAGTGTGCTTGAGCGACTAAGTAGCATTATCTTAAGCGGCATCATCTTTTAAGTTGGGTAGTTTTGTCTTCATACCCCAATGACTCTGTTTAGATGGTTGCTTGAAAGAGTTTGAAGGAATGATTAAGAGGTAAAATTGATTTATAACATTGAAGTCTCAATAAAAGACTACACCCTTCGGGTGGGCCCACCCTCTAGATTTGACCGATCTCCACTTTAAGGTACCGCGCAAACCGCAAAACCCTCATGAAGCCACCAAACCCCTGATAATTGCAATGAACTCGTAAAGCAATATCACCCTAACTCAGGACCACTCCCACGTTAGTTATGTAAAATTTATCTGCTGTTGCAGATTATTATGTTGAAATTAATACGCGTATTTGTGAATTCACAAAGGATAGTAACTTAGTTAGAACTAAATGCTATCGGATCACAAGATATAAATAATGTTTTAAGAATAAAAATAAAAAACAATTTTTGTTTATTTTTTAACTGCATATCTCTATTTTGCTTTTATAGGTTGCCAATTTGGAAAGGCATTTCTATCTTTATTTCCTTGTTTAAATTTTTTAAAACTTTCTAACTAATCAATTGGAGCTCCACTTACTACTCCATATCTGTCTTTTCCGGTTTCATAATATTGTTTAGTGTTCGTAATTCCCACTGGCAGACTTTATGTCAGCCGTTTTTATATTTTTTGTCAAAATGACATGCGCCTTTCAATGTAAAACCCAAATCTGTCATAAAAAATCGAGTGGAACAAGCTTTGATAAATTAAAAGCGTGTGGTGATCTGAAAAGTTAAACTTTGAACCAATTGCCATCTATATTCTTATAAACAGTATAACACAAATCATAAAGAGATGAATTTTAATAATTTAACCATCAAGTCACAGGAAGTGCTACAACGAGCACAACTCTTGGCAACCCAAAAAGGGCAACAAGCCATTGAGGCTGGGCATGTTCTTAAAGGGATCTTAGAAATAGACGAACACGTTACCCCTTTCGTTCTGAAAAAAATGAGCGTAAACATGACGGCGGTCGAACAGGCCGTCGATGCGATTGTAAATGGATATCCGAAAGTAAGTGGAGGACAACCTTATGCTGCGCGTTCTGTTGGTGATTTACTAACGCGTGCTACCGGTCATTTGAAAGAGATGGGAGACGAATATGTTTCTATTGAGCATCTATTAATGGCCATGATTGAAATTGCGAGTCCAGTTGCTCAGCTGTTAAAGGATAGTGGTGTAACGAAAGATGGACTGAAAACAGCCATCACTGAATTGAGAAAAGGACGAAAAGTAGTAACACATAGTGCAGAGAATTCTTACAACGCGCTAAAAAAATATGCAGTTAATTTAAACGAAAAAGCGAAAGCTGGCAAACTTGATCCGGTGATTGGACGAGATGAAGAAATTCGTCGAGTCTTACATATTCTTGCGCGACGAACCAAGAATAATCCAATTTTGATTGGTGAGCCTGGGGTTGGTAAGACCGCCATCATCGAAGGACTCGCTAATCGAATTGTCAACGGAGATGTGCCCGAAGATTTACAAGATAAGGAGATTTACGCATTGGATATGGGGGCCTTGATTGCTGGAGCAAAATACCAAGGAGAGTTTGAAGAACGACTAAAAGCGGTAGTGAAAGAAGTTGTTGCCGCAGAAGGTAGTATGTTTTTATTTATTGATGAAATTCATACGCTGGTGGGGGCAGGTAAAGGTCAGGGGGCGATGGATGCCGCGAATATTTTAAAACCAGCTTTAGCACGTGGTGAACTGCGAGCAATCGGTGCCACGACCTTAAACGAATACCAAAAATACTTTGAAACAGATAAGGCTTTGGAACGTCGTTTTCAAAATGTCTTAGTAGCGGAGCCCAATGAAGAAGATGCCATCAGTATTCTTCGTGGATTGAAAGAACGATATGAATCCCATCACAAAATTAATATTCGAGACGAAGCGATTGTAGCGGCAGTACAATTATCAACCCGTTATATTGCAGATCGTTTTCTGCCAGATAAAGCGATAGATTTGATCGATGAAGCGGCGGCGCGTTTACGTTTGGAAATGAATTCTATGCCAGAAGCCTTGGACGAAATAGAACGTAAAATACGTCAATTGGAAATTGAGCGAGAGGCCATGAAACGAGAAAACGATACTGGTAAAATTGAATTGTTGAATGAAACCCTTGCTAATCTCGAAGAAGAACGCAATGCCCTAAAGGCGCGTTGGGAAAGTGAGCGTGAAGTAGTGCTTGGATTTCAAAAGGCGAAAGAAGAAATCGAGCAATTGCGACAAGAAGGTCTGCGGGCAGAACGGGAAGGCCGCTTTAGTGAGGCCGCTGAAATTCGGTATGGTCGTATCCCAGAGTTGGAACAGCAAATGCAAGATCATCAGATCAAATTGCAGGAGATGCAAGAAAGTGAAGATTTGATGTTAAAAGAAGAGGTAGACGCAGAAGATATTGCTCAAATTGTCAGTAAATGGACGGGGGTGCCGGTGACGCGTATGTTAAAATCAGAGAGAGAAAAACTCGTTCACTTAGAAGAAGAATTGCACAAAAGGGTAGTGGGACAAGACGAAGCGATTAACTTAGTTTCGGATGCCATCCGCCGGAGTCGCACTGGATTATCAGATGATAAACGTCCAATCGGTTCTTTTCTTTTTCTGGGAACAACAGGTGTTGGAAAAACGGAATTAGCCAAAACAATTGCGGAATATTTATTCAATGATGAAAGTTTGATGACGCGAATTGATATGAGTGAATACCAAGAAAAGCATGCCGTGTCCCGATTGATTGGTGCGCCTCCTGGTTACGTAGGGTACGACGAAGGTGGACAGTTGACGGAATCTGTTCGACGTAAACCTTATTCAGTGGTCTTACTGGACGAGATCGAAAAAGCACACCCGGATGTTTTTAATACGTTACTGCAGGTGCTGGATGATGGGCATCTAACAGATAGTAAAGGTCGAACGGTAAACTTTAAAAATACGATTATCATAATGACGTCTAATATTGGCTCTGATATTATTCAGGATCAATTTGAACAATTGTCGGAAGGTGATTTTGAAAAGGTGATGTCGAAGACCCAAACCCTTGTTTTCAATCGACTAAAGCAAACGGTTCGTCCCGAGTTTTTGAATCGGATTGATGAAGTGGTGATGTTTGAACCATTAAACAATAAGCATATTCAGCGGATTGTAGAACTACACTTAGCAGGTGTGAAGCAAACTTTATTGACGAAGCATGAGATTGAATTAGATTTCACCCAACAGGCGATGGATTATCTAGCTGAAACAGGATTTGATCCACAATTTGGAGCACGTCCAATCAAACGAGTGATCCAACGTAAGGTGTTAAATGTATTGTCAAAAAAGCTCTTGTTGAATGAAATTGAGGCCAAGTCAAAAGTTGTCATTGATTCTTTTGGTGAAGGTCTGGTTTTTCGTGGAGCCAAAGAACCGAAGGTAGATTAATAGATTGAGATAAGAATTATAGTTTAAATAGTTTAAAACCTCTCTACAAGAAATTGTGGGGAGGTTTTTTGTGGTCAATTTATGATGATTATTGGGAAGTAGTTTTTTTATTTTTTTTAAAAAAAATCGGTACTATGTATTTTTTTCAAATAATTCCATATCTTTGTTATTCAACCAACTGAAGGCATAATTGAAAAATCTATTTAAAATAATAGTATTTGTACCCAAACAACAACGTAGTGCCATCTTGGTACAACCCTCACTTTGTTTTTCCAAAAACATCTTTAATTTCGGAGTAATTTGTAGGTCTGAATTACAGACCGCGGTAGATTGGAATCTTTCAAAAAAATCTGCTTTTCTATCTTCTTACATACACAGAAGAATACCTCACATTGAAATCATTCCTATTATTCGCAATCTGCAAGATTGTCTCTATCCTGTGATGGCAGGATATTTATTTGCAGGCTGTTTTTCTAAAACTAAACAAAATCTGAAAAAATGAAAAGAAGAAAATTTGTCTTATCTACCGGCTTGGTAGGTGCTTCGACCTTACTTGTAGGAGCAAATGTCTCCAGCGTATTAAATGATTCTTCCAATTGGAATTACCCAGCTTCCCTATCTGGTCCCGAAGTAAAACACATTCGTGAAATGGCAGATAATTTAATTGCTCATTTACCTGAGGAGGTGAAAAACAAGAAAAAATTTGTCAAAAATATGATGGAGCCACAGTCTATCCTACTAAAGAAAAAGGATAAAAATGGTTATCGTACCACCTTTATAAACAAAAACGGAGCTCAAGTATTAATCTACCAAAAAGCAGGACAGCCAGTTACCGCGTTTATTAATAATTGATAGTATAATGCATAAAGAAACCTTACAGAAAATTGCTAAGGTGCTAATTGAATCTACTACCGATTATGCGCAATTGTCCACGGCTATCATTCAACTAAGGGAGCTTTATTTAAAACTTTCAGAGGTTGATCTACATAATGATAAAAATCGAAAAGATATTTATTTGTCTAGTGGTAAAGCCCTTGGTACGAGTTGGGCTGCAAGATGTGTGGATGATGTTATGCGTACGAAAAAATTTATTTCCGGTGTTTATCAGGCAGTGCAAACATTGCTTGATAAACACCCGGAAAAAACGGTTCACATCCTATATGCAGGAACCGGTCCTTTTGCCACTTTAGTTACTCCGTTGACGACACTTTTTTCTAGTGATCAGCTCCAATTTACCTTTTTAGAATTAAATACCGTCAGCTACCAAAAAGTTCAAGAGGTAGTTCAACAATTGGGAATAGCTTCCTATGTCCGAAGAATCGTACAATGTGATGCCACCACCTACCAAATTCCAGTCGATGAACGGGTAGATATCGTCCTTTCTGAAACGATGCAAAATGCTTTGAAAAATGAACAACAGGTTCCCATTATTTATAATCTTCTACAACAAATTGATTACGAAGTAATTTTGATTCCGGAACTAATCGAACTGCAATTGGCAGGAATGAATGCTGCGCGAAATCGAGATCGAATACTGCATGGCTCCGAGGAACCTTATCATGAAGTGCTCGGTAGTTTTTTTAAACTAGACATTCCTTCTGTTCGGACTTTTTATGACCAATATCAGGAACTGAGTGACACGCATGTATTCTCAAATCACCATTTTAAAATCCCTGAAAGTTTGCGTAAAAATTTTCCAGAACTTTATGTTTTTACCCGACTATGTGTTTACCAAAATATAGAAATTCTTCCTTCTGAAAGTGGACTGACCCTTCCTTATAAACTAGCGGATCTTAATGATCAACAGAAAGAAATTCCTAATATTTCTATCGCTTATAAATTGGGTAAAGATCCTGATATACAATTCTCTTTTTCTTAAATTATTTTAGTCGAAAGAGTAATTTGTTTTCCTTGCAAGACACGCAGATAAAATTCTCCTTATCTTTACCACATGGATCATTATTCCCTTTTTGAACTCAACGAATACATACGTAGAATTGTCGCTCTTAACTTTCCGTTAGGGCTTTGGATCTCTTGTGAAATTGCTCAGGTAAACGAGTCCAATGGTCATTATTATTTTAATTTGATTGAAAAAAATGAGACGGACGGTGCCATTATTGCGCAGTCAGAAGCGGTCATGTGGCAACGCAGTTATCGGAGTTTGCGAAGAAAAATCGGGAAGACGATGGACGATCTTTTACAGAATGGAATTACCGTTTTGCTTAAAGTTACAGTCGATTTTCACGAACGCTATGGCCTCAAATTGACCATTGAAGATATTGATCCCGTTTATACCATCGGTAAACTAGAACAACAGCGTCGCGAAACAATCGCTACTTTGCAGCATCTAGGCCTCCTTACACCGAATCGAGCACTACCTTTACCTAATGTTATCCAACGCATTGCAGTCATTAGTTCTGCCTCGGCTGCGGGATATAAAGATTATGTGGAACAATTAACCCAAAATGCTTATGGCTATAAATTTCATAACACCCTGCTGCCCGCTGCGGTGCAAGGACAAAACGCGGTAGCTGAAATCACTAATCAACTAGAAAAAATAGCTTTACGTCCAGATCGCTATGACTGTGTGGTGTTGGTGCGGGGTGGAGGGGCCCGACTAGATTTAATGGCTTTTGATCAATTAGCACTTTGTGAAAAAATTGCGGAATGCCCACTCCCTGTCTTAGCAGGCATTGGACATGAGGTGGATGAAACGGTTACGGATTTGGTTGCCAATAAAAGTTTAAAAACACCAACGGCTGTGGCCGCTTTTATTATTGAACATAACCTACATTTTGAAAGCGAATTGATTGATATTGGTCATTGGATTCAACAAACCATCGGTGATCGTCTAACTACTCAGGAACAACAGCTTAGAGAATACGAACAGATACTAAGCATTCAGCCACAAAATTTGTTATTACAAAATACACGAATGCTCGACTATCTAGCGGAAGAGTTACCTCGGTTGATTACTCAACAAGTAGGGCATGCTAGCCGGGAATTGAATCAGATCGAACAGGTGGTTGGCTTGTTAGATCCAGCCGCAGTTTTGGCGCGTGGCTACTCGTTGACCATGAAAAATGGGAAATTAATTCGGTCGGGAAAAGAAGTTAAAAAAGGAGATCGGTTGCGAACAAGATTTAAGGATGGAGAAAGAGACAGTGTGGTGGAATAAATAGAAGGTGCTAGATTCAGCTTACCATAAATTAACTTACTTAACAAAAGAATAATTTATTAGGTAATTATTCTCAGTAAGAGTGTGAAATTTTTCTTATATTTAGAGGACTATTATTTAACCCTTTAAATTATTTCATATGAATCAGAAGACAAATGGTCAAGAGGTGCAACCCTTGTTGACAAAAAAAGTGAAAAATGCTTTTAAAGATTTTAATTCATTGACCCGGGAACAGCAATCTGCTGTGATGGGAGGTCTCCGTGGCTCTTTTCAAGATAATGGAATAGGAGAAGACTTTCTTCCAAATAATGGACTTCCAGTAGCACCTGTTGGTCCGTAAGAAAAAAATAATTGAAGATACTTTTAATTTAAAGGGCTTGTTATATATTTCTTAAATATAAACAAGCCTTTTTTCAATAAATAAATATGAGTGACGCTAAAAAAGAAAATACTAATTATTCTGAGGCTGAATTAAAAATGATCGAAATGATTAGAGAAAAGGCTAAAGAAGACATTGACTTTCGAGAAAGATTATTGAATAACCCGGAAGAAGCATTAAAAGAATTTTCAGCATACGAAAACGAAGAGGAGTGAGTAAAATATATCTAGTTGGTTTAGGCGTAAAGGCAAGTATCCAGATTACTTTAGAAGCAATTCAAGCAATTAAGCGAGCAGACAAGGTTTATACGATTCATAGTAGTGCTGAATTTAAGCAGGATATCAAAAAGAAATATAATGATCACCTAATTGATTGTGCCAGCTTTTTTGAAGGAGAAAAAGAACGAGCGCAAGTGTTTAGGAAAATTGCTAAAACCATCATTAAAGAAGCGATTGATAATGAAAATATAAAGATTGCTTTTGCAGTGATGGGTAACCCACTATTTTTAGTTTCTGCTTGTGAATATTTGATAGCAGCAGAAGAAGACTTTGGGATTTCTCTTGAGGTAATTTCTGGCGTTAGTACGTTTGATACCGTTTTATCAGATCTGAAAATAGATGTCGGTTATGGTGCTTCTATGTATGATGCTAGTTTATTTCTTAGTAACAATGTCATTCCTGTCACTAATATTCCTTTACTTTTATTTCAAATTGCTACTATAAATAATACTGTTTTAAATAAAGGAAATATTCCCACCAATATTCTACAACCGCTAATTGAGAAATTGATATTGCATTATGGAGCAGCACATGAAGTTATTTTTGTGACGTCAAGTATTCACATATTTATGACCCCTAAAAAAATAAAAATTAAACTGAAAGATATTTTAGCTTCAAATGAAGTTACGCTGTTTGACAGACCTACTTTGTATGTACCTCCTTTGAAAGAGCTTTATAAAGTAGAAGGGAATTATAGAATCAATGCTTTAGATTAGAAAAATGAATATTGAATGTTGAATATTCAACATTCAATATTCAACAACTCTAATACTTATGTTTACCTCGACTCCAGCCTTTCACACCTAAAAACTTCACACCATCCGCTGCTGCTGGCTCTTCCAATTGTGTTCCCATACTATCGTTCCAGCGATTAAGGTAACCAAATAATGCGACGACACCTAGAATCTCCACGATCTCTCCCTCGTCCCAATGCTTGCGAAGGTTATCTGCGATCTCATCCGTCACGGCATTCGGAATAGTAGAAGCCGCAATCGCAAAATCAAAAACTACTCGTTCCGCATCTGTAAAAGCAGGATAGGTTTTATACTCCCAGATATGATTGATTTTATCTTGTTCAGAACCGTATCGTTCTGCTGCTCGAATCGCATGCGCTTCACAATATCGACATCCTGCCGTCATACTAGATAAGTACGCTAGTAATCTTTTTAGACCACTTGTCACACGTCCTTTGTTTTCCATCACCGCCTTATTCATTTCCATAAAAGCATAAGCAATCCGCGGACGGTGCATCATGGTAAATAAACTATTAGGCGTAAAGCCCAACGTCTCTTGATAAAAATCTGCCATCTCCGCAGTTTCCTTATTCGCATTGCGATCCAATGGAGATACTAATGGTTTTTTCATTATTTAGTTATTTTTTATTTTTAAATGCTATGGTGTTTTTTTGTTGAACCTGCCTTTGCCGGCAGGCAGGTCGTTGAACTGTTGATTTGTTGATTTGAAAATCAACATAACTCCCAAATCAGAGTCGTCTGGTTGAATCGTCACCGAGGCTAAAACCATCTGTTTTTTTTTATTTTTTTAGATTGAAAATAAAGATGTTAACCAACAATCCACACATAAAAAAATCAAACAATCCACTAAAGCCCCCTCGCATCATCATCCCCTCTCACATCCGCCGCTCCTTCCCAGCGACCATCTGCTCTTTTCATAATGGCTTCCACGCGGCCAAAATTACTCCTTTGTTTTAGGTTGTGTCCTTTTTCGATTAGATTTTTTTTAACACTAGGAGACAGTTGTACTAGTTCATCCAGGTAAATAAGATCTGGTTTCCATTGATGATGAAAACGACCCAAGCTGACAGCCTCTGGAAGTGATTTGTCAAATTCAATGACGTTAAGAATGGTTTGGAATACCGAAGTAATAATTGTGGAGCCACCGGGCGTTCCAACCAACATAAAGACCTCATTATCTTTTGTGACGATCGTGGGAGTCATCGAACTAAGCATTCGTTTTCCTGGTTCAATGGCATTGGCTTCGTTACCAATTAAACCATACATATTAGGAGTGCCCGGCTTGGCCGAAAAATCATCCATTTCATTATTTAAAATAAAACCAGCTCCACTAACTACTGTTCTTGAGCCATAAGGTCCATTGAGGGTAGTGGTCAAAGAAACAGCATTGCCCGCCGCATCGACTACACAAAAATGCGTGGTTTCTTCACTTTCCACCGGAGTGACCAAGCCAGCGCCAATTAATTCACTATCGTTGGCTCGGTTAGGATCAAAATCGGCCATCCTAGTTTTTAAGTATGCTTTATCTAATAAAGAACGAATAGGAACAGGAACAAAGTCGCCATCTCCTAGATAGGTTGCTCTATCGGCATAAACACGGCGCTCCGCTTCGGCCATTAAGTGAATTGATTCAGCAGATTGGAATCCATATTTACGGAGCGGGTAGGGTTCTACCATTTTTAATAACTGAGACAACGCCAATCCTCCACTAGAAGGCGGTGGCATGGAGATTACTTTATAGTCTTTATAATCACTAACCAATGGTTCTCGCCAAACAGCCTCGTAATTTTTTAAATCTTCTAGAGAAATGATGCCATTCCCAGCCTTCATTTCTGCGACGATCATGTCTGCCGTTGCTCCTTCATAAAAACCAGCTGCTCCATGGTCTCGAATGCGAGTCAGCGTATTGGCTAAGGCCGGTTGAACTAGTAAATCTCCAGCTTTCCACTCGGTGTCTTTTACAAAGGCGGGCGTGGTCGTATTAAATTTAATGAAAGCTTCTCGGTTTCGGTTGAGTCCATTTGCTTGTTTTTCTGTTACTGCGAATCCATCACGTGCGAGCGCAATGGCCGGATCAATTAATACTTGGAAATCCTTTAATTTACTATAACGCTCAAAGGCGGCTTGCATACCTGCTACGCTTCCTGGAACTCCTGGAGCCAAATGTCCATCTATACTGAGTCGAGGAATTACGTCCTTATTTGCATCTAGATAC
The DNA here is from genome assembly GCA_937928405.1 of uncultured Saprospiraceae bacterium. Classification (GTDB taxonomy): domain Bacteria; phylum Bacteroidota; class Bacteroidia; order Chitinophagales; family Saprospiraceae; genus JALZUU01. Next base: position 40,818 of record CALFWZ010000113.1, read on the forward strand.
ATGTCTCTACTAGCAGCACTAGGAGCTTTTTCTCGAAAATCTAACGTATTGGTTATTCCATCAGACATTCTTACCACCATAAAGCCGCCGCCACCGATATTGCCGGCTACTGGAAGCACAACGGCTAGCGCATATTGTACGGCAATAGCCGCATCAACAGCATTTCCACCTTTTTTTAAAATTTTTAGACCAATTTCAGAAGCCAAGGGATGAGCAGTTACCACCATCGCTTGGTCTGCAATCGCAGATTTTTGCAGCTGATAAGTGAATGGAGTCTTCGTTTTACAACTAATAACGGTTGTAATTAAAAAAATATATAATAATTTTATATTTATTGACATATTGGTACGGTAGTTGAAAGTAATATGAAAAATTAATATTTGTTTTATTTAATATTTATTTTTTGAAATATTTGTTTTTGGTATCATATTTGAAAGTATATAAAAACCTGAATATAAACCAATAATATAATTATTAAAATTTAATATTTTATTAATTATAAATAACAAAAACGCATTAGAACACGAAATTAACAAGTCGGCAGTACCACACACAAACACCTGTAGACTTTAAGAATTGGTTATGTATTTTCATGGTTATGTTGTTGTGTCATCCCGAGTTTCGGCGATGACACTTTTTTTTGTCTTAACTCGTTCTTATTAGAATAAATTCTAAATGATTTGAAATCAACAGATTATCAACAAATTGGAATTATATTTGTCCTTTTATAGACATCAATCCTTAAAATACTACGATAATGAAAAAACTCATTCTTCCTCTTCTTTTGCTGGTATCGACTATTTCTTTCGGACAAGTCTACGTTGGCAAGTCTGATATTAACACGCGTCACCTGCAATATATTGAGATTTGGGATAAACCCATAAAATCTATCGGAAAGTCTTATGCTTTAGTAGATTATGGTCAGATGTCTGATGATGAAAATAAAACTAGCTGGACTATTTCTAATCGCAATGGTGCGCCATTGGAATTTAACGGAATTGTTGATGTACTTAACTATATGTATCGCAATGGTTGGGAAATCATGCACAACAAAACTACAGATGGTTATGAGTCTTATTTGATGAAAAGAAGAGCTGGTTATATCGCTCCAGATGTTGGAATTTCAAAAATTGAAAAAGAGTAGGGTAGTTAGAATACCCATCATTCATATATTTCCTTGGTCGAAATCAAATACACTGTGCAATAAAGTATCATACTGTATACAAATTTGCTGAGTTTGATTTCGACCAACTTATTTCTTGACGATCAGTTGATGCTCAACTCGTCCATCTTGCTATTCTAGCAATACGGGTATGAATCTCAGATCTTAGATTTCCAATCCCAATCGATACACTATTCCAAGGTATCATCTTTTCCTTTTATTAAAATTTACTTAGATTACCCTGTATCTAATACACAGTGTATTTAACTTTGAACCTTCAAGGTCCTAGACGGGTTATAAAAAGGTATATAGATTTTTTGTTTACTTTTGTTTGCCCCTCCATTTTTCCTAAAGTTTTATATGATGAAGAACTATCTTCCTCGCATCGTTGGTACGTATTACAATTTACTTGGGCTGATTGCTCGAGAAAAGGCTACTCAAAAAGCGTTTGACCTTTTTAGTCAACCCAAAATAGGTCGTTTGACACCAATGGATCAAGTATTTTTAAGTACTGCTGAGCGGGAACAAATGCTCATTTCTGCTAGTGGACAGGTAAAAGCCTATGAGTGGAACACAAAAGGAGTGAAAACCATTCTTTTGTTGCACGGATGGGAATCCAACTCCGCTCGTTGGGCAAAATTAATTCGACTGCTGGTACAAGATGGTCACCACGTTGTTGCCATCGATGCACCCGCACACGGAGGATCAGAAGGAACTCATTTTAACATGATGCTTTATGGAGATTTTATCGATGTAGCTCATCGAGCGTTTCAGCCTTATTTTACGGTTGGACATTCTGTGGGCGGTGGTTCGTTAGCCTACTATTTGTCTCATTATAATGGTCCAAAACCCGAGCGGATTGCGCTCTTGGGCGTCCCTTCTGAACTAGAACAAATGCTGCAATATTATGCTCGAATCATTGGGCTAGGTACTCGCAACGTACAGTCGCTTCGAGAGTATATTCTGCGTCACACAGGACGAGCCATCCGGTATTTTTCTGTTAAGAAATTTTGTAATAATATAAAATTGCCAACCTTGATTGTTCACGATAGTGAAGACACAGTAGCTATGTTTAAAGACAGCGAAGCCTATCATAAAATAATCCCTGTCTCTGAATTGGTACTGACGAATGGCTTAGGACATAGTTTGCAAGGCGCGGAAGTATATCAACGGATTAGAACTTTTTTTTCCACCGCCGCATAAATAAAGAGGACCGCTCCGTTTTAGCAGAGCAGCCCTCATGGATTGTTTAAATAAAGCTTGTCAGTTATTTCTTTCCTGAAGTTTCTGTATCTATCACTTTAGCTTCTGGTAGTAATACGATTTGAATATAATTATTCCAATCGAAATACATATTTGCAGCTGTTTTTATATGGTCACTTTTTAGGCTATTGATGCCTTCTTCCAAACTAGCCAGAGAAATATTTTTTGGATCTAAATTTTCCTTGTAAGCATTTTCCAGGGAGCTTATCCAGAATCTATTTTCTTTCAAATCCTTGATTCTTCCTTGGCGTTGTGTTTCCTTAATCTTATTTAGATCTTTATCTTCCGCACCATTTAACTGAGCGTTTTTAATATCCGTCATGGCTGTTTCGATCAATTCATCTACCCGTGGTGGATCGGCATTGAAAGAGATCGTAATGTTATATTTTGATTCAGGATATTGAGACGTGTTACCACTGACGCGTACGCCATAAACGCCACCTTTATCTTCCCGCATGGATTCTCGCATTTTAATTCGAAGAATATCAATCATCGATTTGAAATGATATCTATTTTCGGGTGTCCAGTCAAAGTCTCCATGAAAGGTAATGTCGACCAGCGCCTTCGGGGCTTCCCCATAGGTCAACGTCTTTTTGACCACCCCTTTTTGGTAGTTAACATTGGTGTTTTTCCAAGTCTCCCCTTTATTGGTGGCAGGTAAGTTACCCAGGTATTTGGCCAACATAGGAATGGTTTTTTCTTGATCAAAATTACCAACTAAGAAAAAGGTCATTCCACTGGCATCCGCAAAACGTTCCTGATAGATTTGGTAGATACGATCCATGTCTAGCTGCGCCATATCTTCTGCTGTAGGAAATCCAACCCTTGGATGATTATTGAATTTAATTTTTAGGATTTGATCAAAAAAGTAATAATCTGGTTGGGAAAGTAAATTCTTATAAATGGCCGTTTGTTTGGTCGCGTAAGAATTCAACACTTCCTGATCTTTTCTAGGCTTGGTAGCATACAAATAGATCATCTCCAGCATCGTCTTTAAATCATCCGGAGAGGCACTACCCCGAAATCCTTGTTGTAATCCGCCAATCCAAGGATTTAGCCGGACGACCTTTCCAGTCATTTTTTTAGTCAGTTCCATATTATCAAAATTGCCAACACCAGATTGGCTAACAACTCGAGCAGCGTTACTGGCTTGTTTGTAATCTTGATCACTGTATAAAGAATTACCGCCGTGGCTGAATGCTCGTAACAATACTTCGTCGTTTTTGAAATCAGTGGATTTTAAAACTACTTTTACCCCATTAGCTAAGGTGATTTCTGTAGCATTTATTGCTGGAATTTCTTTGGTAGAGGTAATAGGTTTTGCCATCAGCTTATCAGTGAGTAATGGTTCGTCGTTGAACTCATCGACGTAGGCCATGATATCTTGGTTTTGCACCTTGGTAAGCAAACTGCGAATCTCTGTTTCATCCGGTAAAGGAGTACCTTCTTTGTCTGGACCAGTAACAACTACCACCCGATTTTTATCGGTAATCCATTTTTTGGCCAATACGTTTACTTCTTCCAGTTTAATAGTTGGTAAAAATTGATTGTAAAATTTCACCTCGTCTTTGATGGATGGAATAGGATTTTTATCCAAAAAATTATAAACGTAACGCATCGCAAAGCGACGACTATCTGTTTTATCTTTTTCCTTAAACGCCTTTTCCATTTTCGTTAGGAGTTCTGTTTTAGCACGATCTAGTTCGGTAGTAGTAAAACCGTGTTGTAAAACTCTTTGGTTTTCGGTCATGATTACTTCTAGTCCGCGCGCTGCTCCGCCTTCCGGGACCATGGCGTAAGAAGAGTAGGTGGCTAGACTTCCTACATCTCCGTCGTAGCCAGTGTAAGCGAAAGAGAATGGTGGATTGGGTTGTTGAGAGATTTCGCTAAGGCGAGCGCTTAGCATGGTATTATACAGGCGACGAACTATATTTTTTCGATAGCCAAGCAGATCAGTGACCGGCTCGTATTTATGTTTGTATACCAATTGTACATTGGTAAAAGGAGCTTCTTTATCCGAAACAATCGAAACCAAGGTCTCGTCGTGATTGGGCACTGGATAAGCATCTACAGAGCGGTTATTGGTTGGGTTTGTTAATTTTCCAAAACGTTGTTTTACGTCTTTTTCCATTTTGTCCACATCGATGTCACCTACAACTACGACCGCCATTAGGTTGGGGCGATACCAGTCGTTGTAAAATCGTTTAACGGTGGCATAATCTGCGTTACGAATAATTTCGGGCTTTCCGATGGGCAATCTTTTTGCATACCTAGAATCATGATAAAGAACAGGCAGCCACTGATTGAGCATTCGTTGGCTTGGGCTCAAGCGAGATCGCCATTCTGATTCTACCACACCTCGTTCTTTGTCAATTTCCTCATGTTCAAAAGTTACACCGCCAGCCCAATCTTCAAGTACCAGCATGCCTTTATCGAGCAGGGCAGCACTATCTGTTCGTACTTGTAACATATAAACGGTTTCGTCAAAACTAGTATAGGCATTCAAGTCTGGCCCAAATCGAGTTCCAACGGTTTCAAGATAATCTACCAATTCACTTTTTTTAAAATTGGTACTACCATTAAAAGCCATATGCTCTACAAAATGTGCGAGTCCCTGTTGGTCGTCGTCTTCTTGCATCGCCCCGGCGTTAACGGCGAGACGTAACTCCGCACGATTTTCGGGTTTTGTGTTTTTCTTAATATAATATTTTAGACCATTATCAAGCGTTCCCATTCTGATATCAGAATCGACTGGAAGACTTTTGGAGAAGGTTTCGTTAGCTTGAGTCGTTAAAGGTTTGTTCGTTCTTGAGGGGGCGGAGTCAGTCGTGGTAGTAGTAGTGGTCGTCGTGGTCGTTACAGTCGTGGTTGGTTGGTCGGTCGTTGCTTGTGCTACTTTAGCAGTCTTGGGTGTACAGGCCAGATAACTAAAAAGTAGGAACGTAAAAAAGCCAAGAAGGAGGTGTTTAATTTTCATTTCTTTGTAGTTTTGATTAAAAGAGAAGCTATTTGCTAGCATTGCAAAGGCAAGATTTTAAATATACGAAAAATGTCGTATGCTGCTATGTTTATATACTTTATTAACATATCTTATTGATCATAACGGGGAATAAAGGAAAAGAAACGTGGGTGAACTAGGTTTTTAAGAATCGATGATTTGGTAAAATTCTAAAATTAGGTTATGTTTGAACAACTTCCATAAAAAAATCAAGTATGATCTCTGTGATTAAAAATTTTTATTGCTTTTTCTTTTTTCTTTTGCTGGTTCCTTCCATTAATTCTGCCCAAATTTTGCAGGATGATTTTGAAGGAACTGGAAATATCACCGCTTGGGTCGGGGATAATTGTGGTGTAAATCCTGATTTTGATAATCCTTTTCCTGAAAGTATCAATAACTCCGCAACCGTCCTACGCTATCATGATACAGGCGGTCAATATGCCAATATCCGTTTTCAAAAAAATGGAAAATTTGATCTTACCTACAGCTCGGAATTTAGATTGAAAATATATGTTCCTTCTAATGGATTGACAGGCAACCAATCCAACCAAGTTTCCATGAAATTGCAAAATGGTAGTTTGGCCGAACCTTGGACAACACAGTCTGAAATTGTCAAATCCATCATACTCGACCAATGGCAACTCCTAATCTTTGATTTTGCTAAAGACCCTTATGCTAATTTTGATGGAGGCTCAGGTGCGCCAAGATATCGTACCGATTTTGATCGCTTATTAATTCAAATAAATGGAGAAAACAATAATGATCAAGTGATCGCTTATATAGATGATTTTTATTATGAATTTAATGAGCCCAACGACCCCGTTTATGATCAATTGGTCTGGTCAGATGAATTTACAGAAGACGGTCCCGTTGACGAAACCAAGTGGTTTCATCAAACGCTATTACCTGCTGGAGGCAGTTGGTTTAATGGAGAAGTTCAACACTACACCGATCGTACAGATAATTCTATTGTTGAAAATGGAATTTTGCGAATCATTGCCAAAAAAGAAAATTTTACAAATCAAGGATTTACTAAAAATTATACCTCCGCCAGATTGAATTCTAAATTTGCCTTTAAATATGGAAAGGTAGAAATTCGAGCCAAATTGCCTACAGGCCACGGTACTTGGCCAGCACTTTGGATGTTAGGGAAAAACATCAACGAAAGTGGTGCTTACTGGAATAGTCAAGGATTTGGTACAACCGGTTGGCCGGCTTGTGGAGAAATTGATATCATGGAACATTGGGGCAGGAATCAAAATTTTATCCAAAGTGCTATGCATACGCCATCCAGTCATGGTGATACGCAAAATAAAGGCGGACGGCTAATCCCTACGGCCACTAGTGGATTTCACGTTTATAGCCTCGAGTGGTCTCCTGAAAAAATGGTTTTTAAAATTGATAACCTCATTCATTATATTTATGATCCTACCAATAAAAACGCAGACACTTGGCCTTTCGATGCAGAACAGTACTTGCTAATGAATTTTGCTATTGAGCCGGTGATCGAACCTAGTTTTACCGAGGATGCGATGGAAGTGGATTATGTAAGAGTATTTCAAGAAACGACTGTTTCTACCATCGCTCTTGATAAAAATGCCCCAACGCATATTTATCCAAACCCTGTAGCTAATGAGTTGAATGTATCTTTGATAGATACGGATTTGCAAAATATTTCTGTAGAAATTTTTTCTACGGATGGCAAATTAGTAAAATCATCTTTTTGTCCAGTAGTAGAAAATACCATCGTAGTAAACAACCTAAATACCTTGCCAAGTGCGATGTATCTAATTGTTTATCAGATAAATAGTAAGAATTATATTGTAAAATTTCTAAAAGAATAAAAGATAATTCAACCTTTGTTTAAACTTTGTTTTGGGTAATGCGTTCTGACGAAGTATGTTAAAATATGTACCTATTCTAAAAATTGTTCGTCTAAATCGACCTAAGCCCTTAATTAAAAAAAGGGTATTCAGTCCAAAAACAAAATTTAATAAAATGAAGTTTTTTAACCTTGTTCTAATCTTTTCCTTGTTTACTTCAAGTCTTTTTAGTCAGTACGCTACGGTCACCTTTGATCCGGCTATGCGCACGTTTAATAATTTTGAACCGCTACCTTCGGAAGAGGATATGATGTTTACTGGAGCCGTTCCAGCTAATGTCAATGTAGTAGAGTTTCAGTTTTTTCGTGGAAAAAATAAAAATTATAAAGATCCACTCTATGTTGCTAATTGGGAACGTGGCGCTGGAGACGAAAGTGGTGCTTTTAAGTTACCCATTAATTACAAGCTAAACGCGAATAAAAAATACGATATCCGAGTTAAATATTTTCAAAAAGTAAAAAATACGGATCGAGAAAAAATCTATGGTGCACTCAAAAATAACCTTGATGCTTACCTAGGCCAGTCCTTACAGAGTAGTAGTGAAAAAATAAAACTGACGAAGCGTAGCAAAGAAATGATGAAGGATCTCAATACCATCGTCAATTATGGTCTTCGAGAATATCGAATTACCAATGGAGTCCCTTTTGAAGGGTTCTCTGATTTGGTGAAAGGTCAAATTGAAGCGATTGATGATAAAAAACTGAACGAGGTTCTGTTCGATGCTTCCAATACTTCCCAAGCAATGGCTTCTGCCAAATATCGAGATCAACTGATTCAAGATTTACAAACCCTGATTCATGCTGAAGTTCGCTTTGTTTTGAATAGCGATATATCCCGGTTGATCAATCAGTATGATATGGATGATCTAAAAACAGAAAGTAGAAACGGTTATTTTTCGATTAATGTCGGTTATGGTGCCGTTTATATTGATGGAAATATTGACAATTTAGAATATGGTACTGCTCCGTACGTCGGACTGGCCTTTCCATTATCTACCAGTACAATTGCACCCAAATTTTTTCGTAATGCCTCTGTTACACTCGGTATTTTTACTAAAAATTTTAATGATGTTGGTGACCGAGGACCTATCACCGGACCTATTGTAAAACGCCCAATCTATCTAGGATTGGATTATAAATTATTTCAGTTTATTCGGTTTAACGTAGGAGCTGCCGCACTGGAAGAAGAAAGTGAAAATACTGGGACAGTTTCTGGAATTGAAAATCGGGTCTTTTTCCGTCCCTTTGTCGGATTAAGTGCCAAGATAAATCTGTCTATCGGATTGGATAAATAATTTTTTATCCAAAATGACTAAGTACAGGATAAAATTAAAAATGTCACTAAACCAATAACTTCCCGACCACTTAGCGGTTCGCTCACTTCTCGCACTGTCGTGCTCGACTCTGCGAGATCGTTTGCTCATTCGCAGAAAAAATCTTCTATTCTTTGTGCCCCTAAAATGATTTTTCAGGACTTTTGTCCTGTACTCAGCCAAAATAATTTAATTCACCTTTAAGATCCGATGCAAATGCAAAAACAAATTATATTCAGTATAGCTTTTTTGCTGTTAGGAATGTGGACGCTTTCTGCACAACAGCAAAATGCAAAATGGAGCGTTGGCGTTTATGCTGGTGTTTCCAATTATAGAGGCGATCTAAGCCGAAATTTTTACGATCCTAACGATCAAATTTTAAATATTTTCGATAATACAGATTATCTCTCTTATGGGCTTTCTATTGCTAAAAGTTTGAGTGAAAGTTGGTCATTGCGGTTGATGGCTTCACAGGGTGAATTCATCGCCAACGACCGTGGAGTGGACTGGAATAATAATCTGGTAACAGATCACGTAAATTTTTCTCGGTCGCTCAATGTACGAACAGCAATTAATGACCTTAGTTTGCTTGGCGTTTGGTCTTTGGCCAACAATAAAATATTACCAGAAGAAGTCTTTCTAGCACCTTATTTTTTGGTAGGTGGTGGTTTTTCTACTTATAAAAATTATGCCGATCTCTATACGGACGCTGGTGATCGTTATTATTACTGGAATGATAATACGGTCCGTGATATGCTACAAGATGAAAACAATGTCGGAAATATTATCCAACAAGATGGTAATTTTGAAACTGCATTAGAACCATTAAAAACAGAAGGAGTTGACTATAAAAATCGATTCATACACGCAACCGTAGGAGCAGGTCTAAAATTTAGATTGTGGAAACGGATGAGTTTAAATATTGAATCCTTATTTCGTTTTACGAGTACGGATTATTTGGATGATGTTCGTGGTAATTTTCTGACTAATTATGATTCTCCCCAACAAGCTTACGCCGCTAACCCAGCTTTGAGAGAATCGTTGAATAGAGGGAATACCGATAATAAAAAAGATCGACTTCATTTTACGACGATTAGTCTGCATTATCATTTTGGTAGAATGCCCAAACCTTTTGTTGCTCCGGCTATTTTAATTGGTGATCTCTATGATATAGATAAATATCAGAAGGTAAATAAACTGCCCAGTAGTTCAGACACTACTTACCAACCAATTAGCGTGATACCTACGGTTGATCTAGATAGTTTTATCGTCACATCAGCTGATAACGATTGGGGAGAAATCGAAGAATTAGAAATTCCTGAGATCGATATGACCACCGATGATACGTTGGAATGGACTTCAACCGTTTCATTAGATAGTTCAATCGTTCGATATGATTTGCCAGAAAGAATTGATACCTTCTACCGAGTATTAACCCCTAGTGATTCTATATTTTATACCGAAAAATTAGAGATGGATACAATTTTAACGGATCAAGTGGATACACTTGTCCAAATGGGGGGCGTGGTATTTATAGAAAATAACACCGAGTGGGAACCAATGGATGGCGAAGATTGGGAAGCCTATAATTCATTCTCAATAACCTCTCAGTTATCCGATACAACTGCTTCTTTGGTTAATTCTCAGGACACCATACTGTTTCCGCAAGCAAATAACGGTGGCCTAATTGATTTGGCAACAACAAGAGATTCTCTGACTGAAATAGATCGTTTCGCAATCGCCAACCCTGTTATTGAACAACCGCCTTTAACTATCGAAAATACGATTCTGGATACCACAGAAATACAATGGATGGAAGACGCACCTTTGCCTGTTTCACCTGCTAGGGTAGAGCGGGAAGATGATCGGGAACTCATTATTTCTTCTGATCCTCGTACGGACTCCCTATATTGGCAAGTGAGTCACTTGTCTTCTACGATCGCGAAACTTAGAGAGGAGCAAAAAGTGGATCGCCATCTAAATGAAACCGTGGTGAACCAACGACTAGCCATGGTACAAGCAGAACTGGATAGTCTACGAGCAAATCAAGATAGAAATAATTATGAATTAAGTAAACAATGGCGATCTGATTTTCAACTAGCAATGACTGAAATCGAAAAACAGATTCGGGAAGTAAAGAATCCTTCCTCAACTACTACTGATAACGCTCAGGCTGAAATCGCTGGGATGCGTCGAGAAATGGAATCTATGCGCACCTACTTAACAACCACTCAACAAAAAAATCGGGATCGGTCAGAACTGGAAGAATACAAACGGCAGCTTTGGCTCTACGAAATTCAATCTCGAAACCTGAAAGAGCAATCGGTAGAAAGACAAAAACTGGAAACGGAAATCAATAGTCTTAAAGAAAGTATTCAACAGCAGCAGGAAGCAGCCATCAATGCCAAGCCGGTGACGACACCAACCCCTGTAATCATTCCGACTCCTATCAATACTCAAAACGAAGAAGAAGTCAAGGCACTTAAAGAACAAGTTGCTAATTTGAATAATAATATGGCAGAAATGCGTCGGTTATTAGAACAGCAGAATAACCAAAGTAGTAATTCTTCCGAAGCAGAGTTATTAGCTATCAAAGCAGAAATTGCAAAGCTAAGTAATTTGGTAAATGCTAATGCTACTGGGAATGAATCCGATCTTATTCGTCAGTTGAAAGCAGAATTAGCCGCAACTCGTAAGCAATTATCAGAATTATCCAATAAGCCTGCGCCAATTCCGGCTCCACCAACTATTATCACAAATACCGTAGTACCACCATCGCCAACCGCCCGTGAGGCAATTGGTGGTCAAGAAAAACAATTGGTGTTTTTTAAATTAGGAGCGTCGGAATTAGATGCTTCCTCTATGCAGATTATTCAGTCAGTAGCTCAGATGATGAATCAGTACCCAGAGATCTATGCAGAACTGGAAGGGTATACAGACCCAAGTGGAAACGCCGATGCTAACCTGATTTTATCTGGAAAAAGAGCGACGGCTGTTCAGCGCTTTTTGGTGCAATATGGCATTGCTACAAATCGCTTGGTGGTCATTCCTAGGGGAGAGGACCCTGCGAGTAATGCCAGCTATGGAAGAAGGGTAGCGATTAAGCTAAATATTAGATAAAAAATAGTAAAAAATAGGATGATTTTGTGATAATATTCAACATTTAGTATTTACTTTACCTCATATTTATTTGTTTTTCCATTATTAATAAACCTAAAAATTGATGGCAAGATGAACAAACCCAAAGTTGTCAAAGATTATGATAAATTAGATGAAGCAATCCTGGAGCAAATCAAGCTAAACTATCCGTATGGATTTGAAAAAAATCTAATTACTTTTAAAAATGCCGCTGGTAAATTTATCACTGCTCTTCCCTTCGAATCTGAGGAAAAATATTACCTAGTTCGGATGACCCGCGTCGAAGCACAAGAAATTATCGACGACGATGATGATTACGATGATGCTGGAAACCTACGCGATGAGGTTAAAGAAGAGTACGAAGAAAAACACGATGATATTTCCATAGATAGTGAAGAGGTGCAGGGAATAGCGAACGATGGAGAGGACCCTACGGATGATCTGTAAATAATAGGTATCATTATCATTATAAATCGTGGATCTAAATTAAATACCCTGTAATTTAGGTTAAAACCAAGAGGTTCCATAAAGGTTACTGCACCCGTCGCTTTTCTGACCCCGCTCCTCCTTTATAGTTTCTAGACTTTTTAATGGTTGAAGATCCAAAACTGTTTCGATAAGAAATAGAGAATATGGGATTCTCTACATCAAATACACTGGTTTGCGCTAGATTCAGCGCGGGAATAAAAGTATCTGATTCCCAATTATTGGTCTTTAATAAATCTCTTACTGAAAATCGTAAGCTGCCGCCGCGACCTTTAAAAACCTTTTGTATGCCGAAATTTAGACTGCCACGAGACCTCACTTTTAAAAGACCATAATAACTAGGCGTTTTATAATTTCCGGAGATTTGTAAATTAAAACCATCCGGCAATTTTATTCTTTGGGTAGAAAAAAATGTAAATCCACCGGTGTTCAAGGATTCATTATCTTCTGAAAATTTAGTCTTCTCATAAAAGCCAGACACACGATATTGCATACTCCAACGAGAACCTACTTCAAAGGGTAAAGATATTTGTAAAGAATAATTTTCTACTCGTGGAATATTCAAACTGGTGAAAGTTTGTATCTCAGTTGCGCCATTAAAAATTGGTTGATATTGAAAAATATCATCTCTGATAGTGGTGTACTGTAAAGTGAAAATATACCGACTCAGGTTATAATCTGCTTTTAGTAAATTGGAAATGGCCGGAACTAAATTTTCATTGCCGGCATATAAAGTTTGTGGGTCGAGGAAGGTGACAAAAGGTGCGAGCTGGTTAAAACTTGGTCGACTGATCCGACGATTGTAAGAAAAGGAAATTTTTTGATTAGTCGATATTTGATGACTTAAAAATACCGAAGGAAATAAATTATCATAATTAGAAACACGTTCAGGTTGGTTTTGCGTCTTGAAATCTAAATTAGTATATTCATAACGCAACCCAAATTTTCCGTTTAAAGCTGAAGTTATAGGTATCCGTAAAGAAACAAAAGATGCAAGAATGGATTCATCTTGTTGATATACTTGGCTAAAATCTGCATCCGAAATTCGGTTTCCCAAAATTTCTCTGCTGACACGCGTATCATTAAAGAAATTAGAATGCGTTATCTTAATGCCAGTCTCTAGTAATCCTTTCTCTGCAATCTTAAATTCTTGGTTTATTTGTCCGACTAAAATATCAATGGGTAAATCTTTTTCAATAAAAATAGTTGGTTCCATCTCATTGATACCATTGGGGATAATTCTGGTGGTTAGATAATTGGACGGATCGTCATTATCATATTTTAGATAATCAAAATCAAAATTAAGCGTGGATTTGTCAGAAATTTTTTGCTCAAAATTTAGATTTATGGCTCCGTGCTGCCAAGTATTCTTTCGGTTGATTGTCAGTATAAATTCTTCAGAAAGAATATCGTTGATTGTTTTTTTACTCGTATTATCGGAATTGGTTTCAGTGAATCGATGGTATCCTTGCAGAACTATTCCAACCCGTGTGTTTTTAGAAATGCGATAATCCGCTCCGACGGAAAGATTATTTAACCACCAATCATCATTATTTAAATTTGTATTTACAATATTGGTTTGATTTCCATTGGTTTGAAAATTTCGATCGTAAATAATATTTTGAGTATTGAGTTGTCTTCTCAAAGAATAAGACGAATAAAGATTGAAACGGTTTTTATTAAAATTCAAACTTAGTGACGTCCCAGCCTTGGGCCGTTGACCATAAGTTAGACCTAAACTATAAGAACCATTTATTCCATCTTTGGGATTTTTCTTTAAAATTATATTGATAATCCCACCAGTTCCTCCTGCGTCAAAACGAGCAGGTGCTAGTGCATAAAGTTCTATATCCTGAATATTTTCACTACCAATACTCCGTAGTAATTCTAAGACGATCGAAAAAGGAACTGGTCGAATTTTACCATTGATGGCAACTCTCACTCCATTATTGCCATTTAGGCTGATGGTCTCTTGTGTTTCTTGTATTTCTACACCGGGGGCTGAACTTAATACTGTCAGGGCATTACCGTTATTGACGGTAATATTATCTGCCACGTTTATTTTAAGATGATCTAATTTTTGTTCATAGAGTTGCTTTTGAGCAACGACCTCAACGGCTTGTAATTCGGTGGTTAGGTCTGCAAGGTTGATTTGAGCAGAAGAAAAATCATGTCCAGACTTTGTCACTTGAAAAATGGGACTTCGGAAGGGAAGATAGTTGATGGCAGAAATCTGTAGATAGTAATTGTCGGGCTGTGAAATGCTTAATTCAAAGATACCTTCTGAATTGCTGATCGTACCTTTTTTAAAAATAGAATCACTAGCAGAAAATAAGAGCACGTTGGCGTATGCAACCGGTAGTTTTTCAGAATTGGTAATTTTCGCCGAAATAGTCTGTTGTCCTTTTGTCTCTGATAGATTCAAAAAACAAAAGAGGAAAAAAAATAAATAGCACTTGATGATTTTTAATTTGTCCATAACACTTTGTACTAAAAAAAATTAAGATAAGAATGCAGAACTTTTCTTCCATTTTAGCCTGCTGGCAGAGCGGAAGCGCGGTAGCTTAATATATCAAATGAGTAAACGATCCTTTAGAATCGGAAATGTCAATATCCGAAATAAAGGAAACTGTTTGCCCGCAAATTGTACAAGTGTATGTATAGTAGATAGAGCGGAAAGAGAGGACAATTGTTAAAGACAAAGTCATTTATTCTACAATAAAGCAATTTTAAATCTTAAAACAAAAAAAACGGATACAATCCTTAAGGTTGTATCCGTTTTGGAACTATTTTTTTGACTTTTTATAAATTTATTGAATCAACATCAAAGGTGTCTCCTTGTCTTAAGTCACCTGACTCCAATCCTTTTCGAAACCATCGAACCCGCTGCTCTGAAGTCCCGTGGGTAAATGAATCAGGTACGACATATCCTCTCGCTTGTTTTTGAATTCGGTCATCTCCAACGGCAGCGGCGGCGGCCATTGCTTCTTCAATATCTCCGCGTTCCAAAATGTTCTGATCCATTTGGTACATATGGTGTGCCCATACCCCAGCTAAAAAGTCTGCTTGTAGTTCGAGCTTGACGGAAAGCTTATTGTATTGTGCCTCCGGTAAAGTCCTACGACGTCCCTGTACTTCTCTGGTGATACCTAATAGGTTTTGTACATGGTGACCAACTTCGTGTCCAACAATATAAGCCATGGCAAAATCACCAGGAGCATTGAAGCGTGTTCTCAGTTGATCATAGAACGAAAGATCAATGTATAGTTTATAATCACCAGGACAATAAAATGGTCCAGTCGCAGCACTGGCATTTCCACAGGCGGAAGATACTTGCCCGCTGAAAAGAACAAGTTTAGGAGCTTGATATTGTTTTCCCAATTGCTCGCGGAAAAGTTTATCCCAGACTAGTTCAGTTTGACGAAGTACCACAGAAACAAACTGAGAAAGTTCATCGTCCTGACCAGGCATTTCGGCTCTTTGTTGGGATGGTGCCTGTTGTTGTTGCACCTGATTTAGAATTTGTCCCGGATCACCTCCTAAGAAAAATGCCAGAATTAATAAGACGATTGTTCCGATTCCGATACCAGCACCCACTCGGGCACCACCGGAACCACGACGATCTTCAACGTTTTTACTTCTTTCTTTATCTTGCCAACGCATAATTTTATGGTGTTAAATGAATAATAACTGTAAAGATAGTTATTGCCGTACTATAATCAAAGCGATTTTGTCAAGCAGCAAATTTTAACAAATTTGCAATTGGAGGACTAGCTATAATACAGCTGGACTTCATTATTAACTTTAGAACATTAACTGATTAGGCTATCTAGAAATGGATAGTTAAAGACAGGATAAAACGGAATCAAAAGAAATAGAAAAATTGTTTAATCCAGTGGATCAAACTTTGGAGGGAAGAAAAATAAATCTTTAATAAGAACCTTGCTCGTGAAAACGATCGTCAATTCCATGTAGCGGATTATGGTCGAATTCAGAAATTACGTTGTCATCTTCTTGAAAAGCTCGATTTATTTTTTTTGTTCCTGAGGCATTAGAATTTTTCTTTAGCCGTGCGTATCGATACAATAGTTTTAGGTTGAGTTGCTTCATATTTTAGTGGATTATAATTTACAAGTCTGGGAATAAGGGGGAAGGGGCTATTGATCTAAATATACGTTTTTTTCTCGTTTAAAGCAATTGTTAAACGAAAAAAAGCATAAAAATATTTTATTAGTAAAAGCTTTAAATAGAAGTTGTTTAATAATTCCAAAAGCAGCCGAGAACTAGAGAAAATTATTCAAATCGAGCCTCTTTTTTGAATGAATAGCCGCGCTATTGATGAGAAAAAAGGCGAAGAGTTGGAGAATTTTATCAGTTCGTAGGCAATTTGGGAGTTTTTAAACAACTTCATAGTTCTAGTTTAAAATTTATAGCACCCTAACTTTTTTCTTCTTTTTATTTTACGTTTTCGATTCTTTAGTTTTTTAAGTCGATTCTTTCTTCTTACTTTTTTCTTCTTTTTATATTTTCTACTAGTGGTTCTTTTAGCTTTACTAATACGCTTCGTACGAGATGGCTTTTCAGAAACCGTGGCAGAGGTTTCTGAAACTGGAACCTTTTCGACCTTTTCTTTTACTAACATTTCTTTTTCAGAAGAAGTTCCCTTTTTTTCTCGAACGGACCATCGCTTCATTTTAGTTTTGGGGCGTTCATAAATATGGGTAGTAGAGGCGGTAGCATTGGACAGATCAGGAGCTGGTGATTGAATCTGTTGAGCACCGGAAACATTATTTGATAAGATAGAAGCGGCAGGAAGTGGTTGATCGGTCGTAATCTTTATTTGTTCATTAACCTTGTAATCATCAAGATTAAACTGACTGTTCAAGATATCTAAATCATTAGCCCCGTCTTCTTTTATGACGACGGTAGTAGACTTATGTACTTCGTCTCGGTATTGTTTCTTTATTTGGCCCATGGCCACAGAATCAATAGTAAAAAGCACTATCAGGGTGAGTATTATTTGTTTTGTGTTCATAGGAATAAATTTTAAACAACATCATAATAAAGTGTACTTGGTTATGTAAACGATTACTATGGTTATGGTTCAAAATACGGAAAAATAGGTAGGGGTCGGTGTTTAGACGATTTCTTAATTGAAAAGATACCCTTTTTTGAAAAATAAATTAAAAAAAAGCAAATGTAAAGGTGTAGAATTAGGGTAAATGTAAAGGCAGGTTGTGTGTGGTTGGGATAATTTTAAGTATTCACCCAATTTAAGTTATTATTTTCTTAAAGTCCAGTGACCAAAAAAAAAGAGACCATCCGTAAGGATGATCTCTTAAAGTCATTTAAAAGGTTGTCTATCTATTTTAACGGTTAAATTTGAGGACATCAGAAATTAACGTTCTTCGTCCACGATCATTTGAATAAATATAATATTGACCATCTGGCAATCTGCTCAGGTCCCAGAAAATTTCTGAAGTGCCAGCAGCTACGATCTTAGTCTCAATAATATTACCCATATTATCGCTTAATTCCATTTGTGTATCTGATAATAATGGTTCGTTCAACCTCAAGAAAGTAGAAGTAGTAGCGGGATTTGGATATGTATACCCTTCAATCTCACTCTCAATCTGGTGTGCTACTATCTCTGAGAACAATAACTCACCTGTTGGATGAATCACCTTTAATCGATAGTGACTGGTACCAGACAATGGAGCAGGATCTGTATAAAGATAGCTACCGCTCAAGTCTCCACTTACTGCTCCAATAATGTCAAAGTTATTTCCACCATCAGAAGATCTTTCGATTTCGTATTGAACATCTTCAACTTCGTCTAGAATAGTCCAGAATGCTACTGAGTTATCAGTACGGTCTATCATGGTTCCAAATTCTTGAATAGTTACATTGCTGTTTGCTGGCTGACAAGCACTACTTCCAGCATCTTCTACGATCAAGATTGAATCTTTACTTAGGTAACATCCATCCGGTAATTCAATTAATAGTTGAACAAAAATTTCTCCTGAGTTATTAAAAGTGAAGTTGGCTAACTGCCCGCTTCGAGAACCAAGATAGCTAGATCGAGGACTATTTCCTCCAAAGAAATTCCAGTTGTAGTTCGCATTACGACCAGCATCCGTTGCTAAAAAGCTAATCTCCGTATCCAAGCAAATCGCCTGATCTACTTCAAAATCGGCGGTTAGGCCTGGATCATTTACTTCTTTCGCAACCACGTTTGAACTTGCCTCAAATTCGTTACATCCTGTGCCTTTGCTGAAGCGTACAAAATAGGTAGAGACATTAATCTCACCGGGTGAATAACTAGGACTATTCGCATCTAGAATTAGTACCCAATTTCGATCATCAATTCCCGTAGGAGCAACGTTTGAATAACTATACATCCATAGGTAATCATAATCACCACTTCCTGTTCCAGGTAATTCAACGTTCTGAATGGTTTCACTAGTAAAAGAAGCACAACTGCTTTCGTCATCTCCAATAATACCACCATCTAATACATGCTCAGAAACATTCAATACTTGCTCACTAGTTGCAGTACAACCATTTGCGGTAGTTACGGTAAGTTGTACCGTCTTCTCACCGAATCCAGTGAAGGTAAAGTCAACTTGTAATCCGTTAGCAGTTCCAGCAAAAGGACTGTTACTATTAGCTCCATCAAAAAATGCCCAGTCGTATTGGCTGTTGGTTCCCATTGCTTCTGCAGAGAAAGTAGCGGCATTATCCTGGCAGAAACTTCTGTCAAGATTGATGATTGAAGATACATTATTACAATCTACTCCTTCTGCTACGACTATTGTAAATGATTCACTACAATCAAACTGGTCACTTACCGTAACGGTATATTCACCAGCTGGTAAATTTTCTATGGTAGCTGTAGTAGCCCCTGTATTCCATGCATATGTATAGCTTGGGAATCCACCACTAATGTTCGCTTCTAACACAGCATCACTCATACCTGGTGCACTGACAGGTGCTAGAATTTCAATACTTCCGGTAATCGCTGCGGTTTGTGCTACCTCAAAACTTTCTTCGATAATACAGCCTTCCGTATCTGTCACAGTAAGAGTATAGATACCTGCCGCTAGGTCGCTGAGGTTAGCTTCGGTTGCTCCATTACTCCAGTTATAAGTATAAGGAGGAAAGCCACCGTTTACATTAGTATTAATCAAACCGGTATTTTCGCCATTACAACGTACTGGAATATTGGTAACATTTCCAAGATTTAATTCCGTGTAACCTGGAACATTATATCCAAAAGTAGCTACGCAATTATTAGCATCCGTAACGGTCATTGAATATAAGCCAGCCGTCAGATTATCGATAGAAGAAGTAGTAGCACCATTATTCCACAAGTAAGTAAAAGGTGCAGTACCGCCTGAAATATCTACATTGATACTTCCTGGATGCGCACAAGTTTCATGGATTATAAATGGGTTAGAAACAATTTGTAATGGAGAGATCACATTAAACGTACCAGCAACGGTACATCCGTTGGCATCAGTCACCGTTGTGTGATAGTTGCCTGCTGGTAAATTACCAATAGATAATCCATTCATTCCATTACTCCAACTAGCGGTATAAGGCGCCGTTCCTCCAAATGGAGAAAGTGAAATAGTTCCATCGTTTGAACCAGTACAAAGCGTATTGGATATGGTAGCTTCCGTTTCTAGTAATGGTGTTTCCATTACATCAAAATTTCCTGTCTTGATACATCCGCTGGCATCTGTAACGGTCAGTGTATGATTTCCTGCGTTTAAACTTACTACGGAAGTTCCGGTTTGTCCGTTATCCCAGTCTACAGTATAAGGTGCATTTCCACCATCCACAAAAACACGAGCTGATCCATCTATTCCTCCAAAACATTTTGGACTTCTAATACTGAAAACGTTAATTTCAATATCTTCAGGTTGATCAATAATAGTACTCAATGTTTGGATACAATTGTTAGCATCCGTAACGGTTAGTTCGTATTCACCAGCAACCAAATTTTCAATGGCACTAGTCGTCTCGCCGTTGCTCCATTGGTAGGTATAAGGTGCTACACCTCCGTTAGCTCCAGCTTCTATTGCTCCAGTATTTCCTTCAAAGCAATCTACATCTGCGCTATAAAAGATAAATGGATTTAAAGCTGTTGGCTCATTTACGGTTACGGTAGTAGTAAAGCTACACTGATTCGCATCATAAACAGTAACACTGTAAGTACCAGCAATAACATCTTCGTTAACAGACAAGTTATTACCATTACTCCATTGGTAAGCATATGGCATATTTCCACCAGTAGCAATTATTTCAATTAATCCATCATCGCCACTGTTACATCGCACATGATTAACTTCAGCCGTAGCAGTCAAGGCAAGTGGCTCAGTGATTTCATACGTTGCGTTAGTAGAACATCCATTTACATCAATAACGGTTACTTCGTAGATGTCAGCGGCTAAATTTTCAATAGTTGCGGTAGTCTCTCCATTGGACCAAGTGTACTGGTAAGGTGCGACCCCACCGTTCATAATTACACTGATCAATCCGTTGCTGTTTCCTGCACAATCAATGTTATTGGTACTTGCTGTTAAAGACAAAGCTGCTGGATCAACGATTTCTACAGATGCCGTTGAGTTACATCCATTTTCATCGGTAGCGATTACATCATAAATGCCAGCAGTAAGATTTGCAAGATCTTCAGTTGTTTCGCCGTTACTCCATTGGTAGGTAAATACACCTGTACCACCATTTACAGTGATATCAATACTTCCTTCGCTTCCGGTGTTACAAGTTGGCATAGTTGGATCAACTGTGATCTCAATTGACGTTGGTTCAGTGATTTCAAAATTTACATTAATAGAACAACCATTTGTGTCAGTGATGATTCCATCATAATTTCCAGCTAATAAATCTGTTAAGTCTTCTGTATCAATTCCATTACTCCAGTTAAAAGTATAAGGTGCAATTCCACCATTTACCGTTACGGAAGCAGTACCATCTTGTTCTCCAGAGCAAGTAGCATGGGTTACGTCGATGGTAGCAGTTATTACCGTAGGTTCCTCGATTACAACCGCTAGTTCCGTACTACAAGCATTGGCATCTGTTACTGTTAAGCTATAAGCACCAGCTACTAAGTTGTTTGCGTTTTCGGTGAACTCACCGTTACTCCATAGGTAAGCATAAGGTGCGGTGCCACCGATGGTGTTTATGGTAATATTTCCACCATTTCCACCGTTACAAGTAACATCGGTTTTTTCGATTAATTCTACGATTAACGCGTCCGGTGCGGTAAGTGTTACTTCTCCAGAAGTTTGACAATTATTGGCATCTGTCACTGTGTAACTATACGTATCTGCGGATAAACCACTAGCTATTGCTTCCGTTGTACCATTACTCCAGTTATAAGCGTAAGGCGCAGTTCCACCTACAACGGTAATTTGTGCAGTACCATCTTGGCTATCATGACAAGCAAAGATGCTGGTTGCAGAGGCTAGTGCGTTGAGTTCGGCTGGTTCTGTAATTTCGATACTTCCAACTGCTTGACAACCTGCAAAGCTAGTAACCGTAACGGAATAAGTTCCGGCAGCTAATCCAACAAGACTTTGATTGGTACTTCCGTTGCTCCAAATTAACTCGTCAATAGACTGACCTGATGTTACTGAAAAGCTTGCAAATCCATCTGTACTTCCTGCGCAGCTAACAGAAGATGAATAGTCGAATGCTTCGATTTCAAAAGCATCTCCATCGTTGATATTGAAGCTTTCTGTCGCAGTACATCCTGCCGCATCTGTAATAGTTACTGAATAGTTTCCGGCTGTTACGTCACTGAGATCTTGGTTGATAGAACCATTACTCCAGTTGAAAGTATATGGTGTTGCTCCACCTTGAGCGATCAAGTAAACACCACCCGTTGCTGCCCCTATGCAATTTACATTTACGATATCTCCGTCGACAATTGCCAAAGTAGTTGGTTCAGTAATCGTGGTGCTGATTTCACTTGTACAACCATTGTTATCACTTACGGTTAAGGAATAAGTGCCTGCACCTAAACCATCTAAGTTTTCCGTAGTAGTACCATTATTCCAAATATAAGCGTAAGGTGCAGAACCACCTGTGGTGGTGGTTTCGATACGACCATTTTGATCGCCGTTGCAAGTAGCATTTTCTACTAAATCTATATTTACATTAACTGCTTCAGGAGCAGTTAGGGTAACGGATTCTGTTGTAGTACACTGGTTTTCGTCGGCAATGGTTACAGTGTAAGTGCCAGCTCCTAATCCATTCAGTGAACTGGTGATTTCGCCGTTACTCCACTGATAAGAATGAGTTCCTGTGCCTCCGTTAGCAATTACTTCTATACTCGCATTGGTTCCATCTGCACAAGCTATTTCTTCTGTAATATTAATGCTTGCGTTTAATACAGTTGGATCTTCGATCGTTAGTGTAATACTGTTTTGACAATTATTACTATCAAAAACGGTGACGGTATAAGTACCTGCCGCTAATCCGGTTTGACTTTCTTCCGTCGCACCGTTACTCCATAAGTATTGGTACCCAGCAGTGCCACCAATCGTCGATACCGTTAGACTACCATTGTCTTCTCCAGTACATAATGTCGAAGTAGCGGTACCAGTAATTTCTAAGATAGCTGGTTCCGTGACGGTATAACTAACAGTTTTAGTACATCCGTTTGCATCAAGAATATTTATGTCGTAGTTGCCGGCGGAAAGGCCAGTTAAATCTTCGGTCGTTTCACCATTGGTCCAGTTGAAAGTGTAGGGAAGTGTTCCTCCCGTGACAGTAAGGTCAATGCTACCTGTTTGGTCACCATTACAATTTAAGTTAGTAATTAACTCAGTAACAACCATTTGTTCTGGCTGTGTAATTTCAATATTATCAACAAATTCGCAACCATTCGCATCGGTAATAGTTACGGTGTAATTGCCAGCAACAACTGCTGTTAAATTTTCAGTAGTTGCTCCATTATTCCAAAGGAAAGAAAAAGGTGCTTGTCCTTCGCTAATCGTTGTTGTTACTGCTCCATCCACCCCATTTTGACAGCTAACATTTGTTGCGGACAAAGCGGCATTAATAGTAGAGGAAGTAACAATGATTTCATCTTCAGCTGTTAAGCCGGCACAATCAGTTACCGTTACTAGGTATGTTCCGGCAGCAGTAACTTCCAAGTTTTCTCCGGTAGAACCGTTAGACCAAGCGTAGCTAAGATCATTGACAATATTTGGTGTACAACATCCTCCAAATACTTTCAAGTCGTCAATGTCCCAAGCTGATACTGCGGAATTATTACCTACTAAATCGTAAGCAAGTAATTCAACGGTAAAAGTAGTGATATCAGATACGGTAAAATCATTCAACCCACTAAAGTCAAAAGACTGTGTTTCCCAATTTTGAGAAGTTGGAATATCTTCCGAAAGGAAAATTTCTACCCCTGATTTTAAAATTCGGATACCAAATTTAGTTGGATAATTATTTAGACCAGTATTGTCGGTTAATCCTTCCGCAGACCATAGGTAATTTTCAGGAGCCAATTCACGGAAGCTTAAACCTGTTATACCCGCATGACCGCTACTAGGATCTACGGTTACATCAAATCGAACTGACTTTCTGTGGTTTGCTTCAAAGCTATTAATATCGGGCATACCAACACAAATAGCATCTCCTGCGTTTTGAGTTGCATGATCATCAGTACAAGAATGTTTTCCTTGGAATCTATATATTTTACTAGTAGAAATTTCTGCACAATTTAGCGAGTTGATCGCTGCGTCAAATTCTGTGTAAACATAAGTAGAATTATCATTAGAAAAAGCTGCACAATCATTCATGTCATATTGAGCGATTAATTCATTGCCATTTGCTGGGCAGAATATTTCGCAATCAGATTGATTTCCTACATTTGGTGAAAGCGAGATAGTATCACCTTCACAAAACTGTACGTCATCACCTAATGAAACGACCATAGCTGGTGGTGTAACCGGATCAGGTACGATAGTAATCGTAATGATCTCATCGTCACAACTGGTACCTGCTAAATCATTTTCTGAAAATAATTGAGCATAGATAGTATAACTACCTGCTGTTGGATTCCAACTAAAACTATATGGTAATTGATTTTGTGTATTTAATATTCCACTAACGTCAAATTTTAAACTTCCGTGTGGACCGTTTACTTCTGCGAGTAGTTCTGCGCCAGTAGGTAGTTCACTAATGGTGTAAACTCCGCCGTCTGCTAGGATCAGATTTTCCGTTCCATTGGTTAAGGTGAAATTAGATATAGTTCCTCCACAACTTTGGTCTTCCGTCATTGGAGCGCCAGAAACGGAGAAATTAAAGTCACCATCTAAACCAGAAAGAGTTGGTCCGTTATTAGGTTGACTAACAAAATCTAGGAAGTGCCATCCACAACCATCAAATATGGTATTAACTTCGTTAACGTTGGCGGCAGTTCCCATTTGGAAAGCAGGACCTCTTCGGCTAACACTTATTTCTGCTCCATCAAAATCACCGCCTCCTAAAAATGAGCCGCTGATGCTGGTATAATAATACCAATCATCAGTTACGGTAGGTTGACAGTTGTGATCCTTTGGGCTTCCAGCTGGAGAGTTGAAAGTACGACCGGCTAAGACTACATCAAAATCCCACGTTTGTGTAGGATTAACATTATTAATAGCCGTACCAGTCAATCGAGCTGTTCCATCATCATATTCCACCATAGTTCCGTTAGGAATTTGGTAGAATTTTTCTTGGGCAGTCGTGTTATCCAGATTTAAATAAAATGAATAAATCGTAACACCATTACAGTGTTCCGTTTGACCGATGGTCCGATTAAAAAGAATGTTTTGCGAATAAGCCTCAAACGAGGTAAAAAAGAAGAGGGTAAGTAGTAAGTTGTAAGTAAAAAAATTAGTAAGAAAGTTTCGTCCTTTTGGCTGGTAAGTACCAACTAGTTGTTGACGTCTTTTCATGTAGGATGGTTTAATTCATGGGAATATAAAAAGGTGATTTAATAGGTGAATTTTGGGAGTGTCAGCATGTGCAGGTAACGTCAGAGGAGGACGGTGAAGGGGACAGTAGTGAGTAGAGATGATGTATAAACTATAGGCTAACATAAACAAATACGATACCATATAGATTTTTATTTATGTGAGTGTATTAAAACAAAAAAGGACCGCCATGCGGCGATCCTTCTATGTAGTAAAAATTTAAGTAAAACCCTTAGTCGTTTATTTTCATAACACGACTTAAAAGTGATTTTTTACCTTTCTTTTGCATATAGATAAAGTAATGTCCACTCTCATACATGGTGAGGTCGAATTCAACATCCGTTTCACCAGTAGGAAGGATTACTTTTTCTAGTGTGATTCCCTGACCATTAATCAGTTCAATCGTAATATCTTCGGTATCAGGCTCTGCTAATCTCAGACGCGTGACATCTTGGGTCGGATTAGGGAAAACGTTAACTTTTTGCTTATCATCAAATCGCAGGACGACTTGTCGGATGTCGGAGAAATCAATCGTGCCGTCTGCGTAAATATACTTTAGACGATAATAATTAATTCCAAACATCGGTGCATCATCCACGAATTCGTAATTTTCAGAAAGGTCACCTGTTACATTTCCAATAGCATCGAAGTCATCTTCACCAGTAGAATGTTCCACAGTGTACTGAACGTTCGTTGGTTCGTTGGCTATCTCCCAAGTCAATAATACCGTGCCATCATCTTTAGGTTGAGCATCAAAATTTAATGCGGTTACAACCGATAGATTTATACTGTCACCACAAACTCGTGAGTATCCATCAACAAAGATTTCTTCTCCATAAATTCCAGAACAACCGTTTGGTAAACTAACTTCTAATTGCACATAGTACGCCCCTGACTGATTGAAAGTGAATTCCATCGCAGCACCTTCTCTGGCTCCTAGATAAGTACCCGTTTGGTCTACTCCTCTGAAAATTACCCATTGGTAAGTAACACCTGCTTCTTGCAAATCAGCAATGAATTCGATCGGTCTCTTCCAGCAAATGTAATCATCTGTGCTAAACTCGGAAATAATGTCTCCAGAAACAGATTTTACAACTACATTTGATTCTCCGATAAAATCTGTACAGTATTCCATACGGCTACAACGGATAAAATAAGTAGTTTCTTCAATCATTTCAGGATCATAATCTAATCCGTTCGCACCAGGAATTATTTCCCAATCTGGATCTTGAATGCTAGTAGGTGGAGTAGGCTGGTTACTTCTCATCCAAAGGAATTCAAAGTTGCCATTTCCGCCAGTAGGACTGCTCATATTGGTAATGATAGCAGGGTCAAATGCTCCACAATTTTCCTCGTCTGAGCCAATGGTTCCTCCACTGGTAATATTGCCTCCAACACTAAGTACTCGTTCTTCAGTTGCCTGACAACCGTTCGGTAATGTAACCACTAGTTTTATAAACTTCTCACCTGGAGACGTAAAACGGAATGGTATTTCATGACCACTTCTGGTTCCGATAAAGGTAGAATTACTACTAGGTCCATTAAAGAATACCCATTCGTAGGTAGCTCCAACACCGGCATCTTCAGCAGTAAACTGAGCTAATTCATCTTCACAGAATTCCTGTTGCGTGGTAAATGTAGCTGTTACATCACAAGCTAAGACTAAACCAGCATCAATACTATTGTCATCTGTCTGACCAGACATCACCATAATGGTTTCTGTTACTCCGGTTGTCTGATCTGGATTACTATCCACAGTAGTGCCACTAGCTTCAGACGTAGTAAAACTATAATCAACTGGTAAATCAGTTAAATCAAACTTGACAACATACTTACCTGGTGCAACATTAGTGAACTGGTAATTTCCATCAGCGCCATTGGCAGTCTGAGTAGTTTGTGTTCCAACTAGTACATCATCTGTTGTTCCGAAAGTTTGATCTGGACCTAGATTGTATAGATTAACGATTACACCATTAACGCCGGATTCATTGATATCTTGAATACCATTATTATTAGTATCAAACCATACGAAATTTCCAATATTAACTGGATTGAAAAATCCTGCATCTAAGCTTAGATCTTCATCTCCATAGTTGATGGTAAATTCTGGCGTCATACCATTTACGGCATCACTATCGGTTGCGTCATTTCCTACGTTAGCAGGTGTAGAAACGAAATCTGCGGGTGTCACAAAACTAATTTTATAAGTACCTGGTAACAAACCGTCGAAGTCATATTGACCGTTCGTATCGGTTGTAGTAGTCAGGGTTACATTATTACCATCAGTATCAACTCCAGTCAAAGTAACTTCCACATTAGCAATACCTGGTTCGTTGCCATTTTGAATACCATCTCCGTTTAAGTCTTCCCAAACATAGTCACCGACTTTGGCTGGATCATTAATTTCGATAGCTGTTTCACATTGACATCCTTGATCATCTGTAATCGTCACCTGATAAGTACCAGCACTTAGATTATCAATTTCAGCTGTGGTTTGCTGTGTACTCCATAGGTATCTATAAGGTGCTGTACCTCCTAAAGCGGAAGCTAACAAACTAGCATCTGATCCACCTCGAGTTGTTAGGTTTGACAAAATGGTAGCTTTACATTCAAGCTGAATTGGTTCATTGATAGCATTTTCGTAAAAACCTTCACATCCGTTCGAATCGGTAACTGTAACTTGGTAATTTCCAGCACTTAGATTAGAAATATCTTCGCTATTAGCACCTGTACTCCAATTGAAACTATAAGGAGCGGTACCACCAACAATTGTGATATCAATTAATCCATCATCATTACCTGAACAAGATACATTCTCAACTCTCTGAGTTTCGATTTCTAATTCTGCAGTCTCTAGAATCTCTCCAGAAAGTTCAGTAACACATTCTTTTGCATCTGTAATAGTAACACGATAAGTGCCTGATGCTTGATTACTAAGATTACGAGTAGTTTCACCATTGCTCCAATTGTAGCTATAAGGTGCTGTTCCTCCTGAAACAGAAAGCGTAATCTGTCCGGTATTATTACCACTACAAGTGATATTATCAATATTTAATAATCCACTTAGAACGTCTGGTTCAGTGATGGTAACAGTAGCCGCGATTGAACAACCGTTTGCGTCCGTAATATTCCCAGTATACTCACCAGCGGTTAATCCAGTTAAGTCTTCGTTAGTTGCACCGTTACTCCAGTTGAACGAGTAAGGAGCAGTACCACCAGAAACGGAGATGCTGATTGCACCATCGTTGTCACCATTACAAGAAACGTTTGTTGCTTGATCTACCGCGACAACTAAGTCACCTGCTTGATCTACCGAAGCAGATTGAGTAGTTGAGCAGTTATTCGCATCAGTGATCGTTACTGTGTAAGCCCCAGCGGTTAAGCTGTTGATGTTTTGCGTAGTTGCGCCGTTGCTCCAGCTATAAGCATAAGGAGCCGT
>CALFWZ010000114.1 GCA_937928405.1 uncultured Saprospiraceae bacterium
GGTCTACACTATATCTCTGCTATTGATAAGATGTTATTGACAGACATCGGTGCTGCTTCCAGTGCAACGGATGGTGCTTTATTAAAAGTAGAAAACTGGTCAGTAGCTTCTGCCGATAATTTTATCAGTACTAGTGAACAAATAAGAGTAGGTGGAGACGCAACCCTATTGGGTAATCCAGTTGATATTGATATTGATTTAGAAACCGAAGTCATCTATGTTGCAGAACGTGCAAATGGTGGCGGACGATTACTTGGCTTCTCTGTTGCTTCGATTGGCATGGATGGTGGAAATATCGCTCCTACTTACAACGAAGCTTTCGCTGGAATTTCTGCGGTAAATCTACCAGGTGTAGAAGATACGCCTCCGAATAATACCAATAATAATGACGACTATGTTATTATCGCGTTGGATGATATCCTGATGGATCAGAATACGGTAAATAGTGGTGGTGTAGGGTCATTAGAAGCAGATGGGTCTGCTAGATTTGAGGACGAAACCATGATCAATGCTGCGGGAACTTTTGTAAGAGCAGCAGAAATTGATATTGATGGAAGTTCTTCTGTTGCAGATGCGCAAGAAGAAGTGGCAATGTATGCATTACCTGAATTTATTGCTAATACAAATGTTTTACCAGATGACTTTGAAATAAACGTTGGAGCAAATGAGACAGTAGTTTTGGAAGATGAGATGTACGAAGATGTAAAGGTAGGAATCAACGCAACCATTATTTTTAGCGGACAAGAAAACGTTTACATCGAAGATCTTGTTGTTAGCCAAGGAGCAACGATCATATTCAATCAATGTACCAATTTATTGCTTAGCAATACAATGGAATTAGGCAAAGATGTCAAGTTCAACATGGGACAAGAAAATGTAAATGTCTACGCTGGAAATATCATCAGAATTAAGCGTCGTACTATTCTTTATGCCAATCTTTATACCCTGAGTGATTTAAAAGTTGAAAGAGCTTATTACGAAGGTCAAGGAGCTGCTTTATACGGAACTTTTATTGCCGAAGATGTACGGGCACGAGAATATACCAACTGGTATTTCCAATCCTTTGATCGTTGTGATGCACCAAGCAGTGCTCCAAGTTTAACTACCGCACAAGCTAATCGACTGACTAACGCTGCGAGACAGATTAACACAGCTGGTTTAGAATCCGTTATTTACCCAAATCCAGTACTAGATAATTTGAACATAATTATTACCAGTGCTGGAGATGCGTTTAATACCTTTATCACCATAGCTGGAGCAGATGGAAAGAAATATGTAGACGAAGCTTTGACAATCAACAAAGGTGAGAACAATCTAACGTATGATTTATCAAAATTACCATCTGGTATCTATTTTATGGTAATTCCAAAGTCTGATGGGACGCTGATTTCAAAACGTTTTATTATTCAAGGAGAGGAATATTAATCATAAAATATAGCTAAGTTTTTTAAAGAAAAGACTTATTTGTACACGTGTTTAGAAATTTCATCGGGAGAAGAGCTTGAGTGCTCTTCTCCTTTTTTGTTTTTTGAATTAAAAATAAAGGCACTTATTTTTTAGGGGTAGAGTCATATAATTGTAAACATGAGTCATCCCGAATTTCAGGAAATAAACTAAAATTCGGAATTTTTTTTGGAAAAAAAGAACCTCTTATAAATTTAAGTATCTAACCATACCAAAAAATAAGAGGTCTTATTAAATTATAAAAGGAAGCCACCTGCGAGACGGAATCCATATTCACTACTTACGGTATTAGGGTTAGGATGACTACGACTAGAAGGACGACAATCGAATGAATATGAAGCATAACTTCCTCCACGTATTACACTATTATCGATTCGATTAGATCTACTAATACAACCTTTTTGTCTACCATTAACTGTTATCTCATACTCTACCTCATGATCATCAACACACCATTCAGCTACATTTCCTTCCATATCATATAAACCGTTTTCGTTAGGACTTAACAAACCTACTTGTTTTGTTTCATCACCGCTTTTCGGGTAACACCATCTTTCTTTGCTCAAATGGTTACAATGACAGTAAGTCTCTCCTTCTCTTTGTTTAATACCCTTAGCCGCAAACTCCCATTCAGATTCTAAAGGAAGTCGAAAATAATGAGTTCCCAAACCTTTTTCCGGAAAATGTCGTAATATCAAGGATCGTACTTTTGGGTGATTATTCCAAGCTGGTAAAAATTCATTTTTAATATGATTCCATGAGAGGTTGTCTACTGGATTTCTATTTCCTTTGAATTTAGAAGGATTTCTTCCTTGCATTATCTCACTATACAATTCTTGAATCATAGGAAGCTTCGCCAAAAAAAAGGTAGAGGTAGTTGTTTTTCTGATAGGCTGTTCATGAGAATTTTCATTCGACCCACGTGAATAAGTTCCGCCTTCGATTATGATCAATGGATAAGGGATCTCATTTATTGAAAACCTTTCTAGATCTTTGATTAGTGCCTGTGATGGCTTTTTTAAAAAACTCATTAAATTTATTTTTTTAAGCTGTTTAAGAATGTTCACAAAAGGTAAGGGTAAGTGCTTGACAATGTGGGCGATGCTCATTTTTTGTAACCGTAGCTACATGAAAAAGAGCATAAAATGCACGTTATCAATGGCTTAAGTGTAAATATTGTGCTTTGTTTTTAAACAACTTTTCTATTAAGAAAAAATATCAGAAGCAAAATATTTCTTTTTTAAATAAAGACTTAATTGCTAATTAAGCACATTCTTTTGTCTAAAAGAGACTTTGTAAAGAAAGAATAGAGAATATTTCGAAGAAAGAATTATTGAAAAAAGCGACCTGCCAGTAAACATTATGATTCATTCCAAATTTTGAATAAATCCCAAATTCGGAATTTTTATTAGTTCACTTATTTTTTAAGGCTAGAGTCATAGAACAGGAAAGCGGTACCGACTTGCATCGATACCGCTTTACAGATTTAGACTTATCATCTCAGATTACCTTTTAATAACTTAGTTTGAGATGACTCATGCTTCTATTCAAATTCTTATAAAATTAGATATTAGTAACCAAAATTTTGTACCCAATAATGTGGAAATGAGCCCACGGTACCGACATTGTAGCAACCGACATATCGCCATTCTGGTTTCAGCAAAGTTTTACGGTGACCCCGAGTAGGAATCCCTTCGTCGATCAATAATAAAATAACGGCATTACGGACACTAGGTGTTCCCGCTACTAGATTTTCATTACCATCTTGCATGTTTGGGCAAGCCTTGCGTACGCGATCCCACGGCCAAGAACCATCAAGCCCTTGATGATTTACATCGCCAGTTGGTTTTTGATCAATACCATGATCTTTGGCAGCTTGATAAATGCATTGAGAAGGAGATAAAATAGAAAGAGCACCTAGTTGACGAAGTTCTGATTTTAGCTCATTCACTACCGCTTGGTCAACAGGAAATCCACCCGTTCTGCGTTGTTCATTAACGTAAGCATCTACGTATTGAATATAACCAGAAGGATTGCCACGTAATAGATTGATTTCGTTGACCATCTCCATTTCTTGGCTATTCATGCTGGTTGCTCCATCGCTACTGCCAGCATTGGTAGAGGGAGTAGGATTGGTGTTGGTGGGAGGATTAGTGGTAGTAGGTGATGTTCCAGTATATGATGGTGTGTAGGGGTCGTTATTATTTGTTTTTTTGACGAGGCCAACGTAGTCAGTTGGGCCATCGGTATAAGAAATTCGATCACAAGTGCAATCACTAGAGAGTAAAATATCGCCGGGTTGTGGTTGATAATTATCGTTCATGGCATTGAATTCGCGAAACCGAGATTCACTATAACCGTAAAGTTCTGCAAGACCAGCCATCGTTTGCCCTGTTGATACGCGATGTTTATTACCACTTTGTTTAGTATAAAGCCCGCGGGAACTAAAGGTTTCGGTTGGTTGATTGCTATATTCAGTAGGTGTTGAATTATTGCGAACAATTAATTCTTGACATAACATGAGCGGCTGGTTATAACCAAGTTGGTTCCAGGTCATAATGTCCTGTAATTCTATTTGATATAAATTAGCAATTTTGTACAAGTCATCTCCGTATTGTATAACGTGAACGCCTGGTCTAGTGTTATTAGGACACTGTGCTACTAATTGCATGGAGTAGCAGGCAATCATTGCGATTGTCAGTATTGTCTTCATAATAGGGGTTTAAAGGTTGATTTAAATATTTAAATAAAGTTAAAGTTAGCAAATAAATTTAAGCTGCCAAGAATATTTGACTAGATAAATTGTTAAGAAGTTGATTAAAAATAAATGGATGATTCACTTGTAAGTCACTGATTGCCAACCCTTGGTAGCAGGTATTATATATAAATTTTTTTATGTTTCAAGCATTTTCTAGATAAGAAATTAGATGCTTTCTTATTAATTGAAACATGAAATTTTAATATACGTAAGCAGTATATATATAAATTTTTGACCAAACTTAATTTAATGATTTTCAACCTTAATCCTTCTCACGAATTTGAAAGCAATACCTGCCGGCTTACCTATTTAGCGGAGGAAAGCTATACACTTTATGAAAATTTAAGTGCTTCTCTAAAGTTTATGCGGAAAATGGGACTTCCTAATATTGGAAATCCTATTTTGAAACTTGAGAATGAGGTTTTAACACTTGTTTATAGCGTAATGCAACATCAAACTAATTGTGAATTATATTGTACATTGGTAACTGATAACGCTATAGATAGTGATCTACAGATGCAACTAGATAGTTTATATGAACTGACAAATGTTTTATCAACTACCTATTATGAGTATTTGGAGCGATGGGGAATGATGAGAGATCAACAGAAAAATATGGTAATAGAATCCAAAAAACTGTCTATCCCTGCCTAAGTAAATATTACCAATCTATTTGACGATTATCCTTTTATGTTTTTACCTGAGGTGCTTGGGTAGACTGTTGTGTTTTTAATATGACGGATAAATCTTCTACAGAATAATTAAGAAATCGATTATTAGAGAGTAATTCAAAAATCATCTTAGCATTATTTTTTCTAAGCTGATTCCGCATGAAGGTCAATAGTCGATTGGCACGACTATACTTTTCAAATTCAACAATTAATTCGTGGGCATATGCTGCAGAAACATCATCGGTTATACGAAGCTCTGCCTTGTCAGATTGTTGATCAGCTTCAAATAATCTTTGCTGTTTAAACTTAATATATTGTAGCCGAGAGGAAATAATATAAGCTACGGTGGTTTTAAATTTGGTAGTACTCATGAATTTTAAAAATGAGATTGACTTGGTAAGTCAAATGGTTTGGTTAAAATTTCAATAGCTTAATAAATCTAAAATCGATAAAGGTGGTGGGAAAACGGAGCCAATAGAGTGTTATTAGGACTTTATCCGAACAATCTTCTCAAGCTGCTCCTCGTCATAATTTAAGTACGAATCATTTTGCAAAAGGTTACCAATGGTGATGACATTTTCGGTGCAAAGCCATACTTTTAGGATCTGTAACCGTTTAATTTCTGCGTGAATAGTGCTTACATTTTGCAGCATTCTATCCAGTTCCTCTAATAAAAAGTCTTTAGAATGAGAGGCGTTTGGGCTGGTCAAATCTGGCAAAGTATCATTACATTTAGATTGTAATCGATCAATGCCACGTTCAATTTTTTGATAAATTTCGTGGGTTCGTTCGTTCCATGCCATTGTAGGCTTGAAACGCAGTGCATTTACATTCATAGGCGGTCAATAGTGTAAAATAGTCTGGCGATAAGAAATCGCAATAAGGGTCTCTAGTAAAGGTAGTTATAAATATTCAATTTTTATATGTGAATAAAGGGAACGGTAGCTTTGGTTTAGGAAACGTAGCAAATGAAATGCATGCGGTATTGTCTTAATGCATCTATGGAGGATTTAGTAGAATTCTGCAAACCTTAATAATCAGGAAGTTTAAACACTTTCTACAAGTATTATAAATTTTATTATAGCATTTTGGAAAAAAAAAGCTTAAATTTGTTGTCACAAAGAAAGGTTATTTTGTTTTTTTATCCACTCATTCATAATAAATAACCTTTACCATAATAGAAATTATCACCTCGATATAAAGAATGTTTTCATTTGGTTTTTTGGGGTTAGGGAGGAGTTTTTAAAACTCCTCTCCCTTTTTTTGTCCACTTCCAAGTGATGCTCCAAATGCTGAGAAAGATGAAAGATTTGGGGAAAACATTTTTTCTTCAAAAAGCATGTCACAAATATTTGGTGTATATTGTAACTAAAATTATTTTCTATTTTTATACTTTTAGTCTGAAAGTTTAGATTCTGAAGATTTCTTCGCTGCCAATTTTTTTTGCTTCTAGACGATCATCATTATTTAATAAGAAATTATCACCTCGATATAAAGAATGTTTTCATTTGGTTTTTTGGGTTAAAGAGGAGCTTCTAAAGCTCCTCTCCCTTTTTTTACTCCTTTGGTTTTACCTTCCTTCCTTTTTTTGTACATTTAACCTCAAACCGACAGCTTTGCCAAAAACTGTCCCAGACCTCTCAAAATATTATGAGCAAAATCACCATCAAGAGCGGTAAAGGCGAAATTACCCTCAAAAAAAGTAGTCGTTATGTGGGCTTAAAATCCGAAAAGCCTGTCACAGAAAAAGAAGCAGTAAAAAAGGAAGTCCTTCCCAGTCTGGGAGGATTTAACATTGTTACCCTCAATAAAGACGGAAAGACCATTGATGAGCGACTCGACGAAGTTCGAGAGGAAGAGGACGTTGAAGTGGGTACCCATGTTTATTATGTACCCGGTTTGAGCCGACGTCCATTGGTGCCAACGGGTGAAATTTATGTAGTCTTCCAAACTGGCGTGAGTGAAGAAGAACAACTTATTATTTTAGATGAATTTAATCTTGAAATGGTGGAACGCCGTTCTCCTGAGCGAATTATTCTCAAAGTAACACCAAAGTCCCCAAATCCTTTAAAAATTGCTGCGATTCTACAAAAAATATCGCTCATCAAAATGGCCGAACCAGATTTGGATGCATTAGTAGAAGAATATGAATTTCGAGAACCTTTTGATACACTCTACAGCCATCAATGGCAACTCCGTAATCCGGGATTTATTACGGATGTCCAATGGACTACCAAACGTGGAGCAGATGCTAAAGTCGTGGATGCCTGGGCTCGACTCGGAAATACCGGCTCGGATGAAGTCGTGATCGCAGTGGTAGATAATGGTTTTGATGTTAATCATCCCGATTTGGTTGGAAAAGTCCATAAACCATTTGACCTTTGGAGCAATTCCTCTCAGATAGGAATGGGAGATCCACGCTTTACGCATGGCACGCCTTGTGCCAGTGTAGCGCTCGCAGCGAGCAATGGAGTAGGGATCGTAGGAGCTGCTCCGGCAGCTAAGTTTATGCCTGTTAGTGGTACTTCTTTCAGTCTTAGGGCTACCGAAAAAATGTTTGATTATTGTATTGACAATGGGGCAGATATTATCAGTTGTAGTTGGGGAACCACCGACGCTGCTTTTGATCTTAATCCGATGAAAATTGCGGCCATCTCCAAAGCAGCTCGTAAGGGGCGCAACGGAAAAGGTTGTGTCATTCTTTTTGCGGTAGGCAATGATGACCTGGACTATGTGAGTTATTATGCGGCTCATCCAGATGTGATCGCGGTTGCAGCTACCACGAGCAAGGATCAACACGCCGACTATTCCAATCGAGGAAGGGAAGTGACTATTTGTGCGCCTTCTAACGGAGATTGGCCCATTACGGCGGCACGAGCTTCGTGGGATGAAGGTATTTCTTGGGAAACTGGTGAATACCGATGGTGGAGAGATGGTCGCTCCCGTGGTAGCAATTACAAGCATTTTGGCGGTACTTCCTCCGCTTGCCCGCTAGTTGCTGGAATTTGTGCGCTCATCTTATCAGCTAACCCCGAGCTAACGGCCGCTGAAGTCAAAGAAATCCTTATCCAAACGGCCGATCAGATCGGTGGTCCTAGTGAATATATTAATGGCCACTCACTCAAATTTGGGCACGGTCGGGTCAATGCCGATAAGGCGGTAGCAGAAGCACTACGTCGTAAAGACTCGGGCAATGAACCACCGGTTGTGGACGATAGCGTGATGTCTGGACGAGGTATTTTCCGCTTTCAGGTCCGTCGTCAAGAACCCAAAGGATTTGGGGTACAGATTGGGGCGTTTGCCGAATATGGGAACGTTTTGATACAGGCAGAAAAATTAGAATCCCTCTTCGATGCGCCAATTATTGTGAGTATTAATCAGTTAAATGGAAAAACCGTCTATAAGATCGTTGTTGGTGCTTTTGACGATAGAAATGACGCGAAAACACTACTCAGGAGAGTGAAAGATCAAGGAATCAATGGGTTCGTTCGCGCAATTAAAGACTTAGCTTAAAAGTTGATTAAAAACTCATAAATATTCTTGTTCTTGCTTTTAATTTAAGGTATATTTGCAATCGTTTTTAGCGAAGCGCATAGTTTCGCTACACCTCTGGCGAGGTAGCTTCCCGATATAAAATCGGGACAGGCAGCTTCGCTATACCTCTGGCGAGGTAGCTCAGCTGGTTAGAGCGCTAGATTCATAATCTAGAGGTCGGGAGTTCAAGTCTCCCTCTCGCTACAATTTTTTTCTCTTCCTTCTTTGGTTTATCCAAACATTGATTAAGTATTTTCACTTGATGCGTTTCTCTTAGAAAATCTCCTCTTGTAGTTTTAAGGTATGCTTAGCATTCGAACCTAGATCGAAAACTTGGCTTTGCTAAGATTTGCTAGCTTGTGTACTTACCCTTATGTAGGATACGACAAATCATTTCTGACTAATTTTCTAGAAAAATAAGAAATCAGCAAAGGAATTCATTATATAAAGTTGTCTATATACTGAATCAATAAACTAAATAATAATGAAGTATCTAACAATTTCAATTTTAATCCTTTTAGGAACCGTTCTTCTAATATCATCCTGTAAAGATGATGATCCATGCGTAGAAACTACTTGGTATGAAGATGCAGATGGGGACGGATTAGGTAATCCAGATGTAAGCCAATCAGCATGTAGCCAACCAACGGGTTATGTGGCAGATAATTCTGATCCAGATGATACGGGTAGTTCATCTCCCGAAGGTACCACACCTGCTTCTGCGTTTGATGATTTCAATACTGATGCTGTCACGGTATCCTTTGATGGAAATGAAATAACCATAGAATCAACGGGAGTACCCAATCATACTTCTCCATATTGGGATTCTAGTAATAGTTTATACATCGATCCTGTCATAGCAGATCCAAATCAAATGTCTCCTGGAAAGATTAATACAGGAAGCTATACGGTTACGGTTCCTACTTCTCCTACAAAAGCTGCTAATCCTTCTAATACTGGCTTAGGAGCAATTGGTATTGCTGTTTCTGGTGCGCCAATCTTTAATGACGAGGAAGGCCCCAATATCTCTTTATCAGAAAATGTGGCTTCAGGTTTTGACTATGGAGGCGGTCACATGGGGCCAACAGGTTACCATTATCATCTTGAATCTTCTGATGTTGAGGAGAATACATTATTATCTCATGATGATGAAAGATTGGTGGGTATTCTTCAAGATGGATTTTTGATCTATGGAAGAAAATGTAATGCAACGAATGATTATCCAACTGATTTAGACGAGTCTGGAGGGCATATTTCTTCGACCCAGCATAGCGGTGAGGATGAATTCTATCATTACCATATCATCAATGAATTTTATATCGGTTCGTATATTCTCTTGTTTGGTGCAGAATTACAAGGCACGCCAAATGCGATCCAGTAATTAGATATATTCTTTAAAATAAAAAATAGGAATTGCGCTATCTTTCGTGGAGTAATTCTTATTTTTTCTAATCATTATCATGAAAATAAGTTTTATTCTTTCTACGCTTATTTTTTTTCTGGTAACTTGTTCTAAACAAGAAAAAAGGGAAATCAATCCGCCAATCTTGGATCAAGTTCCTTCCTTGATAGTGCCTACCAATACGATAGACAAAGCCAAATTGGATTATAATAAAAGCATCTCTACTTGGACCTTGAAAGGCAAACCATTTTCTGGTTACGCTATCACCTATTTTCAAGATAGCCACGTAATACAAAAAATTGGAATCTTAGATGGTAAAAAGCAGAATGAGTATATTGAATGGTATTCCGATGGCCACCTTAAACTTTCTATGAATTATCATAAAGGAAAACTACATGGTGAAAAAAAAATATGGTCCTCTGATGCAGATCACATTTTAATTGCTCACTTAAATTATCATTTGGGAAAGGCACATGGAGAACAAAAAAAATGGTATCCAACAGGAGAATTGTTTAAAAAATTAAATTTATACCTGGGAAAGGAAGATGGTATTCAACAAGCCTTTAGGAAAAATGGTGATCTATTCGCAAATTATGAAGCAAGAGATGGTAGAATTTATGGTTTAAAAAGATCAGCACTTTGTTTTGGGTTAGAAGATGAAAATATCCAGTATGAAAAATAATATTATTCTTTTTTTAGCAATAGTTATTTTCGGTGCTTGTGGTCAAACGAATGAATACAAAAACAGTGTGGATACCCTTCCTTTTTATAAGGAAGCCACTTTTACCCCACATTGGATTAATCCAGGCGATCCATCATTAGATAGTTTTCATAAAATTTCACCTTTCAAACTTCTAAATCAAGAAGGAGAAATCATTACAGAAAAAACCTTTGCCGGTAAAGTATACGTGACCGATTTTTTCTTTACGATCTGTCCAGGTATCTGTCCCAAAATGATGTCCAATATGATGGAGTTACAAGAGGAATTTTTAAACGATGATGAGGTTTTGTTATTATCACATTCCGTTACTCCTGAAAGAGATTCTGTCCCGGTTCTGAAACGATATGCAGAAGATAAAGGCATTTTATCTCACAAGTGGCATTTGGCTACTGGAACGCAAGAAGCAATTTATAAGTTAGGCAGGAAAGATTATTTTATTGAAGAGGATCTAGGATTGAAGAAAGCTGCAGATGATTTTTTGCATACCGAAAATTTTGTCTTAATTGATAAAGACAGGCACATTAGAGGAATTTATAATGGTCTTAATAAATCCTCTATTAAACAGTTAATAGTGGATATAAAACAATTAAAAAAATAAATTGACGGGGTTTTTAAGCATACTACTTAAACCGTTCAATATGACCAATCACCTCCTCATTGGTATCATACAATCCGAGATTTAAATTTTTCAAATCACCACGTAGTGACATCAGCTCGATGACGGGATAAATCGGACGTTGATACGACCAATATTCTTTATTCATAAAGACCATCGGACTAGCAAACCCAAAAGAGCGATAATGATTCTGTGTCAAATCTTGAAATATTTCTTGAATGGTTCCAGCACTGCCGGGCGCAAAGATGACACCGCCTTTTGCAATCGTTAGCAGGCCATCTTCACGAACACTATTGGCAAAATATTTTGCAATATGGGTCGCAAATGGAGTCGGTGGTTCGTGTCCGTAGAGCCAGGTTGGAATTCCCAGACTTTGATAGGTTGATTTGGGATATTTTTTTAAAACTTCATAAGCGGTGGATAGCCATTTTTTATCATTATAAAAAGGTGCTTTTTTTAAAATATTGATGGCAGTGGTCAAGGATCGATCGGATCTTCCCGCCAGCCAGGCGCCCAGATGCGTCGCTTCCATCGCACCTGGTCCCCCACCCGAAACCATCAAGTATCCTTTTTCGGTGAGTGCTCTAGAAATTTCAGCCACCTGTCGATAGGTTTTATCTCCTCG
Organism: uncultured Saprospiraceae bacterium; assembly: GCA_937928405.1. GTDB lineage: Bacteria > Bacteroidota > Bacteroidia > Chitinophagales > Saprospiraceae > JALZUU01. The sequence goes on from CALFWZ010000114.1 coordinate 11,792, forward strand.
ACTGAGGCCGTGTCCACCCATCATGGCAACTACTTTTTTAGGTTTGAAATTTTCTAAAAAATCATCAATGGCATCAGTCATAGAATGGTCGTGCAATCTACGGGTGAGCGTTTCTTTGATAGAGTCCGCTTGTTTGCCTGTTTTTATATAATGATCATAAACTAGTTTGTCAAGGGTCTGATTATAAGTGGTTGGTTTTTTATAATCATAATTATTGTAGAGCGTTTCCTTGGAATAAAGTTTATTTGGATAAACCTCATAAGGTGCGTCCATGACCGGAAAAATAAAATTATTGGGCTGGAGGTGGTGCCAAAGTTGATCACTCATTTTGCATCCTAAAAAAAGGCAGGACTTAAATTTACATTTTAGCATGTTGCTTTCCAGCGTTGCTAGATCGAGCGATTGTATCGCAATATTTTCTATCGTCTTCTTTGTTAAAATGGCTTTGAACGCAGGAATAGATTCGTATTCTCTCATAGTAATGGCGAGTTTTTAGCTGGCAAAATACGTTATAATTGTTTAATCGTTGAGTTGTTTAATGGTTTAACTGTTCAATAGGGGCAGTTTTTTACACGTTAAAGAATCTTCTGAATCAAGTTTGGAACACGTCGTGCGTTCTCTGCGTCTTTACGCGACAAACACTTTTTAGGGTAAGCTTAACGATTAAACAAATAAATAATTCAACAAAACTTATTCTAACACCCTGATTTCTACCCGACGATTTTGCTTCATCTGAGCTTCCTTTATAGCATAAGGGAATTTCATTTGCGAATTTCCATAGCCTTTCCAATTAATCCGATCAGCAGATATTCCATTTTTGATCAAATAATCATAAACCAATTTGGCTCGGTTTTCTGATAGCGTTTGTTGTTGTTTGCTAGGCGTATTAAAATAGGCTCCTTTTCTATAAGGTAGATTAATATGTCCAGCAATTTCTATCTTCAGTTTATTGTTGACTTGCATGAATCGCAATACTTTGGGAAGTATTGGTTTAGATTTAGGAAGCAGGACCGCTTTGTTTCCCACAAAAAATAAGTCTTTAATCGAAGCAATTTCTCCAGCGGTGGCAGGTGGCATCTCAAAGGTAATGGTAGGTGCTGTTTTTAATTTAGAAGCCACTTTCATCATTTTAGTTTCAAAAAAATAGCCCGGTGCAAAGACATCGATGCCTACCACCGTGTTGATGGGTACTTCTTTACTAAAATATCCCGTTGAATCGGTCGCTACAGAATCTCGAAAAGTTTTACTGCGAATAATAACTGTCGCTTGTATCGGAGTGCCAGTGATTTTATCCACTACCGTACCTTCGACGAGTCCCATCGGTTGTTTTTTTTCTGGAATTACCGGTGGATCTAATTTGTATTTTATCAATTCTACGGTGGCACGTCGATTTTTTTGTCGACCATTTTCGGTATAATTTTCTGCGATGGGGGCGTGTTCTCCAAATAGCCCAACTTCGAGTAATGAGTCTGGAATACCTTTGGTGATCAAAAAAGTTTTGACAGATTTTCCTCTTCGTTCGGACAAGCGTTGGTTGTTTTCTATACTGCCAATAGAATCGGTGTGGGCGGTAATTCGAATTTTTACGTATTCATTGTCTTTTAATTCTGCAATGATTGCTTCCAATTTTTGGGCATCGTTGGGGCGTAATTCATCTTTGCCAAAATCAAAATAAACCGCTTCTTGTAACAATACTTCTGTATGGACGGCAGTGCTGGTAGATTGTCCAATTGATAAAATTGGGATTAAAAATATTATTAACAAAAGAGAATGCTGGAAACTTTTTAAATTCATAACGGAATAGTAGTTTCTTACGTAACGTAAAAAACATAGGAAGATACAGACCTTTAGCTACCTAGCCGATTCAATCCAGCCTTTGCTTTTCCGTGTAGGCTATGTTTATATTGATTGGGAGATAGGTCAAGGCAAATGCGATAGGCGGATTTTGCTTTCGATTTTTCTCCTGCTGTCTCGTAAATTAGTCCCATTTTTAGCGCGGCGTTGCAAGCGTAATAATATTTTTGAGAACGTCCTTGGTCGATGGTTTTTTGGTAGTAATTAATGGCCTTTTGGGTTTCACCACTTTCGTGGAAAATCCTTCCTAACCGATAAACGTATTCTAACGCCAAACCTGTATTTCCAAAATCTTCTGGTTGATAGGAGAGGAGAGATGCTTCTGCTCGGTCGTAATATCCACCATCAAAAAGTACGCGTGCTTTTAGTAAAATAGGATTGGGTTGGTCTCGACTTTCTGCTTCGGTATGAGCGCTCTTATCACTACCGACTGAAGTGCGACCATAGCTTTTACAGAAAGCCATATATTGTTGATACTTGAGTTTGTTACCATTGAGCAAATGAAACCATGCTATTTTTTGGTACGCTTCTTTGACATAATTACCGTTGCCCATACTGCTGATATAGTTTTGTAAATACTGGGGCGCATCCTGATCTAGTCGTCGAAATCGAGCTAGCCCTAACATAAAATCAAGGTAGGGCATTTTATAAAATTCAGCTCCCCGTGGGCGATCTTCTAACATTTGAATGGCCAGATCATTTTTGCCGATCCGCATGGCCATATTAGATAAGACAAAACAAGCCAGCGCACTTGTTTTAGGATTTAGTTCACCACTATTGAGAATATTCCAAGCGCGATCATTGCTACTATTATTTAAATGTAACATCAAAAATGCATAGAAAACGAGGGTTTCCGTTTCAAATAATCTATCGCCATTTTTTCGATGGAAATCGATGACTTCTTCCATTTCTCGACGTCCTTGTTCGATCGTTCCATCCATTCCAGCGAGTAGTTTGACGGCCCATTTGTAGTTGTCTGGGACGGTTCCGACCAGGGCATGTAGTAGTCCTAGACTTTTTTTGCTGGCAATAAAGTTTGGATGTTTTTTTAAGTTTTTATTGAGCATTTTATATGCAGAACGAATGTTGGATAAGGCCGGTAAGTATTCATCAAATTTCAGGTGAAGCAAGGCCCATTGCAATTTTATCTCTGCTTGGGCATATAAATAATACGGAGAGTTGGAATCACCTGCCTCGATCAATGTTAAGCGACGATCTTTATTCTTGGTGAGTAAGTCGAAAGCATCTTCATCTTCATCAATAAAAACCCGCATAAAGTCTAGGTAGTTCTCTACAAAGTACACCATGTAGTTGTTGGGATGATCGCGTTTTTCGTTAGCGAGTAAAACGCCAGATTCTCCTACTCGTAGTTCAAGTGCCCGCTGATAAGCCAGCCGCACCTCTTCCGTAAACGTAAAATAAGGCTTCTGCTCCGCTTGACTGCGAAAAGGAATCCATAAAGCCAACACTAAAAAGAAAAATACTCGTATTTTCATAACGATATAAAAACGCCCCAGATAGAGGGTTTGTTGCTTGTTTTTGAAGAGGGAAAGCAGAATTAACGTGATCTTAATAGACTGTTTGGTGGTTAGTAGGATTTAGTACCTGAAAGAATCGCATAACGTTGATTATATTTTCAAAAAAGAGGCATGATTTCACTTCGAAACCATACCTCTTCTAAGGGTGTTATGTTATCTTTTTAGCAACTAAATGTGCTTAGATCTTTTGTTTTTTAATAGAACAACCAATCGCTTTGGTAAAATTAGGATCAGGATTTTTTCCTGCTTCTAAAGCCATGATCGCATCTTTTACGTAGTTGATCGTTACGGCATCTGGATTTTTAGCGTTATTGTCAATCGCTCCGATATACTGAACAACCATTTCTTTATCCAATAGAAAAACGTGGGGAGTACGGGTTGCACCGAATAAAGGATATACTTTTTGGTTGTCATCAAATAAATAAACAAAAGGGAATTTCTTTTCTTCCGAACGTTTTTGCATTCCTTCAAAAGAATCTTCTGGTTGTACTTTTGGATCGTTTGGGTTGATGGCAATGACCGGATAACCTTTAGGAGCCATTTCATTGTGTAAATCAATCAAGCGATCTTCGTACAGTACAGAATAAGGGCAGTGGTTACAAGTGAAGGTTACGACAAAACCTTTCGCATCGGTCATTTCAGCAAGAGAAACCATTTTGCCATCGACATTTTTTAATGTGAAATCAGCTGCTTTGTCACCGACTTGGTATCCAGTACCAGTTTTGTTGACAACTGCTACAGCTTGAGCTGCTTTGTCTTTGGCTACATTGATCGATTCTTTAGCAGTTTCTTCTACTTTTTCAGTAACGTTTTCCGCTACTTTGCTGGCATCACTACAAGCAGTAAAAGTAAATGCAGACATTGCTACAAGCAATAATAGAGCAAATAAATTTTTCATGGATGTGTTTTTTTTGACTTAGGAAAAATGTTAAACAGTTTTCAGAAGCCGAAGTTATTTTAAAATTTTATTCAAAAATAAACAGTATTTGTGGATTTAAACGGAATAAAATGTCTGGTGTTTATAAAATACCGAAAAAATCAGTGTATTCCGATCTATTTCAGGGTTTCTACCCAGTCTGATAATTCGGGGAAATCATGGAAAGATTTCTCGGCAAAAATCTTTTGGTTGCCCTTGTATACTATGGTAGCAGGAATAGCACCCGACCATTCGGGGTCTACTTCTGGTATCCACCGGTTAGAATCAGCATCATCAAGGACAATTACGTCGCCGGGCAATGGATTTTTTTCTAAAAATGGAACGAGCTTTTTTTGTATTTGCTTTGGAAAGTCTAGGCTGACGAAGATGAATTTATATTTTTGATCTTGATATTTTTTATGCAACTCTAGAAAGTAGGGTAGTTCTGCTACGCATGGCTTACACCAAGTGGCCCAGAAATTTATCACGTAAGTGGTATCGGATTTTTGGGCAAAAATAGGAGCGAGTCCATCATAGTCCACTACGGGAATCTTAGGAGTGACTGAAGCGGTGGATACCTCTTTTTCGGTGTTAACTTCCGGTGGCGTAGCGGTATTGCAAGCCATTATAAAAATTAAAAAGCAGCATGAAAATAATCGAATCATATTTTTTTGTTTTAAAACAATGATTTAACGGGCTTTGTTCTAAATGATTTTCTAAAATCGATAACCCAAAAATCCTCCGACAAAATAAACGGCTCCTTCTTCTGAGTAATTTTGTACTGCTCCTCGGAATCCCACGACGATCGGATCAAAAATAAAATGATAATTGACCATCGCACTAATTCCTGGTCGTAAGCTATTATTTTTGATGGCAATATTGGTGGCTCGTTCCACACCTTCTACCTGAAAAGATCGCGCTGAAATCCCTAGGCCGAGTTGAAATTGGTTTTTATCATTTTCTAAAATACCATAGAGAAAATTCAGGTCCAAGTTGAAGGTTAGTAAATCATAAGTGTCTCTGGTATCAATAATACCTTTGGTGGTTGCGATGCCACCGCTTACCCCGATGGTAATGGGTGGATAAAACGTGCGATTATATTCCACAAAAAGACCTGGCGTAAAACTATTTTGTTTGGCTAGATAGACTTGTGTGTAACCTAACTTGAGTATATCTCGTTCGGAGTTTTGCCCCGTTAGCAATAAGGGTAAACTGAATAAGATAAAGAAGATTATTCTAATGACCATACAGGTAGATTTTTTTCTAAAGTTTAAAAATAACGTAAATTTGCTCAATGAAAAAAATATTGATCTGCTTGCTGCTATTTATCTCGATGCAATTATCTGCACAAGAGCTTACCATTCAATTTGACCATTATGCTTTGCTTGTTCAAGATTTGGACTCCACGGCTAATTTTTATCAAGAAATTTTAGGCTTAGAAGAAATAGAAGACCAGACGCAATTAGAGCATATCCGCTGGTTTTCGATGGGAGGAAAAACAGAATTACATCTTATCGAGCAAAAAGACTTTGTCGTATCCGACATTATTGGAGTACATCTGGCGTTGCGCGTATCTGATCTTAATGCTTTTATGAAAAAACTTTCAGATCATCAGATATTTTTTAAAAATTGGTTTGGCTTACCAGGGCGTACGAATACCCGCCCCGATGGCATTCGTCAAGTTTATTTGCAAGATCCGAATGGATATTGGATTGAAGTAAATGGGGAGTAGAGTATTCGTCCCCTATTGCAACTTATAATCCACGCCCAATTTTTCCAATTCCTTCACAAATCGATTATCGATATTTACCTTTTTTTCGCCACTTACCAAATGTAGTTTTGTTTGATGGGCTTTATCGAGTAAGGAAAATTTAAGCTTATGTTTCCCTTTAAATTCTTTACAAAGTTTCTCTAGTCCGAACATCAATTTTTCGTCAATTTGTTCAATGTAAAGCTTAAGCACGATCGAATGAGAGGTGTTTTTTCCAACGCTGTCTAGTTGTTGTACTTTCGTTAATTTGAGCTGGTATTCCTCGCTGTTATACCGTTTTTGATAAAGACCAGTGATAAATAAGACTTCGCCAACCTGCATCAGATGCTTAAATTTTGCGTAGTCTTCACTAAACAAAGGAAATTCTAAACTGGAATTATAATCCTGAATAGTAAATAATCCCCATCCTGTTCCTTTCCGACTGATTCGGTGTTGTGCGCCAATTACAATGACGGCCAATTTTACTTCTCGACCTCTAAAACTATCAATTTTATCTAAGGCACAAGAAGCGAGCTGCGCTTCCAGAAGATAATCATCTAGAGGGTGACCACTGATAAAAATTCCAGCTACTTCTTTCTCTTTGGTTAGTTTTTCTACTAGACTCCAATGCTTGCCTTCTGGTACTTTGGGTTGAGGAATCAGTGCTTCTTCGCTGGCACCAAATAATGAATTAGCGGCCTGAGATTTCTGACTTTGGTACGCGGCACCATAACGCAGCAGGTGTTCCATATAAGTATCGTACTTTCCACTTGGTGCAAAATAAGTAGAACGATCCAGCTCTTCATAAAAGTCAAACGCGCCGGCCAGCACTAAACTTTCCATCGCTCTTTTATTAAAGGAGGAAAAATTGATCCGCTGTAAAAAGTCGTAGACATCTTTGTAAGGACCATCATCACGGCCTTTGATAATATCTATTACCGGACCTTCTCCTACTCCCTTTAAGGCGGTTAGTCCAAAACGAATTTGTCCTGCTTTATTCACCGTAAAATTAGAAACGGATTCATTGACATCTGGTCCCAATACTTCAAGTCCCATGCGTTTACATTCCCGTAAGAAGAAAGTCAGCTTAGAAATATCATTTTTATTATGTGTCAGTACCGAGGCCATAAAGGCAGCAGGGTGGTGTGCTTTTAAGTAGGCTGTCTGAAATGCAATAAAGGCGTAGCAAGTGGAGTGTGATTTGTTAAAAGCGTAAGAGGCAAATGCTTCCCAATCTTTCCAAATTTTTGCAACCACTTCTCCTTCGTGTCCATTGGCTTTACAGCCCTCTACGAATTGTGGCCACATCTTATCAATCAACGCTTTCTTTTTCTTACCCATTGCTTTACGCAACATATCGGCTTCCCCCTTGGTGAAGTTGGCCAGTTTTTGCGAAAGCAACATTACCTGCTCCTGATAAACCGTGATACCGTAGGTTTCTGAGAGGTATTCTTCCATCTCTGCTAAATCATAAACGATCTTTTCTCGTCCGTGTTTTCTAGCAATAAAATTGGGAATATATTCAAGTGGTCCGGGTCGGTATAAAGCGTTCATGGCAATTAAATCCGCAAATTCTGTGGGCCGCAATTCCTTCATGTGTTTTTGCATACCGCCACTCTCATATTGGAAAATCCCGATCGTTTCTCCGCGTTGGAAAAGCGCATAAGTAGCTTCATCCGTTAATGGAATTTCGTCTGGATCAATATCTATATTCTTCGTCTCTTTGATAATTTGAACGGCATCTTTGATAATGGTCAGGGTTTTTAGACCCAAGAAATCCATCTTCAATAATCCTGCATCCTCCGCTACACTATTATCAAATTGAGAAACCAATAGATCAGAATCTTTGGCCGTCGTAACTGGAACATAATTGGTAATATCATCTGGCGTAATGATCACTCCACAGGCATGGATTCCTGTATTTCGAATAGAACCTTCTAGTTTTTTTGCTTGTCGGATAACGCGTCCGATATCATCTTGTCCTTCTGCCAAAGCCCGGAACTGATAGGCTTTGTCCATGTCTTCAGAATTCAATTTACCTTTTAGCTTGGGGGCTATGCCGTCGTCTGCGAGTACGTCGCGAAGGGTCGCACCGAGTTGTAACGGAAAGGTTTTGGCAACTCGATCTACGTCTGAAAGTGGAACATCCATGACACGACCCACATCTCTTAGAGACGATTTGGCCGCCATGGTACCGTAGGTAATAATTTGGGCGACCTGATTTTGTCCATATTTATCAATTACGTAGTCGATTACTTTTTGTCGACCGACATCATCAAAGTCAATATCAATATCGGGCATGGAAACCCGTTCTGGATTCAAGAATCGCTCAAAAAGTAAATCATACTTAATGGGATCTACGTTTGTAATTCCAGTACAATAGGCGACCGCAGAACCAGCGGCAGATCCTCGACCGGGACCAACTGACACGCCCATCTCTCTGGCTGTGCTGGTGAAATCTTGTACAATTAAGAAATATCCAGGATATCCACTCGCTGCGATAACTTTCAACTCAAAGTCTAGTCTTTCCCGAATTTTTTCAGTGATAACACCATACCTTTTTTTGGCACCTTGGTAGGTGAGTTGGCGGAGATATTCGTCTTGGGTTTTGATCCCTTCGGGCAATGGGTAAGCAGGAAGGAGTACGTCTCGTTCCAATTTGAGGGTATCTACTTTATCGTAGATTTCCATGGTCGTGTCCATGGATTCTGGGATGTCCTTAAAAAGAATGGACATCTGATTTTGGGTTTTAAAATAAAAATCTGAGCTAGGAAATTTAAATCGTTTTTCTTGTTCTAATAAGCTGTTGGTATTTACGCAAAGTAAAATATCGTGAGGCGCCCAATCTTCTTCTTCCACGTAATGGGAATCATTGGTGGCGATAATTTTTACGTTATGTTTACGAGCCAATTTGATCAACTCTTGGTTGATATCTTCTTGGCTGACACCAGTTTGGTCAATATTTTCAAGGCCACCGTGTCGTTGCAATTCAATATAATAATCATCGCCAAAAAGGTCTAACCACCACTTGAGTTGGATTTCTGCTTCTTCTAGTTTTCCTCGTAGAATTAATTGAGGAATTTCTGCACCCAGACAGCAGCTAGTGGCGATGATGCCTTCGTGATACTGAACCAATAATTCTTTATCAATTCTAGGAAATTTACTATAGAGTCCTTCGATAAAACCTAGTGAACAAAGCTTACAAAGGTTTTCGTAGCCTTTGCGGTTTTTGGCGAGCATGAGCTGATGGTATCGTTTGTCCGATTCTCCTTTAGCTCGAGAAAAAGATTTGATATGGCGATCCTTTACCAAGTAAAATTCACAACCAATAATAGGTTTGATATTCCTTTTGGCGGCTTCTGCTACAAATTTAAAAGCACCGAACATATTACCATGATCGGTTAGTGCTACTCCTTTTTGTCCATCGGCGACGGCTTTGTCCATCATGGTGCCAATATCACTGGCTCCATCTAGTAGAGAATACTGCGTATGGCAATGGAGATGTACAAATTCTTGCGGCATGTTGTATTTATTTCGAGGATTTTAAAATTTTTTTAATTCCGGATTTACTTAGTTGTTCACTCCTTTGTCGTTCACTGCCTGCGCAAATCCGGAAGAAAATTTGAAAACTCCTCTCAACGAGGAGTTTTATTTCGAGGATTTTAAAATTTTCTTTAAGAGGTTATCAAAATTTTCATGATTGAGCGAAATTGATGGAATTTTAATTCTGAATAAAGCAAAAAACGTAGACGATGCCATAGCATCGGCGAGGCTTTTTAATGAAGTTCAGGATTGAAATTACCAATTGCAGCCAATTGATGAAAGTTTAGATAAACTCTAACTTCCGGATTTACTTAGTTGTTCACTCCTTTGTCGTTCACTGCCTGCGCAAATTCGGAAGAAAATTTGAAAACTCCTTTTAACGAGGCGTTTTAAGTTTTGACAATTTACTTTCAGCATTTGCTATTGGCAAATGTAAGAAGTAATAATAGCGTTCTCTTGAAAACGTAAAAGTATATCGTCGGTAAAATTGACATTTGTGTACTTCATGAGCCTATAAATGGCAAATGATCGTACGAAAGATGTGTAATTTTTCTCAGCTGTTTAATTACCGTAAAGTTACTCAAAAATGGGAAAGAGTAGGGGTGTTGAGGAGAAGAATATTTCAACCTTTACCAATTTCATCTAGATAAATCGCCTCTTGAATTATTTCGTTCATCGTGTCGATTGGAATTTCTGCTACGGAAGCGAATTCGATGCCGCTGACCATCTTTCTACCTTTGTCGGAGAGCAGGCCTTGCTCGTTAGAAAGCTCGCGTCCTCTTAGGAAGACCAGTTCGATTTTGTCATTTTTTCTTGGATTTAGGTAGCAAATCCAGGATTTACCAAAATAAAAAGGAATTTTATAACGAAGCTTATCGGTGAGTTGGAGTTCGTTGGTAAAAAGTTGATGAAAATAGGTTAGTACAGCCCGTTGATTGTCGGAGTGTTGGAGGATGAAGTCTTCTACGTCAGTCATTGTTTTTATTTCGAGGATTTAAAATTTATACTAAATAAAATAGATGTCCACTTCACAGAGGGTGGTACATGGAGACAAAAATCTATTATTTTAAACAACTTCATTTGTCCAGCTACTTATCAGAAGTAACAACAAATTAAAAAAATCAAAAAAAAAGATGATAACCGGAGTTACCATCTTCTTGTTTGTGTTAAACAGAAAGTCTGTTATATAAACGTTGGATTATTTTCCGCCGTTTAGTTCATCTTGTAATTTCTCTAATTCCTTCCATTTACCTTTAGCGGCAAGATTGGATTGTTTTGGCCAGCTACCAGGGTCGTGCATTTTATAGCGAGGTCCGGCGGCAGTTAATACTTTTTGAATTCGAGAAACCTTAGCATCAGCTAGTTGCTTCCAAGTGTGGATACCGTCTTTGTTGAGCAATTGCTCAATTTTTGGTCCGATACCTTCGATCTTTTTCAGATCATCTTTTTTGCTAGCTTTAGCTTTGCTAGTAGTTTTTTTAGAAACTGTCTTTTTCTTAGGAGCAGCTTTGCTTTTTTTCTTAGCAGCTTCAGCGGCTTTACCAGTTAATAAAGTTGATTTACCACGAGTGATAGTTGCTTTACCACGAGTAGTAGACGTTGTACCTAAGTCGCGACGATCTACGATCTTTGCTTTTTGAGCAGTTCGAGTTTCACCAACTACTTTTTTAGAAACCTCTACAGTTCCCATTTTAGACATCATCTTTTTGAGTGAGTCGAAATCAATTGATTTTACAACTTCTACCTCACGAACTACCTCAACGGGTACTTCTTTGATGATTTCTACTTCCTTGACAATTGTGATAGGAATTTCTTTGACGATTTCCACTTCACGGATCAAGGTAATTTCTTTGATTACTTCGACGGGTACTTCGCGGAAAACTTCTACTTCGACGATCACTTCGTTAACCACTTCTACAGGTACTTCTTTAACGACCTCTACTTCTTTGATCACTTCTACTTCTTTGATCACTTCGACAGGAACTTCCTTGATGACCTCTACTTTTTTAATTTTTTCTACTTCTTTGACCACTTTAACAGGTACATTTTTGATGACCTCTACCTCTTTGATCACTTCTACTTTAACAATTTTCTCTACAGGTACCTCTTTAATGACCTCTACTTTTTTAATTTTTTCTACTACGTCTTTGGTCTTTACAATTTTATCCTTAGAAACCTTTACCGTTTTGATAGTTGGTTTTGATTTTGCTTTTACAGCTACTTCGTGCTTAGCCTTTACGGTCTTAAGGGACTGTTGGCGAAAAGAAGGAGTTTCTTTGAGAATTGTTTCGTAAGCAGCAGTTGCTTTAGCGATGGAGATACCAGCTGTTTTACTAACCTTAGCGATTAAGGTATCTTTAGCAATCAATTTTCCAGTAGTAAGTCTTTTACTTGAAGCGGTTGTCTTTTTAGCAGCGGTAGACTTTTTAGTAGTCGACCTTTTCTTTGATGCGGTAGACTTTTTAGCAGTCGAGCGAGGTTTTCTTTTAGTAGTTTGCTTGTTCTTCTTCATTTTTAAATGTTATGTGAGAAAATATATATATCCAATGGGATATGAATTTTTTAGGTTGAAAAATAAAGGGATTGCGTAGGACACGCAATCCCTGAGATTAATATTTACTTTTTACGACCACCGTCGAGTTCGTCTTGTAATTTCTTCAGCTGATCCCATTTGTCAGCAGCAGCTAGTTTTGCTTGTCGGGCCCATGTACTTGGATCGTGCATGGTGAATCTCGATCCAGCTTTCTGAAGAATTTCACGGAGTACACCTACTTTGGTAGTAGATAACTCTTTAAAGGTGGTGATTTTATCTTTGTGTAGTAACTGTTCGATCTTTGGTCGGATACCTTCGATCTTTTTCAAGTCGTCTTTTTTCGCTCGGCGTTTTCCGGTCGTTACCTTTTTAGTTGTTGCCTTAGGTTTTGCTTTGGCTTTGCTCTTAGCAGTCACTTTGGCTTTTGTGGAGCCTTTGGCTTTCTTGGTAATTGCTTTGGCCTTTTTCGCAGGACGTTTTTCTTCTGTTTCCTTCATCGTTCGGGAAACTTCTACGGTACCTAACTGCGCCATCAATTCTTCCAAGTTACTGAAATCAAGACCTCTAGTAACCTCAACTTCTTTGATGATCTCGATCGGCACTTCCTTAATTACTTCGACCTCTTTGATGATTTCGATTGGTACCTCTTTGATAATCTCTACCTCATTGATGATCTCCACTTCTTTGATGACTTCTACTTCTTTGATGACTTCAACAGGCACTTCACGAACTGTTTCGACGGGAACCTTCACTTCTTTGATCACTTCCACTTCTTTGATGACTTCAACGGGTACTTCGCGAACGGTCTCTACAGGTACTTGTACTTGTTTGATCACTTCTACTTCTTTGATCACCTCAACGGGTACTTCTTTCACCACTTCGACTTCTTTGATGACTTCAACGGGTACTTCGCGGATAGTCTCTACCGGTACTTGTACTTGTTTAATTACCTCCACCTCTTTGATGACTTCCACTTCTTTGATGACTTCAACGGGTACTTCGCGGATAGTCTCTACCGGTACTTGCACTTGTTTGATCACCTCTACTTCTTTGATGACTTCAACAGGCACTTCTTTAGTAACCTCTTTAATGACTTCAACGGGTACTTCGCGGATAGTCTCTACTGGTACTTGCACTTCTTTGATCACTTCTACTTCTTTGATCACTTCAACAGGCACTTCGCGGATAGTCTCTACGGGTACTTGCACTTCCTTGATCACTTCCACTTCTTTGATCACTTCGACAGGTACTTCTTTAATCACTTCCACTTCTTTGATCACCTCAACAGGCACTTCGCGGATAGTCTCTACGGGCACTTGCACCTGCTTAATGACTTCTACTTCTTTGATCACTTCAACGGGTACTTCTTTGGTAACCTCTTTAATCACTTCAACGGGCACTTCTTTGATTACCTCCACAGGTACCTGTACTTCCTTGATGACTTCGACTTCCTTGATGACTTCGACAGGTACTTCTTTGATAACCTCTACAGGCACCTGTACTTCCTTGATGACTTCTACTTCTTTGATCACCTCGATGTCGTTGATTACCTCAACTTCTTTGATAACTTCTTTTGGCTTCTCCTGATATTTAGCGTTTAGGCTATCATATTTTAGTGTCCAATCAGATTGCAAAGTAGAATATCTGTGGTTCCAATCTGCCACCACACTCTCGTGCTGATGTTTTTGCTTACCTAGATCAATTACTAACAAGTTGTACTTAGATTCCCACTCGGCCATGCTGTTGTCGTACTGTAAACGGTAAGCATCATATTCTGCTTTTAAGTTATCGTACTTACTATTCCACTCATAAATATGATCTTCGTGTTCTTTACGGTAATTATCATATTGTTCTAGTAATAAGTTATATTTCACTTCCCATCCAGCTACAGCACTATCTAGGTCACCCTGGGAATTTGAGAAATTCATGTTTAAGCTATTATACTTGGATTCCCACGAAGATAGGAGAGTAGTTTGCTCTGTACGGTAAGTAGTAAACTGAGTATTTATCGTAGTGAATTTTGCTTCCCATTCAGAAACGCTACGTTCTAGTTCTGCAATTCTAGCATTTGCCTGACTGAGTTCTGAGCTAGATGTTTTATAACGACCTTCAAGATCGCTGTAAGAAGCACGTAATTCCGTAAGTTCACGAGAAGATTTAGTCTTATAAGCATCGTATTCCGCTTGCAAGTTGCTATGAGTTGTACTCATGTTTTGATACTTAAGCTCTAATTCTTTATATCTACGATCCAGATCTTGATGCTGGCCGTCTAAGGTTTGGTATCGAGATTTCCAGTTCGTGAAATCTGTTTCCATATCATTATATCGTCCTTGTAGTAAGCCAAGGCTGCTCACAGACGAGTCGTAATCTCCTTGAAGTTGTACCGTCTTCTGGCGCTGACCTTCGTAGAGGCCTTCAAGTTCTTTAATTCTACTATTTCTAAGGAGCCAGCCGATGATTCCTCCTAGCAAAGCTGCACCGAGTCCCCATAATAATGCTATTGGTAAACTGCAAAACATATTTTTAAGTTTTTATAAATTATTGGTTAAATGATTCGTTCTCAAATTTTATTTAATGGTGATTTCCACCCGTCTGTTCTTAGCTCGACCACCATCGGTGCCATTATCCGCAATCGGTTGATCAGGACCTTGGCCAGTAGCAGAAATAAGGTTTTTATTGATACCTCCATTGGTGCCTAAGTAGTCACGAACAAATTCTGCTCGTTTACGGCTTAGACGACGGTTGATGTTTTCTGCACCTCGATTGTCAGTGTGTCCTACCGCACTGGCTCGTCCACCTTCCTTATTATCTAGGTAGTAAATAAGATCAGCGAATTGGTTTCTTTGCTCGGCACTCAACTCAAGTGTTTGTGAATTGGTTTTAAAATAGAGCACAAGTGGGTTGGCTCGTAAGCGTTTTTCAACTTCTGCTAGCCGATCACCGCTTTCTGCTCCATCAAAGAAGGCATACGTAGCTCCACCAACTGTTTCTTCGTTAACGAAAGACAGGGTATTCTCCATGCGAGCATCTATTTCGATTTGTTTAGATGGTACACCCATGCCAATCAACATCCCTTTTATTTTGTTGGCGCGAGCCATTCCTAAAGAAGGTAAAACACTGCTATTGGTTTCCTGATCCGTGTATAAGCCGGTAATTTTCAAGGAACGTTTTGGATTAGCCTTTAAGTAATCTGCCGTTTTTTGAAAAGAAGCATTAACTTCCGTGTCTACTGGGTCCATATATTCATAAGAGGACATTGGAAAGATTAGGTTGTCTTTTGCGCTAGTACTAAATGCCGCGGCATCTTGAATATTTAAACTGCGGCCTTGGGCGATAGTTCCGAAGACATAGTCCATTCCACCGATCACTTTATTATTATCGATGTCGAGGTTCTCTTTGAGGGCAGATCCTGTGAGTAGTTGAGCTGCTGGAACACCTAATCCGATGAGATACCCTTTCATAGCATCACCTCGAGCTAACCCCAAATTACCAAAACTGGTATTGTTTTCTTCCGAAGCCATATAATGACCATTGAGGGTAACAGACTTAGTTGGGTTGGCTTTTAGGTAAGCAGCTAGGTCGTTGAATTCTGTTTTGACGTCAGCTGGTTCGATGATAGGAGCGGCGCCATTAAGACCAAATAGTAAGTTGCCGGCTTGAGTTGCGGCTACGGTCTTGGCTCCATCTTTAATTAGTAAGCCGCTGGTTGCAGCTGCACCCGCACCACAGCAGATGCTGCGTCCAAGCAAGGCTCCACCGATACCCCAAATAAGCAAAATAGGTACGAAGAAAAGCCAGGAGAAAGGTTGTCGCATAGTTATGAATTTTGTTTTTAGTTTTAAAAAAAATAGAGAAGAAAAATTGTACTGATATTAAGACCCTTTATTAGGAAATTAGTCACAGTATGAAATATGATCTATGGGTTTAATTTTTTTTACTTGGTATGATCGTAAAAATAAAAAAAAAATAACCAAATCTTAGTATCGGTTTTAATTTTTCCAATTTAGATTTTTCTTTTAGGTACAAAACGTAAATTTACGGTGATATTGAAGTGTTTCGTAATGTGTGTTGTAAGTGGTAAATCAATAGGTTGATTATATGGTTTTTAATTTAGAATGAGCATCTATATGCTGCTCAACTAGATGGTATTTTGTTTGTTGAAAATCATAAAAAATCACTGCGAATTTGCTTACTTTTGTTCTATGAAAAAAATCATTATTCAGGACGAGTCCATGACTGGAAAATTACTCAATGAATTGCTTTTACAAATCGATGCGGAAACCATTACCGTCGCGGATTTAATCAAAGCAAGAGTACACGCAGAAGTCGAACAATTTAACCAAAATAAACACCCGCATTATTACGGTCTGGTCCAGCCTGCTGCCGCTGAACGAGTACTCAATGGCTACAAAATGAAGAAGGACGCCGTAATTGACGCAGAAAAACAAACATACGTAGCGCTAGATGCCTTTCAAAAAAATGGATTTTTTGTACTCGTAGATGACTATCAGGTTGGTGATTTACACGAAGAAATCCTCATTGATGAGGATACCAAAGTTAGTTTTGTTCGTCTCACGCCCCTAGTTGGAGGTTAATCAACCTATAAAATGTCTCCTCAGCTAAAAGCCAATCGACAAAAAATCATTCGTCAGATTAATCAAATTCAGGACGACCTGAGTTTTTTCTACAATCACCCTACGGACGAAGATAAAGGCCGTGCGTGGCAACTACTTTTTGATCATTTTTTTACTAAAAAAACTGGACGCCCAACCAAAGGCTGGAAACGAAAAACGAGGGAATTGATCGACCTGATCGGCCCGACATTATACCAAAAATATACCGCTGGCTTTCTTCGTAAATTATATGAGTTGGTTTTGTTGATTCAACGTACCAAAACAGGTAATGAACTCTATTTTTTTCATGAACAATTCCAGGAATTGTTCAAAGGAATGATTTGGGCTGCTTCTTTTATCAACGATACGAATCTTATCCAATTAATCGAAGGTATTGGATTAACCTGTTTTAAAAAAATTCCAACGCATGGCGCTATTTCTGTAAAATTGGGCAATGCCTGTCTTTATAGTTTAGCAAATTTACCTGATCGGGGTGGAATTGAACAACTCTTACATTTTCGGAATAAAATCATCTACCCCTCCGTTAGACGGAATATTGAAAAGCATCTATGCCTGATGGCAGCGGAATATGAGATGACCACCGACGAATTAGAAGAGATGGCCGTATCTGATTTTAAGCTTTCTGTGGATTATAAAATACTGGAATCATTTGATGGGTATACCGGAATGATTGCGATTTTAAGCGATGGAAAAGTAGTCACAACTTGGTCTGATGATCAGCATAAAACACTAAAAAAACCTCCTAAATCTCTTGATCCGATAGCAGTTAAGGCATTTAAAGATCAGGCAAAAAAATTAAAAAATTATCTTAGTGTTCAGCGTCGCAGAATAGAAGATGTCTTTTTGCGTCGGAGACAGTGGCGGTATGAACTTTGGGGAAAATACTATCATCATCATCCGCTTATCAGCCATCTTAGTCATCGACTCATTTGGCAATTCAATCAGGATGAAAAAAGTGGTACGGCGATATATTTTAATCATGACTGGCAAACTGCTGATGGACAACTACTGGATTGGATTGATGAGCGAGCTACGGTGGAACTTTGGCATCCGCTCCATGCCTCTGCGCAGGAGGTCTTGGAATGGCGAACTTGGCTAGAGGATCACGAAATTCAACAACCTTTTAAGCAAGCGTATCGAGAAATATATTTGTTGACGGATGCAGAACGCCATACAGGTAACTATTCGAACCGATTTGCAGCTCATATTTTGCGTCAGCACCAGTTTGCCGCGCTCTGCAAAATTCGTAATTGGCAATATAAGCTGAAAGGTCAGTGGGCCAATGATAGTATTCCAACCATTTCGATTCCTGTATGGAATATGACGGCAGAGTATTGGGTGGAAATAGATTGGGAGGGAGAAGCTACCGAAAAAGGTGCTTTTCAGTTGATTTTTACAGATCAAGTACGATTTTATGAGGATGATGAACAACTGGAGATGGATGAGGTGCCAGCGATTGTTTTTTCGGAGATCATGCGCGACATAGATCTTTTTGTGGGGGTTACCAGTATTGGAAATGATCCAGGTTGGCAAGATAATAATACCGAACACAACGACTATTGGCGGAATTATTCATTTAGTGAATTATCGGCTTCTGCCAAAGTACGAAAAACGGCACTTGAAAAGCTGATTCCCCGCCTTAAAATAGCCTCAAAATGTCATTTTGAAGATCGTTTCTTAGTGGTGAAAGGAAGCAGGCGAACGTATAAAATTCACCTTGGAAGCGGCAATATCTTGATGGAACCCAACGATCAGTACTTATGTATTGTTCCTGATCGGAAAGCAGACAAACTGGACAAGCTTTTTCTCCCATTTGAAGGGGACCAACTCCTTTCTATTATTGTCAGTAAAGCACTCTTATTAGCAGCCGATCATCAAATAAAAGATCCCGTTATTTTAGACCAACTTCTGGACTAGTTTTTGAATTAATAAGATGATCATATTCTACTTAGATCCTTCCACTTAGCTCCCTCTTTACTGATTTTTCATATTAAAAATTTTATTTATTTATGAAATTCCATAAATCGATACTCATTTTACTGTTGTGTTTCACTGTCTTTTCAGCGGTGAGGTCTAACACAGTAGATAGTTTGCAACAAGCCTTGCTACTGCTACCGGATGACTCGGTTAAGGTGATGACGTTACTGGAATTGTCGAGGAACATGATGAATGAAGACCTAGAACTAATGTATTTTTATGGTGAAAAAGCAAAACAACTTTCTGAAAAAATTAATTACCGAGAAGGGATTGTGAAGGGCATGAACTCCATGGGTATTAGTTTTCAGATGAAGGGTGAAACAGATATTTCTTTGGAAATTTTTGAAGCTGCTGCTAAAGTGGCCAAAGATTTTGGGCTTTGGAAACTTGAAAGTACGATGATGAATAATATTGGTGTGAATTATTATTCAAGAGGTGACTATACCCAAGCGTATGTATATCATCAAAGTGCCTGTAATGTAGCTAGGTCTAAAAAAGATACACTTGGAATTGCCATAAATCTTTGTAGTATGGGGGAAGATTTAGCTGCCGATGACCAGCATAGTCGAGCCATAGAACTGCTAAAAGAATCAAGGGATTTGTCGAAACTGGTCAATCACCCTTATTTGATAAACATGAATATGGTTTTAATTACCAATAGCTACATAGAATTAAAAGATTACGAAAAAGCAGAGCAATCGCTGCAAGCAGGATTGGATAGATTAGAAGAAAATCAAATGGCGAGAGACCATTATGTTTTTTGCTTATTCTATAATTTAAAAGCTAAACTCTTAGATCAACAAGGCAAAAGAGAAGAAGCATTAATAGTGGCGAAAAAGGCAGAAAAGATTGCCCGAGAAAAAGGATTTTTAGATGTTTTAAGTAAAAATTTAATCATCTCAGCTAGAATTTATGCCAAGGAACATAAGTTTTCTGCCGTTATCTCCACCGCTGCGGAAGCCTTGGAATTGTCCATAAAGAGTGGAGCGCTCGATGATCAAAAAACGAATTATCATTTATTGACAAATGCTTATGCAGCAATGAATAATTTTAAAGCTGCTTATGAGACCAAAATAGAATATCATACGATTAGTGATAGTTTGACCATGTTAACCGTTGAACGAAATATTCGTGATATTGATTACCAGCATCAGCTTGCTCAAAAAGACGCAGAAAATCAAGTACTTAAAGCAGAACAGGCAGAGAGTAATGCGATGTTGCGGGTGCGTACTTTTGGGGGGATTGCCATGTTATCCTTATTGGGTTTAATGACGTTATTTGCTTTTACGCTCTACCGAGGGAAGCGAAGAAGAGAAAAGAATAGCCGGAGATTAGAAGAAAGCGTAAAATCCAGAACTTTAGAACTGGAAAAGGTCAACGAACGGCTAAAAATAAGCAATGAGGAGTTGGAAAGATTTGCTTACATCACTTCTCACGATCTGAAAGAGCCACTCCGAAACATCAATGGATTTGTAAAGTTATTGCAACGGGAACAAAGTTTAAAAACCATGTCTAAAACGGAGAATGAATACTTTGGTTTTATCTTGCAGAATGTTCGACAGATGCAACAGTTAATTAACGACGTACTTTCTTTTTCTAAAATTTCTTCTCAGAATATTAAGGTGTCTCCCATTTCGGTTTCCGAGCTCGTGGAGGAAGCTAAAATTGGCTTGGGTGAATTGATCAAAGAGAAAAAAGGAGTCGTAGCCGTAAATGCGATTCCGATTATACATACCAATACCGCACAACTCCGGATTCTATTGAAAAATCTAATCGAAAACGGTATTAAATATAATGATAAGCCCAATCCAACAGTTTCCATCAATTACCAATTAGTTGAAAATTTTCACCACTTGATTATCTCAGATAACGGTATTGGAATCGAAACACGGTACCATGATCAGATATTTGGGATGTTTAAAAGACTACACAATCGGAAGGAATATGAGGGGTCTGGTCTAGGTCTTGCTATCTGTAAGAAAATAATTAACCGATTGGGTGGTGATATTTTGTTAAGTAGTAAACTAGGAGCGGGTAGTGTTTTTACGGTGATTCTACCCGTAATTAACCATAAATCTCTCGTAAATACTCAAATAGAAAACCAAGAACTACCCATCCTAGAAACAAATTAGATATTAGAATTGGTACACATTTTGACTGTTGATAGTCAGCTGATTTGAATAAAAATTTAAGCAGATAATTTTTCCTTTGTTTGAAACCATAGGAGAAATCACACGTAAAATACATATATAATTAATATTAATATAAAGTATACTCACTTTTGGGTGAGTGTTTGTTCATAGTTTTTGTTTTTTGTTTTGTCTCCCGGTATTTGCCGGGAGAATTTTTTTTCTCCTTTCGTTCCTTTTTCCTTTTCTATTTCCAAAAAAAAATAATCCATCCGTTTACTAACGAATGGATCATCTGATGTTTACTTATCCTGCTTTTGCAGTATAGAAATGGGTGTTCTATCTCATTTCTTAAAATAGTGTTTGTTTTAACAGTGTTTGTTTTTTGTTTTGTCTCCCGGGTTGTTACCGGGAGCTTTTTTTTCAAAACAAAACACTTAAACCGCTAAAAAAATACGGTTTCTTCCTTTTGTACTTTCGTACCAATTAAGGTATTATCGGGTATGATCGCATTACGGTGAACAATCACAATGCCATTGCTAACCGTAAAGTGTTCATGTTTACCATCAGGCATATTTTCTGTTCCAATAATCTTTACATTTTTGCCGATTCTGGCATTTTTATCAATAATAGCATTTTCGATTTGGGTGTTTTTTCCAATACCGATAGCGGGTATTTCTGAAGTCCCGTTTTCATCCCAAAAGTCATTTCCTAAAATCACTGTTCGCCGAATGATCGCTTCTTCTCCAATACGCGTAAGATTGCCTACCACAGCACTACTTAATTCTTTGGCGGCTATTTGACCACCTTCACCAAATAGAACATCTTGCATCTGCGTACCACGTATTTGACTAGGTGGGTGCATGGTTGGGAATGTAAATATTTTTTTAGTCAAGCCAAATTTGTATTCAGAATCTCCGGTAGCCAATGCCATATTGGTATCAAAATAAGATCGAATGGTTCCAATATCTTCCCAATATTTATCAAATAGGTATGACTGAACTTGGTAATTATGCTCGATTGAGTGAGGAATTATTTCTTTCCCAAAATCTAATGCGTCTGGTAAGGCGGAAAATAATCGGTGAATCGCATCTTTACGGAAAAAATAAATACCCATCGAGGCAAGATAATGTTTGCCTTTTAATTGCTGAGGCATATCCAAATTCGACTTCCAGTTTTCTACAACCTCTGCCACTGGTTTTTCTATAAAAGATAAAATACGTTGGCTATCATTCGTTTTCATAATACCAAATCTGGTGGCCTCTTTCGCAGTCACTGGTTTGGTGGCAATGGTAATTTCTGCTTTGCTTTCGATATGTTCAGTCAACATTTCCTGTAAATCCATTTCGTAGAGCTGATCTCCAGAAAGAATTAGTAGGTGGTCATAATCCATCTGATCGATATAACTCAGTGATTGTCGTACGGCATCCGCAGTACCACGGTACCAGTTCATATCATTTAGTCGTTGTTCCGCCGCTAGGATTTCTACATGACGGTCGCTGAAGGCATCAAAATTATAGGTGTTTTTCAAATGTTGATTCAGAGACGCGGCGTTATACTGAGTGAGCACAAAAATCTGATTTAGATTCGAATGCAAACAATTAGCAATTGGAATATCAATCAGCTTGTACTTGCCGCCAATTGGGACAGCAGGTTTAGAACGATGTTGTGTCAGTGGATAAAGTCTACTTCCAACACCACCTCCGAGGATGAGGCAGATAGTTTTATTGGACATAATTACGGTTTTATCCTAAATCATTATATTTTAGTTGTTTATTTTTGTTTTGGTATTTTAGAAAAATTATAATTTGATTCGGAATGTACTTTACATCGTGTTTCTAATGATTTAGGAAGTTAGAGTGAAAATTACATTAAGTATAATATATATACTATAAAATAAATTACGTTGAGAAATGGGAAAAGATACAAGTGAGACTAATCTTATTCAAAACTTGCGCGAAGACTATCGGGCGAGTACCCTAGAATTGGAGCGCACTATGGGGCATCCACTGGATCAGTTCGGAATTTGGTTTGAAGAAGCCTTAAAAGCCAAACTCCCCGAACCGAACGCCATGACTCTGGCCACCGCTAGCGCCGATGGTATGCCCTCTGCACGGATTGTGCTATTAAAAAACTATGATACGGCTGGTTTTGTCTTTTATACCAATTATGGAAGCCGTAAGGGCCAAGAGCTACTGAAGAATCCTCAGGCAGCCTTGGTATTTTGCTGGCTCCCCTTGCAGCGACAGATTAGAATTGAAGGTCGTGTAGAAAAAATCTCTAAAGAAGCATCAACCGCTTATTTCCAGAGTCGCCCCAAGTCCAGCCAAATTGGTGCTTGGGTCAGTAACCAAAGTCAACCCACGAAAGGAGACCGCTCTGAACTCGAAGCCAAAGAAGCAGCACTGAAGAAGCGATTTAAAGAGGTAGAGCAACTACCATTACCGGACAACTGGGGAGGTTTCCGAATTATTCCCGAAAATTATGAGTTCTGGCAAGGGCGTACGAGCCGCCTGCACGATCGGATTTTTTATAAAAAAAACAAGGATGGCTGGGAGAAGCTAAGATTGGAACCGTAGGTTAAGATTTGTTCAACCGCAACGGGAACTGCAATTCGTGATTTTGGTTTCTATCTTTTGTAATTGATTCTGAAGTTGAGGTTGCTCTTGAACACATTTGATTTAGCGCCCATAAAAAAGCGCCTGTTTATCACTAAACAGACGCTTTATAGATGGTCATTTGAGGTTAAGCTTTATATTTTTACTGAAGAATTTACTTAGCATTTGCTTCGCCGGTTTCCACCTCTACTTCTTCTGCCTCATGCTCATTCAGTAAATGTGGGGCAGATTTTCCGTTGACCGTTGGTGTTTGCTGACCAAGGTACTGTGGTAAATCCATTCCAGCCATATTGAATAAGTCGCTCAGTGGCGGTACAGATTTATACAAACCCGAGACAAACTTAGAAGTAGAATTCCCTTCTCCTTCGTTGCCATTGCCACCATCCCAAACCGTCACTTTATCAATCTTGATATTCTTAATGGCTTCTACTTGCGTAGCGACCAAAGTTTCTAGCTTGTCAGCAATTAACATCAGGATCGCATCTCTGCTGTTTCCACCTGAGGCTTTTACCAGTTGATCAAAACCTTGTGCTTGCTTGCTCATTACTTCATATAAACCTTTTGCTTCCGCCTGCTTTTGTAAAAGAACAGCGTCTGCTTCTCCTTTTGCAAGTAATCTGATGCGCTCTGCTTCGGCACCTGCTTCAATCTCTACTTTCCGCTTGGCAATTTCTGCGTCTACGATTTCATCTGCTTCCCGGGTAGCAAGCTCTCTAGCGGCACGCGCCATTTCCGCTTCCTTCTCCGCCAAATAGGCATCCTCTAAAGACTTTGCTTTTTGGATTTTTTCAGCTGCGGTAGCTTTACGCAAAGCCTCAGCTTCCGCTACTTGTCGTTCGGCATTAGATTGGGCAATCAAAATCAATGATTCGTTTTCTCCGTTGATGGCTTTAGCATTTGCTTCTGCTTCACCGACCTTTGCACCCGCATCTGCATCAGATACTTTGATACGCTGATCTCTTCGTGCGTTGGCTTCTCCAATACTACCATCTCTGGTTTTTTCGGCAACACTCATCTTGGCATCGTTGATCGCTTTGGCGGCAGCTTCCTTACCAAGTGCTTCGATATAACCGGATTCATCTTGAATATCAGTTACGTTAACGTTGATTAAGGACAATCCGATTTTACGTAATTCCGCATCCACGTTGGTGGCTACATTACTGAGGAATTTATCTCGATCAGAGTTGATCTCCTCAATATCCATCGTAGCGACGACTAATCGTAACTGACCGAATAAAATATCTTTAGCAATCTCTCTAATTTGTTCTGTGGTCTTTCCTAGCAAACGCTCCGCAGCGTTCAACATGGTATCCGCCTTATTGGAAATACCAACTGTAAAACGAGAAGGTACATTTACTCGGATATTCTGTTTACTCAACGCTCCGGATAAATTTACATCAATAGAGATAGGCGTTAGATCGAGGTATTCATAATCTTGAATGACTGGCCAGACAAAAGCAGCACCACCCGCTAAAGTTTTGGCAGAAGTTCCGCCGCCAGTTTTTCCATAGATGACTAAGATTTTGTCAGATGGACATCTTTTGTAACGGGAGACAAATACTAAAAACATTAATACCATCAGACCAACAAAGCCTGCTATTCCAATCACAATTAAATTTTCCATAATTATAGGTTTTTAAGTTTATAGGTTTTTAAGTTTTGTTAATATGTTTAAATACACCGTGTATTACAATGGGAGTTACTTTCTATTTAATTTTTCTACCAATAATAAATTATCATCCAATACCTCTACCACTTTTACCTTTGCTCCAGTTGGGATTTCTAATGGACCGTCTGTTACGGCATCCATTTCTTTTACGGCACCTTTGGTTTTTAAATGGATTTTTCCGTATCCTGTTTTTGCCGCAGGAATAAAAAGATAGACTTCACCAATATGATTGATGGCCGAGTTAGGATTGAACGTACCCGATTCGTCAAATTGAGTAAACTTATACATCATATATCCCACAATTACCATGGCCAATAGCCCTGAAACGGAAGCGATGGCTACTGCTATCCAGACGCCAAATCCTGCATCCAACATCAGGACACCGGTCCATCCAAAGAAAGTGAAAAAGGCGATAATCGAACGAATTGAGAAAAGACTAAAATCAGCATCCATTCCAAAATCCGTATCTGCGTCTCCATCCATATCCAGATCAAAATCTACCCCGATCAAACTGAGAACAAACTGAATAACGAATAAAACACTGAAGACAATCGAAATGCCCCAGAAGGCCTGTCCTGCCCCACTTAATCCTTCCCACCATCCATTTGAAATACTTAGTAACATAATCGCTCTCTTTTTTCTTAAATGTAAGTATAAAAATTAGTTTTCCACACGTGAATTCGACCAATGGCGCAGATTATCCGCTTAACGGTCTATTCTTTCATTTATTTATGCCGATTAAGCGTTAAAATTGAATACATCATAACCTAAAACCAAACCCAAATAGCAAAAGTGCTAGCGGCATTTCGCTATTGGCTAGGGGCAATCTACCCTAGAAAAATAAAAAAAACTTCTTGCACTTTTTGCAAAGGTAATTTCTCGAAAAATCGCAACCGCAACCGCAAATTCAATCTCAAATTGGGCAGCTACCAACAAATAACTACCTGCCATTTAGGCGATTAAGTCTTTTTTTTGTTGAAGAGAAAATTGAAGTTGCTCAATTTTTTTTAAAACCAGTTTCAAATATGCAACAGTTTTTTTCTTAATGGAACACCCTAGCTAATAGCAAGAATCATTTTTAATCTTTCCCTGTTTTACTTTGTAGACTTAATTCTCAAACCCTGATTCGCATAGATTAATAGAAGCGTTGAAATAGGAAATGGAGTAGGAGAATGGGAGCCCTACTGATTTATGAAAGTAAGTACAGAATAATTTAGTTAGATGCTTTTGCAACCAATAAATTCTTGTAACTTTGGGCCTAGAGAATAACTTTACTCTCCAAACTAGAACTTTCCATTAATTTTTAACAAATATTCACCATCGTGATTGATTCTTGACTATGAGAATTATTCAGCTGGTTTAAACTTCTATAATTAAGGTAAATTATGGGTACGGTAAAACTGTTTTCAGGAACTAATTCAACATATCTCGCTGAGAAGATCGCCGATTATTACGGTTACTCATTAGGCAACAAAACCTTAATGAAATTTTCCGATGGAGAGATGCAGCCGGTAATTAACGAATCAGTGCGTGGATGTTATACTTTTTTTATTCAATCTACCTTTGCTCCTACGGATAACCTCATGGAGTTGTTACTGATGATTGATACGGCTAAGCGAGCTTCCGCTGAATATATTATTGCTGTCATCCCTTATTTTGGTTATGCCAGACAAGATCGAAAAGATAAACCCCGTGTACCCATTTCTGCTAAGCTGATTGCCAACCTCTTACAGGCGGCGGGCGCTAATCGGATTATGACGATTGATTTTCACTCTGATCAGCTCCAAGGTTTTTTTGATATTCCCGTGGATCATCTTAAAAGCGAAGCGATCTTTATTCCTTATTTAAAGAAGACAGATTTATCGAACGTAACGTTCGCTTCTCCAGATGTAGGAGGTGTCAAACGGGCGCGTACTTATGCCCAGTATTTTCAAAGAGATCTAGTAATTTGTGATAAATACCGAAAGAAAGCCAACGTAGTAGCTGGAATGACTGTCATCGGAGATGTAAAGGATGCAGATATTATTTTAGTAGACGATTTGGTGGATACTGCTGGTACGCTTTGCCGAGCCGCAGATATTATCATGGATAAAGGAGCCAAAAGCGTAAGAGCTTTGTGTACACATCCTGTCTTATCAGGCGATGCTTATAAAAATATCGAAGCTTCTAGTATCGAGGAGGTGATTGTTTGTGATACCATCCCCTTAGCGCAAAGCTCTCCCAAAATTAAAGTGCTTTCTACCGCTAAACTTTTTGCACGAGCGATCCGAAACACCCACGAACACCGTTCTATTTCAGCTTTGTTTGTAGAAGGATAGTCAATGACTTTTAAGCGCTTACTGCTCGTGTAAGAAGAAGCTGTCTTAAATTTACATTTTTGCGCTAAAATACTAGGCAATTTCCCTCAAAACTGTTATCTTTGCAATCATTTTGGGGAAAATCTCCAATTTTGGTCTAAAATTTCAAATAGATATATAATGGAATCAGTAGTAATCAGTGCTAATGCTCGTCCAGTAACGGGAAAAAAAGGTACGAAAGCAACTCGTCGGGAAGGTTTAGTTCCCTGTGTGATTTATGGTGGAAAAAAAGTGATTCACTTAAGTGGACGCGCCCTAGATTTTCGGGACTTGATTTACACCCCTGCCTTTAAGCTTGCTGAAATAACAGTGGATGGTACTACCTATAAGTGTATCCTAAAAGATATTACCTTTCATCCAGTAACAGATGAAATCATGCACATGGATTTCCTAGAGTTAGTAGATGGTAAGCCACTAAAAGTAATGATTCCAATCCGTTTTGAAGGAGTTGCTCCTGGTGTAAAAACAGGTGGTCGCTTAAATCAGAAAGTGCGAAGAGTAAAAATTAAAACAACACCAGATAATTTAGTGCCAGAATTATTAGTAGATATTTCTGAATTAAAACTAAACGAATCTGTTCGGGTACGTGATATTCAAGTAACGGATAAGATGGAAGTGATGACTTCCATGAGTATTCCAGTTGCTACGATTGAAACACCACGTGCTTTACGTAGTGCAGCAGCAAGTGAGGATGCAGCAGAAGAAGGAGCTGAAACTGCAGAGGCAGGAGCAGAGGCAGCAGCTGAATAAGAAAAAATGCTTCTTTAAAATAAAAAGAGAGATATTGGGACAACCAATATCTCTTTTTTAGTTTTACGCATATCGTTTTGGCCTGTGTACTTAATTCATTTAAAATAAAATTATGCGCCTTACGCTTATCCAAACCAATCTTCACTGGGAAGATCCCGTAGCCAATCGCAAGATGTTTAGCTCCAAGTTTGCCAACTTAACTGGCAAAACAGATTTAGTGGTTATCCCCGAAATGTTTACCACCGGCTTTAGCATGCGATCAAAAGAATTGGCTGAGACGATGGATGGACCAACAGTTTCTTGGTTGCGGGAGTCGGCAAAAAAAATAGGAGCGGTCATTACTGGTAGTATGATTATTCAGGAAGAAGAAAGTTTCTATAATCGATTACTATGGGTAAATCCGAACGGTGAAATTATTCACTATGATAAAAAACACCTTTTTACGCTGGCTGGTGAACAAAAGTATTTTATGGCGGGGACAGAGCGGATGGTGATTGATTATATGGGGTGGAAAATATGTCCTTTGATCTGCTATGATCTACGATTTCCAGTCTGGTCTAGAAATACAGAAGATTATGATCTCCTGCTTTATGTGGCTAGTTGGCCTGATCGCCGTCGCGAAGCTTGGCAGACATTGCTCAAAGCACGAGCCATTGAAAATCAGTGTTATACCATCGGTGTTAATCGGGTAGGAGAGGATGGCTCAAAATTAAGTTATGTAGGTGACTCTACCTTGATTGATTTTGCTGGAAAATCACTTCTAGCAGCTGAAAAAATTGAAGGCGTATTTACGATGGAAATATCCCTATCAGACCGACAGGATTTTATTAGCAAATTACCTTTTCTTGCGGATCGAGACCAGTTTAGTCTAAATTCCAATGCTTGATTTTTATTTAAAATAAAATAATACGTTTTTTTAATATATTCGTATTGAAGGTTTTTATCCAATATTCCCAAAAGTACAACGTTTGTTTCTTATCTATAAAAACTGATTACATGCTAATGAAAATATTGGGTACTTCTTCCTATCTGATGTCTGGGGCTATCATCCTATTGTTTTTAAGTGCTTGTTCCGCACTGCGTCCCGTTGATAGTAGCATTCCACAACCTCGTAAACCTCGTAGCTCCACTTCCCGTAATAGTCCTTCGACCAGTATTTCTTCTCTTCGAACCGATATAATTCAAACCGCTCGTAAATATAAAGGCAGCAAATATAAATACGGTGGAACGACCCCTAAAGGATTTGATTGTTCTGGTTTTACCGCTTATGTCTTAATGAAAAACAAGGTGGATTTAGAACGAAACTCCAGAGCACAGGCAAAACAGGGAAAAAAAATAAGAACCGCAGCAGCACAACCAGGGGATTTACTTTTTTTCGGATCAAGAGGAAAGGTAACTCATGTCGCAATTATTACAGAAAACAATTCCAACGGACTGAAAGTCATTCACAGTACTTCTTCTAAAGGTGTCATCGAACAAAACATTACCCATTCTGATTATTGGCAATCCCGCTTATTATTCGCTCGAAGAATACTCGACTGAGGACAAAAAAATGAGTATATTCGCCCTTAGACTTTTCCAAATTAGACCACTATCATAAATGTGTCAGTAAGTTTGAGATAGACTAGACTTATTATGGACACCGAAAATAGTACAACAAGATGATTAATTTAATTTTATTCGGCCCTCCGGGCTCGGGGAAGGGAACCCAGGCGTTAAAACTCGTCAAAAAATTTAAACTTGTTCACATCTCAACAGGTGACTTATTTAGATTTAACCTAAAAAATAATACACCTCTTGGAATCGAAGCTAAAAAATATATTGATAAAGGGGCTTTAGTTCCAGACAAGGTAACGATCAAAATGCTAAAAGCTAAGGTGCTCGAAAATCCAAAAGCAAAAGGATTTATCTTTGATGGATTTCCTCGCACCAAAAAACAAGCAAGCTCACTAGATCGTTTTTTGAAAGGGATGGAATCCGAAGTGACCAAATTAATTATGTTGGATGTGCCGGATGCTGAATTGGTACGTCGATTAAAAGAACGAGGAAAAACTTCTGGTCGAGCAGATGATAAGAGTAAAAAAATTATCCTTAATCGACTAGCTACCTACAAAGAAGAAACAATTCCTGTTTTTACGCATTATCTAAAAAAAGGAAAATCTATCAAAGTCTGGGGCGTAGGAGATATGGAGATGATTTATAAAAGATTATGCTTAGAAATTAAAGAAGCAAAATAAAAGCCATTTATCCAATATTCAATTTTGCACAAGTTTTCTTTCATAAATTGAACCCTCTAAATAAAGGCCACTAACCATTCTAAGGGTCATTCCTACGAAGGCACAAAGAAAAAAGCGAAAGGAAAACTTCGCATTCTTTGTGCCTTTGTGGCAAAAGCAATTAAACAACCAAACTTATGTCTGATCGAAATTTTGTTGACTACGTAAAAATCTGTTGCCGTTCAGGTGCAGGCGGTGCAGGTTCTATGCATTTTCGCCGAGATCGACTGACGGCAAAAGGTGGTCCGGATGGTGGTGATGGAGGTCGGGGTGGACATATCATTTTACGAGGTAACAAGCAACTGTGGACTTTACTGAGCTTAAAATACCAAAAGCATGTCATCGCCAAACCTGGAGAGAATGGTGGCGAAAGTAATAGCACTGGAGCCGAGGGTGCAGATGTTATTTTGGATGTCCCTTTAGGGACAGTAGCGAAGGATGTGGAAACGGATGAAACATTGTTTGAAATCACCCAAGATGGCGAAACGCAGATTATCGTAGCGGGTGGGCGCGGAGGAAAAGGAAATTCGCACTTTAAATCTGCTACCATGCAGTCACCTCATTTTGCGCAGCCAGGAGAACCGGGAAAAAAAGAATGGAAAATTTTAGAACTAAAAGTGCTGGCTGATGTAGGGTTGGTCGGATTTCCTAACGCAGGCAAATCTACCTTACTTTCTGTTATCACAGCCGCCAAACCAAAGATTGGTGCTTATGCCTTTACTACGCTGACCCCTAATTTAGGAATCGTTCAATACCGAGATAATCGTTCTTTTATCATGGCGGATATTCCTGGGATTATTGAAAACGCGCACGAAGGAAAAGGATTGGGGCATCGTTTTCTGCGACACATCGAACGGAATGCTTTATTGCTATTTATGATTCCGGTAGATACCGAAGATATTCAAAAGGAATATGATGTTTTACTAAACGAACTCAAGCAATACAACGAGGAAATGCTCGACAAACCTCGGATGCTCGCTCTGACCAAATCTGACTTAATCGACGAGGAATTAAAAGAGCTTTTGTTGCCAACCATTCCCAAAGATATTGACCATGTTTTTATTTCTTCGGTGGCACAACTCGGCCTGACAGAGTTAAAGGATGAGGTTTGGAAGCGACTAACCGAAGATGAA
This sequence comes from uncultured Saprospiraceae bacterium, assembly GCA_937928405.1. Classification (GTDB taxonomy): domain Bacteria; phylum Bacteroidota; class Bacteroidia; order Chitinophagales; family Saprospiraceae; genus JALZUU01. Next base: position 43,469 of record CALFWZ010000114.1, read on the forward strand.
GCAGCCAACGCTTAATTAGCGGTGTTCGAAAGATTAAAAAAGCGAAAAATATTGAATGTTGAATATCCAATAAATCAATATTGAATAAATAATATAAATAAGTTGTCGAAAGCTTAAAGATGATGGATTTCTTTCAATCAGGCCATCAGTCATAGATTTTTGGTACTGCAGTTTTATTCAATATTGGAAATTCGAGATTGAATATTCAATATTCTTAGTTTTTCTGAAATCTTTCGAACAACCCTGACTCTTAATTGATCCTGAGCAACCACCCATTCTATGAAAGAAAATACCATTCAAGAAAAAATAAAATCCCTCTATGAATCTTGGGCAGGCGAAATGGTTACAAGTATTCTACCCCTTACTCGAACTGCGTCTAATCGTAGTTATTTTCGAATTACTAGCGCCCATAAAAAAGCCATTGGGGCCTATGGTCCCGATCCTAAAGAGAATGCGGCTTTTGTTGCTTTTACCAAAGATTTTCATCAAAAAGGATTGTCCGTACCGGAATTGTATGCGGAGGATTTATCGCAACAAATTTATATTCAGGAAGATTTAGGAGCGACCACTTTATATAGTTTTTTATTACAAAACAAAGAAGGTTTTTCGGAAGCTTTAATGGGAATGTATAAAAAAGTATTGGCTGGACTTGCGCGTATACAGGTGGAAGGAACCAAAGATTTGGACTATTCGGTAGCTTATCCTCGATCTGATTTTGATCGGCAATCCATGCAATGGGATTTAAATGGATTCAAATATTTTTTTCTGAAATTAGCCGGAATTACTTTTGACGAGCAGGCACTAGAAAATGATTTTAATACCTTAATGGATTTTCTACTTTCGGCCGATCGGAATTATTTTATGTACCGTGATTTTCAAGCGCGGAATATCATGTTGAAAAAAGGAGAACCTTATTTTATCGATTATCAAGGTGGAAGAAGAGGTGCTTTACATTATGATCCGGCATCTTTGTTGTTTCAGCCGAAAGCAGGAATTCCTTTTGCTATTCGAGAAGAACTCGTCGCCTATTATTTAGACGTGATTGCTGCCATGATTCCTGTTGATCGAAAAAAATTTATGGATCATTTTTATGGGTACGTATTGATTCGACGGATACAAGCTTTTGGTACTTATGGACAACGAGGACTACACGAACGTCGAGCCTATTTTATGAATGGTTTGCCGATTGCCTTACAAGATATAAAATGGGTATTGGATCATAAAGAACTTCCCATTGAGTTACCAGAATTATTGCGGGTGCTTCGATTGGCGATCGCAGATCCCCGTTTTCAGCCTGCTGGCGCCCAACCCAATAACGAATTTTTAACCGTTCGGGTCAATAGCTTTTCTTATAAATTTAACCATCCAGAAGATCCTTCCGGTAATGGTGGTGGTTTTGTTTTTGACTGCCGTTTTGTTCATAATCCTGGTCGGTATGAGCCATATAAAAAATTAACGGGTCGCGACGAACCTGTCATCACTTTTCTAAAAGAGAATAGTAACATGGCAGATTACCTCAATAATATTTATCAGATTGTAGACGAGGCCGTAGAAAATTATATCGAAAGAAGTTTTACAAACCTCATGGTCAGTTTTGGTTGCACTGGAGGACAACATCGTTCGGTATACGCAGCCGATATGCTCGCCGCTCACCTACGAAAAAAGTATGGCGTAAAAGTGATATTAAACCACATTAGGCAAGAAGCGAAAGGCTGGAAGAATTGAGAATCAATATCCAATTTCAAATATTCAATTTCGAATATTCAATATTGATTTATTGGATATTCAACATTGGATATTTTAACAAAATAGCGTTTATCTCAACTCCTGATTGACATTATTAATTCTTCATTAAAAAGCTAAGCCTGCGTGCGAGCAATTTTAATGATAACCGATTTATAAGCCGGCGTATAACTGCGTTTTGCAAAACTATTAATAGGAACCAAGACATTTGCTTCTGGAAAATAAGTAGCGACGGTATTCACGGGAATATCATATTGGACCACTTGAAAATCTCTGGCCACTCTTTCTTTATTTTCAAAATAACTAAACAAGTCTACTTTATCTCCTGCTGTTAATCCTACTTTTTTGATATCGGAGGCATTCATAAAAACAACTCGACGACCATTTTCGATTCCCCGGTAGCGATCATCATTTCCATAGATGGTGGTATTAAACTGATCATGACTACGGATCGTCATCATAATAAATTCATCTTCCTTAATGGTTATATTTTCAACTGGATTAATTGAAAATAAAGCCTTGCCAGTCTCGGTTTTAAAATTACCTTCACGTGCTCCGTTGGGTAGATAAAAACCACCGTGGTTTCGTACGCGTTCGTTATAATTATCAAAACCCGGAATCGTCGCTTCGATCAAATCACGGATAAGGTCATAATCTTTTGCTACTGCGTCCCAATTAGGTTTGGCATATTTATCACCGACTACTTTTTTTGCTAATTCTGCAATGATGGTTGGTTCGGCTCGCAAATGTTCAGAAATAGGATCGACCTTGCCTCTCGATGCCTGAACGACGCCCGTAGAATTTTCGCAACTGATAATTTGATCTCCAGCGCTGGTAGGAATAATTTCAGTACGACCAATACACGGCAGAATAATAGAGGTAGCTCCTGCAATTAAATGATTGCGATTTAGCTTGGTAGAAATCTGTACGGTGAGTTCACATTTTTGAAAAGCCGCAGCGGTAAATTCTGTGTCTGGTCCAGCAGAAAGAAGATTGCCCCCCAGACCTAGATAGAATTTTACTTTTCCTTCTGCCATCGCACGAATAGCATCCACGACATGAAATCCATTTTTTTCCGGAGGGTCAAAATCGAAGTTTTTCTGTAAAGCTTCGCGGAGTGCTGGCTTAAGTTTTTCCCAAACACCGACGGTACGGTCGCCTTGCACGTTGCTGTGCCCACGGACGGGACAGGCACCCGCCCCAGGCTTGCCGATACTACCTTTCAGCAATAGTAAATTGACAATTTCTCGGATGGTATTGACACTATTTTCGTGCTGCGTGACGCCCATTGCCCAGCAGATGATGATCTTTTTATTATCTCGGATCATCTGCGTGGCTGCTTTAATTTTTTCTTCGCTGACGCCCGAAGATTTTACTAGGAAATCAAAATCGCTGGCTCTAAGATCGTTGATAAATGCTTCGTAATAGCTGGTATTATTTTTAATGAATTCTTGGTCGAAAATAGTACCCGGCGCTTTATCTTCTGCTTGTAAAAGCAAAAACATTATCGCTTTTATTAAGGCAAGATCTCCGTTGATTGCGACGGGAAGATGTAAGTCCATCAAGCTGGTACCTCGTAGAAAACCCTTTAGTTTTTGTGGATTTTTAAAACGTTGCAATCCCGCTTCTTTCAATGGATTGACGCCGATGATTTTTCCACCACGTTTTTTTGTAATCTCCAAAGCAGACAACATACGAGGATGGTTGGTGCCGGGATTTTGTCCGATGACCATCACAAGATCCGCAACATAAAAATCTTCTAATTTAACCGATCCTTTTCCGATTCCGATCGTTTCGGACAAAGCGACACCCGTTGATTCGTGACACATATTAGAACAGTCCGGTAGATTATTGGTGCCGTATTGTCGGACAAATAACTGGTATAAAAAAGCGGCTTCGTTGCTGGCTTTTCCAGAAGTATAGAATACCGCCTGATCTGGATGATCCAACCCATGTAAGTGATCCGCAATTAATTGGTAAGCATCGTCCCAAGTGATGGGTTCGTAATAATTGCTTCCAGAGCGACGAATCATGGGTTCGGTAATACGACCACTTTTTCCAATTTTATAATCCGTCCAAGTGGTCATTTCTTGGATAGCATATTTTTTAAAAAAGTCTGGAGTTACTCTTTTTTCAGTGGCTTCTTCTACGATCGCCTTGACGCCATTTTCGCAGTATTCTCCGAGGGGAGAACGATGGTCGTCCGGATCGGGCCAGGCACAACCTGGACAGTCGTACCCTTCCATTTGGTTGACGGCAAATAACGTAGTCCCACATTTTTTAGCGGTCATTTCCCCTTTAAGTTGTACCGCTACGGCGCTAATGGCAGGCAATCCCGCCGCGTAATTTTTAGGTTTAGAAATTTTGATTGCTTCCGTTGCTGGTGGTGGAACCGCGTGTAATTTATCTTTAGAGTCGGACATTTTTTTGCTTTTATTTTTTAGATAGGTAGTACGTTTTTTGAGCAAACATGTTCAAGGTAAGAAATTTTAAATTGGATTTGTTTAAACAACTTCTTATTTTTAGCTTTAGCAAAGATATTTTTGGGATAAAATCAAATACTATGAGTAAGCGTCCAGCAGATTATATGCTTCCTGTTTTACACGACATAGAGACAACAATACTAGAACTTTACGATGAATTTCCTCGTATGGTCGATGCAGATGTTTTATGGTGTTGTGAAAAACTGCAAGATTATTATAAAAAAATAGCTCAAGGTAAAGAGATGGAAGATCCAGAATCTCCTATCCAGAGAAAGCAAGACTTGATGGATGAACTTTTAAATACCTTAGAAGACCGTGAAAACGATGAATTAGATAAAGATATTATCAACAATCCAGCTTGTCGACAAGGAGAAGCCATGTACAGTTCTTATGCGATGCTTTATACTGCCGCCCTAAAAAAGATTAGAGACTCTGTTCGGTTTTGGAAAAAAGAAGGTGGAAAAACCGGGTATTTGAGGTTTATAAAAGGAAGTGTTATATAAAAAATCTGGTGATGAGTTTCTACCTGTCTCTATCCAACCGTTCCGCTCCCGTATAAACATTATATTGTTCATTTCTTAAAAATCCAATCAAGGTCATTCCATGTTGTTCTGCTAGTTGCACGGCGAGACTAGATGGCGCACCGACTGCGACCAGCATGGGAATGCCCGCAGTCAATGATTTTTGAATCAATTCAAAACTGGCACGACCACTTACCAAGATGAGCGCATCAGATAAGGGTAAATTATTTTCTAAAATTTGTTGACCAAGCAATTTATCTACTGCGTTGTGTCGTCCCACATCTTCTCGCCAGCTGAGTAATTTACCGTTCCAGTCGAAGAGTGCCGCTGCATGTAATCCACCCGTTTTATCAAAAACAGCTTGCACCGCTCTGAGCTGGTTGGGGAGTTTGTGGAGTAGTTTCGCCGCAATTTTGGGTGTGGCTGGAGGTAATTGGGGAAGCGACTTTACAGTAATTGCTGCAATAGAAGCTTTACCACAAACACCACAGCTGGAAGAAGTGTAAAAATGTCTTTCGAGCTGGTTGAGATCTACCGCTACCGTGTTGTGTAACACTACGACGACTGTATTTTCAACCCAATCTGGATCTGGAGAATGAGCGTAAGCAATTTTTTGAATGTCTTGACTGGATTGAATAATTCCTTCGGTGAGTAAAAACCCAGCCGCTAGATTAAAGTCATAGCCGGGCGTACGCATGGTCACTGCAATACTTTTTCGTTGTCGTTGATCTGCCGGACCAAATAGCAATTGAATTTCTAATGGTTCTTCGATCGCGAGCTGATCGATTAACGGTGCGAATGCTCCATTTTTATTTTTTAGGATTTTATGGTGATAAGTGGCAGGGCTTTTCATACGTTTGATTTTATCCATTCAAAGATAAGAAGATAGCATGAAGTGGTACCTTCTATTTGAGCAGTCTTTACTTTCTATTTTTTGCTTAAAAACCGCCTTTTTTAACTAACTATTCACCCTAAAACGGGCTTGGAAGACAGCTTAGATGAAATATTAAATTCTATCTACGATGATTTACGCCTATTATTTCAATTAATAAATATTAAAAAAATAAAATTTGTGTTTACCGCTATAAGAATTTAGGGGTATTTTTTTCTTTTAAACCATAAATAAAACCTACTTTTACGGGTCGAATAAACCAGATTTAGGAATATTATTCTTTTTTAGTGTGAAAAACACAATTAGTCTATTATTTTCTGACTTAATTTTTTAATTAATTTCAATTAAAACCAAACTTTTAACTTATGGGAAGTAGTACAATTACTATCACAACCTTTGCGCTCGGGATTGTTGCCTTGGCATACACTTTTTGGAAGTCCGCTTGGGTTTCTAGACAAGAAGTGGGAACGGAGCGAATGGGCCGAATCGCAGAAGATATTGCGGATGGAGCCATGGCTTTTTTGAAAGCAGAATATAAAGTATTAAGCATTTTTGTGGTAATCGTGGCGATCTTATTAGGGATTACCAATAACACCCCACAGTCTTCTCCAATCATTGCCTTTTCTTTTGTATTAGGTGCGATCTGTTCCGCATTGGCTGGATTTATCGGAATGAAAGTGGCCACCAAAGCCAACGTAAGAACCACCAACGCAGCCCGAACTAGTCTAGGTGCCGCTTTGGAAGTGGCCTTTGCCGGTGGTGCGGTCATGGGAATGGGCGTAGTTGGACTCGGTGTTTTGGGTCTTAGTTTATTATTTATTGTCTATAGCAATATGTTCGGCGTGCAAGATGCCGACCACGTGGTTCGAGTGATTACCATTATAACTGGTTTTTCATTTGGTGCCTCTTCGATTGCCCTTTTTGCGAGAGTAGGAGGTGGTATCTATACAAAGGCGGCCGATGTAGGAGCCGATTTAGTAGGTAAGGTAGAAGCAGGTATTCCAGAAGATCATCCTTTGAATCCAGCAACGATTGCGGATAACGTAGGTGATAATGTAGGTGATGTAGCAGGAATGGGAGCCGATTTATTTGAATCTTACGTAGGATCAATTATCGGTACGATGGTATTAGGTGCCGTCTTTATGGGCTCCGCTGGATTTGAATTGACGAACGATTTTGGTGGATTAAACGCTGTATTATTACCATTGGTATTGGCTGCAACTGGTATCATCACGTCGATCATCGGTACTTTCTTTGTGAAAGTAGGTGAGGGCGGTGATCCACAAAAAGCCTTAAATCGAGGTGAATTTATCGCAGCAGGATTAGTATTGGCCGCTACTTATGGAATCATTCAATGGATGTTGCCTGGTAGTTGGGTAGGCGCTGATGGTTTCGAATATACTTCTAATGGTGTATTCTTTGCCGTAATCTTCGGTCTAGTCGGTGGATTATTAATCGGAATCGTAACCGAATTCTATACCGGAACTGGAACAAAGCCAGTAATGAGTATAGTAGAACAATCAGTAACTGGAGCAGCCACCAATATTATCGCAGGCTTAGGAGTAGGGATGCAATCTACCGCTATTCCAATTTTGATTTTAGCAGTTGCTATCGTTGGAGCATATAGTTTTGCAGGTCTCTACGGAATTGCGATTGCCGCAGTAGGGATGCTTTCTAATACAGGAATTCAATTAGCAGTTGATGCCTATGGGCCGGTTTCGGATAACGCAGGTGGTATCGCCGAGATGGCAGATTTACCAAAAGAAGTACGTCAGCGTACCGATAAATTAGATGCGGTAGGAAATACGACCGCAGCCATCGGAAAAGGATTTGCGATTGGTTCTGCAGCCTTGACGGCATTGGCATTATTCGCTGCCTTTATCACGGCTTATAACGTAACACACCCAGACGCACAGGTCGTTGGAATCGATTTAACGAATCCATATGTAATGGCTGCCATGTTTATCGGTGGAATGTTGCCTTTCTTATTCTCTGCACTTTCTATGAATGCAGTAGGACGAGCCGCGATGGATATGATCACGGAAGTACGACGTCAGTTTAAGGATATTCCTGAACTAAAAGCAGCACTAGCAGTGATGCGTAAAAACGACGGAAAAGATTACAAAGAATGGAATGCCGCAGATCAAAAAACTTTTGATGCCGCAGACGGAAAAGCAGAATACGGTAAGTGTGTAGAAATTTCTACCATCGCTTCGATTCGAGAAATGCGATTACCAGGTTTACTAGCGGTAATTGTTCCAATCATCGTCGGATTTACACCGGGCCTTTTAGGACTAGGAAGTAAGATGGGCGCAGAAATGTTGGGTGGACTATTAGCGGGTGTAACCGTTTGTGGAGTACTCATGGCGATCTTCCAATCTAACGCCGGTGGTGCGTGGGATAACGCGAAGAAGATGTTTGAAGAAGGTGTTGAAATCAAAGGCAAGATGTACTACAAAGGTTCTGAGCCACACAAGGCAACCGTCGTAGGTGACACGGTAGGTGATCCATTTAAGGATACTTCTGGTCCTTCTCTAAACATTTTATTGAAGCTGATGTCTGTGGTGGCATTGGTGATTGCACCGTTACTCTAAGCGCGTGTAAGAAAATATTTTTAAGATATTGAGAAAGCTGCTTCCGGAGGGGAGCGGCTTTTTTTTGGGGTAGCGGTTATTGTCTAATCAAGATATTTGCTAAGTTCTTTTAAATTTCATTAACAAATAAATAGCAGTTTTTATCTCATTTAAAAAGTATTTTTGGAATAGAAACTTTCTTTAAGAAATAGAAAGCTGTAGCAAATGAAACTAATATCAATACTTCTCACATTTCTAATCATACTCATTGCTGATCTCTCTGCTCAAACAGCCGGATTTCTAAAAGTCCCTGACGGGATTATTCATTATAAAGTCTTCGGAGAAGGGCCTCCGCTATTATTCCTAAATGGAGGTCCAGGCTTTTCTAGCGATAGTTATGAAGAAATGGCAGATCACTTAAAATCTAAAAGGCAAGTAATTTTATTTGATCAAAGAGGAACGGGCAAATCCGAAATGAAAGAAGTCAGTGCTAAAACTATTACCAGTGCTAAAATGGTCGAAGACATAGAAGCACTAAAAAATCATTTGGAGATTAAAGCTTGGGATATCATCGGACAATCCTTCGGTGGAGTATATGCTATGTATTATGCGGATAGGTATCCTAAAAGTATTAACAAATTAATCCTTACGTCTACGCTCGCACCTAGAAAAGATAAATTCCAAGATTTCGAATATGTTAATTTCTATAAAGGTAAATCCTTTAAAGCGGAGCGAGTAATAGATAGTGTATATACCGAGGCAATAGAAACGGCCCAACAAAAAATTAGGACTTTAGAACAAAGTGATTCTCTTGAAAGAAAAAGAAATGAACGGATTATTAGTGAATGCAAATCACTACGAAGACGAGGTCTTTCGGCAAGATATTTTGTTTATCAACGAAAAAATATCCCGATAGCCATCGATTGGTTTATTAATAAAGCCAAACAGAATAATCTGGTATTTAAATTAGCCAACCGTTCTTTTAATCTATATGAGATCAAAGATTCTCTGAAAAAATACGACAAAGAGGTGTTGATTTTACATGGGCAATATGATTTTATAAGACTTAAGGCACCGCGTATCTTACATAAGATTTTCTCTAACGCTCGGTTAGAAATAATAAAAAATAGCGGCCATTTAATTTGGATGGATCAACCCAAAATTACCAAAAAATTAATCCTCGATTTTTTAGAATGACGAAATTAAATGATCGAAAATTTCACGCCCTCCACCCACAAATAAAAGCCCCTAACATTCCGTCAGGAGCTTTTTTATGCTAAAACTTCGCTTGCGAAGCACATTGTCAAATTCTACTAAAAAAGAAAAACGATAGCGGACATTATTAATTATAATCCACCAATCAACCAAACGCCTTCCCAATTTTCTCCGCCAATTCCAGTCCAATATTCCGTTGCGCCTCCAAAGTCGAAGCACCGATATGTGGCGTCAAAGAAATGCGTGGGTGAGCTAATAAGTCTCCTCTAGGAGTAGGTTCATTTTCAAAAACATCCAAGCCTGCCGCAGCTACTTTTCCGCTTTCGAGGGCTGCTAATAACGCATCTTCGTCCACGGTTCCACCACGAGCACAATTGACCAAAACAACCCCGTCTTTCATTTTTGCAAATTCAGCGTTGGATAAAACGGGTTTACCTAAGTTTGGAATGTGTAGCGAAATAAAGTCACTGTGTGCCAACATCTCATCCATCGGAACGGTATTCAAGGTAACCGCCAATCCACCACGACCACCATATAGATCAATCTCGATGGTTGCTTCTTGTCTACCTGGATCTACCGCTAGTACATTCATGCCTAATGCCAAGGCAATCTTGGCCGTCTCTTGACCAATATTTCCAAAGCCAATAATACCGAGCGTACGACCTCGTAGTTCCATCCCTTTGGAGTATTGTTTTTTTAGGGTCTTAAATTCTGTATTTCCACCCGTTGGCATATTTCGGTTGGCATCGTGTAGAAAACGAGACAAGGTAAACATATGTGCAAAGGCTAATTCAGCTACCGCTGCAGAAGAAGCGGCGGGTGTATTAATGACCGTAATGTTTTTACTTTTAGCATGCGCTACGTCAATATTGTCAAGGCCAACGCCACCACGCGCAATCACTTTTAGGTTCGGACAATTATCAATTAAGTCTGTTCTAACTTTGGTTGCACTACGTACTACGATCGCATCGTAAGCAGGTAGTTTTTCCATCAGATCTTCCTGCGCTATTTTGTCAGTGTGTACTTCAAAACCAGCGGCTTCTAGCTTTGCTTTTCCATCGGGATGAATCCCGTCATTAATAAGAATCTTTTTCATCTTCTAATTTTTTTAAAATTTTGAATCTTGCTTTCCTACGTAATTGGGAAGAGCAATTTAATGGAAGGTCTATTTGGTAAGATTAAAGAATAGAAGTTTTTAAACAACTTCACATACAAATAAAACCCTTTTTCATGAATCTACGGCACTTAAACTCGTCACTTTTTTGTAATTAACGGAAAAAAACGAGTACCACTCAAGATCCATAGAAATACTATCAGTGAACTTAAGAAACTAATTCCCAAAAACCAATGATATCCAGTGGGCGCAAACCTAAATCGTACTTCCTGTGTGCCTGCCGGCAAATCCACTGCCAACACCGGAGCATCTATCGTCGCTAGTTCAACCGGCTGACCATCTACCGTAACCTCCCAGCCAGGATAGTTCATCTGTAAAAAAATAAGTTGCCGGGCTTGAGTGCTGCTAGTTGCTACGATTAGTTCGTTGGGGGTAAAGTTGAGCAATTTTAGAGGTGTTTCTGGTAGGGTATAAAAAGGTGGGTAATCTAGATATTTTTTGAACGCTTCGGTGGGATGAAATTTTGCATAAGCGTTTAATTGTAAATTATTATAACCATTTTGAGCAATGTCTTTTCGCAACATGGAATGGTTATTAAAAATAGGGTAGTAGCGATTATCACCTAAGTGATTAGTCGTCAAAACCGGAGGCGTTGCGGATAAAAAGTCCTTGGGTAATTTATCGAGTTTGTTTTGTAGTTCTTGGGTGGGCGCTTCGCAGATGATGGTGGTAAAGCTGTTAAATTGTACGGCTATAAAAATATCCAGTACGAAGAGTACATAAATGAGCTTAATAGATTTTTTTTCTATTAAAAAAAGAAAAATGAGTAAGAACGCTATTTGAACGGGAAGTTGCAGGAGCAAACGTACTGCCAAGGGACTATCCATAGTAAACTGATGAAAAGCCGCGGCGCTGAAAGCCTCCGGCGATTGGAAGCTTACCTGACTAATGGTATAAATAAAAAGGATAACGGAAATAATAGTTGCGGCCATTGCCGCCCTCTTTAATTGTCTTGAGAAATTGATTTCTTTTTCTTTGCGTAATTTTTCCAACCCCATTCCAACCAAAATCAAAAATAAGATCATAAAACATAAACGAAACAAAGCGGGATATCGAAACATATCCATCAACGGAAGACCATGATACAACCATCCTCTTAGGAAAAAGAAATCACCAACAGAAATGCCCATAAAAATCAGCGCAATTCCAAAAAGGGATAATACTTTCTTTGATGGCTGAAAAATAATTTGCGTTAAGACGAGCAGAAAAGCACCCAAGCCAAAATAGACATTAATCATCGAAACATCTGTTTGCCAAAAAGCGAAATCTGGCGAAACCAGAAAAGGAAAAAACAAACTTAGCAATCCTTGTGGTGAAAAAGGAATCAATTGTACTTGCGCCAAAGTCAACCCTTCTGTCCGATTAATCAACGGCATACTCTCCACAAAAAAGTAGATAAAGCAAAGACTCTGCAGGAAAAATAAGATGACTGAAAGGACGTGGAGTGTAAAAATACGTTTAGCAAAAGCGTATTTTTTTTCTAATCCATTTTTTACCATCTTCCAGATGAAAATCGCGAATAAGGTATATCCAATGGTCAGAAAAAAAGCGGGATAACCGCCTGTCAAGAGTAGCATCATGACAAACGACAATCCGGCGGCGGATCGGGCATTTGGTTGCTTCCAGAGTTGATAATAATAATGTAAAATCCAAGGGATCCACGCCGCACTAATGATATAGGTTAGGTGTTGAGAATTTCCCACCATGAATCCAGAACCTGCGTATAATAAGCCAACCACCAACGCCGTATTCAACGACCAACCCAAGGTTTTTCCTAATTTTTTAAAACCCCAAAAACCGATAATCGTATGTAACACAAACTCCAGCCCAATTACATAAATATTATATCCAAAAAAATAGCCAATCAGCCATGCCATGGGATAGAGCGAACCACTTTGTGGGTCAATTCCGAGCGGGTAACCAAGATTGATATAAGGGTTCCAGAGGGGAAGCAGGTGCGCTTGTAACATGTCGCCTACCAATTGGCGCATGGGAAAAAACCAATTGAGAATATCCCATTTCATACTGTAAATCCCAAAACTGACGGGCCAGTAAAATATAATAATAGCCAATACCGCCAGCGTGGTTTTTAAATAATCTTTTTGCCAATTGTTAGACCACGCCATGAAAGAACGGTTATTGATAAATTTGAATTTCCTTTATTTTAGAAAGTACAAAACAAAACTAAGAAAATTCCATACACGCTAAGTCCTATCTACATAACAACCTGCAGAAGGTAGGTCAATAATCCGCATATCCAGCAAGCAAATAATCCGCACATCTACTCTTCAGTAGCTTCTTTTAATTGTTTTCTCAATTTTACGATTTCCTCTTTGAGCGCACTATTTTCGTCGTACATTTCATTGAGTTTGTCACGGAGCTCGTCCATGGCTTCTTCATCTTGACCTGCCTTTTCCATCGGCGGAGGTACCTCGTTACGTTTAGTAGGTATTTCAGCCTTGGTTTCTTCTACAGGTGTTGTTGCGGGTGTTTCGATACCAAGCAATTCTTTTAAATCCGTCAAGCCGTCACCGCCGTTAATAAAGGTAGCGCCGAGGTAAGCCAAGGGTACAATAAAAATCATTGCAACCAATAGTCGCGCAAAGCCAGTCATTTTTAATTTTGCCATCTTATTTGTTTTTTATCTAACATCGAGACAATTATCAAATTGCCTTCCTAACAAGAGCAACAACTACGACCATCTCTAAGTTCGCTACGTACATCTATTCACTTAAAACACGTCAGAATAGTCATTATTAATTAATCATCCACTAATGCTCACCTCCTCCCTCATTGGCCTGCGGTATAAAATTCATACTATATCCAATTTTCTGAGCGGGTCCTTTATCATCATCATCAAAATCTTCCCAGTCGGTTACCTCTCGCATAAATTCTTCCATATGTCTAACCAAGAAGGGTGGCTTAACCTCTTCTGGACGGTAGATCGCAATCGTTTTTGGTGGTTTTGGTTGACCATAACCTTCGATCACTGGATAAGTAATCATCGCCATGACCTTTCCGTTGAAAAGTTGTTGATAAATCAACGAACCATTATGTTTAATCAATGGACGATTCACTTCTTTGTTTATTTTTTCGTAGATCCCACTCTTTTCTTCTCCTAGACTTAGGACGATCGCCTCTAGGTTTTCTACATCATCCTTTACCTCAATTTCTCCTTCCAGTGCCGTTTCGTCTAGCATTCTTTGCAATTCAGACTTGATGGTGTTTTTCAATCCTGATTTCCAACTTTCCCGATAGTGAATGGTATTACTTAGTATTTCCTGATACGCTTGAACTTTTCTTTTTAAATTAGTTAGATCTTCCATTTTTCAAATTTAGATGATTAGTTAATTCAGTCGGATTAAATAATTTATTTAAGGCAACTTAATTAGAATAATTGGTGTAAACCTATAAAACAGTTGTGTAGCTCCTAATTGCCGCTGTATGTTAGCAGGTGATTGAAAAAATTAGATGGCCAAAAGCAATTAAAATTTCTCATACCACTTACACCCGAAACATCAAATATATTGATATTTTTGTAGAATATGAATCAAGCTTATATTTTTGACGCCATACGGACGCCCCGAGGCAAAGGTAGGCAGGGTGGAGCACTTTACGAGTGCAAACCAATTGACTTGGTCAAAAGTTTACTAGACGCTCTGGTAATTCGTAATAATCTACCAACAGAAGAAGTAGAGGATTTAATTTTGGGCTGTGTAACACCGGTGGAAGATCAGGGCGCCAATTTGGCCAAAGCTGCGTTACTGTATGCTGGTTGGGCCGATCAAGTAGCTGGTTTTCAATTGAATCGTTTTTGCGCTTCTGGTCTCGAAGCCATCAACTTAGCAGCTGGTAAAATTCGTTCTGGTTGGGAGGATCTCATCGTTGCTGGTGGCGTAGAAAGTATGAGTCGTGTACCCATGGAAAGTGATCGAGGAGCGTTATTATTTGATCCAGCAGTGATTAGCAAAGTAGGCTATATTCCGCAAGGAATCTCCGCTGATCTGATCGCAACCCGAGAATCCTTTTCTCGTGAAGACCTTGATTTTTATGCCCTCCAATCTCAAACCAGAGCCGCATTTGCTTGGGACAATAAATATTTTAGAAAATCTATTATTCCTATTCTTGATCAAAATGGTTTGCTAATTCTGGACAAGGATGAACATCTACGGCCAGGGACAACGCTTGAAAAATTAGCTACTCTATCACCTGTATTTAAAGCAGTAGGCGAAACGGGTTTTGATTTTTTAGCGTTGGAAACTTATCCTGAAATAGAAAAAGTACAACACTTACACACCGCAGGAAATTCTTCAGGAATCGTTGATGGTGCTGCGCTAACCTTGATCGGTTCTGCCAAAAAAGGAAAAGCACTCGACTTAAAACCAAGAGCGATCATTCGAGCCGCGGCTGTATCTGGTTCCGAACCGACGATCATGTTGCAAGGACCCATTCCAGCGGTCAACAAAGCCCTAAAGATCGCAGGAATGAAGGCCTCCGATATCGAGCTATGGGAAATGAACGAAGCCTTTGCGGCACCTGTTCTGAAACTACAAAAAGAATTTAATATCGATCAAGATATTCTAAACGTAAACGGAGGGGCCATCGCATTAGGACATCCACTCGGTGCTACTGGAGCCATGCTATTAGGAACGCTACTTGACGAAATGGAGCGGAGAAATCTTACCGTCGGACTGGTTACCCTTTGCGTCGGTGGAGGGATGGGCGTCGCGACCATTATTGAACGAACGGATCAATTTTAACCATGATTAAATATACCAAGGATACCAATAATATTGTCACGCTAACCCTCGATATGGGAGATCGTAATATCAATATTATCAACCACGAAAAGGCTAAAGCTTTTGAAGCGGTTTTGGACCATTTGAAAGCTCAAAAAGCCAAGCGCCAACTTAAAGGTATCATCATCACTTCTGCTAAAAAGAATTTTTTGGAAGGAGGAGACCTTGACTATTTGAATCAAGTCAATGACCCCAAAAAAATATATGACCTAGCCCAAAATCTAAAAACCTTATATCGAGATTTGGAACAACCGGGCGTACCAATCGTGGCGGCGATCAATGGAAAGGCGCTGGGTAGTGGGTTTGAATTAGCCCTTGCCTGCCATCATCGAATTGTTATAGATAATCAGAAAATTAGATTAGGACATCCCGAAGTAAAACTTGGTATGATGCCCAACGTAGGTGGAACGATCCGACTAATGTGGTTATTGGGTATCGAAAAAGCATTTAAAATTTTGACGAGTGGACAATCGTATCCTCCACGTGGTGCTTTAGAATTGGGAATGGTGGATGCACTTGCCAAAGACGAAAAGGATATGATCGATCAGGCCAAAAAATGGCTAGTAAAAAATCAAGGACAACATCGTCCTTGGGATGATCCCAAGCGTGGTAAGATTGTTGGCGGAACAGCCCGGAAACCAGACGTCGCTCGACGCATCCAAATACTTTCTGCAAAATTGATTAGAGAAACAAATAATAATTATCCAGCTCCCTTAGCTATCTTAAATACTTTAGTCGAAGGCAGTCTAGTAGATTTTGATACTGCGAGTAGAATTGAAAGCCGATACTTTGCTAAATTGGTTTGTGGTACGGTTTCCGAAAATATGACGAAAGCTTTTTGGTATGATTATAATAAAATAAAATCTGGACTGAGTCGTCCGCGCGGATTTGGTCGGTTTCGCCCCCGTCGTGTCGGTATCGTCGGTGCCGGAAAAATGGGTTCGGGAATTGCTTTTTCTTGTTTGTTGCGAGGTATCGAAGTGGTATTAAAAGATATTTCTAAATCGGTTGCTGCTCGTGGTCGTGAGTTTGTGGAAAAGCGTTTGGAAGACATTGTGCAAGAAGGAAAAATTCTACCTGCCGAAAAAATAGCGCTACTCGAAAAAATGACCACCACCGATAAGTCCTCTGAATTTGAAACCTGTGATTTGGTGATTGAGGCTGTTTTTGAAAATAAAAATTTAAAAGCCAAAGTACTTCGAGAAGCGGAAGTGCACATGGACGAATATGCATTTTATGCTTCGAATACCCTTTCTATTCCTATTACCAAATTAGCAGACAGTGCCGTCCGTCCTGCGAATTTTATTGGTCTACACTTTTTTGCTCCGGCGGACAAAGTACACCTCGTAGAAATTGTCAAAGGAGCCGCTACTTCGGATGAAACGGTGGCGCGGGCTTTTGATTTTGTCCGTGCGATTCGCAAGACACCAATTATCGTAAAAGATTACTGGGGTTTTTATGCTGCGCGCGTTCAAAATACCTATATCTTGGAAGGTATTACCATGCTGAATGAAGGGTATAGCCCTGCGTTGATAGAAAACTTGGGGAAGCAAGCTGGTATGACTCGCAGTGCATTGGCGATGGCGGATGAAGTATCTCTAGAGATTGTCGTCAAATATGAAGAACAAGCAGCAGAGCTTTATGGTAGTAAATATGTCCAACATCCTGCTGTGTCGGTTTGCCGCACGATGATTGATGAATTAAAGCGATTAGGTCGACGACAAGGAAAAGGATTCTATGAATATCAAGAAAATGAAGATCCATATATCTGGCCAGAGTTAACTTCGCATTTTCCTAGCTCAAAAACTTCCTACGATCGAAAAAAATTAATTGAACGATTATTGTTTGCACAGGTCATCGAAGCAGTTTGGTGTTTACAGGAAAAAGTAATTGGAACAATTGCAGAAGCCAATTTAGGTAGTATCCTTGGTTGGGGTTTTCCAGCGTTTAAAGGAGGAGCATTGCAGTATATTGATGATTATGGTTTGGAAAAATTTGTGGATCGATGTCAGGTGTTTGAAAAACGATATGGTCAACGATTTTCTGTTCCACCTTTACTAAAACGAAAATTAAAAAGCGATCAGAAAAAAATGGTGGATATTGATTTGTAGAGATGACTTATGTAACATGTATCATCCCGAATTTTGCTATCATCATTTAAGTTGATGGTTTACACCTAAATCTAGCGTTGTTTTGCTGGTTAGCCAGTTGGCTTTTAGCTAGTTGGCCCTCTTTTTCCGTAGAAAAGGGCCAACAAGCTAACAGGCCAACTGGCAATATTTTTCTAGAGAAAAAAATCGGGATGACTTATGTTACAGCAAAAGAATTATTACTATGAAAAAAACACACCATTATCAAACAAAAACCATTTGGACTGGAAACCGTGGGGAAGGCACTAAGAACTATCGGGCTTACGATCGAGACTACGAGATCCAAATAGAAAATAAACTCACCCTTAAAGGCTCATCGGACCCTGCCTTTTTAGGCGATCCAAATCGCCATAATCCAGAAGAACAACTAGTAGCTGCTTTGTCTTCTTGTCACCTACTTTGGTACCTACATTTATGTTCCACCGAAGGAATC
Source organism: uncultured Saprospiraceae bacterium (assembly GCA_937928405.1). Classification (GTDB taxonomy): domain Bacteria; phylum Bacteroidota; class Bacteroidia; order Chitinophagales; family Saprospiraceae; genus JALZUU01. The sequence goes on from CALFWZ010000114.1 coordinate 61,452, forward strand.
GTGGTGACGGAATATTCGGATGAGGCGAGTGGAATAATGGAAGAAAACAAGGACGGTAGCGGTCAGTTTAGGGAAGTGATATTGCGCCCAAAAGTAACCATTGAAAAGGCAGGAAAAATAGAAAAAGCAGTTGGTTTACACAAACAAGCACATGCGTACTGCTTCATTGCCCGATCTGTGAATTTCCCTGTAAATTGTGAACCAGAGATTAGCGTAAAAGGGTAAGGTTTAAAACCTCAACCTCAAATTCAAAAATTAAAATTTTACCGCTGTTCTAATATATCCTCTATTCTAATCCCTTCAGAAATTTCGCTACTGGAATATTTTTCTTTGCTTCCGCTACCATCAATGGCGTTTTACCGCTTACATCTTGGTGATTTACTTTGGCTCCATTCTCTATCAACAATCGGACTATCTCTGGCGTACTATATTGAGCGGCGTAATGTAGTGCCGTTTTAGATCTTTTGTTTCCAATTTTCACACTTACGCCCAAATCCACTAAATATTTTATGATAGCCGTTTCGTTATTTTTAATAGCGTACATTAATGCCGTTTTATCTTGGTAAAAAATGTCTGGATCGGCATCTTGTTCCATTAAAAAACGGACTATATCTAGTCGAGAACGACCAATTGCGAAGTGTAATAAAGTAAATTTTTCACCTTCGTAAGGCGCATCAATATCGTGATCGTACAAATAACCTTTTAGTACCATTAAATTTCCTTCATCAATGGCCTTTAATACCAGTGGAATGTCCGCTTCTACTTTTTCTTTTTTTGCTGGTACTGGTTTTTGAATTTTCTCATTGACGGGTACGACACCCGTTGCTGCTTCTACCACGCCTAGATCAGTTTCTGGAGCGGGCTCGACTTTTTGATCGACTATCGCTGGTTCTTCTTCCTCTTTAACCACCATCATTTCTTCTTGATCTCCTGTCGCATTGACTCTATAAAAAGTATTAGGGCCTGTTTTTAAAATGGCATTAAATCCTTTAGATTTTACCTGCTTGGCATGTTTTACATCAATGGGGATTAACCGACCTTCATACATGGGAGCGATCTCATCTACAATCGTATGACCTACCACAATATGTTCTGCTTGGTAAACGTCTAGTACAGCTTGTAAATCTTCATTACTAAAATTTTCTTTAAAATAACCACGATACCATAATGGACCATCTTTGGCAAATACCATCGGAGTAATTTTATTATTAGATTGTAATTCAATTAATCGGAAAGATTCTCCCATAAACTGTTGTGCAATCTTATTGGTCTCTTTTAAAGTCAAACCACTATTTGCAAATGCCGGAGAAATACCGCCGTGTGTAAAGATCGTATTACCGATTTTTTCTGCTACATTTTTGCTGCGTAACCAACGGCCTAGTTCTGTATTTTTTTCATATAAATCTCGGATGGGCATTTCCATTTTTTCTGCTACTCTTTTATATTTAGTGACTGCGAATCGCTCATCACCTCGCATATTCATCTCTTCGTGATTTCCAATGATAAAATGCACTTGACCACCTGCTCTTTCTGCTTCTGCTTCCAGCTTATAAATCAACCAAAGACAAGCCGTCACATGTTCGCCTCGATCGAAGAAATCTCCAACCAAGACTAGATGTCCATCGCCAAAATTCCAGCGAAAACGGTCATCAATGACACCATTACTTTTTAGGGTAGAAGCGAACGCACTAAAATTACCCTCTATATCAGAGATGGCAAATAGTTTATCTGTTTCTGGATATACGGAAGGAGTAGGCTTATGTTCTTTTCTTAATGGAAATTTAAAACCGATCTGGCCAGCAGGATCTATTTTACAGTATAAACTGATAAAATCATCTGCGGCAAAAATCTCTTCTTCCATCTGGCAGAGATTGGCAGAGATCATGAAATTTCGTACACTGATTTTGTCCCCTTGATAAAAAACGTGTGGTCCATCTACCGTGGTACGAAAATCTGCGGGCTTTGTATCGTTGGCTTGTAAAATACCGCCAATGAATAGAAAAAATAGCATGCTGAAGGCATAAGTCAGCAGTCGCAATGATGATATGTTAATGATTTTCCTAGTATTCATGTTTGTCGGTTTTGATCTCAGTTACCTAACGTTTGTAGGTTTAAAACGGTTATAAGCGTTCTGAAAATGAAGATCGCTGGAGATAACGGTTTGATTCTTAGACTATTAATTATGGCTGATGTAACACCAAAACGGTGCCTTTTCAGGCAATTAACGTGAATTTAAGAGATTCTGCTCCATAATTTAATTTTTTTACCATGGGTTTCTAGATAGTTTCTTAAAGGCAAATGGTGTGTTTTATCTAATTTAGGGTCGTCTTCTAAGATACGGGTAGCTACCTCGCGCGCTACTTGGAGGATTTTTCCGTCCTGAGCAAGATTCGCAATTTTAAAGTCCAAAATACCACTTTGTTGGGTTCCTTCGATATTTCCTGGGCCACGAAGCTTTAAATCAGCTTCCGAAATATCAAAACCGTTATTGGTGCGGACCATGGTTTCAATGCGGAATTTAGCTTCTTTACTCAATTTAAAACTAGACATTAAAATACAATATGATTGATCGGCACCTCGGCCCACTCGACCCCGCAACTGATGCAGCTGGGAGAGTCCAAATCGTTCGGTATTTTCAATGACCATTACGGATGCATTGGGCACATTTACGCCTACTTCGATCACGGTAGTGGCTACCATGATCTGTGTTTCCCCACGTACGAATCGTTGCATTTCAAAATCTTTGTCTTTGGCTTTCATACGGCCATGTACCACACTGATCTGAAATCCCTGATCTATCGGAAAGTCCCGACTTAGGCTTTCGAAGCCTTCTTCTAAATTTAATAGATCCAAGGTGGACGATTCTTCAATCAGTGGATAAACCACATAAATTTGTCGCCCTTTGGCGATCTCTTGTTTCATAAAACCAATCATTCGCAATCGATTGTTTTCCGTCTGATGGATCGTTTTAATTTCTTTTCTACCCGGAGGTAATTCGTCGATCACAGAAACATCTAGATCACCGTATAAAGTCATGGCTAGGGTTCTCGGAATTGGCGTAGCGGTCATCACTAAGACATGAGGTGGATAAGGCTTGCTTTTCATCCAAAGCTTGGCCCTTTGTGCCACCCCAAATCGGTGTTGCTCATCGGTAATCGTCAAGCCTAAATTTTTAAACACGACCCAATCTTCAATTAGCGCATGTGTTCCAACCAGGATATGAATTTCTCCAGCAGCTAATTTTTCTAGTAAGGCTTTCCTTTTTTTTCCTTTTATACTACCGGATAGAAATCCAACTTCTAACGGGCTGTCTTCCAGATATTCTTGCAGTGCCGTATAATGTTGTTGTGCTAGAATTTCAGTCGGAGCCATCATACAAGCCTGAAAGCCATTATCCAGTGCGATGAGCATACACATCAATCCTACGATTGTTTTTCCACTTCCCACATCTCCCTGTAATAAGCGATTCATCTGAATGCCAGCACCCATATCTCTACGGATTTCTTTGATCACTCTTTTTTGTGCACCTGTTAGTTCGAAAGGAAGTTTGTTTTTAAAAAAAATTATTAAAATGTTCTCCAATCGTATTAAATTCATATCCACGAATGGCATTTTTTCTACGCTTCTTCATTTGCAATAAACGAAGCTGTAAAAAAAATAACTCTTCGAATTTTAGCCGCTTAGTAGCAAGGTCCAATTCTGCTTGTGATTTTGGAAAATGTATTTGGCGAATGGCAGAAAAACGGGAAGGAAATTTAAATTTTTTAATCAGATAATCGGGCAGATTTTCTGGTAAGTCTTCTGGTGTTATTTGTCCGAAAAGATGGACCATCATTTTTCGACGAGCCTTCGTATCTAGTCCGCTATTATTTAATTTGTCCGTACTAGAATAAACGGGCGCAAAGGTGGCGGCCTGTTTGGTATTGGCAATAGAGACGGCTTCCATTTCGGGATGTGGAAGACTGAGTTTACCTCTAAAATTATTGATCTTACCGAAGACGACATACTCTGTTCCCACTGTCAGCGCTTTTTCAATCCATTGAGCACCCTTAAACCAGACCAACTCAATAGCCCCTGTTTCGTCGCGTAGTCTACCCACGAGTCGACGTGCTCGTCCGGCACCTTCGTTGGTCAGTCGGCGGAGGATACCCTTTAGTTGTACCGTCTCGCTATCTGGACGTAGATTACCAATTTTATGAAACTGTGTTTTGTCAACATATCGGAAAGGGTAGTGGTATAATAAATCTTCATAAGTGAAGATTCGCAATTCCGTTTTGAGCAGTTCGGCTCGCTTCGGACCAACCCCTTTTAGGTAGGTGAGGGAACTTTTTAGTATGTTTTGGTGATTAGACATTTAGAAACAAAAATAAACTTTGTAAACGGAATTGTTTTTGAATTAGATGTTTTTTTTAAACAACTTCCTATTTTAAAACAAAACTAACTCCTTTGGGGTTTTATACCCGATCTAATAAATTTTCAATCGGGAGCGTTTATTTGTAAATTTGCATTATGGAATCGAAAAGACAAAAACAAGTAGGAGAGGTAGTACGCAGAAATTTTAGTATGGTACTACAGAACGAAGGAGGATATATATATGGTACCGAGCCAATGGTCACCGTCACTTCAGTCAAAGTATCACCGGATATGGGAATCGCTAAAGTTTATCTTAGCGTTTACAACGTAGAAGACAAGCAATCGGTTATTTTGCAGATGGATGCAAGCAATCAGAAGCTTCGCCAGTCTTTGGCTCATCGGGTAAAACGACATATGCGCCGCGTACCGGAACTGCATTTTTACTTAGATGATACCTTGGATGAAATGTATCGTTTGAATGGATTATTTAATCGATTGGGAAAAGATGATCAACCGGATAGTGATCTGGACGAACTTTCTAAGGAGTTATAGTTGTTGAATGGTTGAATGGTTGAGTTGGAAAAATAACGTGCAGCTATTTAAACAGTTTCTATTAAATAATACAGCGATAGTTTTTTTGTGGAAAAAGTGCCAGTTCAACAATTCAACACCTCAACATCTTAAGGAACTTTAATATTAATTTCTCTAGCTAGTTTGACGGGGACTCGTACGGTACGACCGTTCAAATTAACGTCAATAAAATTGGGCGTTCTTTCGAGTACTTCAATGTTTGTTTCAGGGAGTAATCCTAATTTTTTTAGTTCGGAGAAAACGCGTTCACTGATCTGTTCTTCATCAATTTGTGCCAAGCTTTCTGGAGCCAAATGTGAAAGTGGGAAATCAGGATGATCTTTTCTAGTAGGAATTCTGGAACCATGAGGATCGGTAGAAGGGTAACCTAGTTTTTCGTCCACTTCTTCTACCATATCGTCTGTTAGTAAATGCTCGTATTTTTCCGCTTCTTCGTGAATTTGTTCTTCCGTCATTCCCATTTGTTGGACCATGTATGTTTCCCAGAGTCGGTGAGCTCGAACCAATCGTTTCGCTTCTTTTTTACCTTCTTCAGAGAGGATAATTTCCCTTTTCGTATTTTCAATTAGCCCTTTCCTTTTCAGTCTATTAATTTGTTTTCCCAATAAGGAAGCATTAAAAGCTAGCTTGCTCATTAATTTTTCTTTCGTAATAGGCCCCTGCTCTCCTAGTCGGAATGCTTGTTTTAAAATGTCTTCCTGTTGAATTTTTTTCTCTAATTTTCTTTTTTGTAAAAAACGATAAACGTATCCTTTTTTTGGAGCGAACATAGCCGTTAGAAAAAACATAACGGAAACCACCACGACCAATTCTGGGCCCGGAGGAGCGTCTAGAACAATAGCCAGCGACATTCCTATAAAACCAGTAATTGCACCGATAATTCCAGAAAGAACAATTACTTTTTTCAAATTGTCAGAAAGTAAAAGAGCGGTGGAGGCGGGCGTGATGAGCATCGCAACTACGAGAATCAAACCAACCGTTTGTAGAGATGCAACCACGGTAAATGAAAGTAGTAACATCAAAAAATAATGCAATGACTTTACGGAAATACCCATCGTCTCGGCAATGACTTCCTGAAAAGTAGCGACGAATAAATAGCGGTAAAAAATATAAATTGAGAATAAAACATAGATCATTACCGCAGCAGTTAGATACAAATCAGTCGTTTCAACTCCTAATAAATTTCCAAACAAAAAATGCTGCATATCAATGTGAGGAGCAGTATCTCCTCCGTCAGCATGGACCCTCGAAACCCTCGATATTCCAATAATTCCAATGGCAAACATAAAGGTGAAGACGATTCCTATACTGGCGTCGGCCTTGGTTTGAACATTTTGAGAAATCCAAGTAATCATCACCGCCGTTATCATCCCCGCAATCGTAGATCCAATAAAAAAACCAATGGTACTATAACCAACCAAAATAAATGCAAAAACCAACCCTGGCAAAATAGCGTGCGATAGGGCATCTCCTATCAAAGACATATTTCTCAAAACAAAAAAACATCCTAAGACACCACAAGTGATTCCTACCATGATAGCAGCAACCAATGCGCGCTGAAAAATCGGTTCTGTCCGATAAATTTCAGGTAACTCGAGCAATGCCATCCATATATCCATTGTATGCGTTTTTTTGCAAAGATAAGCAGAGAATTAATATAATCAAAGAAAAAAGTTAGGCTAGTCTAAACTTTTATCATTTCTGCTAGTACCCCTTCTTTCATCGCGTAAGGCGAGGTGATAATCGTGTGGATATTTGCGGCTTTAACTATAAAGTCAATGAGCACCAGAGCAACGACAATAAGATCTGCGCGCGAGTCTGGTAGTCGTTGGAGTTTAAGTCGATCAGCTACCGTGGTAAAAATTATTTTTTTTGAAAAATCAGTATAAGAAGCTACGGGAATGGTCGCATAAAGGGAAGCATTATTTTCTTTGGAAAGGAATAGTTCAAGGACATCAAACGTACCGGAAGCACCGATTAATTTATCTACGGCGTGTTGCTTTAGCGCATCGAATAAGGGACAAAGTATTTGGGTCAATTCTCTGTTTATTTCTTGAATTTCGGTAGACGAAATAGGATCATTTTTATGGAAAGATTTAAATAATACGGCTACCCCAATCGGAAAACTTTGTGACCATTTAATACCAGATTGATTAGCAATAATAAACTCGACGCTACCACCTCCAATGTCCATGATTAGGATCTTATCTTCCTTAAGCGGATAAGCTTCTTTGACACCTTGAAAGATGAGTCGAGCTTCTTCCGTTCCGTCAATCAATTGAATCCCAATCCCTGTCTTTTGAGCAATTAGTTGGACAAACTCATTTCCATTACTAGCGGTCCGTAAAGCCGCCGTACCGATGGCTCGGATATTTTTCACTTGATATTTTTCAAGAACCTGGTGGAAATGTACCATAGCATCGAGTCCTCGTTGAAAAGGAGCCGGACCGATGGTTTGGATTCCTGCACTCGCTAATTTTACAAATACCCTTTTTCGAAAAACTTCATGTGTGTTACCATTGGGTGATTTTTCTACAATCAATAAATGAAAAGTATTAGTGCCCAAATCAATCACACCATATCGGTTATCCATTATTGCGTATTTTGTTGCGTTTGCTGAGCGGCCTGACGGATAGAGTTTTGGTAGAATTCCAATCCTTTATCGTTAATTCGATTGGAGTGTGCAGCTTTGCCATCTTTCAAAAAAACAAAACACCTACAGTCTGTGTGTAAGTAAAACTCTGCTACCCCAAGTTCTTCTCCGTCCTTTTGAAAAAAGGCACGTCCTGTTGCTTTACAAGTCGAAGGCAAGGCGACCGGAACGGCTTCGAGATGACTAAGTACATTTTGAATGGCTGGTTTATTATCAAAGCTCATACTCATTGGAAGTGTATAAAAAGTATAATCGATATACGAAGTATTTTCCCAAAGCATGGTCATAAAATCATTACTAATACTAGGAAGTAACGGTCCAGTTTTAACGACTGGGGCGGATTCTGTCACAGGAGCTGGCGGTTGAGTACTAGATTGCGAATCAGGTTTGGATGGATTACAGGCAAAAATTAAAAGTGCAAAAGACAAGAAAAATAAACGCATAAGAAAGCAATATAAAATGTAAAGGAATGGGTTGTAATTTATTTATTAAAACATGTATACGGTTTGAAAAGTAATTTGATAACCGACTAATGCTTTCCCATTGGGGACGGTCAGATCATCTTTGTTGACAAAAAACGGATACAGTGATCGACTATAGCGAGCGGTGATACCCAAATTTTCATTGATATAATAAGTGGCGCCACCAATCCAACTGACATCGTTGTCTCTGAAAAAATCTCCAAGAACCGTAAACTCATTAGCATCCGTGGTAAAACTAATTAAACGTCCATAAGAAAAACCTGCATGGAAGTGGAGTCGATAATAATCTTCGTTTTCTACTTCCCAGTCCATATAATTGAAAAGCACTGGTACCTCAATATAGTTGAGTGTTAGCTTAAAAGGAAAACGGCCTTGATTAGGATTCCGGGCGGCACTACCTCGTTGACTGAATAACATTTCTACACCCAGATCCATTTTTTCTTTTAAAATAATCGCAACTCTGAAACCACCATGCAGACCAATTTTATTATAACCAGCAGCATCGTCTCCCTCAATTTGTGAAAGATTGAAACCGCTAACAACCCCTCCTTTAAATCGCCGTTCGACCGCCTCTTGCGCAGAAAGCGTAGTAAAGGCAAAAAGCAGGGTAAAAAAGCAAAAAATAATAAATCGCATGATTATCTTTTTAATTTAAAATTTGGTGAACATTGAACAACTTACAATGCTTATATTTGCGAAGATACTATAAACAAAACAAGATCATAGAACCTTATCATTCTAATGTTTGTCAACTAAACGCATGATTAAATATACTAAACATACCTTAAAGAAAGTAGAAGAGCTTTTTGATCGGATTAAATATACGATTCGATATGAACGTGGGAATTTTCAATCCGGTTATTGTATTGTAGAAAATAAACGCATTGCAGTCATCAATAAATTTTACGATGCAGAGGCACGGATCAATTGTTTGATAGAAATACTGGGAAATGTAGAGGTAGATACGGAAGTATTGGAGGAAAAAGAAAGAAAACTATACGATGAGTTGACGCAAGTTTTCAATGCTAAAGAAGAAAATGCCACAGAAGAAGATACTACAGCCGAAAAAAATGGGGAAGATGCTCAACCAATAACCCCAGAAAAATAGTACGTGTTGAAAATAAGATTTTTAGGTACGGGAACTTCTCAGGGCATTCCTATCATTGGCTGTGATTGTTCGGTTTGTACTTCTGATGATCCCCGCGACCAACGTTTAAGATGTGCCATCCTTCTAGAAATCGACGAACAACAAATAGTAATTGATATTGGTCCAGACTTTCGTCAGCAGATGTTACGGTCTAAGGTGGATCGTTTAGATGCAGTGTTGCTTACGCACGAGCACAATGATCATATTATTGGATTGGATGATATACGACCTTTTAATTTTCGTTCTGGAAAAGATATGCCTATTTATGCCAGTTCTGCTGTGCAAGAAACACTAAAACAAAGATTTTCATATATTTTTAGTCCAAACCCTTATCCTGGAGCACCTTCTGTGGTTTTGCGAACTATTGATGCAAAGGAGTCCTTTCAAATTGGAAATACCACTGTTATTCCGATCGAAGCATTGCATGGAAAATTACCCGTTTTGGGTTTTCTAATTGATAAGTTTACCTATTTAACCGATATAAAAACGATTAGTGATACCGAATTGGAAAAAATAAAAGGTACCCAGCTACTTGTTATCAGTGCTTTGCACCACAAGGAACATCACGCTCATCTCAATCTTAGCCAAGCACTTGAGTTAATTGAAAAAATTGACCCAGCGCGTGCCTATCTCACCCATCTTAGTCATAGAATGGGTTTACACGATACCGTTGAAAAATCATTACCCCATAACGTATTAATCGCTCACGATAATCTAGAAATAGATTTTTTAATATAATTTTTGTTAAAAAGACAACAAAGATTAATTTACTCGTACAAGTAGTTGAGCATCTATCCTAAGAATTTTGTAGTTTAGTAAACCTATTCCGAAGAGCAAGCCTGATTATATGGCTCCTCAAAAAAACTAGAAATCGGAAATCTCCCCGCTTATGAAGCAAACAATTACCTGTTTAATTTTTTGGTTAGCTAGCATCTCGTTAGCAGCACAACAGGCACCGCAATACAGTTTGTTTTCTTTAAATAAGTATAATTTTAATCCTGCTTATGCCGGTTTGGACAATAGTCTTAGCATTACTGGCGTTTATCGAAAGCAATGGGTAGACTTACCTGGATCACCGTCCACACAAACAGTAAATGCCCACTTGCCAGTGTATCGATTGAGCGGGGGATTTGGCATAAATATTGAAAATGAAGAGCAGGGGCCCGAACGAACAACTTCCGCTACGGCCAGCTATAATTACTGGTTGCCAGTAGGCAAGCAGCATCTTCTCACAATAGGTTTATCCGGTGGATTACTGGAAAAATCTCTCGACGGAACTCAATTAAGAGCTCCCGACGGCATTTATGGCAACGACCCCACTAATATTGAACATAACGATGGATCACTTCCGCTAACTGAAGTTAGAGCAATGGCTCCGATTTTTAACGCGGGCGTATACTTTCAGAGCCAACAATTCGAAATAGGATTGTCTGTAAGTAATTTGACAGAATCACAAATTTCGCCCAATGGAGGAAATGCCAACACAAAAATTTCTTTGAATCGGAATTATTTTCTTATTTTTGCAAAGAATTTCGAAATTGGAAGCACATTTACACTACACCCCTCCTTGCTTATAAAGTCAGATTTGATAGAGCATCAGATAGAATTATCAGCTTTATTGAAGTATAATGACAATATATTTGGAGGTGCTTCGTTTAGAGGTTATAATTCTAATACGGTTGATGCCGTAGCAATAATTGCAGGATTTAAGTTAAACCCTAAGATGACCGTTGCTTACGCATATGATCTTACTCTATCGGCTCTTAAGTCGGTTAGCAATGGATCGCATGAAATAATGGTTAATTATAACTTGAATAAAGCAATTGGAGCAGGAATTCCTCCAAACATTATCTACAATCCTCGATTTTTATAAAGAGGAATATTATTCTACATTTTTGAGAACAACCTAAGTACCTTAGCCAAATCTAACAATATAGAACTAGCAAACAAGCTTTGCAGAGCATTTTTGGCGTGTACTTTGACATATATCAAACAATAACTGCGAATAAGTTTTTGTTTTTATATAAACGAACTATATTTACGTTTACTTTTTTGCTTATTATCAATCTGAAGGAAAACTCGGGTGTTAAAATGAAAAAACTATTAAAAACTTCTTTAGCGCTATTTTGCGTAGCGCTAATCGTTTCCGCTTGCGGAACAGGGCAGACCGGCCAATTAGTCGGAGTTGACAATCGTCCCTCTTGGAAGGGTATTAATCCTTTCGGCATGGTTTATATACCATCGGGGACATTGCATATCGGTCCCAGTGATCAGGATGTAGCGAATACAATGGTCCAACGGCAGAAATCTATCTCTATCTCCGGTTTTTATATGGATGATACAGAAATTACCAATAATGAGTACCGGCAATTCGTGTACTGGGTAAAGGATAGTATTTCACACACCCTTCTAGACAACTACTACGAAACCGATAGCGGGGAAGAGTTAATCGATTGGGAAATGGAAATTGATCCTACCGATGAAACACTCGATGAGCTTTTTTACCAAGGAGATGAAAAATTCGCTGGTAAAAAAGAACTAAACGTGTCTAAACTGGAATATGAATTCCAATGGTATGATTGGCAAGCTGCCGCTCACCAAAAAGACGCCAACCGTACGGCTCACATCAAAAAAGACAAAGTACTGGTTTATCCGGATACGTTAGTTTGGATTCGCGACTTCGCTTATTCTTATAACGAACCAATGGCTCGTAACTATTTCTGGCACCCAGCTTATGATGATTATCCAGTAGTTGGAGTTGATTGGAAAATGGCTGCGGCTTTCTCTTACTGGAGAACTAAACTTTGGAATTCTTACGAAGGAAACGGTGTGAACAGTGAAGATTTCCGTTTACCAACCGAACACGAATGGGAATATGCTGCTCGTGGAGGTCATGACTTAGCGCCATATCCATGGGGTGGGTACTATGTTCGTAACGCCAAAGGTTGTTTATTAGCTAACTTCAAGCCTGGTCGTGGTAATTATCCAGAAGATGGCGGTCTTTACACCGTAAAAGCGGATGCTTATTTCCCGAACGATTATGGTCTATATAATATGGCTGGAAACGTTGCCGAATGGACCAATACGGCTTTTCACGAAAATGCTTATTCTTTCTTACATGATTTGAATCCTGATCTACGCTACGATGCGAAGGATGATGATGCTGAGGCTCAAAAGCGAAAAGTAATTCGTGGAGGATCCTGGAAAGATATCGCTTATTTTATGCAGACCGGTACTCGTCACTGGGAATTTCAAGACACCACTAAGTCTTACGTAGGATTCCGTTGTGCACTGACGTTCCTTGGACGTTCAATTAATGATTTCTAATCTTTAAGAAAATAAACAATCGAAAGCATAATCGAATCTGATTATGCTTTCGATTTTCTTTGACACAGAATTATTCGAATCCTTTCAATTGAAATTAATCTCAACAGAATTGTAACTTTTTTAACCCTGAACGTTATGTTCAAGGGTATAACTATCAACATTTGTGTTAATATATAACCCATACTATTAACTCATTTAAATAACCTTTTTAAAAGAACAGAAAAATGGCCTTTTACAAATCTCCTTGGTTTAAGTATTTAAAGAATTTTATTATTGGTGTAGGTGCCGCCGTCGTAATGGTTGGAGCACTTTTCAAAATCCAATCTTGGGAAGGTGGATCTGAAATGTTGACTGCTGGTCTATTAACAGAAGCATTCTTATTCCTTATGTTAGGAGTATTACCTCCAGACAAAGATTATTACTGGGAAAAATTATACCCAGGTCTAGAAAATTACGACTCTAAGATTCAGCCGCTAACTGCCGGCCCAGTAGGTGCTTCTGCTCCTTCTCTAAATGGTGAAGTAGTTGAGCAGCAATTAGGTGGTATGTTATCTGAACTTCAGACGATGTCCGCTAGCTTAGTTTCTTTAAAATCATTACAGGAAGTTGATTTTTCCAGCACTGGAGATCAATTAAAGTCTATGAGCAACTTCTACACTCGTATGAACGAAGCTATGGCTACCATGAATGATTCTTTGGAAGACACCAAGCGTTACCAAGAGCAGATTTCTGCCCTAAACAGAAACCTCGGATCTCTAAACTCAGTTTATGGAAACGTTCTTTCTGCAATGGCTTCATCTGCCAGCACTGGTAAAAAAGTAGGATAATCCTTAGGGTTTCCTCCATTATTAATAATATAAAAACCTAATAGGATATGTCAATACCCAAGGAACCGCGGCAGTTGATGATCAATATCATGTACTTAGTACTTACAGCGATGTTGGCCCTCAACGTATCCGCGGAAATATTTAATGCATTTAAACTGGTAGACAAAGGTCTCCAGAAGTCTAACTCAGTGCTTGATTCATCCAACGAAGGAGTACCTGGTCAGATTCAAACTTTGGCTAAGAAAAAGCCAGAGTTGAAAATTTACGGTGAAAAAGCTCCACAAGTACGAGCACTTTCAAAGGAATTTGTAGAATATGTTGATGGTATATGGACCAGCATGGCCGAATACTATCCACTAGATGATCCAAAGTATCCTGGTGAATTGAAAAATAAGAAGAATAAGGATATTGCTACCCGAATGCTTGTTACAGAAGGCACGGGAGAAGAATTAAAAGCAAAAATCCTTGAATACAAGCAAAAATTCTTAGCTTTAGTAGACGAAAAGGACCGAGCAGGTTTTGCTTCTAAAATTGCCTTAGAGATCGATGATAAATCTTGGCAAGACGCTAAAGGTAAAACAAGCTGGTCGGATTATAACTTCCGTCAGATGCCTGTTGGAGCCTTGATGCCAATGTTTACCAAATTTAAGAATGATGCTAAATCGACAGAAGCAGCTATTCTAAACTATTACCTCGAGAAAGTAGGTGGTGAAGATATCGTACTGGACAAATTCCAGGTAGTTTCTTCTCCTGATAAAACTTACGTAATTCAGGGTGAGCAGTTTAAAACAGATGTATTTTTGAGTGCTTCGGCTTCTCAATCTTCTAGTACAGGTGTTTCCATCAGCGTAAATGGTAGAAAATTACCCGTTAAAGACGGAGTAGCTACTTACACAGAAGGAGCAAATGGTACTGGTATTAAGAAATATAATGCGTCTATCAGCGTTACTAATCCAGTAACCAATGAAACAAAGACCTACAAGAAAGGCTTCGAATACGAAGTTGGACTACGTAGTGTAAGTGTTTCTGCTGATAAAATGAATGTATTTTACATCGGAGTACAAAACCCAGTTTCTGTTTCGGCAGCAGGTGTACCAACTAATTCTTTGAAAGTAAATGGTTCTGGTATCACATTAAAGCCAAACGGTAAAGGTAAATATGTTGCAACTGCTTCTAAGCCAGGTCAAGCAAATATTACGGTAAGTGGAGAAGGGTTGAAAGCAACCAAATTCCCATTCCGTATCAAGCGTATTCCTGATCCAGTTGCTCGATTGAGTAAGAACTCAGGAGGAACAATGGGTAACGGAGAATTCAAAGCACAAGGTGGGGTAGGAGCATTCCTAGATAACTTTGACTTTGATGCAAAATGTAAAATTCAAGGATATATGTTGACCAAATTGGCTCCTCGCCAGGATCCAATTGAATCGAACAATGCCGGTGCTCGTTATAACGACAAGTCCAGCCGTTTGGTTAAATCAGCAAAACCTGGTGATACTTATTACTTTGATAATGTAAAAGCTAAGTGCCCTGGTGATTCTGCCGGTCGTAAGATCAATTCCATGGTATTTAAAATTAAATAAACCATATATAACTGTTTGTTATGAAGATCTATGTGAAAATTTTAAGTTTATGTTTTTTGGGGATGATTCTTTTCTCCACCAAATCCTACGCTCAAATCCCGGAAACGGTAAGAACGGAGGCTAGTGATCCAGATGGCGATCGTCCATTGGATGACATTGTTGAAAAAAGAATTATTGACGAAAGAATGGTATTGCCATACCAGCCTATTCGAGAAGCAGATGTTTTCTGGGAAAAGCGGGTTTGGCGAGTAATTGATATTCGTGAGAAGATGAATCTTCCTTTCGCGTATCCTGAAATGCCTTTCTTCTCAATTTTGATGGACGCTGCCGTCAATGGTGATATTACCGTTTACAGCACGGAGGACGATAAATTCTCCGCATCTCTGCCCGCCGACGAAGTAGCTACCATGGGTGCTACCGCCGATACCGTAATTACCTTCGATCCGGAGACTTACGAAGAGCAGATTCAGGTGGTCCGTAACGAATTGAATCCAGAAGATGTAAATCGCTTTCGAATTAAGGAAGTTTGGTTTTTTGATGAGCAAACTTCTACTTTACAGGCTCGTATCTTAGGTATTGCACCGATGATCGACGTTAAAGATGAAAATGGTAATTTCCGATATGAGAAGCCTATGTTTTGGGCTTATTATCCGGAATGTCGCGAGATTCTCGCTCGTCATAAAGTCTTTAATCAAGGTAATGATGCTGCTCCTATGACTTGGGAAGATACTTTCGAAATGCGTTTCTTTTCTAGCTATATTATGAAAGCCTCTAACGTACACGATTATCGTTTACAAGATACGTACTCCGGAGTCGATCTACTGCTAGAAGCTGACAAGATCAAACAAGAAATCTTTAACTGGGAACATGATCTTTGGTCCTACTAATAGATTATCTGTTTTAAGCTAACAAATAGTATAAATATTTTGAAAAAGGTTTATCGGACAATTGTTCGGTAAACCTTTTTCTGTTTAAGTACTTTGACAAAATTATAGGTAAGTCTACTAAATTTATGGACAAGTTCCTTATATTTGAGATGACAGATTTTAGTCTAAGTGATTTCGGATGACTAAAAATTTGTCTTTTCTTTCCACTCTACGTATTACCCATCCGCTTGTGCGGTTTCTTTACTTCGGATATTGCCCCTATCCGACTATATGGAATCGTTGACTCATTGTGCCATAATAGCTAAACTTATTAGGCTGCAGGAATTCCCGGCCGATAGGTAGGTTTAATAAAAAAAATCCTACTTTTTTATCTCGTAGAATTATTTTAGAATAAAGTCTAATGTTTAAAAAGAAATTTCCCTTTTATCGGCAATATGACAGTATGGATTGTGGTCCTACCTGTTTGAAGATGATCGCTGAACATTATGGTAAGACCTTCTCTTTACAAACATTAAGAGATAAAAGCTATATCGATCGAGAAGGCGTATCATTGATGGGAATTAGTGAAGCGGCGGAGCAAATTGGGATGCAAACTTTGGCTTTGCGGTTGCCCTATGAGCATGAAGATGAGGAAGAAGCATCACTCTTACAAGTAGGATTACCGTGTATTGTACACTGGCAACAGCGACATTTTGTGGTTGTGTATGATTTGGATCATAAACATGTTTGGGTGGCTGATCCGGCAAAGGGTAAAATGAAACTTACTCGAAAAGCGTTTGAACGGGGGTGGATGTCGGATGGTGAAACAGGGATTACCCTGATTTTAGAGCCAGGACCTGATTTTTTTGCCGAAGAGGGAGAAAAGGTGAACCGGACGGGTTTTGGATTTTTATTCAGACATTTACTTAACTACAAACGACTAGTTGCCCAGCTATTTATAGGTCTTTTGCTGGCTAGTATTTTTCAATTAATTTTTCCCTTCCTTACCCAAGCTTTAGTCGATATCGGGATCGAAAATCAGGATATCGATTTTATCTACTTGATTCTCATCGCGCAGTTAATGATTTTTTTGGGTAGAATTATGGTGCAGTTTCTACAAAGCTGGATACTCTTACATATCGGTACTAGGATCAACGTAAGTTTAATCGCAGATTTTTTGATGAAGCTCATTCGCTTGCCCATTGGATTTTTTGATGCGAAATCTACCGGTGATTTGTTACAACGAATTAATGACCATGACCGAATTGAACGTTTTTTGACAGATTCTACGTTAGTTACTATTTTTTCTTTTTTCAATATCATCGTATTTAGTATTGTCCTATTGGTGTATAATCGATTGATCTTTTTCATCTTTTTGCTCTCGAGTATTTTATATGTTTTTTGGGTGACTATTTTTTTGAAAAAAAGAAGAACCGTTGATTACCAAAACTTCCAACATGCGGCTGATAATCGTAATACCTTGATTGAACTTATTCAGGGAATGGAAGAGATTAAACTTCAAAATAGTGAAAAGAAACGCCGCTGGCAATGGACAAATATTCAGGCGAGATTATTTCATGTAGGAATGAAGTCGCTGCGTATCACACAATACCAGGATATTGGAGCTGGTTTTATTACCCAACTAAAAGATATTCTTATTTCGTTTTTCGCTGCTAAGGCCGTGATTGATGGGCAAATGACTCTTGGAATGATGCTAGCGGTACAATACATTATTGGCCAACTAAATACACCTCTTACCCAACTTATTACGTTTATTAGGAGTGCTCAGGATGCTCAGATCAGCTTGGATCGATTGGGTGAAATTCATGAAAAAGAAGAAGAGGCCGAGATAGGCGGACAAATAAATGTGATGCCCACTACTGGGAATTTTATGATTGAAAATATGACTTTTAGCTATAATCCTATTTCTGCTCCCGTCTTAAAAAATATAAATTTAGAAATACCCCGTGGAAAAATTACGGCCATCGTAGGGACAAGTGGTAGTGGAAAAACTACCTTAATAAAATTATTATTAGGATTTTACAAACCCTCGGAAGGGACTATCAAGTTGGGAGGAGTCAATCTAGATAATCTAAATAAAAGAAATTGGCGAGGGGTGTGCGGAGCTGTCAAACAAGACGGTTTTATTTTTTCTGATACCATTGCCAATAATATCAGTGAATGCGATCAACAACCAGATCGAGTCAAATTAGTAAGAGCTGTTGATATTGCTAATATTCAAGAATATATCGAATCATTACCATTGGGATATAATACCATGATTGGGGCACGTGGAAATGGAATTAGTCAGGGACAACGACAGCGATTATTGATTGCTAGAGCCGTTTATAAAAATCCAGATTTTTTATTTTTTGACGAGGCCACTAATGCGTTAGACGCACAGAATGAAAAGAAAATCATGGAAAACATGGACGAATTTTTTCGAAGTCGAACCGTGGTTGTCGTAGCGCATCGTTTAAGTACGGTAAAAAATGCTGATAAAATAGTGGTATTAGAAAAAGGTGATTTGATCGAAGAAGGTACTCATGAAGAACTCGTTGCTCAAAAAGGAGCTTATTTTACGCTGGTGAAAAATCAATTGGAATTAGGGAATTAGAAATCGAATAAACCAACCACGAATTATTGCATACTAACCTTAAATCATGGAAGAAGCAGAAATTAAAAAAGCCGCTAATGAAATCAAACTCCGGGATGACTATGATTTATTACAAATTATGGGACATCCACCGGGATGGATTTTGTATTGGGGAATGGTGATGATCTTAATTGTTACCGCAGGATTACTGGCCCTAAGTTGGATGGTAAAATATCCTGACGTAATTCCTGCACGGATTACCCTCACTACCGAAAATCCGCCCGTGCGGGTGGTAGGTAGAGCAGATGGTAAAATTGCTGAACTATTCGTGGCAGATGGCGCTGTTGTCGAAGCTGGTCAAGAGATTATCACCCTAGATAATAATGCAGAAAAAAAATCTATAGAGCAATTGGAAAAATTTCTAAAAAATATTTCCCAACAAAACATTCCACTAGATAAAATTAATCCACCAACAAATTTAGAATTAGGGGACCTTGAATCGGACTATGCTAACTTTGTTCGCCAGTGGTCTGCTTATCGTTTTGACTTGGAAGGAGCCACGGTTGATAAAAAGGCAACAATCATTCAACGTCAGATTGAGCAAGTACAATCTTTAAACGAAGCGCTTCGACAACAAGAGAATACGCTGCGGGAAATGATGGCTGTTGCTGAAAAAAAACGAATGCGGCAGCAAGACTTACTAACCGATGGTAGTGTTAGTGTAGAATCAGTAGAAGCGGCAGAAGAGGCTTATTTGATTGCCAGAGGAAATTTGGAAAGTCTACAAAATCAATTGATAAGCAATAATATTAAAATAGAAGAACTTCAACTGACGGTATTGGATTTTAAAGAGGGGAAAAAAAATACAGATTACGACCAGAGTCTGGGTGTTAACGAAGGCCTTGCTGGCTTAAAAGAAGCCATCAAGGCGTGGAAAAGAAAATTTATTATTACCGCGCCGATAGCAGGAAAAATAGCCACGACGCGAATATTAGCGGCACAGCAGTTTGTGAAAGAAAACGAAATTATTCTTACTATTGTACCAGCATCTACCGAAGAAAAATTGATCGGGCGGGCTTTGTTGCCTCGTAGAGGGGCTGGGAAAATTACCTCTGGGATGCCCGTTAATATCCGATTGGATGGGTTTCCATATCAAGAGTTTGGCGCTGTCAAAGCTACCGTAGCACAAGTGTCTTTGGTACCAGAAGTGGATGGGCAGTACTTGGTAATGGTGGACATGCCGAAAACGATGGTCACGACCTATAACAAATTAATTCCCTTCCAACAGGAAATGCAAGGTACTGCTAACATTATTACGGAGGAACGACGGATTATTACTCGTATCTTTGATAAAGTGTTGAGCCTGGCACTTGAAAATTAGTCTATTGGTGAATTGACTAATTCACCAATAGAACTAATATAATCAATTAATTGTTATACACGGAATGAGTAGAAGAAAAGATCCAAAAGTCAGTAAATCCCTCTCGACCCAGTTTGCGGCACTAAAAAACCTTCCACCGTTTTTTAGATTAATTTGGGAGACGAATAAAACGCTTTTTATTCTAAATATTCTCTTGCGAGTTATCAAGGCCGCGATCCCCTTGGCGATTTTATACGTAGGTAAAGAAATTATTGATGAGGTGATTCGGTTGATTGACGTAACGGATGGTGCCAAAGATTATTTGTGGTTGATGGTCGGTATCGAGTTAGGTTTGGCAGTCGCTTCTGAGTTACTCAATCGAGGAATTATGCTGCTAGATAGTTTGTTGGGAGATTTATTTGCCAATCGAAGTTCGGTAATGTTGATACGTCATGCTGCTCGCTTGGATTTATACCAATTTGAAGATCCAGAATTTTATGATAAACTAGAAATGGCCCGCCGTCAAACGGTGGGACGGACCATGTTGATGTCGCAAGTCTTGGCACAATTGCAGGATATGATTACGTTGTTATTTTTAGGGGCAGGATTGCTTACTTTTAGTCCGTGGTTATTGTTAATATTATTTATTGCGGTTATTCCTTCTTTTTTAGGAGAGACCCATTTCAATCAACATACTTATTCGTTGACGCGTTCTTGGACGCCCGAGCGACGAGAGTTGGATTATATTCGTTTTATCGGTGCGAGTGACGAAACGGCGAAGGAGGTCAAAATTTTTAATCTTTCGGATTTTTTAGCGGGACGATTTAAAGAATTATCAGACCGTTATTATGAAGCCAATAAAAAAATATCTGTTAAGCGAGCGTGGTGGGGGAGTTTTCTATCAGCGATTGGAAGTTTGGCGTATTATGGAGCCTACGTGTTTATCATTTTACAAACGACGGCAGGATTGATTACGGTGGGTAGTTTGACTTTTCTGGCAGGTTCTTTTCGGCAGATGCGAGGGATGTTGCAAGGGATTATGAATCGGTTTTCAAAAATTGCCGAA
Organism: uncultured Saprospiraceae bacterium; assembly: GCA_937928405.1. Taxonomy (GTDB): domain Bacteria; phylum Bacteroidota; class Bacteroidia; order Chitinophagales; family Saprospiraceae; genus JALZUU01. The sequence goes on from CALFWZ010000114.1 coordinate 82,300, forward strand.
GGATCTTTATATCTGCAAGATTTATTTGATTTTCTGTCCTTGGAACCGACGATTCGAGATAAAGAAAAAGCGTTGCCAGTACCTACACCAATTCAAGAAGGATTTACTTTTGAAAATGTAAGTTTTAAATACATCAACAGTGAGAAGTACGCGATTCGCAATTTATCTTTTCATTTAAAGAAAGGAGAAAAACTGGCACTAGTCGGAGAAAATGGAGCAGGCAAAACCACGTTGGTAAAATTACTAGCCCGACTTTACGAACCAAGTGAAGGTCGAATCCTATTAGATGGAAAAGATTTGCGAGATTATCAATTATTAGATTTAAGAAAAAATATTGGAATTATTTTTCAGGATTATATTCGTTTTCAGATGAAGGCATCGGATAATATTGCCGTGGGAAATATTGAATTAAATAAAGATTTACCCATTATTACCCAAGCTGCCGAAAAGAGTTTAGCAGATACCGTGATCAATGATTTACCAGGACAATATGAACAAGTGTTGGGGAAGCGATTCAATAATGGGGTAGAGCTCTCAGGAGGTCAATGGCAAAAGGTCGCCCTGGCCCGTGCCTATATGCGAGAAGCGCAATTGTTGATTTTGGATGAACCAACTTCTGCCTTAGATGCTCGTGCGGAACATGAAGTTTTTTTACGTTTTGCGGAGTTGATAGAAGGAAAGTCTGCGGTCTTAATTTCCCATCGTTTCTCGACGGTAAGGATGGCAGATCGAATTTTATTTTTAGAAAATGGTCAGCTGTTAGAATTGGGGAGTCACGAAGAATTGATGGCCAAAGATGGGAAGTACGCAGAGCTGTTTAATTTGCAGGCGGCGGGGTATGTGTAAGGGGTGTTAATCTACTACGAACTTTGAGCTTCTTTTTTTATGAAAATATTATTCACCTTTTTTCTTCTGTTTTTATGTTTACTTCCAAAATCCTATGCTATCAGTGATTCTTTGAGGCAGGTAGCTTTTGGGGCAGAGGTGAATTATAATGTCTCTGTCCTACCAGAAAGGTTTTCATCAGGTTTTAGTGCGCAGGCGACAGCTAATTTTTTGGGAGTCCTCGGATTTGCTGAGCTTCATGTCATGGAAAGAGTGCGTTTTTCTATAGGTGTCGGAATGTCCAGATTGTCTTATTCCAATTTTAACAGCCATAAATTTAACGCAAATTTACCTCAGTCAGATAGTATGCGTCACACAAATTTTCATTTGGTGAGTGGTAAAGAATTAATGATTTCATCCACCGTTACTTGCCGTTTTGATTATATTTTAAACCCTAAGATTTATGTATTATTGGGATTGCAACCGCAATTCAGATTAACTTCGGAAGAATCGAATGTTTATAGAGGGACCGCTATTGCTAGAGATATGATGGATGGTCTCGTCGTGCTATCAGATCCAGATCCTGCTCCCATTTACTTAAGGGAAAATTTTTCTATAGCTGGCCATATTGGCGTTGGGGTAGAAATAAAAGATATTGCTTTTGAGGTTTCATTTAATAAAACATCTAGAAGATTACGTATAGTTAATTTCTGGGATTTTCGATTGCGTTATAAGATCTAATTAAACGAGTTTTTCTTTAAAAGTAAAAGCAACCGAAGCAGAAAAGTAAACTAAAACAACCCTCGCTCCCGCCACCAAAAATATCCCACCACCGTATACTCCAACGCCACAACCCACAAATTTTCCTCAAAAATCGGATAACTATAATTTACGTAAGTCAGCAAAATTAGCAAAGACCAAACCGCTGGATAACGATGTCCTGTGAAAACGGAAAATAAAATCAACCCACTCAAGTACCAAGGCATGACGGTCGTCGTACAAAACAAAAATAGCGTCAAGGCATAAAGCATTTGTCGAAGGAGCTGCAACGTAGATAAATCGGTTTCTTTAAAAGCGCGTGAAATTATTTTTACAAAAACAATCAGCGCAAGCCCTGGTCCAATAAAACGTATCAAATTGTATCCTGTAATGACTTGACCCAACCAACGGAGTAAATAATAAATACTTCCATTAAACTCAAAACGCTGAAAATACAAACCGATACTAGAACCAAGATTGGAAAGGAAAACGGAGTTGAATAAAGGCGCAAACAACACCACGACCGTAATCCCAATAACGATAAAATAAATCATGGCTTTTTTCCATCCCAATCGACGAATAAAAAAGGGTAGAAACATCAAAGGCAATAACTTGGTCGCAATAGAAAATCCCATCGCCATCGCCGATAATTTTAAATTTGATTTTACATAAAAATAAATAGCTGCCGTCAAGAAAAAGACCATGAGTGCTTCGAAATGTAGATTGCCTGTCAACTCCAAAATAATCAATGGATTGAGCGCGTACCAAAGCATTTGTTTTCTATCTAACTTAAAATGATCTAAAAGACGGATTCCCAAAAATATAGTACCCACTTCAAAAAATAGAAAAAAAGCTTTCATCGTAACGACGGTCCCTAAAATATTTTTTGGAAACAACCAAGTACTAAACGCAAAAATTCCCTGACAAACGGGTGGATAAATCGTAAAATATTCGGGAGAATTGAGTTGATCAAATAATGCTTGGGTGATTCCTTCGACTTCGTTACCTGCCAACAAATAATAACCTGGCAATTGCTCAAAGGGATTAATCCCTTGATGGAGTAATCTTCCATCCCAGATAAATCGATATAAATCATCCGATAAATTAGGCAAAGAAAATAAGAGGATGCCCCGAGCGATAACCGCCACGCCTAACCAAAAAGATAAACTTTGTTGGGGCGCTAATTTTGTACAAAAAAAATAATATCCAAGAAATGCCACTAGGAAACCTGGGAGCAATAATCCAAAATCGGACTGCTGCGGATAATAGCCCAAGAAACCAATAATTATCAGAAAAGTACTACCCGCTAAAAATTGAGGTATTTTATTTGAAGCTGACATGACGGACAGAGTAAAAACAGATGGTTCCAAATCCCACCATCAACATGGCATGGAAAATTAGGAAAGCGTTTTGGTCAATGTATAATCCCCAGAGTAATCCACCAAGAAAATACAAAGATAGAAAACCTTCGAAGAGGGTAGTCCAAGAAATTTTACGTCCCAAATATTTTTGCTTTTTAAAACTGTCTTTGATATGCTTAATATTAAATTTTGGCGTACGAACAAAAGGTGATTGTTTGCCAAGATATCCTTGAATAACGGCAATCGTGTTATGAAGAGAAAGCCCCATAGAAAGAGCCAAGAAAATGGGAAATAGAAAAATAAATTTGACTAATTTTTTTAAAAAGGGTTGTTTCGCCAATTCAGCTTGTACATTAGCGGTATAATATACGGCGAGAATCGCTGGTAATCCTAACAGGAAAAAACTCATAAAACGGAGATCAACTCCCATGGTGATGGTTTGTAAGACGGAAACTAGTGGAACGCTGATAATCGCAGCAATGAAAATACAGATAAAAACGCCGCTACCCATCAGGTGTCCGGTAGCGTGCAGCTTTTTTCGGGTGGTTAAATCTGATTTCCAAATAATTGGTAACAGTTTACGTGCATTTTCTGCACCGCCTTTCATCCAACGGAATTGCTGAGATTTTAGACCGTTCATTTCTGCGGGTAATTCTGCGGGAGAACCAAATTTTTCTAAGTAAGAAATATCCCAGCCTTTGAGTTGGGCGCGGTAACTTAGGTCGAGATCTTCGGTTAGTGTATCTGCTTCCCAACCACCCGCATCTTCAATACAACTGCGACGCCAGACGCCGGCAGTTCCATTAAATTGGAGTAGACAATTACCTGCTTTTCGTCCTTGTTGTTCTACCGTAAAATGTACATTCAATTGCATGGCTTGCAAGCGAGTCAGTACGGAATAACTTTCATTGATATGTTCCCAACGGGTCTGTACCAACCCAATTTTTGGATTGTTAAAATATGGAACGGTAGCTTTTAAAAAATCGGTTCGGGGTAAAAAATCTGCGTCAAAGATCGCAATAAAATTACCTTTGGCGCGGTCCATAGCTTCCTTGAGTGCACCTGCTTTATAGCCGGTACGATCGGTCCGATGAATCAATTCAATGTTGAATCCTTTGGCTTTGTATTCAGCTACTTTTTTGCGACTGATCTCTATGGTTTCGTCCGTAGAGTCATCTAGCAAATGGATTTCGAATTTATTTTTTGGGTAATCTAGTTTGGCAATTTGATCTACCAGCCGCTCCACCACATATTGTTCGTTAAAAACAGGTAATTGGATGGTTATAAAGGGAAGGTCTTTTGGTAATTCTTCTGGAGGCGAAGAAGGATTTCTGGCTTCCTGAAAATGGTGTTTTTTATAGAAATACAACAAATGAAATTGCAATAAGCAAAAGCAAGTGATGTAAGTGAGCGCTACGCAGTAAACCGCAAAGAGTATATAGCTGAGTACGATCATTTTATAATAATTTAAATATAGTCCACAAAATTTTATGTCCGGCTAAGATGGTCCCTTTTACCGTTCCTGATACTTTCGAAAATCCAATTCGCTTACGATAAGTAACCGGAATTTCGGTACATTTCATTTTCATCTTAGCGGCTTTGACCTGCATCTCTACGGTCCAACCGTAGGTTTTATCTTGCATGTCGATTGCTAATAATTGATCATAACGGATGGCCCGAAAAGGTCCTAAATCCGTAAATTCATACTGATAAAAAAAACGAATCAAGTTCGTTGCCAACCAATTGCCAAATACCTGTTGTGGTGTCATAGAGCCTGCCTCCATTTCTCCTAAGGCACGAGAGCCGATGACCATATCCATTCCATCTTTTAGAATGGGGTCGACCAATTGGTACATCTCTTCAGGATAATCAGAATAATCGGCATCCAGAAAAACCACGATGTCCGGTGGAATTGGCTTATTGGCAATATGTTCCAACCCTTTGAGACAGGCATTTCCGTAGCCACGAATAGGTTGATGGACGAGGGTAGCGCCATTGGCTCTGGCGACCTCAGCGGTTTGATCGGTACTGGCGTTATTACATACGATTACCTCTCTTACCAAGTCGGCAGGAATATCTTGTAAAACTCGGTTAATAGAGTTTTCTTCATTAAAGGCCGGAATAACCACGTCAATTTTTACCGAACTCATTAAATATAAGGCATTTATAGTATTCAGAATAAGACCTCAAAGGTATGATTAATTCATTGATCCTATTGTCTTTATGAGTACATTCTCTGGGATTTTATCGAGCATATGGTCGTCCTTAAAACGTAACTCGCTGGCCATTTTAGAGTAAAATATAAGAAGTTGTTCAATAATTCCTAAAGCAGGCGAAAACTAGAGAAAATTATTCAAATCGAGACTCTTTTCTGAATGCATAGCTGGGCTATGGGTGAAGAAAAAGGTGATGAGTTGGAAAATTTTATCAGTTTGTAGCCAATTTGGGAGTTTTTGAACAACTTCTAAATCAACAAAGCTTATTTTTGCAATCTCAGTTAATAAACTGCGTTTAATTCAGAGGATATTGATTCGCCAAAATATGAAAAAAACAATCTTTTTTACTGCCGTCGTACTTGCCATCCTTTTTCACAGTTGTGTTCCCGATATGGAAGTCTATAGAGGCGATGATGCTACCCTAGGATTTTCGGTAGATACCCTACGTTTTGATACCGTTTTTACGGCACAGGGATCTGCGACACGTTCGGTTAAACTTTATAATAGGCTGGATAGAACCATTGAAATTTCTGAAATCAAACTAGCAAAAGGCGATCAATCTAAATTTCGAATTAATGTGGATGGTTTGCCCGGTGATGCGACCAATGTTGAGATTCCACCCAATGATAGTATTTATATTTTCGCCGAAGTAACCGTGGACCCAGATCAAGCGATCTCAGAAAGTCCTTACGTTATCCAAGAGGAGTTGAGTTTTCTAACCAATGGAAATGCACAACGAGTAATTCTGGAAGCTTGGGGCCAAAACGCCAACTATATTCCTAATCGCTTTAATAATGGCGGCATTGCCGTACTTGATTGTAACGGTGGAGATATTATTTGGGATGATCCTAAGCCTTATGTGATCTTTGGGATTATGGTGATTGATAATTGTAATTTAATTATTGCTCCTGGTACAAATATTTATGTGCACGGGGGATTAGAGTCTTTTGTAGATGAAGAGGACATGTTACAATTTTTTAATGATGGTCGAATTATTACGACCGGTACTGGCCGAATTGAAATTAATGGTACGTTAGAAGAACCCGTTACAATTCAAGGAGATCGCTTAGAGGAAGGCTTTGCAGACATTCCTGGTCAATGGTTTGGAATTATTTTAGGAGCGGGTAGTAAGAATAACGAGTTTAATCATGTCACGATAAAAAATAGCTCGTTGGGGATTGCTGTAGATTCTGCGGGTACTTTAGAGATTGAAAATAGTAAGATATTTAATACGGCTTCGCATGGTTTATTTGGCATACATGCGGAGATTCACGCCAGCAATTGTTTGTTGTATAATAATGCCGCAACTGCCATACGCGCTACTTATGGTGGTACCTATGGCATTAAGCATACAACCGTGATTAGCAATGGAGATCAAGCGGCTTCGGCCTTGAGTTTAAGTAATTTACTTTGTACAGATTTTCCAGAATGTTCTAATATTTTGAGAAATCCAATCAATGCAAAGATTGAAAATTCTATTCTAGTTGGATCCGGTAATGATGAGATTAGTTTAATAGAAATTGAGGATACGGACTTTAATTATGAATTTAAAAATTGTATCGTTAAGGTAGATGAAATATTGATGATGGATCAATATCCTGATTTTCTGACAGACTGCGAAAATTGTATTTCCTACGATCGAAGTGAGGCATTGTTTTTTGATGCCAACGAAGAAGACTTTCATCTAGATACGCTTTCCATTGCAGAAGAACGTGGAACTTTTAATCCTGATTATCCATTTGATTTAGATGGCGTAATGAGAGATATAGAAAAACCAGATATTGGTTGTTATGAATATGTCTATGAATAAAATCGGTATTTTAGGCGCGGGTTGGTTAGGTTGGCCGCTGGCAAAAATTTTAGTAAAAAACGGTTGTTCCGTAAATGCTTCTACCACTTCTGCTGATAAATTAAATAGCTTAAAAGTGGATGGAATTAATCCGTTTTTGATTGAGCTTTTGCCCACTGAACCCAAAGGCGAAGCCATTGCATCTTTTCTAGATGTTGATATTTTAATGATCAATATTCCACCGGGTCGTCGTGATCCGAATGTCCAAAATAATTTTCCAAAAAAAATAAAATCGTTGATTTCACTGGCAGAAAAAGCAGGCGTGACGCGCTGTATTTTTGTCAGCTCTACGAGTGTCTATAGCGACGAACAGGGCAGGGTAGATGAAGCAACCATTCCTGCTCCGACCACCAATTCTGGTAAAGCATTATGGACGGTAGAAAAATATTTACAGTCCTTACCGCATCTTAAAACTACGATTATTCGTCCAGGCGGATTGGTAGGAGGGGATCGTTTAGCGGGCCGATTTTTAGCTGGGAAAAAAAATATTCCAAACGGGAACGCACCCGTCAATATGATTCATCGAACAGATTTAATCCAAATTATTTTAAAAATAATTGAACAAGAAATATTCGGTCTCACCTTTCATTGCGTAGCGGATCAATCGCCTACTCGCCGTAATTTTTATACCCAACAAGCTGAAAAACACGGATTTGAAATCCCCGAATTTTTAGTAGATGGTGGAGCAGGTCCGTTTAAAGTGATTAGCAATGAATACGTAAAAAAGACGCTGGATTATATGTTTGTTTTTGGCGATCCGATGGAATTTTAAAAGAGGTAGGTTTACTAAACATATTTATAATCAGGGTATAAACTAAATATTTTCAGTTATACAATTTAGTAATGTTTAGTAAACCTTGAGTAATTACCTCTGCACTACCACCTTCTTCACCACCAACCCTTTCTCCGTTTCCATTCTAATCAGATAATTTCCAGCAGCCATCTGGTTTGGTAGATTCCAGTTGATGGTCTGTGTACCCGCAGCTAAATTCATTGCCGGTTTTTGTGCAACTTCCTTTCCGCTCATATCCACTAATCTGAATCCAACCGATTGCGCGGTTTCGTTTTTAAACTCAATATTAATATGATCAATGGCAGGATTAGGGAATACCTTGACAGAAATATCTTTGATAAAATTTTCGGTATTTACCACATCATTTAAATCAATCGTATAAAAAGATCGTCCATAGGTTCCAGCCAAGAGCGTACGCGTAGGTTCGTGCAAACGCAAATCGCAAACCACCGTATTGGGAAGTCCCATGCCGAGTATGTTCCAGTTTTCACCGTCATTATAACTCACCCAAACGCCCAAATCACTGGCTAGATAAAGTGTACCTTCATTAGCTGGGTCTATAATTATATCATTAGCAGGAACCTCAGGTAAGTTTCCAGAAACGTCTATCCACGTCTGTCCACCGTCTGTGGTCTTCAAGACGTGTGGTTGGTAATCTACATAACGGTATCCACTTAAGGTAACGTAACAAGTCAACGCATCATTAGGATCAACGGAAACTCGGCTGACATACCTTTCGGGCAAACCCGCCGAAATATTACTCCAAGTCAATCCGCCATTAGGAGTCATTTGTACATTTCCATCATCAGTACCTATATAGATAAAGTTGGGATCTGATTCTGATACATCAATGGTCGTGATGGTTCCATAGCCAGAAGCACCACTGGGATGTTCTCCATCTGTCAAGTCTGGACTAATTTGATCCCAAGAAACAGCGCGATCAGTACTACGGTATAAATGATTGGTACCCGTATACAAAATAGAGGTATTGTTTTTATCCATCACGATGGGCGTGTTCCAGTTTTTTCGATCATCTTCCTCAATCCCAAACTGTGCCCACTCAAAGGAGAATCCACCATCCGTAGAGCGGAAAATATTACCTCGTTGAAATTCTAAATAAATAAAATCATTGTCGATCGGATCAACGATCACATAAAAGCCATCACCACCGAAAATCCTTTCGTAATCATCGTTTTGTCCAGTAAGGGTACGGTTGGTTCCATTATCCTGAGCACCACCGTAGAGTCGTTCTGGATTTTGTTCGTCTAACTCACAAGCATAAAATTGGGTGATCGGCAAATTGGCTCGATGGTTCCAAGAGCCTCCACCATTTTGAGATACATAAATTCCTCCATCATTTCCAATAACTCGAAAATCTGAATTGTCAGGGTGCATTTCTAAAGCGTGAAAATCTACGTGCATATCTTGGGTTGCTTCACTAAAAGCAATACCTCCATTCATAGATCGTACAATTTCGACACCCATTACATATACTTCATTCGAATTATCGGGCGTTACTCGGACATTACCAAAGTACCAACCAAAGGACGAGTTGACAAAATTAATATCTGCATCCATATCAAACCAAGTCTCTCCACCATTAAAGGATTTATAAAGTGCGGAAAATTCATTCGTTACTGGATTGGTAGTATAAGTAGCATACATTTGATTAGGATCAGATGCCGCAATGGCTAGCCCGATTCTTCCGGTATTCTCGTCACTGATGGGTAGTCCATTATTGGTCAATTTGGTCCAGTTATCTCCTCCGTCAGTAGATCGGTAAATACCTGAAGTAGGGCCACCGTAGATGCGTCCCCAAGGGTACCGTAGTCTTTCCCAACTAGCGGCAAAAAGAATATTAGGATTTTGGGGATTAATGACTAGATCAATGATCGCGGTAGAATCACTGATAAATAATACTTGCTCCCAATCGTCTCCTCCGTTAATACTTCTGTAAACACCACGGTCATTAGATTTTCCGTAAAGCGTTCCAGCGGCCGCAACAAATACGCGCTCCGTATTACTTGGATCAATGACGATCCGTCCAATATGTTCGGTATTTTCAAGACCTATATTTTCCCAATTATTACCACCGTCCGTTGTTTTATAAATTCCATCGCCAGGAAAGGCAGCAGAATCAAAAGAACCGTTGGCCTCTCCAGTTCCAGCGTAAAGGGTTTGTGGATTTTGAGGATCAATGGCGAGATTACCAATGGACAAGGCACCTGCGTCATCAAAAATAGGTGTCCAGCTATTGCCCACATCAGTAGTCTTAAAGATACCTCCAGAAGCAGTACCTGCATAAATAGTCGTCTGGTTGCTGGGGTCTAGTACTAAATCTGTAATCCGCCCACCAACGTTAATGGGGCCTTTGGCTTCCCAAGTACCATTCGTACGTTGAACAGCGGCTTCCCGAGCGAGTTGGGCTTGCTTGCGTGCTGCCCGATAAACTGAACGGTTGATTTGGTTATGTGGATAAGCACGCTGGGCAAAGAAATAATCGTCAGGACGTTTTTCAGCGTTTTCACCAGCCTCTTCTCCCATTAGGGCAGCACCAGTAGGCGTTTGAGGTTGATTTTGAAACCAAATACCTAAGAATAAGCAAGGAAGGAGTACACTAAGGAGAAGTAAAAATTTTTTCATTTAAGTTAATTTTAATATGCTATTGTTAAGTTTTAAACAACTTCTGTATTAAGAAGTTGAGCAAGATAATCTAAAAAACTTGTTCCAGAAAATTCTATGAATTTTGTTTTGGAAACTAATAGACATTTACTTATGAATAAACTTTGGATTCAAAATGGGGAGCGTTATCTCACTATTTCAAATAATGAAGTGAAATTTTTTAAAAAACTTAGGAAACTTTGAACTAAATTAAAGTTTCCAACGTTTACGAAGCAATGAATAAAACCATCATCTTAGCGAAAGTACATGAGTTGTTCATGAAATATGGACTGAAGAGTGTGTCTATGGACGATATCTCTCGGCAACTGGGTATATCCAAAAAGACCTTATATCAATGTGTTGCAAATAAACGAGATCTTATTCGAGAAGTTTTTCAAAAGCATATTAAGGAAGAGGAAACTGCAATTAATGAAATTACTGCTCAGAGTAAAGACGCAGTAAATGAAATGATAGAGATTGCCAAGTATGTAACGGCGCTGCTTCGAGAAGTTTCTCCGACGACCTTGTATGATATGCAAAAATATTATGGAGATATCTGGGGGATGATGGAAGCTCTACACCAAGGTTATATTTATGAAACTATAAAAACGAATCTGGATCGAGGAATTTCGGAAGGGCTCTATCGAAAAAACATGAACACAGATATTATTGCCAAACTATATGTTGGGAAAACTATGTTGATTGTAGATGAAGATGTATTTCCACTTAAGGATTATAATAAAGAAAAATTATATCTAGAATACGTCCACTACCATTTGCATGGAATCGCACTTCCGAAGGGTTTAAAATTATTTGAAAAATATACTAAGTAAAAACGAATGAGAACATTACCTTTTACCCTCTTTTTGCTCTTTTATTCGAGTGCCTTTTTTGCACAATCAGCGAATCTTACGTTTAGCCTTTCAGAAGCCATTCAATATGCTTATGATCATAATCTCAACGTAAAGATTGCCAAAGAAAATATCTTAGATGCCGAAGCTCAGATCGTTGAGCGGCGTTCGAGAGGAATTCCTACCTTAAATGGTACCATCAATTTTCAACACTATCTAAAAGTACCAGTCGCAGCTTTACCAAATCAGATTGAAGAGGTTATTCGGCTGGGGAACGGCGGAACGCTCCCACCAGATTATAGTAATCAAGCCAGCTTTGTGCTTAGAAATAGTCTTAACGCTGGTCTTGATCTAAATGCCTTAATTTTTGATGGTAGTTATTTTACCGCCTTAAAAGCAGCTAAAGCTTTCAAAGAATATGTCGGTCAGGAACTAGTTGCACAGGAACGGTCGGTTCGTGACCAAGTAGTAGCAGCTTATCTTCCACCACTGATTGTAGACGAAAATTTAAAAATTCTAGCAAAAAATATTACCAACCTCGAAGGAATGCTAACCGAGACAAAAGCTACTTATGAAGCTGGATTTATAGAACAGTTGGATGTAGATCGCCTCCAACTTTCTCTCGCCAATTTGCGGACAGAGGTTGACAATCTAACTCGACAAAAAGAATTGGCATTAAACTACCTGAAATTTATGATGGGTTATCCGGTCAACGAACCACTGACTATCTCGGATAATTTGGACGACTTACTCAACTTAGCGACGGATGATGATCTAACTGCTCCTGTCAATTACCTCAATCGACCAGAATATCGAGTGGCCCAAACAGGAATGAAATTACACGAATATAATATTAGAGTAAACAAGGATGGCTACTTACCTTCTGTCTCTGGATTCGTAAATTATCAATATGGATATCAAGGAAATTCGCTTTTTGGAGATGATGGATTCTGGGTGCCTACTTCGGTGGCTGGCTTGCGAATTAATGTTCCGATTTTTGATGGTTTTAATAAAAAAGCCAAAATAGAACGTGCCAAAATTGCGATGGAAATAGATCGAAAACGAATCAGTATGCTTGAACAATCGATTCAATTAGAAGTGACCAATGCCAGAACAGAATATCTAACTGCGCTCGAACGAACCCAAAGTCAAGAAAAAAATGTCGCCTTGGCCCAAAAAATTTATGACACCACACAAATCAAATACCGCTCTGGTGTAGGGTCTAGTATTGAAGTAACGCAAGCAGAACAAGCACTTTATCAAACACAACAGAATTTTATTCAAGCACGCTATCAATTATTGGTGACTAAACAAAATCTTGATACGGTTTTGGGTAAGTAATTAGCATGTTGAATTGTTGAATCGAGAATGATGGTGGTTTTTTAACGGAAAGCCATCAACCAAAAAATACAACCTTAAATTTTAATAAAAAATGAAACATACTTTAACAATCCTCCTAACGCTTTTAATACTCACTGCTTGTCAACAAGGTGCATCAGATCAATGGCCAGATGACCTAGCAGGAAAAAAAGCATTGGTTAAAGAAAAACGAATGGCACTGAAAGAATTACAGGCCGACATCAATCTTTTGAAAGAAGAGATTATGGAAATGGATACCACCCAACAAGAAGAAAGCCGCCGGGCTGTAAAAATTGATACGATCCGTCCAGAAAATTTAAGCCGGTTTGTAGAAATTCAGTCGATAGTAGAAGCGAATGATGCAGTGATGGCTAGTAGCGAAACGGGCGGTCGAATTACGAACATGTCGGTGCGCGAAGGACAGAATGTTCGTAAAGGACAATTGATCGCTTCGGTAGATATGGAATCAGTTAATAAACAGATTAGCGAATTGCAAACGGCCCTTACCTTGGCAGAGGATGTTTTTCAACGACAGTCTAAATTATGGGAACAAAATATTGGTTCTGAAATCCAATATCTTCAAGCCAAAAATAATAAAGAGCGTATTGAAAAAAGTATGGAAACTGCGCGTTTTCAACTGACCAAAGCCAATGTCTACGCGCCCATCAGTGGGGTCGTAGATATGTCGATGAAAGAAGCTGGCGAAATGGCTGGACCCGGTGAGCCCATCGTAAAAATCATGAATACCTATAAAGTAAAAGTAATTGCCGATGTGCCAGAACGCTACTTACCCGTGGTGAAACGAGGCCAAATGGTAGACGTCCATTTTCCTGCATTGAATGAAGATCGAACCTTAAAAATCTCCACCGTTGGACGAACGATCAACCCCGCCAATCGTACTTTCGAAGCGGAGGTAGAACTGCTAAACAAGCAAGGAATTTTTAAACCCAACCTAATGGCGATTATGAAATTAAAAGACTTCGAAGCAAAAGATGCTGTGTCTATTCCATTGGTACTCGTACAGCAAGAGGTTACGGGTAAGAGCTATGTGTATGTAAAAGCAGATGGATCAAATGGACCTTACGCAAAAAAAATATACGTGGAGATGGGTGAACGATCTGAAGGAAATGTAATCATAACCGAAGGTCTAAAGTTTGGTGATCAAATCATCATTGAAGGTGGCAGAGGTCTTGCCGAAAATGAACTAATTGAATTAATGTGATTGTTGAAATGTTGAGTTGATAGAATCACAATTTTTGAATAACTCAGCTACTCAACACTCAAAACGCAGCAATCCCAAACTCAAAAATCCATAACTCAAAACTCAACAACTTGCTATGAGTAACGCTCCAATAGAATCTTTAAAAGAAAAATTTCGTCAGTTTAAATTGTCTTCCTTTGCGATAGACAATAGCACCAGTATTTTTATTCTGACTTTCATGATTTTGTTTTTTGGAATCAATTCTTACAACACGATGCCGAAGGAAGCTTTTCCGGAAATTCCTTGGCCCAAAATTTATGTCAATACGGTTTATTTTGGAAACTCTGCTTCGGATATTGAAAGTCTCGTAACTCGTCCGATCGAAAAAGAGCTCCAGTCTGTTTCTGAAATAAAAAATGTCACCTCTTCTTCTTTACAAGATTACTCGTTGATCGTGGCCGAATTTCAGGCCAACGTAGATTTAGATGTTGCCATCCGAAAAGTAAAAGATGCCGTGGACAAAGCCAAATCAGAACTGCCCAATGATCTAACCCAAGACCCAGAAGTATTGGATATCAACATGTCCGAAATTCCGATTATGACGGTCAATGTTTCTGGAAATTATCCGAACGATGAGCTAAAGGAATATGCGGAATTATTGGAAGACGAAATTGAAGAGCTGTCCGAAATTTCTAAAATTGATATGAAAGGAGCGCAAGAACGAGAGGTGAAAATTGATATCGACCTGCCGAGTATGGAATCTACGCAGGTTAGTTTTAATGATATTGAAAATGCCATTCGTTCTGAAAATATTACGATGTCAGGAGGAGAATTGGTGCGCAATGATTTTCGTCGGACCATCCGAGTTATTGGCCAATTTGAAAATGTCTTGGAATTGGAGAATTTAATTGTCAAAGCAGAAAACCAAAATCCAATTTATCTGCGCGATATTGCCAATGTACGTTTTGGATTTAAAGAACAAACGAGTATTGCCCGTGCTGACGAGTTGCCCGTTATTTCTCTAGATGTAATCAAACAAAGTGGACAAAATTTATTGACGGCCTCTGATAAGATTAAAGAGATCATTCGTAAAGCTAAACGATCTTATTTGCCGAAAGGCGTCAAAGTCAGCATTTTTAACGATCAGTCTGTACAGACACGAGATATGGTTTCTAACTTAGAAAACAGCATTATCTCCGGGGTGATTCTAGTAGTTTTAGTACTCTTATTTTTTCTTGGCTTACGGAACGCCATGTTTGTGGGAATTGCGATTCCATTATCTATGTTGATGGGGATTTTAATCATCAATTTAGTGGGGTACACCCTAAATACTGTAGTATTATTTTCGTTGATTCTGGCGCTTGGAATGCTGGTAGATAATGCGATTGTGGTGGTGGAAAATGTCTATCGTTTTAAACAAAATGGCTATAGTAATATCGATGCTGCTAAGCGAGGAACTGGAGAAGTGGCCTTGCCGATTATTGCTTCTACCGCTACGACTTTAGCGGCATTTTTCCCGATGATCTTTTGGCCAGGGTTGATGGGAAGTTTTATGAGATATCTACCAATTACTTTGATTATCGTGTTAAGTTCGTCGCTGTTTGTTGCCTTGGTTATCAATCCTGTAGTCACGGCTACTTTTATAAAAATTGATGAGCGAGAAGAATCTACTGCTGCCAGAAATAGAAAGATGCGGAATGTATTAATTGGTGCCTTACTGATGACGCTTCTAGCCGTTGCGGCGCATTTTTATAACGTCATGTGGGCAAGAAATGTATTGGGAATTGTGGTATCGGTGAGTTTAGCTAATTTCTTTCTTTTACGCCCAGCGGCTTTTGCGTTTCAAAATAGGTTTTTACCATTACTCGAAAGAGGATACAATAGTTTTATCCGTTTTGCCTTGCGAGGCATTGTTCCCGTTTTTATATTTTTGGGAACGATCGGATTGCTTTTTGGGACTTTTATTTTGTTAGGAGCCAATATGCCGAAGGTAGAATTTTTTCCTAGTCCTGATCCTAATTTTGTCAATGCGTTTGTAGAATTGCCTTTAGGATCTGATATTGAGGCGACCAACGCCACGATGAAAGAACTGGAAGCCAAAGTGACCAAAGTAGTTGAACCCTACGGTGCTATCGTACAAGCCGTACTTGCTCAGATTGGAGAAAATACGTCAGACCCTAATGCTGGTCCCAACTTCGGTGCTTCTCCCAACAAAGCTCGACTGACGGTTTCCTTTGTCTCTTCCACGGAACGAGGAGAACTCTCGACCGCTAAGGCGATGGAAGATATTCGCGAAGCGGTGCAAGGTATTCCTGGTGTACAAATAACGGTCGATAAAGATCAATCTGGACCCCCACAGGAAAAACCTATTTTTATCGAAATTCAAGGAGAAAATATGGATACGCTCGCCTTGTTGTCCAAGCGGATGATTGCTTATGTGAATAGTAAAAATATTGGTGGAATTGAAGAATTAAAGGCGGACGTAAATATTGGAAAACCAGAAATGACCATGAGTATCAATCGAGATGCAGCGCGTCGTTACGGAGTTTCTACCTTTGCGATTGCAGATGCGATTCGGACCGCCGTTTTTGGAAAAGAGGTTTCAAAATTTAAAGATGGCGAAGAAGATTATCCGATTACCTTGCGGTTGGACGAGAAGTATCGTTACAGTATCGACGACTTATTAAATCAAAAAATCACTTTCCGAAATCCAGCGAATGGACGAATCAGTCAGGTACCGATTTCTACCGTGGCAGACATTAGTTTTACCTCTACTTATAGCTCTATTAACCGAAAAGAGCAAGAACGCATGATTAGTGTTACTTCCAATGTTGTGCAACCGTATAATGCGAATGAAGTCGTAGCAGAAATCAAAGAAGTACTAGAAGACTTTCCGATGCCAGATGATTTTACGTATAAATTTGCGGGAGGACAGGAGCAGCAGGCGGAAGAAGTGGCATTTTTATCTTCCGCATTTATGATTGCAATGTTTTCGATTTTTATCATTTTGGTGGGACAATTTAATTCGATTATATCTCCTTTTATCATTATCATTTCGGTGATCTTTAGTACGATTGGGGTATTTCTGGGATATGTTTTTACAGGAATGGATATTGAAATTATCATGACTGGGGTTGGGATTATTTCACTGGCAGGGATTGTGGTAAACAATGCGATTGTATTAATTGATTATACCAATCTTGTGGTGCAACGTAGACGCGAAAAAGCCGAACTGTCTCACATGAATGATATGGAAACTGAAGCAGTAAAAGATGCGGTCATCGAGGGTGGTGCGACGAGATTACGTCCGGTATTACTGACGGCGATCACTACGGTTTTAGGATTGATTCCTTTGGCGGTTGGCTTGAATATTAATTTTACGACGCTGATCACAGAGTTGGATCCACAATATTTCTTGGGCGGTGATAATGCTGCTTTCTGGGGAACGATGGCCTGGACGGTGATCTACGGGTTGGTCTTTGCGACTTTCTTGACGTTGGTAGTGATTCCGGTGATGTACTGGTTGGCGTATAGGTTGAAAAGGTTTTTTATGTTGAAGTTTATGGGGACGGGGAAGAAGGAGGAGATGGTGTAGCCATAATCAATTAGATAACGTGCGAAACCGTAGATACGATTCATGAATTGTATCTACGGTTTCGTTTTAAACCAATTCTATTTACTTGTTTAGCACATATTCATAAATAACTTCTTCAGATTTTATGTCATTGACGACCCAATAGAATTTATAGGTGCCGTTTTTTTTGGGCCGAATGATAAAAGGGTAAGGTTCGAAATAGCGACTTTTTAAATCTATTTTCCAGGTCATTGTAGAATCAGGATAAACATTGATATATTTCTGTTTGCCTCCGCAAGCGATAAATCCGATACCATCAGATTTTTCATCAGGTTTTTCAATACTAAATCCATTACTGTACATACAAAAAGGATATATTCCAATCGTATCTTTAGATGTTTGTATCAATTTTAAAATCTATCAAAAGAATCAATAAACCTAAAGCTACCAAAACATATTATTAATTTTGAACTAAACAAATCAACAAATCAACAAATCAACAAATCTACACATCCGCAACCGCTCGCTTCCCAATCTTCACCGTCGATAAAATAATAATTCCAATAATAAAGAAAATCGCTAAGGCCAGCATACTATTGCGCATGCCGCCTAGTAATTGATCAATAAAACCAAACACAAACGTACCAATCACAATCGCAGATTTTTCTAAGACATCATAAAAACTAAAATAAGACGCCGTATCATCCGAACCTTCGGGAATAAACTTTGCATAGGTCGATCTCGACAAAGATTGCACCCCACCCATCACTAATCCAACCCCACCGGCTACGGCATAAAACGTCGATTTATCTTGCACCAAATAGCCAGATAAACAAACGACAATCCAAATAGATAAAATTAAAATCAAGGTTCCTTTATTACCGTATTTTCCCGAAAGGGAGGCAAATAAATAGGCGCCACCAATTGCTACAATTTGTAAAATCAAAACCACGATGATTAACTCATTGGTCGAAAAACCTAAGACGTCCGTGGCAAAAGTAGAGGCGAGAAAAATGGCGGTTTGTACGCCCGCACTATAACAGAAAAAGGCCATCAAAAATCGTTTGGTATATTTTTCTTGTTTTACTTTTTGAAAAACCTTTTTTAATTCAGCGTAGCCTTTCGATAGTAAATTATCTACCTTGCCAACTTGAGTTTGTTTGGGCAAACGATTAAATGGAATTTGTGCAAAACCCATCCACCATGCACCGACCATCACGAAAGAAAATCGCGCCGCTAAAGCCGTGGAACTTTCTCCAAAAAAATTAGGGAAAGTTTTCACCAAAAAATCCAATCCAAAAAAGCTAGGAAAACTAATCATCAATAAATTGACAATCAATAAGAGTACACTCCCAACATATCCATAGGAAAATCCCTTTGCACTCACCTTGTCCAATTGATCCTCCGACGCAATAATGGGTAAATAAGAATTATAAAAAACCTGACCTCCCGCAAAACCAATCACCGCTAAAATAAATCCTGCTAGACCAATCCATAGATTATTCATTCCCGTAAAAAAGAACAATAGCATACAAGAAATAGAACCTAGATAGGTAAACCGTTTCATAAATGTCATCTTCTTGCCACCATAATCGGCAATTCCTGAAAGGAGTGGCAACATCGCTGCAATGATCAAATAGGCAAAAGAAATAGAATAAGAAAACAGCGCCGTATTGGTCATCTCTATACCTAAAAAAGAAAATTCTTTATCCGTTACTCCGTTAAAATAACCGGGAAAAATAGCAGTGGTGATGACGAGCGCATAAGCAGAATTGGCCCAGTCAAACATGGCCCAGCCGTTGACAACTTTGGGATCATTCAAAACTACGGGATCAGGCGATTTGTGACTCATAGAATAGGTTTATCGTCAGAATTAAGAAATATCCAACAAGATAATAAAAAAACTAAGCTAGTTTATATCTTTGTTGAAATGTTGAAATGTTGAACCGTTGAAATAATGGGTTTAAAATTCAACAATTCAATATTGAGCTTACTATAAAAACTAAGAAAATAAACTTTTCAAATTTCATGAAATCAAATTAATATACGTATTTGCTTTGCGATAAAAGATATACACGTTAGAAGGTCTCTGCGTCTTTGCGATCTCTGCGCGAAAAACACTTTTTAGAGTAAATTCAACAATTCAACGACCTGCCTGCCGGCAGAGGCAGGTT
>CALFWZ010000115.1 GCA_937928405.1 uncultured Saprospiraceae bacterium
CTGTTTTTGTCTTTGTTATTAACCTATCGCTCCTCTGGAGCTTTCTTTTGAAGCAATTTATAGTAACAGATTAAAAAACAAAGGCCAAAGGTGTATACAACTTTATGTCACTTTTTGGCTAGAACTCTAAGTCAGCCGACAGAAGTTTGATAGCAAAGCAATTTTAGCTGCTCGTTTTTATTTTTTCTTTTTAATTTTCTAATTGTTTTATAAGGGTAAAAGTTAAAACTACCAAAGACCAGAGTATACTAAAATTCAAGGTTTCTGTGTCACGTCTATTTTCAATTTTCGGAGAATTTATGAACGGTAATTATTATCTCGGAAGAGACCTCCACTAATCTTTTTTCAATTTTTTGAGATAAGGAAGTCAAGTTATCAAAATTCGGATCTTTTTCTATAATGGCTTCCAAAATTGAATATTTAGGCATTTCCGTTTTGTCTTTATTCCATTTTGATTCTTTTAATAAATCCCAATATTTTTTTTGAACAGATTTTGTGTTTCCTAAAAGCCAAATTTCAAATCTCATGGCTACATGATTGAGCACCAAGCCTAGTTTTAGTTTTTTACTTTTTAAAAAATCATTCGTGTAGTAGAAATAGGTGTAATCCATATAACCATGTAGCATTCCAGAAAAGGAATAATGGTCAGAAAAACTTTTGATAAAATCCGTTCTTAAGGTCATCACAAATTTCACCAATTCGTTATAAGCAATTAAAATATCGCCTTTATTCAGTTGCTCCTTATAAATAGCAACGTAATGGTTTAAATTTTTCATGGTGTGTTTTTTAAATGGTCATAGTCGAGCTGCACAGCTATAGTTTGTTCCAAACCTGTTCAACTTTTATGATGAATATTCAGTTAAAGAAAGTAAGTTTCCATCAGGGTCCTTAAACCATGCAATTCGGGCTTTACTTGGAGATGTCCAAATTCCCAAATCATCCTGGTTGAAAGTTTGGTATCTCTCAAATTCGACGCCTTTCTTAGTAAGAGATTTTGCTTGGGAAGTTATGTCTTCCACGTTAAACCCCAAAACGGTAAATGGATGTGGAGTAAATTCCTCAACAATTGTAATTCTTAATCTTACACCACCACCTTCAAACTCTAAGGCATAATCATCTTCAGAGATTAGTTTTAGTTTTAGTGTATTCAGGTAAAATTGTTTTGACTGTTCTTGTTTAATGGTCGGTAAGAAGGCAGTTATGGTTGGCTCTACTAACATAAATCTAATAATCTTTTATTGGTTGAATGGTTGAATGGTTGAATGGTTGAATGGTTGAATGGTTGAATGGTTGAACTTACCAAACTAACAAATACGGTAGTTTGGACTAACATCTATTATTTTTTTAATCGCTTGTTATTTGTTTTTTGCTTGGGGTGGTAACGAAGATATTTGGTCATCCCTTATATTGTTTATACGCTGGATATTAATTTATTATAATTAGGCGTTCGCCTTCATTTTCTATTTAAATATTTCCTCTAGCTTTTTCTCTAACCCATTCAATATAATCAGTTGGAGATATTTTAGAAATCCCCAATTGACGCATCATCAATACTACTTGTCCTCTATGATAACTTCCGTGATTGCATACGGTTTGAATTATTTCTCGTGTCGGAATAGAGAATTTCTCTCCTTTATGTTCGAATTGAATTTCCTTTTCCAAATCTGCGTTACTTGTAAAATCTTTGAAGTAATTAGAGGTAATTTTCCATGCTCTAAAAAGTTCTCGATTGGTTCCAGAAAATTCAGTTACTTTCTTGGCGTCCCAACCATTTCCATTTAAACGGGAAAGCCAACCTGTTTCGGCATACCAAATATGCAAAAGCGTTTGTCGAATTGTAGGATAACTTCCAACTAATTCTTTTGTTAGCAATTGTTCGTCTTGTTCTGATAAATTAATTATCAATCTATTATTTGCCCAAATATTATATAGGGAATAATCTAAGTATCTTTGATTCATTATAATCGAATTTTTAATTTTAACTCTTTTCTGGAGTTAATTTTTTATCGTCTTCTTCTTTTTTGGTGGAGCCTAACTACCCACTACCCACCACAAGCCCCCGGGTATCCAAAATTTCTAGCTTAAAATTAAAAAATATCCACCACTTCTCTAGGGAGTCGGATATTTGTTATTGAAGTAGTATGATTTCTTTGATTTCAAATTGCAATATCTTCAATTTTAGGTTTATCCCGTAGTAAAGGAGCTTTAGAAATCAAGGCGAAACCAACAGTCAGTACCCCTAATCTTCCAATGAACATTAAAAAAGAAATTATCAGTTTGCTCAAGTCCGATAATTGTCCCGTTATTCCTGTTGATATTCCAACGGTACTTAAGGCAGAAGTAACTTCGAAAAGAATTTTTTCAAACCCAAAATGTTTGCCGTCCACCATTAAAACGGCCCAGGTTCCAAGGATAAGAATAAATGAATAGAAAATGGCTGATGATACTGCCAGATAAATATTCGAGGGGGGAATTTCCTTTTCAAAAAACGTGATATACTTTCTACGCTTAAGCACAGATAATAAAACGGCTATCAAAGCGGTAATTGAGGTGGTTTTTAGTCCACCTCCTGTCCCTGCGGGAGAAGCACCGATTATCATTAAAATAATGAGTATGAAAATCCCGCTGACATCAATCAAGCCAATATCATAGTTGTTGAAACCAACCGTTGTATGTGCTGAAATACTTTGAAAGATGGCCAATTGCAATCCTTCCCACCCCATTGATCTTAATTCTAAATCTGAAAAGTATATCGTAATGGCAGCAACAATCCAAAAAATAAAAGTGCTAAATAAAATTATTTTCGAAGTAAGCGTAATTGTTTTTCGTTTTCTTGTCAGTCTTAGCCAAAAATCCAAAAGCACAATAAAGCCAATGGAGCCCAACAAGGACAAAATCAAAATAGTAGTTGTAATAAGGGAATTCTTGCTGAACGAAGTCATCGAGTCACCAAACAAACTGAATCCCGCGGTACAGAATGCTGAGATACTATGAAAAATTGCTTGCCAGATTGGGTTCTCTACTCCTGCCTCTTTAAATCCAACATATAATACCAATGCTCCAATAGCTTCTATCAGCAAAGTGAATATGAATACACTATAAATAAATGAAACTAATGGATATTTTTGTGGAAGGTTAAACTCCAACCTTAATAATCTTGCTGAGAGACTTGGTAGTCTGTCGAATTGCTTCAAAATTATAAAAGAGCTTAAAGCCATATATCCAATCCCGCCTAACTGAATAAAGAACAGACTTATTATTTGTCCTAATAAATTATAAGAACCCGAAAAGTCAGCAGGTGCAAGTCCAGTGGTGCTGACTATCGACACTGAGAAAAACAAATGGTTGACAAGGGAGTTTTTACTATTTTGACAGAACGGAAGCATCAAAAAAATAAAGCATAAAATCGTGAGTAATAAGTATCCCTTGATTAACAATATAACAGTTGATTTATCGTCCGTTTTTCTTGAGGCTAACCAATTTTTTACTTTATCCATTTCGTTTGTTTTTTCTTTTTTCCTACTTGCCTCTCACTACCCAATATTTCCAGCTCAAAATTAAAAAATATCCATGAATTCTCTTGGGAGTCGGATTATTACAGATGCTGTTTTCATTAAAGATCAACTATTTGATAGCAAACCTATTGAGCAGATTCATTTCATCCAAATTGAATATCTGAATACTAGATTAGAACTGCGCTCAAATAGACAATTTTTAAACAGGCTCTAAATTGAAAATTATTGAACAACTATTTTTTCAATTTGATAGTAATCGTCTTTTTGAATTTTCAATATATAAAATCCAGTTTCAGAGATGCTTATGCGCTGTTTGAGCAAAGTAGTATTTTGTTGCTGCCATAATTTGCCAAATATATCATAGACCTCAACATGCCAATCTTTAGGCTCGCTATCATTGGGCCATTCAATCCATATTTCAGAACTGGAAGGATTTGGATAGATCAAGGCTTTAAAAGTCTGTTCCTGATGCTTGGTACTAACCGTAGGAAGTGTTTCAACGAGGATATTTTCAGTAGTGTTCGTTACGATGGCTGGATTAAGGTCAAAGTAAATATTAGCAGAATTCTGAATGATCGTGGGATCCGAAAGTCCTTGTTTTGGTGAAATTTGATATTTGATAAAACCTTGACTACCTAGAAAATCCTGTTCTTCGGGTGGAAGATTTATATCATTAAATCTAAAAACGATTTGTCTTTCAGCATCAATAGTCGTGGTC
This sequence comes from uncultured Saprospiraceae bacterium, assembly GCA_937928405.1. Lineage (GTDB taxonomy): Bacteria > Bacteroidota > Bacteroidia > Chitinophagales > Saprospiraceae > JALZUU01. The sequence continues at coordinate 4,234 of CALFWZ010000115.1, forward strand.
ATCTCGTGGCTGCTAGCAATCACTTCAAAAGTAGACAGATCCAAAGAAGGATCCATCAGATCCGTAATAACAATATCCTGTGCCCGATAATTTCCCATGTTCTGAAATCTAATCGTATACTGAATAGGATCATTAAGTAAGGAGTAGTTTAAAAAAGATTCCCCAGTTGGAAACGCAGTTTTGTCGTTTGGATCATAGGAGCAAAGTACTTCGTCGCTAACTTTCTGAGATGTACTATTTCCGTCAACCACCATTTCAGCGATAAAATCAAAATCTTGATTTAAAGCATCCACGTCTGGTCCGTTTAGCACTAGTTGATAGGTTCTAGATTCCATAAATCCTAGGTCTTCGAACAACCACGTTACTTGCGAGGGTTCAAGTGTTGTTACCTCAGGATGGGCATCTTCATAAGTAAATTCTGGTGGAAAGGTAAGCATAATTTCTCCAGAGACATTTAAAAAGCCTTCGTTTTTGAAGGTAACCCAAATATTGGCCCCGTTATTACAAACGAGCGATCCATTGACGATATCGATGCTTAGACCTTCTGGAATATTTTCCGACCATACAGCAAAATTGATTCCTTCGATCGGCGCTTCACTAAAAAAAGTGTCTATGGTACTAGGGGAAATTTGAACATATGGAAGACTAGGCTCATAGACCACCTGATACGCTCCCGTGTCTTCAGGAAAAAAGCTATAACCTCCAATGTTATTGGTGACCGCAGTCGTGCTATCTGGAAGCAATAAAATATTTTGGCCAGGCAATCTTACGTCTTCACTGTAGTCAAAAATTCCATCTTGATTGGCATCAAAAAAACTGAGTCCGCTGATATTATTTCCTACATGAAATCTCTTTAAAACAGAAAGACCCGTTCCATGTAGAAACCAAATATTTCCATTTATAGGATCTATATGAATTGCTCTATTACTGTTGCTTCCAATATTTGAGTTATTGATATTAAATACGGAATAGTCAAAACCATCCCAATATAAGGCACCATGCTGGGTGGAAAGCCAGTAATTACCTAGATGGTCTTCCGTTATACTATTTACACCAAATCGTCCTATATCAAAAGGAAACACTTCCCAATCGGTTCCATCGTATTTCGCAAGACCGGTCTCCGAACGAACCCAGATATTTTCTTCCTTGTCTACATCAATATGGTAGGTATAATCAAGTACCGGCGAATTACTACTATCAAAAACAGTCCAAGTTGATCCAACTAATCTTGCGATCCCATTTCCAAATGTTGACGCCCATACTGTTCCATCAGATGTTATGGTAACAGCAGTGACAAAATCAGTTAAAGGGGAATTTCCTTCATTAAAAAAAGTCCAATTGCCATTGATATTCCTAGCTAATCCCTCTTGAGTAGTGGCCACGTAAACGATTCCATCTTGGCTTATATCCACGCCTACAGCGGAACCGTTGTTACCCAAAGAAAAAGAAATGGTTTCAAAGTCTGTCCCATTATATTTGCCAATATAATCAGCTGAAGAACTATTACTATACAGGGCAAACCACAAATCACAGGTCGTAGGATCTACCGCCATTTCCCAGACGGAGCCACTAAAGCCAGTTTGAGCATAATCAAAACTTTCCCAATTGGTACCATCAAATCTGTTCGTACCCGTCCAAATATTATTGTCACAATCAACGCCAAGATTAACATTATAATTCCAAGAAAGTGGAAACACCTGTGTATCGTAACCGGTAAAAGAAGTATCACTTACTTTGAACACTTTTTGTTCATGAATTCCAGAATAAGAAACCATCCACCAATCGCCCTCTGAGTCAACCTCATAAAGTAATGGCTTACTGGGTCCCGAGCTGGTAGGTGGTAAGGTTGGAATATCAGCAACCGCCCAACGAGACCAGTTTGAACCATCATAGGAAGCATAAGATCGCTCTTGGGTATTGGAACTATAAAATTCAAACCATAAATTGCCTTCCTGATCTTGAAAAAAATTACGGGCAAAACCCGGGGCCTCGGCGTCTTCTATGG
>CALFWZ010000116.1 GCA_937928405.1 uncultured Saprospiraceae bacterium
AAGCTGGGCATTCATAAAAATGTCTTGGGTAAGTATGAACGAGAAGAAGTAAAACCTTCGATTGACATCGTGGTTAAAGTCGCTGAGTTTATGGAAGTGTCTTTAGATTACCTCGTTGGTAAAGTAGATATGGAACTCGATAAGTCTATTATTGATAAGGTGATGACCATCCAAAATTTACCTGCAAAAGATCAGGATTATATCATCTTCACTTTGGATGCTTTGATTAGAGATGCTAAATCTCGATTTGCCTATGCATCATAATTCCCAAGATTTTAACCACTCAAAAAATTGACCTCGATTTTTAAAGGTGGATTACAGAGCAACGCGCCGTAATTCACCTTTAAAAATGAGGAGCCAACCGAAGGGCGGCAGATCAATGCCATCCAACCAAATCCTTTTTTCCAAGTCTGATTTATAAAATAACTTTCGCACTCGGCCAGCGTGTTGGCTCGTGGCGGTGGTGTGGACGAGTAAACAATTATTAGAGATTTTCAAAAGGATTTATCCGACCACACTTGGGCGGGCAAAGGGAAGGAGCCGACGAAGGAGCGACTGACCGGCGGCCGTCTGCGGTTGGAGCCGAAGCCATGAAGAAAGAGCGCCCGAGTGCTGGCCGCTGCGATGGGCGCGGTCTGAATGTGCGAGTTTAGCCCAGCGGGTTGTGGAAGGATCTGCGTTTGGTTTCGTGGGAAGATCCTGGAACTGAGGCGACCTAGCAGGCCGCAATACATGATCGCTGGAAGACTGCCATTATTTAACGGCAGACTGAAAAGCGATGTAGACAGCAGTAGCACCGAACCCAGGACCGTGACAGCTACGGGCTTGTCCCTAGCTGGCGCGGTACTGGACGGAGGGGCTACTGATGGCTACGCCTTTTCCCCTGTTTCTTTTTACTGTCCGCTATCTCTTTTAATCGCTTAAGATGAAAAGCAGATTCCTTCTTACTTACTCCTTCCAATAACCAGAGCAATTTATTTATCTCTTTCTCTAATTTTTTGGACTCTTCATTTTCACTCAAATAATAATCAATCACTATTTTAATCCCTTCATCATAATCAAACCAGTCAAATTTTTTATTCAAGGCATCTATAGCAGAATGAATGGTCGCTTTTGATTTTGGATCAACTTTTTTAAACGCATATTCGTATAATTGAAGAACAGTAGAGTCAGATCTAAGTTGATTTAACTTGGTAAGTTTTTCTCCAACTCTAGAAACATTTAGCCTTTCTGAAGTATCAAGAAACCAATAATTTACAACAAATGAATCTATAAATTCATTAAATTCTTCATTTCTTATGAGTTTAAAAGCTAAGTATTCAACCTCAATATCTCTATCAACAAGTGGCATTGAATCTCGCTGGCACTTAACAATTAAACTATAATAATAACAAGAATCACTAACAAAAATAAATCCATCATTTGATTTCACATCCTTAAGCCATGTTTCAACATCATTCTTTGTTGATTCAAGAATCCGTATATGAGCATCACATTTAGATAAACTACCCGAAGTGTTACAACTCAAAAAGAAAAAAACAAATAGCAATAATAAATTTCCTAAATTAATTATTAGTCTCATCGATTGGTGTTGTATTTTCATCTAAATATTCTTGAAAAGTTCCTGTTTGATCTACCTGAAGATTTTCAATTGCATATTCCGTAGAATCTTCACGATTATTTAATATATTATTGTAAATAATCTCTGCTCTCATTGAAGTGCTTCCACTCAATCCAACAGGTGCAAGAGAAAGGCCTACTCCTCCTCCTCCATACCAACCATTTATAGTATTTCCTAGCTCTCCATTACCTCCAACTTTTGTTACATAACCCTGTAAAACTACGAAGCCTGAAACATTAAAAGTTGCGCTAGAGGTAGGTGTGTTTGCCAATGTTTCTCCTACATTACCATTTATTAATCCATTGAAAGTTAATCTACCTCCTTGAGCAGAAACATCTACTCCCGGATTAGTGGAGGATACGAAATCTTTACTTCTAATCTTATAAGTAGACCCTCCTTCCCAAGAACCATATCTAGCAACTTCTTCGGGAACATGAATTGAAGTAATTGAATAAGATCCTCCTACAGCGACATTTCCAGAAACTGCAGCTATACCTGAAGTAGCCGTAATAGTTGCATCAACAAGAACTGCAGGTTCCGCAACATCATGAAATCCTACATAAAGATATTGTCCTTCAAATAAATTTGGATTTTCATTATACTGCCTATTTCCAGGGTCATCCCTTTCACAGCCAGTAATTTGACAGGCAGTTTCAGGATTCTGATCTCGCAAAACAGTCCATTCAATAGCTGACCCTGAAGTATACAAATCGTCTACAATTTGTGTAAAACCTTGACCTTTCATTACTCTGTACCAAATACTTCCATCTGTTCTATACTCTGCTTCTAAACCATCTAAGTCTGCAGCCCATATTGGTGTATTCGATGCAAATTGATAAGGCGTTAATTCTGGATAACTATAACTCAACGGATCCACACTCAAAAACCTTCCCACCGCCGGATTATAAATCCTAAACCCGTAATCATAATTCGTAATTGATCCAAACTCTCCATCCTGATCCTTCTCCTTCCCATTAAACCCATATCGGTAGTTTGGGCTGTTGTACTTCCTCCCCGGCATCTCCCAACCAAACGGATAATAATCCGTCGCTGAGGCTACCTGCGCTTCATAACTATTAACAATACCATCATCACTTGTATCCAAACCTACTTTTAGGTCGGTAACCGTAGCTAGGATATTGCCTAAGTGATTGGATTGTTCGTAGTATTTCTGGCCTCGGGTGCTTCCTATTAAAAGGCCAGGAACTGTACTATCTGAAGTGCCTCCACCAAAGGTACGATCTGAAAACTTTTGCAATCCAATCCTGCTGCTACCATACAAAGGTACTTCTTTTTGTGAAATGATAGAAACTCCGTCACGTCCTGAGGGTCGACTACGATCGTATACCCCCATGACATTACCACTCGCATCTCGGGCGTAAAGAGTTGTTGTACCTCCTACTTGTTTAGTTAGACGATTTCCGGCTGGATCATAGGTATATTTTATGTTGGTTTTTCCGCTGCCAGGTTCAAATTTAACTTCGCTGACTTTTCCGTAGACGGTCCAAAGAATTTCGCTTATTTGTTCTTCACTGTCCTTGGTTAGATTTCCGATTTCATCGTATTCGTAGTTGAGACTATTATCATGCCCTTTAAAACTTGGGTCATTTGGAAAGTCAGTTACATCTTCTGTAATCGAATTTAATTTATTCGGATTGCTCAAATCATAATTATAATCTAAATCATCGATCATTGTATAACTACCATTGGGAACGGCCATATATCTTTTTAACAAGTCAATATTTCCATTAGCATCATAGGTATAACTGGATTTGTAATTATCGATTTCTTGAAATTTGTAATCGTTCGTGTACGTAAAATTATTAGTAGTTCCCGTTTCAGTTCCATTTATATAAAAAGAATTGCTCTCTGTGATCCGATGCAATTGATCATACTGATATACCTGTGTATTCATCCCTTCTAGAATACCATTATCTCCTGAGTCAAAATGACGGAGGTAAGTAGACATGAACGTGATATTCCCGTTATAAAGTCCGGGAGTAATATCTGGACCTGAGCCTTGTTTGATTTTGTGATTCATCATCTTCCAAACATTGGGGTGATGATTACCTCCATTACCATAAACATCCGTTGTATTAGGTATATTAGATGCAATAGGTTTATAATCTTTTTTATGGTAACCAAGCATATAAGTCATCTCATCCACTCCGACATAACGATTCATTCCAACGCCCAAGGCATCCTGTCCTGGATCCGGATTATTAATACCCGTTAGATTAACTCCTTTTATCCAGCCTTGGAGTGTGTAGAAATAATCCATCCCTTGTACATTATCCGCTCCTATTTCTACTCGAGCCAGTGGCCCGTGCTGGTAGTAAAAATAACGAGCATCTCGATCAAAGACGATACCGTCATCAGAGGTATAGACATAGGTCAAGCGGTTGTCTGCATCATATTCATAACGATGAGTAAATTGATCGCGCTTGCCTTTTTGGAAAGCAACTTCTTTGACATTTCCGCTGATAAGATCATAATCGTATTCGATTTGGGTATCGTGAATAATATTATCATCAATACTAAATTGATTATAATTATGACGTAGCTCTTTGACATTACCATGTTCATCATAACTGTATTTTGTTTGCATATTACTATTCGAAGTCTCTGCTACTCTTCCTCTAAGATTCTCTTGTACAAAATTAGGATCAGGATTATTAGGGTCAGGAGTGTTGTAAAAGGTTTGGGTGGTTCCTGCGGGAAGGACAAAGCCTCCATTTAGAGATGGAAAATTAAGGTCATTGGCATTATCATCTAAATTATTGAAAGCCAAATCCGCATCATTAATATTTGCAAAGGCCTCTCCTACGGTAGAGATTCTTCCTTCATCATCATACTTGGTAAAAGAGTATGTTTCAACACCATTTCCGGGAAAATTTCTCTGCTTCGCATTTTGAGAAAAACGTAAACGCTGTGCATAATCATACTTAAATTTGGTTTCTCCACCGTCAGGGGAGTTTTGCCAGACGACTTGCCCGAGAGTATTGTATTTGTATTGGGTGACTTGGGTGTGTTGGGGATCTGCATTAGATATCCATTTTCCATCTTCATCAAAATGTTCAATATTATTATCAGGATCATTGATCAATGGCCTTACTCCGATAGGCGGTACGGTCTGTACAAGACTACCAGCCTGATCATAATAATAAAGCGTATAATGATGTTCTCGTGTGGCATAGGTGATATTGAATCGTTCATTGATGTTTTCCATACAATTAAGCTGAGAAAATAAGGATTCGAATATTTCATTTTCAGCTCTTTGTATGAGTATATTTTGAATAATGGAATCTTGTTCTGCCAACTGCTCTTCACAATCATGACATATTTCTGTTACATCAATTTCTTCGGTTTGATTGGGTACCCAGAGACAGTCTGTATAAAAACAGGCAAATGGGTTAAGGTTTCTACTTCTAGAATCGGAACATCCAGATGTAAATTGACTTGTAGTTTTAAAAGTACCATTTGAAGTCTCAATATAGACGTCGACCCATAGTTCATTAGTATTCTCTATCCTTGGATTCGATATTCTACTAACATCACATAAATCAAATGTGTAACCTCTTCTTATTGTAATCGGCTGAAAGACTAAAATATTACAACATTTCCAAAGAGAATTAAAGCTTATTTCATTTCCTACTATGTTAATATTTCTAACTCCTTGACAGTATGTGACACTATCTGGAATACTAATAGTACAGTTAGAGCCTGCCAAATTAGGTATAGAATCACTAACAGTATTCAATAAGTCCAAAAAGCAGGGATCAAAATATTCATCATTGCATACCGGATCACCATTCGTATCTTCTAAGATGGAATAATAGTCATAATAATCAACTGCGATCAAATCTTGGATTGAAACCGTACAGTTTATTTCCGCTGCGGCAGTGGAAATTTGTTGGCTTATCAGTATTAAGTTTCCAATATCGCCAGAAGAGCCGTCTATTTCTCCCTGTCCTTGACCAAAGTCTTGCAACAACATATACCCCATAGGATTATCATCCTCGCAGGTAAGTCCACAATAAATCTCTAATTCGTCTCTTATCCAACTGTCTAAATCATTTGTGCCACTTATTGGATCTGTAAGGGTCGGTAGATAATCTTCTAGCCCTGGACATTCTAGATATATTTCCAGCATCCATTCTTCCACTTGGGTAGCACAAGCTAAATCACAACCAGTCCCAAGATCTCTAAGATCATCAATCATAGCTTGAGTATCACCACTATCATCACCATTTGGATTACCAAAATCCAAAAAGGGATTTTCTCTAATTACTGTTTCAGCTCCTTCAAGATAATAAGGTCTAGTGGTATTAGATGCTTCCAATTCAACCGAAGCACACCATTCTCTCCTGATGGCTTCATCAAGTCTATATTTAAGATCTAAGTAAGCATTTCTTAATGCTAACCATTTATCAGCAGATGAACTAACGGGGGAAATATCTACATGATAAGAACAACTTATAACTGCAATAATATTTTCAGCAGTACTATTAGGTGCATTTTCATCACATGTTCCAAAATGATCTAATTTATCAATTAAATAATTTTTAATGCTATTAATATCATTACCATTAACTACTGTATTAATAGCATTCGCGATGCTCGTTTTAGTACTCGCGGATAATTCATCCATGCTTTGAAAACTACCATAAAAGGAGTTACTAAAGAAATAGGGATCATTATCTACTATATCATCCACAATGTTAGTAACAGTTAAAATATCAAAGTCTGAGGGTGCCGTTATATATGGTTCGATTAAAAAGATATCCCTATCAAATTGCTTACTTTCAGCATTTCCTTCACATAATAAAAGGTAGCAGTATTCAGGATGAAATTGTCGAAGTAAAACATCATCTTCATATTCCCAAGTGTCTATATTTAGTGCATCGAGTTGTTCAGGGGTCAACATTCCACTATTTTCCACTTCTGTTCGCCAGTCTTGATCATCATAATAGTCACCACCAGGGCTTACTTGATTGTCAATTTCAGAAGTAAGAAATTGGCAATCTGGAATTTCTTCAGCATCTTCGCCTGCTGTTCCCAATTCTCTGTCAATACAGGCATTAATGCAAGCTTCAAGGTCTGCTAAACTAAGATCGGCGCCCCCATCTGCACAGAGGCATTCTGCTTCACAGGTAACGGCACAGGAAACGGTATTTTCAGGGATTACAACTTGTATATTGTCAAAACAATCATCTAAAGCGTCTCTCCAATCATCAAGTGATTGTTCTAGGACTTGAAGTGTCTTAGAAATTTTATATTCACCTATTTGATTTAAAGTAATTGTTTCTTCAAAAAAAGGAATGCCATCAGAAAGACAATCTTGTTGATTTGACTTTCTTTGTGTATGGAATGTTTCTTGTCCACAAGGGTCCTCGACAAGAATTTCTAATTCAAATTCACAATTAGTACAAACATTTTGACAAAGTCCATCTATGTCAATACCATCTGATGGCCTAGTCATTTCATACTTCAAGACTATTGGATTATTAACAGACTCATTAAGAAAAGTAGTACGAACTTTACTTATTTGCCCACTAATTAGATTTTTCTCCAATAAATTATCTGTAATATCTATTTGACTATCTGAGTAACTATCCAACTCATTCACATTTTGAGGAACGGCACCTGATAAGGCGGTAGCGATTACTCTACCTGCGGGATCTATGTATGAAATACTCATTTGTCCATTGGCATCTACTACGGCGTTTCTTTTATAATAGGCAGAATTTCCAACATTACTTCCAAACAACCTTCTCAATTGCATTTCAGATGGATCATCATAAAAATACTTTGTTTCCTTTCCTGATCCTAGCTGATAAAAAGCCCCAACACCTCCTTGTGCAGATACCCTCCCAGTTCCATCATTTCGATATTGCATTTGTGTCATTGGAAATTCATTCGCATCTGGAATAAAATCACGGTGAATAGATTCATTATCATCATTGTTTGTCGAGAAATATTTGCTAGCCCCATGATCTATACTCAATGGCTGTGCAGATAATGTACAAGAACTGTTATCATTACGATCAAAATGAAATCTATTATAAGATGTGCCATCTTCGGCCTTATTAAAGGAAGGTTTGAAAAACAGACCGGATGCATTGTCAACTGGTGTAGGAAGTATGTTTAAGGTTGGTCTTCCCTCAACATCATAGTGAGATGTGGCCACTAATGTTTTTTCTTCGGTTGATAAATTGGTTTGGGTTTGTCGATTACGTAAGCCATCATCAAAATAGCTAATTACTTTTTTGTTTTTTCCTTCTTCCGCAAATGTCTGAGTAAATTGCCAGTTTTTATCTTCTTGAAAGCCTCCCAGAATTTCAATATAAGGATTCGCAGTGCTCCAAGCACCATATTTGTAATGAGTAAAGTCGCCATTCACATTTCTGATATACCGTCCGACGGGACGTACTCTATAGTATATGGTACCTTTTGGGTAAGTCAAAGAAATTTCATAATGATTGTCTGAGGTTTCAATGCTGGTCGAATTTTTATATCTATCATCTGGGTTAATATCTACTGGCTCCAAATCATGGTAAGACCATTCCAGTTGATAACTTTCAGCACCTACAATAAAAGGCCAACTTATTTCAAAATTCTCAGACGGTCTTGGATTATTATTAAAATCAATAGATGAGTTAACATCTGGATTAATACCAATATTTGACAATGGGTCTAAGTAGTAATATTTGTTGACCTCTAATTCTAGCTCAAGTCTAATATCAGATGGTATTATAGTAGCAATTTGAACAGGGTCTGTAGTTTGTCCATCGGCATTTTCAACAGTTATTCCATCTACTACTAATTTTATTTCTTCATTCGTAACTGAAAATCTATTTAATTCATCATAAATAGCGGAGGATTCACTTTTATCAATGCGTATTTCACCAGTATTAAAAGGAGTAGTTTCATTCCCTTGAAAGAGAGAAAATTCAATCGTTAATAACCAATGATCTCCTTGAATATCACTTCGGTCCTCTCGACCATAAATTATTCTCGGCCTTACATATCTCTCTACTGCAAACTGGATTGGAGTTCCTTGATTCTCTTCAGCTAAAGGATCAGCGATAGTAATTTGAGATCCAACTTGTATTTGATCAAAATCCAAATAAGAGGTATAAATCAATTGATGTGAAAACCCCTTCCCCAGAAAAGAGGAAAAACAGAGAATAAAAAATATAGCTTTGAGAAAAATCTTCATTGTTTCTAATGTTTTCATACTACTTGATAAAAATTACTATTTATTTTTACTTAATCCTTCTGATGCAAGTATTCTGTAGTTAGCATATTTCTTTTGCGGAGAAACCATGTCATTCTTTATTGAAACATAATTTTCAGTATCAAAATAACTTTCATTTACTAAACTATTGTTGTAATCGAAATAATCCACCTCAATTTCAATTTTAGATATTTCTGAATCAACTAAGTCATTGGTGTGATATATCATTTTTTTAATTCGGTATGAATTCAATTCTATAAAACAATCAATGACAGCGTAAACTGAATTTTCCTTTTCCATTTTATAATGTCTTAGATTATTTTTTATTCCCACAAAGTATATGGTATCATAACTTTGTAGGGTTTCTGATATTTTCAACACATTATATTGCTTTTGATTATCTGGATTATTTTTGTTGACAGAAATAATCTTTTGTTGATGATTGATATTAAGATTAAAGTTTTTGTTTCCAACATAGGTTGAATTTTTCATTTTACAATAGACCATCTTACCAAGCTTTTTCATTTCAATTTTTTGGCTCAATCCATTGATAATTTTTGACTTTTCATCAAAGTGCTTAAATACCACATCATAATGGTGTGCATCGTCATTATTGAAATATTCATCAATCTTTTTAAAAACTGTTTCAGGGTCTTGCCCCAAACAATTGTTTGGAATGAGCGCTACCCCTAGAAAGGCAAAGGAGATTAGAATTAAATATTTATTCATTATCTGTATTTTATTGAGTATTCTTAACATATTCTCTGGTTTCTTGAATCGTTTTAATTCCTTTAGCCGTCTCTTTCTTTACTAGGAAAAGATTCCCCTCTTCATCGTACTGATAAAAAGTAGCGTAATTGTTATTATCTAAGACTGCACTTAATCGATAATTGACCGGATCGTAGACATAGGTTTGAATATTTCCATCAAGTGGATAAATTCTTATATCATCATAATAGACGGGCCCACTACCTAACTTACCAAATCCAATCGTCCAAGATCCATCTGGAGACGATTCTCCTGCCTCTGCGGTAAAGATTCCTTCAATCCGTTGCCAACCATTGATCATAGGACCTGAAGGAGGGAAGCTAATAAAACCATTTCCTGCTCCTGGATCGTATCTCAGATCGGCCTCCTCACTTAAGTCAAAATCATCATAATTTGGCCCCATACTTACCCAGCCACTGATGACATACTGTTTACCAGGTTGTAACTCTGTACTGGCTTGGTTGAAATTAATATCTTCTTCGATTTTCAAGCTCTTTTTTCCAGTATGACTCCATTCAGACGCAACGGCAATTCTGTTTACTAAATCAGGATCAGAAATACAGAGCGTAGGTTCATTAGAAGGAGCTACTACTTTCTCTTGTCGAATTACGATCTTTCCGGTTGTGATACCCGTAGGTAGGTTACAACCCGTTCGAGTGTCCAAGGTGAGTACACACATTTGCTTTCCAAAATCATTGGTAATAGCTGTAGGTGGAGTACCTATTGTAGCTGCGTCTATGGCAGTAATATCCGCAGTGGCTTCGTATTCAACACCATTTTCGTCTTCCAGGACCAATAAGGCATAAGCATCTCCCAAAAGAATATTGGGATAATAAATTTGATCAATATATACTTGATCGCCACCATCATATCCTCCTACTATTTCATAAGTATTATTAATGTATTTTGTTGTTCTATCAGAACCACTGCATACAAAGTCTAGATTTCCTTTTTCTTCTTCTAATTCTATGGTTTCAAATCCTTCAAAGGCGATTTCATAGTGACTAGCATTCGCAGCTACAGCAATAGGGAGATTATCTTTATAAGCATATAAAGCAGAACTGTGAAGTCCGATAATATCTCGATTTTCTACCTCTTCCCCATTAGCAGCATATTTGGTGATTCGATTGGTTTCTTTCCAATTTTCTGCTCCGGTGGAGTATTTGAAAAATGGGTTTTGCCAATTGAAAAAAGTGAAGTTATCAAAATCACCATCTGTCTGTAAATTAGGTACGACTGCTGGAGGTGTAGCGCTTAGATCAATTGAGGAGTTTCTTTCATCAACATAGGTATAATTTTGGAATGGGCGCCAGACGCCTAATTCACCATATTCATATTTTGTGTTTTCATTATCAAAAACATAGGTACTTGTTCCAATTGTTCCTCCACTAGAATTATTGGGACAGATGTCATAGTATTCACAACCCTCATTTTGTGTAAAGTAAGTGATGTTATAGCCTAATATTTGATCATAAAAAGTATAATCATTATTCCCTGTAATTGTTCCTGCTAAATAACGACTCCCATTAGATTCCTGTCCGTAAATTACAATTGGAAAAATATTTACAAAGTCGGTCTCATCACTTGTACAACCTAGAAGCATGCAATCATTATTGTCAGTAGTATTATTATGGAAACATTGGCCTGAATCCCACCATCTATTACAAAAGTATGGACCTGCAGGATTTGAATTATTGGGCATTATCGATAACTCATATCTTTGTGTACCTGGTAATCTTAGACAATTATCAGATGGATTGTTGTCATTTGGATACGAAGAACCAAGAAATACTTGATATCCTTCATCACCATCAAATAGAAATTCTTCTTCTATTTGAAGGAAATGTAAGATGTTTACACAATTACCAGTATCGAGCTGTGTTACTTCAATCGATCTTGGTCCTCTCTTAGTTCTTTCAAGATCCCATTTATCTGAGTAAGTAACTGCTGAGGCATTTAGTACCTCATTCATTGTTACTGTTGCTATATTGCTTTGAGTTTGACCAGAAGGCATATCTATGTTAGTAGGAGAAGAGACAGGGGTTCTCGAATTGGTCGGATTCCTAAGAGCGGTTACAGAACCAGACTTAGCAGTTAGATGATTTCTGTTGCCAGATCTAAAAACCATTACTTCTGCTATTTGGCTTGATAAGATTTCTGTCAAATCTTCGTTTTCAAGTAGAAAAACTTGATCACCATTGATTACCTTATCTCTGACAAATGTGTATTTTCTATTTGAGCAAAAAGAAACAAAATCATTACAATCGACCTCAGTAACAAAATTTGTAATGATAAATTCATCCCCTGGGATCGGTTGATAATTTGTGCCATTTCCTAGAGGTTGCATGGTAAACAACCCACAGGATTCGTCAGCACCAAGGGATACTTCAAATTTAGTTCCCCAATTTTCGTAAGCTGCTCCCATTCTATTATAAGCAAATCTGGCAGGAATATTATAATTGTAAATTTTATCAAATTGATCACCAGATGGATCCGAGGACTGAAGATCTTTATAACTATTATTTACCGTAGTAAGTAATGGCTCTCCTGTCAAAGGATCAAAGATCAGATTGCTGGTAGTAATATTTCCTTGTCCATCAAAAGCATCTGTTTTTTCTAGAATACCTGATTGTCTAATTATCTTGTTTGTTACAGCTGTTCTAGTACGACTCTCGTTGGTATTGGCAGCTGGTGCTCCTCCAGGTAAAAAGATGAAGGGCGGTGTATAATCTCCATTTAATCCAAAGGCAAGTTCGGCTGAAAAAGATTCTTTTTCTCTCATGTCTACAAAAAAGTCATAGTCGACTCCAAGTTCTTTTGTATCTGTGACTGCATCCACAATAGGATCTCCATTCTCATCTACGGAAGCATCATTTACTAAAACCTCAACCTTATTATCCAATACTTTTATTTTATGATTTTTACCACTTATCGTCGTCGTTACTTTGTCATTTGATTTATAAGAATATTCCACTTTGCTTAGAAGGGTAGACTCATCAAATTCCGTCATATTCACTTGATCTAAATTATATCTTTCGTAATGTGAAACTTCTTTTGGTTTGCCATGCATGTCATTTAGGGTTATTGCATACCCTTGGCTCCCTGTAAATTTATCAAATGAAAAGCTTGCAACTAGTAAGGGAATAAGTCGGATGGGACTTACCCATTTATCAAGAAAGGTTTCTTCGGCTATAATTGGATAGTCTTTCGCAGTATAAAACTTATTGACGGTTACCCCTGTGGTTGCAAATCCAGGTGGTAAATTATTAGTTTTACCAGAAATAGATTTATGTGTGGCTAAACTTTTAACCCTTACCTCACTATATCCAACAGAAGCGCCTGGTAAATAGCTTTCGTTAATAGGATATTCAAAAAATATACTTTTATCCGTTTTTAAATAATTCTCAATGGACCATTCCTTCGCATACTTTAATGCACATGCTTCATATCCCACTGAAGGTTCATTAGAAGCAACCCCACTACTGATCTCTACTCCATTTTCTAAAGTTTTATATTCATAGACTTGACCATAGGTTGGCACATCATCCACAAGGCTATATCCATCACCATCTATATCCCAATTATCTTGTAACACAACTTTTTTAACTCTGCTTCCACCTCCTTTTTTAATTTTATCTGGTGTATTCAACCTGATGAAGGAATTTTCGATATCTATCTGACTACCATATTCGTTTTGAGCGCATAATTTGTAATATTTTTTAAATAAATTTTTGATTTCACCCATTGAACTAGCAAAAGCTTCGATAAGCTCAATAATGCCGTCTTCATTTTGAACTGAGTTAAAATTATTTTGAGACTGAGCTATTTTTGATGGAAAATTTAATTTTAGATAATGCCATGCGGTAACTGCAAAAGGATGATGATACTTGTTCTTTTTGACTCTTATAGGTTTAAGTTTTACAAACCCAAGTGTTCTACCTCCAATTGTTTCAATACCCACCACATCTTCGTTACTAGGTGCCTCATCATCAATAGCCGCATAGCCAGAAACATACTCAGAAGCATTACCATCAGAAGCCTCATCAAGACAATCAGAAACAGGATTTTTTAAATTGACCTTTGTTTTGAAGAAAATCTGACCACTTCTTATTTTACCATTACTATCATAAGTTGCATTATGCACATCACTAAAATATTGATTGATATCATTAACCCCGTCTTCCAATTCAAAATAAACTTTTAGATCTTCGTCAGAAAGAGGATCTTCAGGATGATTATTAATACCTCCTGTACTATTGGTATTGATTTTAAGACAGGGTTCATCATCTGGGTTTGCTATTTTAAACATTTGCATGGCCGTTCTATCCTGCACATAAGCATAATCATCAGATTCATATTCTATATTTATACTAGCACCAGAGGGTAATTTGATTTTGTTAAGGCTCCAAGCTGAGGCATTTTCATCTACTATGTTCTGAGAATTATCCGTTTGAAGCGAATATGGATGCATATGCTCTTGCCCATCTTTATATTGGTAAGTTCCCCAACGATCATAATTAAATTCACTATATTGAGGGTTTTTATCTGAATAGAAAAATTCATAAGGTGAAAGACTTCCACGACTACTATTCTGATATTCAAAATGCAATTTCTTTAGGGTTAATTTACCACTACTACTGTTTTGTGTATGATTACATAAGTCGTAAAAGTCATTCGTTTCATATCCACCATTGAAAACAACTTTTTTTATAGGTATGGCGCCATCAATAACATTTCCTCCATTATCGAGTCTTTCTAATTTAGAGTATAATCGAATTTCCTTTAATTTATAGGAAAAAGCTCCTTTATCATCACTCTCTTGAAAAATAGTTGCTGCACCTCGACCATCTTCTCGACTCATAATTTCAAATTCGGCAATATGTGTCTTAGTTTCTGCTGTTGCCAGATAATATTGTTCTCTTTCACCATACAGTATGGAACCCATATTATCTGAATCATCAGATCTATGACCAATAAGATTATTAGCACCTGCGAAGGGAGTTTTCCATTTTAGGTCCGCCGTTTTCACATAATTAAATTTCACCCAATATCCATAATCACCATCCGAAGGACCTGGTATCTCATCTAAATCAACATAATCTGCACCAAGAACAGAAGTCAAAAGATTGGTATGAACGTATTTAGGTATGACATTATGATTGAGGTACTCTTTCGTGGTAGATACCTTATGATCAAAACTTCCGTCGAATTTGAGATAATTCGTATTGGTTGGTGAATCTTTATCCGCTGCCGCCGCATCAGTACTAAACTGAATATCTTCTTGTGTTAAATTAACGATTGGTAAGCCATAAACATATCTCATACCATTGGGCATAAGATCAGTTATCCCTGCAATATGATGATCTTCAAGATTATCATAAGTATAAGGAGTTAAGTTATTTTTGGAGTAATCATTAATTGAACTTGCATCAAAATACCCGAAATCGTATTCCTTTATCTTACCGCCAAGATTAATGATTTGAAATTTTGTTAATGGCTGAATGGAGGAGGAGCGCGGTTTTCTTTCTAAGCGATGACTTTGGTCAATAGCAACTGATTGGTTATTGTTCTTTTCTAGCCTACTACTAGAGTCGTAATTTTTTTTATCTCTTCCATTACCTAGCTTAATTCCAACGGCATCTTTTCCTCCAATGTAATCATATGTATTTAGATCTTCTGCAGTTTTCTCGCCTGCTGATTTAAAATAAAAAGGTTCATAGCTTGGATCGCCTGCTACTTCATCTTTAAAATGAAATTTATGTAAATTATGACTTGGTGAAATATCCCAACTTCCAGATTCACTAAATGAGACATTTGAACCGCCATCTCCCCCTAAATCAAATGCTGAAGAAAAATTTGCATCAAATCCAATTTTCCCTCCCGTTGATTCAGATGCTTGATATGGATCACTAAATATTCCAACATCTGACCTATATGGTCTATATGAACCTCCTGTACCTTGCCCCATTACTGTATATACATCTGGTGTCGCCACCGGAATAGCTAGGTTTGAGGAGGTTTCAAAAATACTCCCATCTTTTTCTCTGTTAAAGTCCAGAAGATGCGTATCAAAATTATCATGCGGTCGTGAATAAAGATACCCATATGCCTCATCCGATTTAAACCTATTTTTATATCTAAGTTTCTGTGATGAATAATTAACATTTACGTTTACTCCGATTCCTATAGGTGGAGGAACAAAAAGCCCAAGAACCAAACTACCGCCAAAGTTTTTTCCTCTATACGGCATGGCCACTTGTGGCGAAAATGAGGCCTTATTAAATGAATAGGTTGCACCACCACCACTATATGTCGCAGCCTCATCAGTATATTTTTCACCGTCTTTATTTGTACCATTTTTTTCTTCCATCCTTGAATTTGAATATCCTAAGGATAAATTTTGAGCTCCTTCTCTAGAGCTAACACTAAGTGATAGATTCATACGCCCCAAATCACCTTTAGCATCTCCAATAGAAAGGGACGGATTAAAATAGGCTCCATCATATGAACTAACCCCTAAACTTGCACCTATTCCAAAGGTTCCATTTCCGTCAGAATTTAGCATCGTCATACTTGGAGATAAACTGAATCCTACTCCTATTCCTTTGTAAGTATTATGCATGACTCGCATTCCTAACCCAAGTCCTATTCTAGCTCTAGCTTCGGCGTCAGTGCCACCTGCATCAGCCCCTCCCCCTTGTGCTTTTTTGAAAGCAATCAACTCTACATTTGCTCCCCGTCCAATTTGCCAAGTCGTGTTAGCTAGCATATCCATTTTTCTTTGAACTAGATCCCCATTAAAATCATCTGGCAATCCACGCATCGTTCGCGTAATCGCTCCATGATTCATACTCCAACCCAAGCCAACCCAGCTAGCCTCTTGATCCATCGTGATACCAGAGTGATAAGAGAGATTAAATGGATATCCTCCATCGGGGCCAGGCAATTCAAACAAGGGAATATTATAGGTAAAATCTCCCGAAAAAAGGTCTACCATTTGGGTGGTTCCAACGGGTTCAAATTCGTTAAATTCTGGCTGAGTAGGTCCAGAGGTCAGCGCTAGGGCTGCCACAGGAAATACCGTTTGCAACAATAATAATACAGCCATGGAGATGGCTACCTTATGGTGAAATCCAGTAGGTCGAAGCAATTTCATTTCTTAGATTTTTAAGTTGGGTATGTTCTTAATATGGTCTTTCTTAAACTTTATCTTCAGTGGTCCAGTGGCTAGAATCGGTGTATCTAGCAGTAGGGTTTTATCATTATGGTAATTTTGGTCTGGCTCTTCAAAGGCAACCACAAAGGTTCGATGGTTAGATAAATCAAAAGATCGCTCAAAATGATAAAGTACTGGAGCTAAGGTATCTTGCCCCTGAATCATTCGAATGTCATGCTTCATATGAAAAGACAAATAATACAATCGTTCTTGCTGTTCGGTATCATTTTGAATTCCATATTTGGTAATATCCATTTGAGTATTCCCCGTAAATCCTATTTTTAGATTATAATATTGTAGACCTTCGAGTTCTTCTTTTCGATGCTGATATGCCTTAGGATCAATATTATTTTTACGGAATTCATTGGCGATCACATAGTCTACTGGACGATACTGAACGTCGAGTAACAATGACCCAATTGCCTTTTGTTTGTGTAATCCGTTATCGGTGCTGCGCACAAACTTCACTAGATCAATTGGCTTGACTTCGCTTTGACATCCTTGTAAAAACAATACAACCAATCCTAACCACATAAATACTTTATAAGCCTTCATATCTTTGATTTATGTGGTTGATAATTTCTTCCGTAATATTATTAGCAGAACTTCCGTACATCAAGGAACCATTTCCGTTAGCACCATAGATAAAGTCGTAACCATTGTCTTTACCATAGTCCGTTACATATTGATTGATTTGCGTCCATACTTTCTCGGAATAAGACTCGTCTTGGATTTGGTATTGCTCGCTAAATTGAGCATTGAGATATTTATAAGTCTGCTTTGTATTTTGTAGTTTGGCTAAAACGGCCTGACCATTTTTTGCACTTTCTGCTGCTTGCTGTAAGGATCGAATGGTTAATTCCATAGAATCCAACATTGACTTTTGTTGGTTCTTAAGCTTATCTAATCTAAAAGCAAGTTCTTTTTTGCCTGCAAAGCTTTCAAAGACTTCGCCTAGATTTACATACGCCGTCTTCGGCTGATTCATCCAAGTGTATCCGGTGACACTGAGGCAGATCGCGCAGCATAATGCGGCGGATAGGATAGTAAGTTTATTCATGATTATGGTATTTTGTTTTGGTTACTAATTTAATTACTTGGTGGGTTTGGACAGGTAACATCACCCGTTTTCACCCTCAGCTTATATTTTTCGCCTTTGTTAGCTCCTGTTACCTCCAGCGTATAAAAAGTATTAGAAACCAGGTCGTTGTTTGCTTCAATATTCTGCCAATTGACACCGTAAACATTTGCCAGAGAAGTATTAAATACTGGATTTCGCTGCCAATCATAAATCTTACATTTTATAAAATCATTTTCATTTGTCGTAATCGCATAATCTTCGATATATTGAAAGTTAATTTTAGCACACTCTAATTGGACATAGCTACCATCTAATTGCTTTTTGAGTTTGGTGTAGGTGCGGGGATCGCCACCAGAAGGAGTACCTATCGGGAGGACAGGTTCAGGAAAAGTAAATGTTATGTTTGGCCTATTCCCCGTTTGCGTACCGGTATTGAGAACAACCATAGTAGCAAACATAACACCCGTTGGTGCATTAGGATCATCAAAAATAACTTCCGCATTTTTATACCCAATTATGTGCCCATCATTTCTTTCTATTCTCAAATAATCTCCATTTACAAAAGAGGTACTACCTATACTGCTATTAGGATTATCGCTTCGAAAGGCTTCAATTTGTTCATTATTTAGCTGTAAACTATAGGAAATAGCATTATTGCCAACCGTACTAAGTTTGAAATAGACGGTTTCATTAGGGGTAAAAAAATCTAAGACCCATTGCGCTGCACCTTCCTCTCCAGTATCAAGTCGATACAAATCAACCTGATTATGCAAAACCTCTCCCTCAAAATTTATATCTGTATCTATATCCGTGGGTTCGATTAGATCTAACTCTGTAGTACCACTATTATTGATGATATTGGCATTAACAACTTGTTGTGCCTTACTCTGAACAAAACAAAATAAGAACAGACTGAAAAGTACTACATACGTTTTTAGAATAAAAAAACCTTTCATATTAATTATGGTATTTTGGTATTCAAAAAATAAAAAAGCAAAGGGAGTTGAATTAAATTACTCCTCTTTCGATAAGCGTGCGATCAATATTTTGAGAGCCTCATTTAAGGCTTGATTGGTTACTTCGAGCTGATCGATTCTTTTTTCTTGCGCGATTAGATAGAGCGTAAGTTCCTCTACTTTTTGTAGTAGCTTGGTGTCTATGTTATCTAAATAGACGCCTTGTTCAAGGACTTCTCGCTCCGAAGGCATATCAGGTAAGTGCTTGTTTTTAGAAATGAAGGCTTCGACACTTTTAAGGGTGGGTAGTTCATAATCATCGGCGAAGACGAAATCGGCCCAACCGGTAGGAGATACTTTGACGCGTTTGGCTTGTACATCACCGTTGACTAATAGTTTGAAATCAGTATCAAATCCATCAAATTCAGTGTCGTCCATATTTATGCCTACTACTCCTTGGTCATAATAGATATTGTTGCCCGTCTGGGTCCATAAACTTTCCCCTGAACACGACAATTGCATCAATTCACAAAGCGGCAATTC
Organism: uncultured Saprospiraceae bacterium; assembly: GCA_937928405.1. Classification (GTDB taxonomy): domain Bacteria; phylum Bacteroidota; class Bacteroidia; order Chitinophagales; family Saprospiraceae; genus JALZUU01. Next base: position 19,426 of record CALFWZ010000116.1, read on the forward strand.
GTTCCCATCTATTACTTCTACACGGGGGTTCCAAAATTGGACTTTTGCATTCGGCTTATCATTACATTGAATAAAATAAGTACGAAGTCTAGAACTGTTCTCTCCTGAAACTTGAATAAAATCTTTCTCTTCCCCAGTCAGAATTCTATCCCCTGTTTCTGGATCGAATAATCCAGACTTATTAATCACTGGACCATTATAACCTGTCTCATATAAATACCCTACCATCAGATACCATTTTTCTGGAGAAGGTAAACTCCCCCACCAAAAATAAGGGTTACTCACAGGGTCTCCATTTAAATTTGTAACAGAATGATTTCCAGAGGCATTTGTATGATTTTGGGCACCTAAGTAAACTTTTGGGCAACTGGAATCGGCATTCCTTTTAACCCAGAGAGAATATCTATAACTTACGTTGTCTGAAGAAGGCAAACTAACGGTAAACCCTCCATTGTTCACTTGATCAGATCGACTGCTTACCTCCCAAATTATCGTCTCAATAGCAAAAGGATTATCATCAAGAAAACGTTGATTATAAGTACTTGCAACCGATCCTCCAACTGCGGTAAATGGTGAAACACTACCACTGCCTACCGTCCAATTTCCTACCGGAAGAAGATTACCAGGTTGACTAAAAGCAGAAATTGCAAGACAAAAAGAGAAGAAAAAACAGATTAAATATTTCATTATTTAAATACTTTAGATGTTTATTGGAAGAGAATTATTGATTTCTCATCCTTCGTAAAAGATAAAAAACAATATAACTGACACGTTAAAGGCTTATCTGATGGTAGAGGTACCATTAAAATTTACTATTTGGATAATAGATAAATCTCAGGTATCCTTTAAATAATTTTTTGCTACTATGGGTAAAACTAAATGCACTAAGTAGTTAAGAACAACTACCTAATTTCTATAATTCTTACGTTTCCTAATGGGTAAATAGGAAAATTGAAAAAAGAAAAGTTAAAGAAGAGAATTAAATACTTCTCGGGGTAGTATTCTTAGCAACACATAAAAAACAATAGTGTATTTTAATTCTGTGAATTTGTTTGCCATTCAATTTACGGAAGCGACTTTCAAAATGTTTCAATCAATGAATTAACAATGTTATACTTTCTTAAAGAAAAAGGACAAATTGAAATTATATATATATGTAAACAACTAAATAACAATTAAATATATTTAGCATTTTATATGTGTTAAAGTTTGACATTTTCCTTTTATTCTATAAAATGTAAACTATGCGTCATCTAAACAACAGCATCGTATCGACATTTTGGTATAAGTATTGTCAATGTATGTACATAGTCTATAATAAAATAATTATGTATAAAAGAATCCTAACTTATATTTTTTTTGTTATAACACCTCTTTTTGGGTTTTCCCAAGATGAGCACAACCATGCCATTCAGTATACACAGCATAAAATCACGACCAAATCCTATATAGACTTACTGGAGCAAAAGGAGATCAACACCTGTCGAAACAAAGAATATCATTATTATAATAAAGGTAAGATCCATAGTTCTACAGGAGGTTATACTGGCTATCTATTAGAGGGAAGAACTGAAACCACCCTAGAAAATGGCCAATTACTAAAATCTGGTCGATTTAAACACGGACTCAAAGTTGGAACTTGGGAAGAATGGAACACCAATGGAAGTTTATCGAGTATCGTTCGTTGGAAACATGGAAAAAAGCAGGGGCGATTTCAACAATTTGATGACAGTGGTAAACTCATCGTCTCTGGAAAATATAAAAAGAATGAATACCACGGAAAGATTCGGCAAATTCAGGATGGAAAAATAACCGTATTAAAATACCGCAAAGGGATTTTAAAAGAGGAGAAAGACAGAAAAGAAGGGAAGACAAAAAAGAAGAAGGATAAAAAGAAATCAAAAGACAAATCGAAAAAAGAGCAAAAAAAGAAAAAGTCTAAAAAGAAGAAAAATTAATTCCCTACTCCCACACTCAACTGGAAAAGTGGTAAGTACATCGCTACTAAAATAAATCCTACAAGTCCACCTAAACAGACGATTAATACGGGTTCGATTAAACTACCAATGGTCGCAGTTTTGCGTTCTACTTCTTTGTTATATTCATTAGCAACTTTCTTAAACATCTCATCCAGATTACTAGCTTCTTCGCCAACTTTCAATAATGCAATTAACCTAGAAGGAAAAAAGCCAGACTTATTTAAGGTCTTATTTAGCATTTCTCCAGCTAAAATATCTTGTTCTGCTTGCATCAATGCTTGTTCGATAGGATAAAAGCCAACCATTTGTTTGACTAACCCTACCGTCTTTAGTAAGGGAACATTTGCTCCCAATAAAAAATACATCGCTTGCGCAAATCGTGCGAGAAATATCTGCCGATAAATACCTCCAAAGATGGGCATTCCCAATAATGTTTTAGCACCTATATTTCGTACAGTATCTTTTTCTCGCTGGGTGTATATAGCTGTGATCATCGTCCCGACACCAAAGATAAGATAATAGATATTCTTCTCCATCCACTCCGAACAAGTAATAATAAACTGCGTCACTGCTGGTAGGTCTCCGTCAAATCGCGCATAAATATCCGCAAACATAGGCACCAGAAATTTCAATAAAAAGAAGACTACTAAAAAAGCAAATCCGATGACAAATCCTGGATAAGCCAATGCGCCTACTAATTGTTGTCGATACTTGATAGACTTTTCATAGAATAGACTTAACTCTTCTAGAACCTGCAATAGTTTTCCACTTTCTTCTCCAATCTGAATACTAAAAACTTCGTAATCAGAAAAACTTCCACTCTTTTGCATAGACTCAGAAAGTGCATGTCCATCCATGATTCCCGCTAGCAATGAATCAATTAATTCCTTATGAACGAGCTTTCGTTGGCTTTCACCAATCAGCTTAAAAGCCGTTTGGATATCTAACCCTGAATAGAGTAAAACCCCTAACTCTGAGTATAACTGTTCCCGAAATTTCATACCGATACTGCCACCAAACAACTTTATGTCCTTAGTGAAAATAGATTCCTGCTTTGTACCCGACTTAACTGGTACAACGGCTACTTTTGCGTCCTTCTTATATTCTTTGATACTAACGGGCATAGGCTTGGGTATTCATCAGTTCTGCGGCACTGTATTGTTTTTGCAAGCTGATTCTTAGTTCCATTTCATCAAAAAATAAGCCCAAATCAATATAGTCCACCAAACCTCTAGTTATAGATTCCTTTTGGAATAAGGTATTTATGGTCCTTACCCCCATACGAAAAGTATCTGGCCGAATGGTGTTCAATAATGGTGTGCGAATAATAAAATCTTTATTCAGGTGATACTGAATAGTGATCGTATCCATTTCGAATGTCAAAACCTTGGCGCTTCTAAGTACACGATGTGCTCCTAAATTATCTCTACGCAAAAGACTATTTAAGTCGCCAAGTGCTCGATATGATGCTTGATTTTTTTCATAGTTTTCATATTGGGTATTCATCAACCGAATACACTGCATCGCGATAATGACGACAAAAGTAGTCAGTATACACACTACCATCAATTCAACAATCGTATAGGCAGGGATTTTTTTCATTCTAATACAGGGATTACACGTTTAATCGAATGGATTTTCTGACCGTTTTGATGATAGGCAGTAATCGCACAAATTCTATGACTTTCCTCTGCCGTAAAAACAGAGATAGCCCGCTCAATTATCAGACCATGAAGTTGGATCGTTTCGTCGAGATATCGCTGCTGCTCTATCGTCTCCGTCATCACGGTTTCTAAGATAATATTTGCTTTTGTCTTACTAATCGTCTGTTCATTGGTAATGACGTTTAAATATATACTCATTCCCGCACCAAAAGAAATAACAATAATCAGGAGTGCCGTGATCGTTTCAACAATTGAGCTACCTTGAAGTGAGGTGTTTATTATTTTTCCTTTTAATTGATCCATTTAGCAACTGCGTATTTTTTCTTTGTATCAGAAATAATTGGACCAACAAAGGCCGTAGGTAATTTTGCTCGATTGATGTTTCCATCTAAAATAAAATGATCGTTAACTGCCGCACTGGTCTTAACTGAAAAGAGGTGTGTTAGTACCGAACCAGTAGTGGTACCTCTCAAATCTAAACTTCCTTCACAATATATCTGCCCTCTAACTTCTGCCCGATCATCGATTTTCATTTGTGATTTCTTTTGTAAGTATTTCATCTCTTTAGAAAAAACCACACCTTCTACCAAAGTATTGGGTTCCACTAATAAACTGGCTCCAGCGATATTATCTCCTTTTCTAATCGTACCCAACACAGAAGGATAGGTTAAATGGCAATCTTTTCCAACTGTTATTTTTTGAAGTGCATACGCCTGTAAATTCCCTTTAAATCTATCATCAATCTCTATTTCGTTGGCAAATAACATAACGTGTTCTAAGTTAGTAGAACTAGTGATTTTAATTTTATCAGCAACAATGATTACATTTCCTTTTATTTGCTTTTTGTCTAATTCGAGCATCCCTCCAAAAAAGAATAAGGTCTCCTTTGTAAAGGAACGATTGATATAATTGGGTAATTTTCTATCTGATGGCCTTTGCGTAAAATTATCCACCAATCCTTTTATTCGATTATCAATCACTCTAGGGGGGAATTTTTTAGCCGCAAAAATCTTTCCCTCAATAGGTTTACCATGACTAGCTCCCTTTGCATTGATATGTCCTTTTTCGTATTTTCCTTTCGGCAAATAACAGTTTCCATAGATTTTTGTCGAACCAGCTACTTTGAGTGGACTATTCAAGTCCTTCATATATAGTGCATATGATGGTAGATTTTCGGGAGCAACACCAATCACAAAAGACTTTTCCAAGGTATCAATTCCCATCGAAGTAGTTGTCAGTGAACGAACTAAGCCTACGTCGAATAACCCCCAATTCATTCTTCTAATCACTACCCGATCCTGTCCTTCAGAAAATAAAGGCTGTGACTTCCAGTTATAGATTTTATGCTCATCCTCTAGCAATAAAGTAATCCCAGCGTTTATATTTCTGATAGATTGTTGAATAGAAAATTGGTCTATTTGTTGCACTCTAAAAAGATAAGACAAGCTCACTAACAAACTGCTCACTATTGCGATTAACAAAGAGACTACCACCGCATATATCAGCGCTCTGGCTTGTAACATTATTTATAATTTAATCAAACTATTATGAGAAACCGAATTAAAAACGCTAAGCTAAAGGCATTTACGCTAACGGAATTGATGGTTGTATTGGTAATTATTGGCGTATTAATGTTAATTGCCCTACCTGTTTTTGACGACTTATTTGGAGATGCCTACGCAATTGAAGCACAAAACCAATTAAAGTATCTACAATCTAGACAGCAAACATTCTACCAAAAGCACTTTAAATATGCAGCCAATCTAGAAGAAATTGGTTACACTGCTCCTAAAACCTTAAAAGAAAATGGAGACGCCAGATATTATTATACGATTGATCAGGCATCCGAAAATGGATTTATTGCTCGAGCTACAGCGATTGCTGACTTTGACAATGATGGCACCATCAATATTTGGGAGATCAACCAAGAAGGAAACTTAACCGAGGTAACTCCAGATTAATGGCAGCTTACTTAATAATTGGAACCTTAGCGGCGATTATCTATGAAGATTTTCGCTTTCGTGCCATCCATTGGTACTGGTTGGTACTGCTTGGCATTTTTGCCTATTGCTATTCTACGGCTCCAACTAGTGATATTTTTGCAAACTTTGGTTTTCTTTTTATACAAATAGCAGGATTAACCGCTTATTTCAGTATCAAAAATAAACGCTTAGTAAATATCGTAGATGCCCAAATCGGACTTGGCGACATCCTATTTTTCATTCCACTATGCCTGCTTTTTAAACCTACTTTATTCTTGGCCTTCTTTGTAATTAGTTTACTGGGGAGTTTGATTGGATTTTTATTGATTCAAAAATTCTGGCTAAAAAAATTAGAGACCATCCCGCTAGCAGGATGTATGTCTATTTTTCTCCTTTTATTCTTATTTTTAGAATATCCTCAAAATAGCTTTTTCTTATTCTAATCAACTAGACCTATTAAGGTATTCACCTTTGAAACAAGAAAAATTCATCTATGAATGACTTAGCAATTCCTACGGATATAATTCAAAGTATCAGCACCCAGCAAGCTTGGCATTATTTACTGCTTCCATATGCTAGATCAGCCACAGAAATCAGGTGTTATATCTCAAAAGAACACTATAATGAATCCTTAGAAGAAGAGCTAGAAGTCTTATTAGGCATTCCTGTTGTTTTAGAAATCGCACCAACCGATGAACTAAAGAAATCAATTGCACAGTATTACCGAAAACCAGCTGATAGCCGCAGTCAACCTGCGGCGACTGGTTTCGATATTAATGATAGCCAAAATATACTCAACAATCTGATTAAGGAAGCTAAGATGTTGAATAGCAGTGATATCCACTTGGAACCTTACGAACATAAAGCAAGGATTCGAGTACGAATTGATGGAAAACTAGTAGAGCGATACAATATTGATATAAAAAAATATCCCAGTCTCGTCAATAAAATAAAAATTCAATCTAGTCTTGATATTTCAGAGAAACGATTACCTCAGGATGGAAGAATTTTTATAAAGCATGAGCTAGTAGGTCAGTTGGATTTACGGGTTTCCGTACTCCCTACCCTGCATGGAGAAAAGATCGTTCTCCGTATTCTTGGAAGTGACAATCTAGATATATCGATGGAGCAGTTGGGTTTTAGCAAATCGGATTTACAGATATATATGGAAAGTGTACATCGTCCTAGTGGTATCGTATTGGTAAGCGGACCAACTGGTTCTGGAAAGACGACCACGCTTTATGCTACTTTACAATTACTCAACAAGAGTATTCGAAATATTTTGACTATTGAAGACCCTATTGAGTACACATTAGAAGGCATTAATCAGGTACAACTAAAAGAAAATATTGGACTAGATTTTCCAGCAGCTATGCGTACTTTTTTACGGCAAGATCCAGATATCATCATGGTGGGAGAAATTCGAGATAAAGCAACCGCAGAAATGGCGATCAGAGCTTCTCTTACCGGACATTTGGTATTATCTACGATTCATACTAATTCTGCTTGGGGGATTGTCGCACGATTGGTAGATATGGGCATCCCTAGTTATTTATTAGCAGATACACTAAACGCGGCAGTTGCACAAAGGCTGGTTCGATTGTTATGCAATAGTTGTAAAACGGAGACTTCTTGTGATAAAAAAGCTTTTCCTAGAGGGTTTAAAACACCAGATGATCTAAAAACCTATTATATCGCAAATGGGTGCGAAGACTGTTTCTACACAGGATATCGAGGTAGAAAAGCCATTTATGAAATCATTCCTATTGACGAAATTTTGAGTATGCATATCAAGCAGACGGATATGAATGTAAAACATATTTTATTAGAAAAAGGCCATGCCTCTTTGGCAGATAACGCATTAAAATTAATATCAGCAGGACTTACTGCTCCCGAAGAGGTTTATCCGATTTTGGCTTCTAGCTAACAAATAGCTCACATTTTGTTTTGGCTTATATTTTGATATATACAAATATAGATAATTAATATAGATCCATTGTGAGAAAAACCTCCCTTTTAATTTTCCTACTATTATTCGTAATCATTCGACTGGATGGTCAGCAAACTACTCCCATAATAGATCGTTTCCAACAATTGGAAATGAACTTAGAAGAATATGCCTTTAACAATCCCAAAATAAATAGTCTAATTGATATCTCTCTGACTGGAACCATCCAAGAGTTCGCGATGGCCTTTTCTAAAGAATCAAAAATTAACTTAACCATCGATCCAAGAATCGACAAAAAAGTAATCACCAACTTTGCAGATACTCGTCCCAAAGACATCCTTTTACACCTCTGCAAATTTTACGACTTAGACCTTACCTTTTCCGGCTCTATCATTTCACTAATTCCATACGATACACCTCCAGAAAAACAACCAGAAAAGCAACTAGACATCTCCTATAATGATTACAATGATAATTTAACTCTGAACCTCAAACGAGATACACTTGACGAAGTATTACGGGTGATTAGTAAATTATCTGGAAAAAATGTCATTAGTGCCAAAAGTATTAGCAATATGGCGGTTAGTGGATTTGTGGGGAACACCAAATTCGAAGACGCATTGAATCAATTTGCGCTTAGAAACGATATCATGGTAGTAAAAGATGAAAAAGGATTTTATATTTTAACTGATAAAAAAGGAAATACTAAAACTGCAGAGGCAGAAGAATCCGAATCCAATACTAAAAAAGGGTCCAGAAAAAAATCTTCTCGAAGTAAGAAGTCTAGTAAGAAAAAAAATAATAGCGGAGCGGATATTTACGTAGAAACCACCAAAACCAAAGATGGACAAAAACGCCTGAATATCCAAGCGGAGAACGCTCCCATGATGAATATCATTAATGAGGTTTCCAATAGCGCAAACGAAAATTATTTTCTCTTTAACGAACTTAAAGATCCGATCACGCTAGACCTAAAAGAAGTTACTTACGAAGAGTTTTTAAATACCATGCTGAAAGCGCCAAAGTATGGCTACAAAAAAGAAAACAATCTATACCTCATCGGTGATGGAACCTCAGACTCGTTTAAAGAAACAAAAGTTATTCAATTACAACATCGTTCTGTCAAAGAGCTTATTACGAGTATTCCCGCTGATATTTTACAAGGGTTAGAAGTTAAAGAATTTATCGATCTCAATTCTTTGATTGCCAGTGGACCGGTAAGTGGATTAGAAAACTTACAACATTTTATTAATGATATTGACAAATCTGTTCCAGTCGTCATGATTGAATTGTTGATTGTCAATGTACAGCATAACCGTGAAACCAGGATTGGTTTTGAAGCCGGACTAGCCGATCAGCCAGTACAAGCAGGTGGGCAAGTTTATCCAGGTGTTGATTTTACCTTTAGTGCCAAAGCCGTTAATAGATTACTAGGTGTTCTTGCTGGCAACGGTATCGTAAACATCGGGAGAGTAAGCCCTAACTTCTATGCAAACCTACAAGCAGTAGAAGACAATGGTTATATAAATGTAAGATCAAAACCTAGACTTTCTACCTTAAACGGTCAAGAAGCAACCTTCTCCTTAGGAGAAACAAGATATTATCTAAGAGAGAGAACAACACTGCAAGGAAATCAAAATCCAATCTCCTTACAAGATCGAACCTTTGAATCAGTCAATGCGGATTTTTCTATTCGTATCAATCCGATCGTTTCTGGTGATGAATATGTCACACTAGAAATAGAAGTAAATCAATCAGATTTTATAGGTCAGTTACAAACCAATGCTCCTCCACCGCAAGTTAACCGAACATTTAATTCTAATATTAGAATACTCAACGAAGAAATGATTGTACTCGGTGGATTAGAAAATAAAGAGGTTTCAGACAGTGGAACTGGTGTTCCTTTTTTAGCTAGAATTCCAATCATAAAATGGTTATTTAGTAAACGAAGAAAAGCCAAAAGTAAATCCAAATTATTGATTTTTGTAAAACCGACTATCATCTACTAAGCTTAAAATGTTAGATAAATTCAAAGAAAAAATTAGTGGATACAAGCATTGTTCCTGTGTAGAAATACAGTTACAGGGAAAACTTATACGCTATCGTCAAATTGGATTAAAGCTAGCAAAAGGAGAAATTACTATTACGAATACCGTAGAGGCTACCGAAAACTTGGAGGCTGTTCTAGTAACGATTAAACCTCGCACTCCCTTAATTTTATTAGTAAATGGTTATGGAATTTTACATCGATCATTAACCGCTCTTTCTTTTTCAAACCAAGAGATCATAGGACAAATACTTCCTAATGCCAATGCAAAAGATTTTATCATTCAAAAAACAGAGAATGGCAGTAATCTATTAGTAAGTATTATTCGTAAAAATATTATTGAAGAACAACTTAAGTTATTCAAATCTTTGGGGCAATGGCCTGTTGCGATTGCTGTCGGAAATTTTCATATAAAAAATATTATTTCATTTATTGAAAATACGGATCAAATAGCAACAGATTTCCAGCTTATTAATTTTGACGGTATATCTAATATAATTACCTCTTTTGAAAAAAGGAAGGTCGTTGAAAATTATCCGAAAAAACTGTCCATCGGAGACGATCAAGTTTCCACCGCTCTAGTAAGTGCCTATGCTGCCGCTTTCTCTTTACTAACAAAGATGACGATAGACTACGCTATAACCAAAGAGATTAAAGAAGAATATCTCTGGGCTAATCTTTTTAATAAAGGTAAACTAGTCGCGGGTGGCGTAGTGATGAGTTTATTGGTTTTAAATACTTTATGCTTTTATAATTTTAAAGATAAAAAAGCAGATTTACAAAAAACGATTTATATATATCAAGATCAATTTTCACAGCTTGATTCCATGCGTAATTCCCTCTCTCAACAACGTTTATTTTTGAAGAATACTCGACTAAATGGATATAGTAAATCTTCTTACTATGCGGATCAACTTGGCAGTTCAATCCCCAAAGGAATATCCCTAGAAGAGCTGATAATTTTCCCAGAAAAAAAACAAAAGAAGTTGCTAAAAAAAGATAAGTTAGTTGATTATGATTATCAAAAAATCATGATCAAAGGAAAGTCAAACAATAGTATTCGATACAATGATTGGATCACCAATCTCAAAGTCTTACCCTGGATTGCGAAAGTAACCCATATTAATTATCAGGAACTACAAAACGAAGCAGGTAAATTTGAAACAGAAATTACTATTCAGCTTTAACAATCACCTCAACAATATCCTGAAATCGCATCTGAATAGAATCTTCAAATATCCTTTCCAACAACAAGTCATCTTTCCTTTCTCCGGATCTCCAATGGTGGATATCATTATCCATTTTAACAATCGCTTTTTGTTGACCATTCACCATTTTGACATTTCCCTTATATTCAATTTTAGGAAATGGCACTTCTTTCTTTTTCTCTACCTTCTTAGCCTTCCGATTATGCTTACTCGTCACTGCCTGAGGCTTCGGCAAAACGGAAGTATTCGTTTTTCGAGACCGATTAGATCGTTCAGCAAGAAAAGGATCTTTATAGTTCAACAATAAAGCAAAGGCTTCTCGCTCAGTGGCGGTAGCTTTATGTTCAGGAATATTTGCCATTGGATATGTGATATTGGCTTTATTTTTTCGCTCATACATGCGATAGCCAAAGATACTCCATACTGACAAAAGTAGAATTCCCAAAAAGAGTTTGGTGCTCTTCTTTTCCATGGTATTATTTTTAGGTTATGTCTATATAGATCGACCATCAAAGCCAATCTACTTTCAAACTATATTCATTAGTCCAACAGCAATACAACTGTTTTCAATTTAAAATCAACTTATAATTACCAGGGGAAGTGCAAGGGGAAGAAAACGAGGAGCGGTGGGTTATTTCTAATTTAAATAAAAAGATCGAACGGAACTAAAGGGACTTAGATTTCCAGCTGCATCTACCGATCGCAAACGCCAAAAGTATCTTTCTAATACTCCATTCATAAAAGTATAACTAGTTTCCGTCAGTCCAATCTGTAACACCAAATTATTTAAAAGAGAATCCGAATAAATATATAAGGTATCTTGAGAAGAAGATTCATCTATTGACCAACTTAAAAAGACTGGAGTTGAAACGGTATCTCGATCATTCGGCGTATTAAGAATAGGAGCGGCAGGGTCAGAATTATCGATATTAAAAGTACGTGTTGAGTAAGGCGTAACACTCGTTTCATTTTCCCCTCTCACTCGCCACTGATAGTCACCTTCTGCTAACGTCGTCTCATAATTATCACTTTCCACAAGAACATCTTCGACAATAAAAGCGCTATTAGAAAAATCGGGTGTTGCAATCTGGATACGATAATTAGTCGCTACCTCCAACTCTTGCCAGAAGAAAGACACTATTGAATCACGCTGCGATAGATCATCTTCTGGTCCGACGAGTAACACTGTTTGAGTAAGCAAATTTTGTGTTGAATCATCGAGTACGGTTAAATTTCTAATAATGGGTGTTGTCTCGCTAAAGCTATTTGTTCCCACTACGGTCCATTGGTAAACACCCGCAGGTAACGTCGTTTCATAAGTCACCCCTTCCGTAATCTGATCATCAATTACCAAGCTGGCAATGGAATCAAAACTAGGACTTACTACACGGATACGATATCCAGTAACCTCATCCGAAGCTTCCCACCAAAAAACCTGTGCAACATTGGTCGTAACCAAGTTGTCAGCAGGAGCCAATAAGACCACCTGATCTCCGTCCAAGTCTTGTTCTAGGACATCCGTACATCCAAAAACGACCAATAAAACCAGACTTAGAAAACAAAACCTAATTAGCATTATTTAATTTTATAGGAACAATATTAGAATAGTTCAAAAACAGTGCCTTAAACCAGCGCAAAACATCTGTTAAAAACATCATACTACTGATTAATACTTCTTAAGACCAAATGTCCTGTTAATCGTTTCTTTTTAGTTCTCGGATCTTTTTTCGTTACAAAACGTAATGAACTGACCACTCCAAGCGATTTTTGATATTCAATCAAATAGACCAATTCTAAAATATCCTTAAAGCCACCTTGCACGTCAAGTGCTCTACTTTCTACCTCGTAATTACCTTCTTCATAAGTACTAGCAACCGGTAAATTGACAATCAACAGGTTATTTTTTTCACAAAATCGAGTGATCTCTCCCAATAACGCTTCTTTATTATTAAGATTAAAGGTATTTCCTTGCAGCTGATCCAACTCTCTTCGAATTTTCTTTATCTGTACCGGGGCCTCCACCGCTTGTGCCGACTTACTGGTCAAGATACGAATGTCCCGATGTAAGTTTAGCGTTCGCTTGATACTGACGGTATATATCAGCGCCAATAACAGCACCGAGCCAAAGAATAAGGCCTTGGTTTTTTGCTTGTATGTTAATTGTTTTAGCATAGCAGTGGTAAGTGGTGAATACCTTAAAGGGGCAATGTTTGTGCCAAGGGGGGAAAAGGCTTTAGTGAGCACTACTTCTTCCAATTTATTTATAGTAAGGATGATTAGACCTTCCCTTCAATCCTACAATCACTCCATATGTTTTCTAACCGCAGCTTCACGTTCTCGGAATAAAATCATCATTTTATCCAACTCAATTTGCCACTCTAGCGTTGTTCGTGGAGCGTTGTATTTAGCAATTTGGTATTCTATTTCTACGGCTATCCGTTCCGTATTTTCGTCGACAATTTCCTCCAATTTATCAGCAGCAATATTTCCACTTTGCAGGAGTGCTCTATAGCGTTCCAGAAATTCATTTTGAAAAGTATCATCGTTTTCGTCCTCATAAAGTGCCATAAATAAGTTGCCTAAAACATTTGAACGCCAAAAATTATCGATCAACTTCAAAGGTGATTGTTCAATTTTTAATCGACTTGCATTGTCTAAATCAAATAATACAAATCTAAACTTCCCTTCATTGATGGCATAAAACCGAGCATTATTATGAGGCCAATCGGTATTGCCAATATAGGATTGAAATACCATATAATCAATAAAACTGTTGAGGTCGATTTCACTTTTTAGATAAGCAATATTTTTATCTTTAATGGCTTCTAGCAATGCATCTATTCGATCGAAGTCACCATCCTTTTTGATTAACTCCTGCGTGGTGATCTTAGCTAAGGTAACGTCGCTTTTTTTCGCTTCATTGAGTCCAGCCATCCCGTTGGTATTGGCTTCTGTTCGCAAATTCATTAGACCATAGAATTCTTCATTGATATAAACCAATACTGGTTCTCCATAAGTCAAATCGATATCCAATCCTGCCTGGATGGCCAGTTGGGTGATACTCAAATCTTTTAACATTGTATTTTCAAAATCATTACCTGAATTCCGCAATCGAATCGCTTTAATTTTGTCGATGCTATGATGCGGTAAAACTTTTTTTGGATTAATTAAAGAACGATCTCGGTTATCATACTTGTCATCGAATTTTACCCCTAAGGTCTTCAACGGAAACCTAATCGAAAATCTACCTTTTAGTTCCAGTTCTACTTTTTCGTTTTCTATTAATAATTCATTGTCTCTAAACAAACTAAATTTTCCCTTAATCTCTATCTCTTCGTCCGTCTTTTCGTACATCTCCTCAAATTCATCCGCATCAACCGCGATCTGGATGATCGGCAAATTGGATGGTATCTCAGTAGGCAACAAGGTTTCATCCATATTGTATTTCGAACATCCAAAACATAAAACCGCTAGCAGTAAAAATGATAATTGTTTCATAGCTTATTTTTTTTGTTTTTTCGTTTTAGTCTTCTTTTTTCTTTTCGAGCCTTTTTCCTTTTATTGACAATTAAAATATTTTTTCCAATGCCAATTGAAAAAGCAGCTTTAGGATCATTGATAAAAAAAGGATCTGGCATTTTTTTTAGATTAAAATTCCCGGAGGTTGTCAAAAACCAATCCTTTTTGAAAAAGAATTTTATTTCTCCAAAAACATCATATCTCCAATCATATTTATTTCTTAATTTCCAATCAAGGGTATTTAAATCTTCATTATTTTGAATAATAAAACCTGTTGCCAGTTGCCATTTTTCAGCAACTGAAAAGACGAATCGTACCGGAACCGTTACTCGTAACGTAGACGCATTAAACTGAAGATCATCTATTTGTCCCGAAGTAAAAATAGTTTTCAGCGCAAAACCCAATTCAAAAGAATGATCTTTATAAGAAATGAGTTTCTTTACACCACCAAGCGTAAATAAATAGCCTTGTGAATTTCCAATCGTCTGCCCTTTTAACTTAATAGATGTATTATTTGTATACCCTGTACTCAAAAAAAAAGCGTGTTTTTTCTGAGCATAGGCTGATACAATAGGGAGTAAAAGCAATAGTAAAATTGAGTAAATGGTTCGCACTAGTTGGTCCTTTGATTTTTGTTTAACAATCATTAAGTCTATAATTGAATTTAGTTACTAGACTACCAAAATCAGGAACAACCCTAACTGTCTTCTAAAAAAATCTATAGAAATTAGTTATTAAGGTTTGAGGTGGTGCTACTCGGCGGGGGTGTTGGCGTGAGGAGTAATTGAATTTTAGGCGATCAAAAGCCGTAGGACTTGAACAGAAATAAAATTTTAAACGAAAAAGAAATTCTAATCTATCTACAAGGCTGTTTAGATGGTATCGCCCACCTGAATTCTAGGACAAAAGCAGGAAAAGTGCTAAATATTTACTCCATCGTTTACCCTTTTTAAAGAAAAATAATGCAGGTATTTATAGATTATTTTACCGTCATCATCTCAACTCCGGTCCACTTTTTCTCGACACCTTGTATCATGAATTCATTCGCTTTACTGAAAAATAAACGGGCAGTTTTATCTTCAGGAGCCTTTATAACTATTTGCCCTAGAGCCGCAACCGCTTGTGTGAAATTTTGATTGTGAAAATCAGATAAGGCAGATTCAAAATCAGTTTGATATTCATTTTTAGCAGAGACAATTTCTGGTAGATCTCCATCATAGCATTCATAAATTTTTATTGCCTCGTTTTTTCCTTTGACCTGTGCTTTACCTAGATAACGTAATTGAAAGTCATCAGCAACCTCCTCTCTTATTTTAGATTGACAGCTTTCTGTCAACAATATATTTACACCGTAGTGTTTTGTAAGACTTTCAATTCTTGCGGCAGTATTAACCGTATCAGAAATAGTAGTCGCATCCATTCTTTGATAATCACCCGTTATTCCCATAATAAGTGGACCAGTATGTAAACCAATTCCGATGCGAATTTCAGGGCGTTTTTTTCGTTGCCTGGAGATATTATACAATTGTAATTCTTGGTGCATTTCGACGGCAGCTTTTAAGGCATCAGAAGGGCTGTGTGGGAAAATAGCCATGATTCCATCTCCCAAATATTGATTAATAAAACCTCTATTTCGCAAAATAATAGGTCCCATTTTATTATTAAAGGCATTAACAAATTTAAACGTTTCCGAAGGGGTCATTTTTTCTGACAAAGAAGTATAGCCTCGAATATCACTAAAAAAAACGGTCACTTCTTTTTCCACACTATCCCCTAAAGTGACTTGGGTAATTTCGTCATAGCCTAAAGATTTTATAAATTCATTCGGAACGAACCGACTTGCCGCTTCATGTAAAATCCTGATAGCTGTTTCTCTTTCTTTTGCTTCTTTTAAATTTTTTTCATAAAGTTGAGCACTTTCAATTGCTGCTGCGGATTGGATAGATAAGGTAGACAGAAGCTTTAGATCTGCTGCCGTATAATTATAGCCTTGATCACTTGATAGTAAAATAATTCCTAATGATTGGTGCTTGCCTTTCAGTGGAGCATAAAGGATTGAAATAATATTTCCATCAACCGTTTTATAATCATTGATAATTCCTGCTGCTTCTTTATCTATCAATTGGTTATAAAGATCATCTTGATCAACTATACTTCCAAACGCTGCTATTAAGTCAATTGGATGATTTCTATCTTGGGATAATGCCACCATTCCACCTGTGGCAGAAATTAAGTTATTCGTTTCTTCCAGTGTCAACTGAGCGATCCCTACTTGGTCAATCGTCTCTCCTAGTTTTTGAGCAAAATTGTACATTAGATTAACTTCTCTGTATAAATCTAAAACTTCCTTTCCTAGTTTTTTTCGCTCCTGTTCTCGATTTACCAAAGCTTGAATTAAATCAGCGATAGGTTTTACCCCTTCATTCCCATAAATTTTTCCTACCGTTCTACCTTCAAATTCAATGATTTGAAATGGCATTTCCTTTTCAGGAGTTGTACCAATCAACCATTTACCCTTCTCATCAGCAATCGCAATGACCTCCCCTGATTGAGCAATTAACTGTTGCAAAATAGTGGACATCTCCTGATCTCTCTGAATGATTTTTTTTAAATTAATACGAGCCATAGGGATATTTTTTCAGGATTTAAAAATTTGACTTTAACTCACACCTAGAATGTTCATTGCCTTATCAAGAATACTATCAGGATCAAAAGGTTTTGTCATATATTCATTGGCACCAACTGAAAGTCCTTTTTCCTTATCCATTTCTTGTCCTTTGGCAGTTAGTAAAATGATATGGATATCTTCCATTCCCAAATCCATTTTGATTTTTTGGCAAACTTCAAAGCCATTCATTTTAGGCATCATGACATCAAGGAAAACCAACTGTGGTTTTTCTTTTTGAATAATTTCGTAAGCTTCTTGACCGTTGGTGGCAATCAACAGTTCAACATCTTCATCCTCTAAGTCTTCTAGCGTTTGTTCTAAAAGCATTCTAATATGGGGTTCATCATCTACGATTAACAATTTTAAATCATTCATAATTAAATTATTTTGCTAGAAAATCAATTGCTTATTTTTTGATATAATTTCTCTAAGTACAAGACAAAATTAAAATGCCACAAAGTCACTAAGCCACTAAGGATTTTTTCTTTGTGACTTCCGAATCGGGTCCGGAACATGTGTTGTGGCTCAAAAATGATTTTTTAATTTTTTTGTCCTGTACTCAGATAATTTCTACTTTATCAATGTATCTATCTCTTTTAACAGTAATCCAATATCAATTGGCTTTGTAATATATCGATCGATCCCCAGTCGACTAAATCGCTGTTGATCATCAATAACGGAAACAATTATAATCGGAATATCTTGCGTCTTTGGGTCATTTTTTAAAATAGCAGCTACATCAAATCCATTCATCTCTGGCATCATCAAATCCAGCAATACTAAGTCTGGCTTCTCCTCACGAATCATATCTATTGCTTCTTTTCCATGGATTGCTTCTTTGACTTGATAACCTACTTCTGAAATTTCTTGACGAAGTAAACTCCTAATACTTGGCTCATCGTCTACGACCAAAACAGTTTTATCGCTAGGTTTCCACAGTTTAACATTCTTTACACTATTGCTATTTTGAATTAATTTTCCAGATGATTTTTCCACTAATTTCTCTTTCTGATTTAATGGAATACTAAACATAAAGGAACTGCCCTCTCCAAACTCACTTTCTACCCAAATATCTCCTTTATGATGTTCTATAATCTCTTTACAAATAGGTAATCCCAGACCAGTCCCTTTGGGTTTATCAGTCAAAGTATCTCCAACTTGTTTAAATTTTTCAAAAACTTTTGGTAGGTCTTCTTTTGAAATTCCTATGCCTGAGTCTTTCACTCCAACGACGATAGAACCATTTTGTCGAAAAGCATTAATCTTGACTCCTCCTTCATCCGTAAATTTTACGGCATTAGAAATCAAATTAATCATGACTTGAACTAACCGATCTTTATCTGCATTCAGTAAAGGCAAGTCCTCTTCAATATCCAATTTTAGCGGTAAAGATTTTTGTTCAAATAAAGAGGAGGTTGCCGCTGATGCTTGCCTGATAATCCCTTCCATAGGAATCAATTCCATATTCCAATCCAAGCGACCGGCTTCAATTTTTGCTAAATCCAAAACAGTATTAATCAACGTTGTCAATCGTTCTCCTTCAGAAATGACTACGTCTAGATTTTGATTTACTTGTTTTATGGCTCGAGTTGTTTTCTTTTCTTCTGATTGTACAAAAGGCAGGATGCGTTCGTCCAATCTTTTTTTAATAATTTTTGCAAAACCAATTACAGAGGTTAAAGGCGTTCTTAATTCATGACTAACCGTCGAAAGAAAAGTACTTTTAGCTGCACTTGCTTCTTCCGCCACTGCCCTAGCCTCTTCTGCTTCTTTAAATAATTGAGCATTTTCCAACGCTACTCCAACTTGAGAAGCAATGGTTACCAAAATCCTTTCATCCGAGGTATCGAACCTATTTCCCTTCGTAGTACTTTGAATACCGAGCACTCCAAAAATTTCTTTTCCTAACCGAATAGGTACTCCCAGAAAAGAGGCTGGTATTTTTTCGCCTGCCACAATATTTAGTTTTTGAAAACCATCAGAAACTTCTTTGGACATCAACAAAGGTTTTCCGGTTGAGATGATATAAGCAGTCGCCCCCTGTCCTGTTTCCATTTCTGAAAAATCAGTTCCATATCCATAAGGAAAATGAATCATTGCTTTTACTTTATCTAAGATAGCGATATAAGTAATATCTGCTTTAAATAATTCCTTTACTTTATCTCCAACTAGCTGATAAATCCCATCCATATCTACCTGTTCCATCAATCCTTCCTGGACACTATTGATGGCAGAAAGCTCTTCTACCTTTTGTGCAATTTCTTTTGTTCTTTCCTTTACCGTTTGTTGTAGCTTTTCTCGCTGTTTCCTTAGCCGACTATTTTTCCACCGACTAAACAAAAACAATGAACTCACAGATAAAACCAAATATCCAATATACGCCCACCATGTTCGCCACCAAGGTGGAAATATTTTAAAAGTATACGAAGCTTCTGTACCCAATTCTCCCGAAGGGGATTTCCCTCTTACTCTAAAAATATATTTACCTTCTGGGATATTGGTGAATGACCGCCCCGTTTTGGCAGACCATTCTGACCATTTATCATTAAATCCTTCTAACTGAGTCTGGTATTGATTTTCTCCGTTTATATTCAGGTTGGTTGCAATGAAATGAAATTCAATATTGTTTTGATTAAAACTTAATTCAGGTGATTTAGGTACACCATGTCCTGAAAACAATAATGAATCCGCGTTAATTACACTTCTAACTTTAATTGTAAAAGTATTATCAGGTAAATTCTTCTCTCCATCAAATTTAAATATTCCATCTTGCCCAACAATCCAGAGCACTCCATTTTCTTCAGGAAATAATTTTGCTACATTTAGGAGTTCATCTTTAGGCAGTCTTTGAAAAGGTTTGGCATTAAAAATATATTTTTGATCCTTTTGTTGCTCATAAATCCCTAACTCTACGGTTCCATTAAAAAATAAAAAATGAGCATATACCTCTCCTTTATTATTCTCTGCCAAAATCACTTTTTGAATGTCAGACTTAGGAGCAGGTAAGGGAAAGCGGGCATCAACGATTATTTGTTTTTTTAATGGGTCGAAACGATAGATCCCTCCTACTCCGGTAAAGGTTAATTCATTATCAATTTGATAAACGAAAGTGCTTCCCAAGTCTGTTTGGTTAACCGTTTGTTTATAAGATAATGCCTCTTCAATTATAATTTGATTAGCAGTAGCAGTATCCTCTTTATATTTAACGTGCCACAACCCTTGACTTTCTGTTCCAATCCAAAGGGATCCTGGTTCTTTTTCCTGAAAAAATTTAATTTTAATATTACTAGGTATCTCTTCTTTTTTCCCTACGTAACTATATTGCTCGTTCTTTTTATAAAGAATACCTAAACCATCTTGACGTCCGAGAAAGTATAATCCTTTTTTAAGTTTACTTTCATGGTGAGCGAAAAAGGAAGATGAGTTTTCCTTATTTTTAAAAATATTGGTGAGCGTATTATTTTTTATTTGGTAAATTCCCTTATTCGTCATCCCGAATAATTCATTATCCGTTTTTGAAAAACTAAATACAAGTCCTTTTGGAGAATTTTCCATCTTGCGAAAAACTTGTCCATTTTTATCTAGATACAAAAAACCACTAAGATTTGCTGAACCAGCATATAGTCTGTCTTCATATCGAATGATGTCCTCAATAAAAAGGGGATTATTTTCTTCATCAATTTTAAAATTCGAAAATGGAGAAAGTATTTCTACTTGACAAAGTCCGGATCCAGAACCTAACCAAAGTGTTCCCCCAGGACTCGCAAACATGGAAAGAATAATATCATCAGGAAGTCCATCCTGCTTATTTAAATGATGTACCCATTTTCCTTCTTCATCTAAAATGATGATACCTTGTCCGATAACAGAAATGGCAAAAGTATTATCAGGCAATTTTTTAACGACGTAATTCCATTCTTTTAATAATTTATCAGCCTCTGTTGAAAAAGGGAAATATTTATTGTTTTTATAAATGAATAAACCTTTATTTTTAGTGCAAACCAGGAGCTGGTCATTTTTAAATGGCAACACATTTACTAAAGAAGTTCCCTTAAAAAAATCACCGCCAGCTATACGCTGAAAATCGTTCCCCACTACCGTTCCCAATCCTATTTCTGGAATTTCTAAAAATAGTTCATCATTGACCGTTCCTAAAATATTAATTAAAGGTTCTTTTTTCCATGATTGGATTACCTTGGATTGGGTATCGTATTCGAGAAAATAGCCAGTCTTGGATGCGAAATATATTTTATTCTTTACTACTCCCGCTTGTCTTAATTGTCCACATGCCCGATGCTCTTCTGATAGCAAATATTTTAAAGAAATAAATTGCTGTTGACCTAATGAATCCGCTTCTAGATACCCCAAATCATCTGTACCTCCTACGTAGATTCGACCATCATTCCCTAAGACAATTGACCAGGTAACTACGCCAAGTGGTGGAATTTTGCGCCATGTTTCGCCATCATATTCCGTGATACCATTTCCAGTAAAATAAATAATTCCACTAGTATCTTGGGCGACACCAAATATTTGAGGAAAGCCTTTGTATACTTTAGGAGAGAAGGTTTTGATGAGTGGTTTTCCTAATTCATTCTGTGGTTGGGCAGTTGAACTTCCATAAACAAGCCCCCCTGCAATAAAGCACAAGGCAAGTCTTATGAAAAAAATGTTCAATTTGCATTTCATAAAAAATCATTTTTGAGAAAAAGCCCATGTTCCAGTCCAGTCATTTGTAGGTGGTGACAAATTAAAATCTTTACACCTTTTCAATAAAATTTGAGTTGGTTTATCATTTGAAAAATAAAACAATGCTTTTTCAAATGAATCAATAGCTCCGTTAAAATCTTTTAGCCGATACTTTTTTAGGCCACTATGATATAAGTCAATAAAATCTTTTTCTTTTTTAGTCGGAGGCACGTCCAACTCTTTCTCGATCGTATAAATGGTCTCGGAAATTTGTTTTCCTTTCACTTTGATGCTATCTATTTCACGGCAAACAAAACGATCTGCAATCTTTTTATAAGTAGCCTGACAAATAAGTATGGGCGTTCCATAAAATTTTGTAAGACTCTCTAATCTTGAAGCTAAGTTGACAGAATCTCCAATCACGGTACATTCAAATCGACTTTTAGAACCAATATTTCCTGAAATAACATCTCCCGTCGCAATTCCAATTCCAATCTTAACATCAGATTGACGCTGGACATTTTCTAAAATCTTAAGATTATCAATCATTTCCATAGCAGTATTCGCGGCATTGATCGTATCATTTTTCTTTTTATAGGGAATTCCAAAAGTTGCCATGATCGCGTCTCCAATTAATTTGTCAAGTACTCCATTATTGTTCAAAATGGAATCTACCATGATATCAAAATAATTATTTAGAAATTCTACAATTTCGGAGGCTTGTAATCTTTCTGTCATTGAAGTGAAATTTCTGATATCACTAAAGAGGATGGAACAGGTTGTGTATTTCCCATTAAACAACGACAAATCGTCTTTATTGATAATTTCATCAATGACATGCTGAGGTAAATATCGATTAAGGTTTTCTCTTACCCTTTCTTCAGCCGTAATGTCTTGAATGACATTAATTACTCCTAGGTTATCTCCATTTTTAGCTTTCATAGGAAGCGCATTAAAATTGAAAACCAACTTTTGGTTTTTCAAATTTATGCTTTCCACGTGTTGTTTTTTTAATTTATTTCCAGATCTAAAAGTGTAGTCACTATTTTCTAAGAAGGAAAAATGTTTTTGATTTAAATTTTTATAAAATCGCCCAATAATTGCTTCTTGCGAAATCCCGATCAAATCACAAAATCGTTTATTAACTGTTTTAATGATTCCATTTTTATCAATCGTCAAGATTCCATTATCTAGATTTTCAAAGAGCACATCCAAATAATTTTTAATCGTATTGATTTCTTCAAACAAAGTAGAATTCTGAACAGCAATGCTTATTTGTGCGGCAAAGCCATTCAGAATAAATAAATCTTTATTGGTAAAAACACCATTCTTTTTATTGATAGACTGAATAACTCCGATTAAATATCCAGTAGCATTAAAAACAGGTACACAAATCATAGACTTTGTTCTATAGCCCATTCTCGAATCTATAGATCGATCAAAATGTGGATTGTTGTATGGATTATTTTCTATTAAAGGACGTTTAGCTTTTGCGGCAAAAAATGCTAAGCCTTTATTGGTTTTAATAATTTCACTCCCGAGCCCTTCTCCATATTTTGTCCAAAGTACTTGCTCTTCTTCGTCTAATAAAAAGAAACTACTACGATCAGACTGTGTAATTTCTGATGCTTGCGTTATGATCAATTTTATGAGATTAGTCAGATCTAATTCTGAATTGATGGCAGAAGAAACTTTTAGTAACGTAGCTATATCGTTTTTGATGGCTTCGGCGGAGGCAAATAATTTTGCATTTTTGATAGCCAAAGCAAGCACATCTGCAAAACTTTGAAGAATGGCTAAATCTTTTTGATTAAACTTTCCATCAATTTTATTCAGTGATTGTAGCACTCCAACTATTTCACTATTATCATCCAGGATAGGAACGCATAATATTTTTTTGGTTTGAAAACCAGTAATGCTGTCAAAGTATGGATTAAACAAATTGCTTTTACTAACATCATTGACTAATGTAGGTTTGCCAGTAGTTGCGACAAACCCAGCAACACCGCAATCCAAAGACATTTTAATTAGATTATTATGGATTCCTTGCGAAATCAAACTATCTAATGTTTCTTGTTCTTCATTGACAAGAAATACCGTGCTTCTCTCGACATTTATGGCACGAGAAATATTAATTAAAATTATATTTATTTCGTTAAGAATTTCCTTTCGCATATCGCATCTTCGCTTGAAAAGTATTATAGGCTTCACAAAGCAGGTTAAAACCATCATTAGAAGCCATCTCAGTTAAGTTTAAATTACATAGTGAAATCATTCTACATCTTCGATCTTGGTCATCGACAGATTTTCCTAATTTCCTATCAAATCGTTCTATATTTTCGGCAGCTTGTTTTACAATGATTTGTAGTAGTTTAAATGCTTTTTCAGAAATCGGTGGATTTCCCAAATAATTTTTAATTCTTCCATCTTTCCTAAGCATAGGATATTGGTCCAATCCTATAAACCGTAAAAACCACTGCGCATTAAATTGAGGTAATACAGAACAAATTCCCATATAATCTGCGATAATTTCATCATGCATATTGTTCGTCATTTTGCCAAAATGTCGAAGTGTGAAATAATGCGCGCACTCATGTTCTAATCGAATACTTAAAGATTTATCCAACCAATCTTCTTCTGGCAAATTCATTGCTTTGGCAGAAACATTGCTATAAGGAATTCTACTCAACACAATCATGCGATCTTGGTATAATGCCTTATTTGCCAACACTGCTTTTTGCGGAGCAGATCGGAGGGCTTCTCTTAATCTATTCCAATTATTCAACCCTTGAATCATAGCGGCCCCCATTGAATCAGACATCGGTTTTGGCTCATTTCGATAAGTCAAGGATCGAACAATTGCTTTAAAATCAAATCGATTATCCGCAATAATCACAGGAATTTTACCAGCTAAAGAAGGGTATAAAGACAACTTCAATTTATTAGGTTCCTGCAAAATTAAACCTGTCGCTAAAGGCATGTTGGTTGTTGAAATTCCTTTTAAGGTCGCGTTTTTATATGATTCCGATTGACTAATATTTTCTTGAATCGGAAATTGAAATTGAACCAAATATTTTTTTAAGGTTCGAAAAACTCCAATACTTTTTGCTTCTTCTATATATCTTCCCCAAGTAGCAACTTGAGGTTCATCTTCCAAGTTTTGGTATTCAAATTTTTTATTTTTTCGAAAGAATGAATTTTCAGTATAAACCAAAAGTTCATCAATCAAATCGTCTTCAGGAGTAAAAAATCGGAGACGATTATATTTTGATACTTTGGTTTCCATAACATTTAACTATTAAGCACAACAATACGTTTAACACATAATTTTTTGAATATGTACTTAAGCGATTTGTCGTTTTGCTAATTGACTAAACAATCCATTATTTTTCATTAATTCCTCATACGTACCTGACTCTACAATTTGTCCTTTATCCATCACAAAAATTCTATCCGCATTGATAATTGTACTCAATCGATGAGCGATAATAATACGAGTAGCTTGTAGTCTATCTAAACTTTCAGAAACAATATTTTGCGTTCGATTATCAAGGGCACTCGTGGCTTCATCCATATAAAGCATTCTAGGTTTGTGAACGATAGATCGAGCAATCATTAATCGTTGTCGTTGTCCTCCTGAGAAAGTACTTCCTCCTTCACTAATCACGGTATGCATTCCCATCGGCATTGCTTTAATATCTTCTTCCAAGCCAGCCAATTTTGCAGCAGCCTCCGCATCTTCTAGCGTCAATTCAGAACTACCGACTATATTTTGGTAAATACTCCCAGCCATTAAGGCACCATTTTGCAGTACTACTCCTATCTGTCGACGAACCAGATCCTTGCTTAAAGAATCAAACGCTTGTCCATCATAATAAACAGAACCAACTTCTGCCTCTTCAAATCCCAATAACAAACGAAGAACGGTTGACTTACCCGAGCCTGAAGGACCTACAAAAGCGACCATTTCTCCAGGTTTGATTTTAAAAGAAACATCTGTTAAAACAAGTGGCTGTTCGGGTTCATATCGAAAAGAAACAGAATTAAATTCCAACGCTCCACTTAACTCTCCTGGGTCAACGCTTCCTACTAAAGATTCGGGTGCTTCTTCTAGAATAGGCTTTACTCTTTCATAGAGCGGTATGATATTTAGGGAAGAAATTAGACTCATAGACATGTTTAAACAGTCTCCTAAAAACTGTCGGAAGGCTGAAATAAACGCCATAAAAACACCCACCGAAATCATGCCCGCTCCAGCAGTAGTTGCGTGAGTGACCGAATAATAAATAAAACTAAAGAAGAAAATACTCGTCAATAAAGGATAAGCACCTTTAAATACTTCTACAAAATTTTGGAAGTTCCCAGATTTAAAACCTAGCTCTTTGTACTTACCGAATTTATTTGCCCAAAGGGAGAAAACTCGATTTTCTGTTCCACTTACTCTTACCTTATTTATTCCAGAAAGGAATTCGAACAAAAATCCTTGAATCTCTCCTTGATTATCGGCTAATTGTCGGTCGTATCTTAGTTTGAAAAAACCTAAAATACTGATGATGATAACGGCAACTACTGCCAGTGCTACCCCTACCCATGCTAAACTTGAATCGTACCAAAATAATAACCCCAAATTCACCAGAGAAAATGTCCCACTTAAGACGGCCGTCAATATAGTGCTTGATAAAATCTGCCGAATTGCATTGATACCTAATGCTCTCAAGGTCAAATCACCTGCGGTATATTTTCTATAAAAAGTAACGGGTAATCGTAGCAAATGATCCATCAAACCTGCTTGTACGGTAATATTGGATTTAGTCTCAACTCTTAATAATAAGATTCCCTTTACCAATTCCAACAATGCTTTTACAACTGCAATCACCATCATAATCCCAAACACTTCCCACAAGAAGCTTCTATCTGCTTGAGGAATGACATCATCAAATAAAATACCTGATAAAATTGGAACTAATAATCCTATCAAACTTCCAGCAAAGGCCGCTAAAATAATATAGGTCGCATCCAACTTTAATCCTTTAATGGCAAAATTTCCAATTTTTCTAATTGAGGTCATCTGCTCATCAAAGGCGTATAAAAACATATACGAGATAGGTTCGAGATGTTGGGCGATTTCGTCCGTAACTTTTTCACTCGTCTTGGTTACGGGATTTTTCATTGTGTAGAATCCTTTTGGATTTTGAATCAATGCAACCGGCTCTTTATCATCTCTTGTGAATGCTAGCAAATGTCCATTCTCTTCTTCCCACCATCGTCCTCGGAGAATCACCTTTCGAGCCCTCACATTGGAAACTTGAATGATCGCATCTAGTTGTCCTGTCAGGTTATGCTCGAAATCCCGAATAAATTTCGGTTCCACAAATTCAAATCCCGTTTCCTTTCCGATTAATTGACAAGCTCCTAACAGTGGATTTCTAGTATTAATATCTAAAAACGATTGTTTATTTTCTTCAGAAAAAATAATCGATTTTAATCCTGACAAACTACTTTGAATCGCTTCTTTATCTGAGGTGTTTTTGTTAGAAATAATACTCCCCTCTTTTTCACCTTTTAGATAAAACAGCTTTTTTATTTCTTGGAAAAAATAATCTTGAACATGATGAATAGAAAGCATCAGAGAAATATCATCATAGACGATTTCTGATGTCTCAAAAAGTCTGATTTCAGTTTTCTTGTCTTGAGCTTTTACCCATAGATCTTTGCTAAGAGGAAATAAAATATTCTTGTTGTGCTCATTCGTCTCTACTACCGTTTCGTCCCCAAATACAGCAAGACTTCCTTCCTTTATAGTTGCCCAGTAAAGTCCTTTAGCAGGATAAGCTATTTCCCCTTTTTTTAGACTCAGGACTCCCGAAGTTTTGATGTCCTGATAAATTTTAGGCTTATTGGCTTGATGAATAGTTTGAGAAAGTGAATTGATCCAACGCTCAATTTTATCACTTAATTGAGGTTTGTTTAAGTTGCCAATATAGGATTTATTAACTTCAATCAATTTGCATTCAGGGCTTACCGCAATGAGTGAAAATTCATCGAAATCATTTCCTTTTTTTAAACTAAAGAGAATGTCACCTTTCCGGGCCGTGTATAGATAATTTCTTGAACTTTTCAGGTTTCTCTCCTGATCTATTTGTACGTAGAAAATTTCTACTTCGCCCGAAGCAACTACCCAAAAGCTATCATTTTTATCTAGGAAGAAAGGTTTATTAGCCCCTAATTGTATTTGTGATGGTCTATTTTTCATAGTTAACTATTTTATTTGGAGCTGATTAATTCTGAATAAAGGCCTTCCATTGCGATTAGTTCTTCGTGTGTTCCACGTTCTACGATTTTCCCAAATTTCATGACAATAATTTCATCGCAATCTCGGATAGTACTGAGTCGGTGCGCAACAATTAAACAGGTACAACCTCGTTTACGAATATTATCCATCACCATTTTTTCCGATTTTGGATCAAGGGCGCTGGTTGCTTCGTCCATCAATAGAATCGAAGGATTGAGGGATAATGAACGAGCAATTTCCATTCGCTGTCTTTGTCCACCACTAAAGTTGGTTCCTTTCTCTGCCACTGCGCTATCATACGAACCTGCTCTACCAGAAATGACATCGTGAATCATGGCATCTTTTGCTGCTTGGATAATATTATTTTCAGGCATCGTGTGATCCCAGAAAGAAATATTTTCTTTAATGGAGCCTTGAAACATCATAATGTCCTGATCGATGACCGCCATTGAATTGTTGAGCACCTGGCGAGGAAGTTCACTTCTTTTTTTGCCATCATATAAAATTTCTCCTTCCCACGGTTCGTACAATCCTGAGATCAATCGAGCAACGGTGGATTTGCCACTTCCCGAGCCTCCGACTAATGCGACTCTACTTCCTGGTGCTAGTTTTATACTAAAATCTTCTATCAGTGCGGGCATAGTTGGCGTGTATCCAAAGGTTACATTTTTCAACTCTAAGGAGCCAATCAATTTCTTTTTTTCTGTTTCTTCAAAAGGAACTTCTTCTCTTGTAAACTCTTCAGCAACTTCATAATTTAGAACATCATCCACCCGATCCATATCTCCTTGGGTTTCCTGAAGCATACTTCCTACAGCCACCAATTGATTAACTGGATTGATAAAATTATTCATCAAATATAAGAAGGCAATCAACATTCCTATGGTCATATCACCATCCATTACCCGTAGTGCACCTACTCCCAGAATGATGGTGTTGTTGACGGACATTAATAATGGTGGAACTACATTCAACCGAAGAGAAAGCCACCCTAATTCTTGTTGCGCATTCATCACTTTAGCCAAGTGCCCAGACCAGGTTGTAAAAAAATCACCTTCTCTTCCACTTGATTTTAACGTTTCAATCATACTGATACCTGACATGGTATTTCCCATCAATTTTCCATTCTCATTAGTCAATCTACGGTTGCTATCTTTCCGAGCTTTGGAAACTATTTGAAGTGCAATGACATTAATAGCCGCTATACAAATTCCAATCGTGGTCAAGACTACATCATAACTAAACATCATCAAGGCATAGAAAATTACCACCACTACATTCAAGGCGGCATTGGCCAAGTCACCACTCAACAAACGAGCTATTTTATCATTTAAGGAAACCCGATTACTGACATCACCACTTGATCGTTGTGTAAAAAAAGAGGTTGGTAAATGAAAAATATGCCAGAGAAATTTACTGGAAGTAGTCAATGCCAATTTCGTTTCCAATCGAAGTAAATAATACTGCTGAATAAATATCAAAGAGGAATGAATCAATAGTACACCTCCCATCGCCAAAAGCAAAGGCATCACAAAACTCTCCCGACTATTGACTAAAAACTGATCCACAAATATTTGGGTAAAGGAAGGGATCACCAAACCTGGAATTACTAAAAACAAACTAGCCAAAATAATAAAAACAAGACTTAGTTTTGAATTGGTGATTCGTCTTCCTAAAGATGGAAGCATACCCGTTTTCTCATTTCCCTTTTCAAAGTCTTCGTTGGGAACCATATCAATCACGACTCCTGTAAAAGAGTCATCAAACTCTTGGTGCGTCACATGGTATCTTCCTTGCGCAGGATCACTGAGATAAACTTTATCTTTTGTAAAACCTTCCAATACCAAGAAGTGATTGAAATTCCAAAATATAATGACAGGAAATTTCATCTTCTTTACGTTCTCAATAGACTTTGCATAGCCCTTGGTGGTCATGCCATAAGACCGAGCCGCCTTCATGATATTGGTCGCTTTTAAACCATCTCTAGATACCCCACATTCTACTCTAAGTTTTTCTAAAGGCACATGTCGTCCATAATAACCGAGGATAATAGCTAATGCTGCTGCACCACATTCTACACCTTCCATTTGTAGAATGGTGGGTGTTTTTACACGTTTACCAACAACCGTTTTTGGTTTATCTTTTTTGTCTTTTGCCTTTATCATCACTGGTGGTTTTCTGTTGTTATTTAATAGAGATCAAAAAACTTCTTTAAAGCAGGTATGACCATGGCAATAGGTGGTTCTTCCTTAACCGTAATTTTTCCCATACAAGAAGTTCCTGCATTGATTAATACTTCTGGTCCGTTTGCGGAAGTCCAACTATAGCCACTATAAGATTCCTGATTCGGTTCGAATTCAACATAAACTTCAAATGGTGCCCCCATTCTCAATATGCCTTGAACCAATTGATCATTTCCCATAGAAGTCATCATTCCCTGTTGGGTGACTGGAAATTCAGAAACATACGTCACTTTAGCTTTCATATAACCATGCTCTTGTGGTTGAACCGTGGCAGGAACAACTAGGGCATCCATTCCAACTTTTATCTTTTTTCCATCTTGTGAAGGCACGTAAAGTACCCCTCTTATTTTTCCATCACTTGCGATGGCACTTGTTTCATTTTTTAATTTAAAAAGTGGCGTTCCTGCACCTACGACTACACCGGTGTTAGCCAGCACTTCTACTACTTTTCCGCTATGATGACTTTTAAGACTACTTCGCGTTTCATACTGATCTTTTAGTTGATTCAAGCGCATTTCCTCTTGAGCAATTCTTTGTTTAATCACCGTTTTTCTTTGTTCCAGATTAAAACCAGTGTTTAATTCTTGCGCATTCGTTTGAACCAATTGGGCTTTTAAAGATTCAATCTGATTTTGAGCATTCTCCAATTGTTGTTCGCTATTGACCACTTGTGGCTTGGTGATCAACCCTTTTGCCAGTAACTCTTTGTCCGTTTCCAATTGTTGTGTTAAAAACAAGATATTCTTTTCATTAGATTTAATTTGTTGTTCTACACTCAATCGCTGTTGTTGAATTAACTCATCTTGAATTTGGGTATCCTTTGATCCAAAAGCGATGAGTTGCTGGAGTTCATACTTTCTTTCTCTTAAGGAAGCTTCCGATGCTTCAATTTGTTGGATCATTTCAGGTTGATCAATAATAGCAATCACATCTCCCTCCTTTACCTCATCCCCAATAGCTACTTTCAAATCCAGTAATTGCCCTTGAGCCGTAGAAACAATGTCATAGACTTCTCCACCTTGCAATATTCCGGCAGTATTAATTTTTGTTTTTACTCGACCCAGAATACCCCAACTTACGGCAGTAGTAATCATAATAGCAATCGTTAATAAAGCGATCCAGGCTCTAGGGCTCGTGATCTTTATTAACTGATCCAACTTCTCTGGAGTAGATAGTTTTTCTAAGGCTGCTTTTCTAAAAAATCCTGGAGCTGACATATCTTTTTAGTTTAAAATTTTAATAAAAAATTATTCTCTTGGTAGGGTGTAAAAAATTTCTGGATTACCAAAATTATCTGTTGCTATAACATCATGAAAATCAGAAGAGAATATAGTTCCTGTTTCGTAGCGCAAATTGCTGATCGCAATGGCGAATTGTTGTTGATTCTGAATATAATCCAATTGAGCAAAAGTTAATCGCTCCTGTAAAATGATGAGATTAAGCAGTGTGGTTAGCCCCGATTGAAACTTATATTGTTCATTCTTAAAAACTTCCTCATAATAATCTAAAGACTGCTTTGATTTTTTGACCGCTTTTATAGTATTCAATAAATTATTGTAGGCGATACTAACATTTAGTTCGATATTACGAAGTTGATTATTAAGTTGAATTTCCTGGTCGGAGTATTGAAGCTGGTTACTCAATAAGTTGGCTTCTGCAAAATTATTGTTGACCGGAAATAAGTAGCTTACCCCCAAACCTACTTGATAATTACGCCCTTCTCTCTGACCTAAAGCAGTAAGAAAACGATGTGCTCCGTTTCCTGCATCTATTCCACCATAGTTCAAGGAGCCAATTAGATCCAATTGTGGCTTTGTATTATTTTCGGCTACATCTACAGAAATCGAAAGTATATCTAGTGACTTTTTTATTCTTTTCAAATCTGACCGATGTTGATACGCTAAATCCAGAAAATTTTTCAGACTAATATCTAAAGGAAAACTTTCCACATCTGGGAACTCATTGGTCGGTAATCCTATCAGGTTGCTCTCTGCCGTGTTTAAACCAATACGACGTCCCAGATTTTGACGAGCTGCAAATACCTGCTGTTCTGCCTGGATACTTTGTCGCTCTTTGTCTTTTAAATCGGCCTGAACCTGAAGTAAATCACTTGAAGGTTTTTTATCGGCGTTGACCAACTCATTGGTAATCTCTAAGACTTTTGCTACTCTGGCTTCATTCACCCGATAAATCTCTAAGGCTTTATTTGCTCCCAAATATTGCCAGTATCCAATAGCCATATTAAAAACTTCTCCTGACGAGATAAACCTGGTATTGTGTTGTTGACTTTCGATGGCAATCCTTGCCATGTTTTCATTGGCAGTAGTAATCGCTCTTCCTCTTCCTTTCAGCAAAGGTTGTGTGATGGAGAGCGAGACACTGGTATTGTTATCAGAAATAAAAGATCCAACATTCTCATTAAAAGAGTTAAAAGGAAAATTATCCGCAATTCTAGAATAATTTATCCCTGCATTGGCCTTCATTCCCGACCGAAAGGTTCGTTGTACTCCTCCGGAAAGTGATAAGTTATTGGAACTAATTTGTTCTCCCACCAAATCCTTTCTAGGATCTAAATCAAAAAGGGTTTGATTTGATCGGTTGACCGAAAGTTCAGAGAATAGTTGATAATCAAAAGCACTAGCCGCCGATTTTTTTTCTACTTCAGATATTCTGTATTGAATATTCTGTCGTTGCAGCGTAGGACTTTTTGTAATAGTGATATTATAAAGATTAGATAAATCACATGGAATAGCCTCCGACTGAGCAGAGGCAATATTTAACACAAGTAGCATTATTCCAATGAAGCATATTTTTTGTAACCACATAATAAAGGAGATTTTAGCTTTCCGCAAATTTGTTGAGTATTCGACTGAATCTAGATCCAGCTTGACCAACTTGGCTTAATACATTAATATTGATTTCATCCACATCTTCATTCTCTTCCAGGGCACCATAGCCTAATCTTCCTGTTGTTTTTCTTAATCTATCGGATAAAAACAAACCAATCGAATAATAAAAGCGGGCAGCAAACCTAGTGTCTACTTCCATTTTCTGCTTCATTCTAAGAAGGGAAATACAGTAAACGCTGGAAGTTTCTGTAGCCATTACGGAAACAGATGGTGGGCGTTCATCGAGGAAAGACATCTCTCCTACCAATTCACCTGAGCCGATTTGGGCAATATTAAAATCTGGGCTTTGTTCATTGAAAATTTTAAAACTACCTGATAGGACGATATAAATATTTTCAATCGCTTCTCCTTGAGTAACCAACAATTCTCCTTGGGTGATCGTTTGTTTTTTCCCATTTTCAATCATCCATTCGATGTCGTTATCACTAATTTGTCCGAGAATAAAGAGTACTCTTTTCATGATTTATATTTTTGAAATGTTATGATAGAACCATAAGAGAAATCAGCCAATCTACTACCAGACAAATTCCTCTTTTACATCTATCTTATTTATGACTTATATGCATCGGTGGCCATTCCGGCTACTCCACCTCCATCTTTTCGAGGTAGTCTTGGATAAAAACAATCAACTCCTTTTTTTTGTAGCAATGTCACTATAAATCCTCCTGCCACCAATTCTAATTCATCATCTGTTAATTCTACATTATCCATATTTGGTTCTTGTGGAATGTTAAGACAGATAATATCCGGATTGCTTTGATCGAATACCTGAAGTCTTTTGCCCTTTGGTAATTCAAAAGATTCACCAGTTAATTTTTTAATGGCAGCTTCAGGAGCAGCTATTAATTCTTGCTTGAAGGCAGGGTTACGCCAGGCTTCTGAAAGGACTTGCTGTAAAATTTTTTGTTCTTTTGTCAATTCCATTTTCTTAGATTTCAGAATAATTAGATAATCTTTAATGCAATAAAATTACATTGAATCATTCTGTGGAAATTGCCAAAAAAACTGACAAATAAAAAAGGCACCTTAAAGTATTTGTACTTGAAGGTGCCTTTCCTGTCCTATGCAAAATTTTAGGTTCGAGACACGGGTGTTGTTTCGTAAGGAGGTAAAGTTGGAAGCGAAGGTAAAGTTGGACGTGGAGGCCAAATATTAATAGGAGGCCAGAAACATCCAATGATCATTCCTGCAGGAATTCCTCCTCCTGCAACTACTTCTAGTTGCTCTTCCGTTAGTTCTACATTATCCATACTAGGCTTCGGTGGAATATTTAAATATAAAACATCAGACTTACTTTGGTCACATACCTCGAGTGTTTTACCTGCGGGTAAGCTAAAATTTTCACCAGTCAATTCCTTTACCGCTTTTTGAGGA
This sequence comes from uncultured Saprospiraceae bacterium, assembly GCA_937928405.1. Classification (GTDB taxonomy): domain Bacteria; phylum Bacteroidota; class Bacteroidia; order Chitinophagales; family Saprospiraceae; genus JALZUU01. The sequence continues at coordinate 53,948 of CALFWZ010000116.1, forward strand.
TTGGCCAATAGTTCTTGCTTGAAGGTTGGGTTACTCCATGCTTCAGCAACTACTTGTTCTAAGATCTTTTCTTCTTTTGAATACTCCATTTTCTTTGATTTTAAGAATGATTAAATAATTTTTATACTATAAAAATACTTTGAATCATTCTGTCGAAAATGC
>CALFWZ010000117.1 GCA_937928405.1 uncultured Saprospiraceae bacterium
ATAACTTGCAACTCCTGATAAATATTCTTTAGCAATTTTTCTTTTTAAATGGATGGGATAACGGTTGTATTGTCTTGTCCGCTTCTTTGGTCTTGTCACAATTTTACGTATTTTGGTGACAACCTATACTGGTCCAATACAGAAATATTATTTTTTGACTTTTAAAATACTTTTTATGACAAACGAAGAATTTAATAATGGATTTCGAGATCGAACTAGGGCATTTGCGGTACTGATTTATCGGATGCTGGATACCTTACCTACAACGGTTGCAACGAGAAATATCAGTTATCAGCTGAGCCGATCTGCTTCCTCTGTTGGTGCCAATTTTAGGGCCTTTTGTCGAGGTCGATCAAAGAATGAAAAATTTGCCAAAATCTGTATCGTTGTCGAAGAAGCGGATGAGACAGAATATTGGCTACAAATTATTCAAGACCTGAATTTATTAAAACCAGCAACCATTACTAGCCTGCTTAAGGAAATTGATGAAATAGTTCGAGTTACCTCTTCTATCAAAAACAACCTAAGAAAAAAATCATGAAAAAATATACCCAAAAAAAGAAATAAGAGCTCCCCCGCCTCTCACCCTCTCAAAATCTCTCACCCTCTCACATTCTCTCACGCTCTCACATTCTCACATTTTCTCAAAACCTCTCGCATGAAAAAAACCTACTACCTCTTCAATCCTGGACGAATGTCTCGTAAAGATAATACGCTAAAATTTATTGCAGTAGATGAAATGGGCAAAACCTCACCACCCAAATACCTTCCGGTAGAATCTGTCGAAGCCTTGTATATCTTTGGAAGTATCGACGCCAACAGTGCCCTCTATAATTTTCTAGGAAAGCAACGCATTCCAGTTCACTTTTTTGATTATTACGAACACTATACAGGATCATTTTTTCCAAAAGAATATCTGTTAGCTGGAAAGATGCAAGTAGAACAAACCAGAGCCTATCTACAATCTCGGCGGAGAATGCATCTAGCTCGACAATTTGTAGAGGGAGCCAGTTTTAATATGTTGAAAAATGTTCGGTATTATGATAAACGAAAAGTAGAGATGGGATCGATTATTCATCAACTAGAAAAACATCGAAGTAATTTAGTCGGCACCCAAGATGTACCAGAGCTGATGGGACTAGAAGGCAATTGCCGACAGACTTACTATCAAGCATTTGAGGAGATCATAGATGGATTTGAGATGAATGCTCGTGTCAAGCGACCGCCTTCTAATGAAATAAATGCGTTGATTTCTTTTGGGAATATGATGTGTTATAGTTTGGTACTCGATCAAATCTATCATACCCAACTCAATCCAACGATTAGTTTTTTGCATGAACCTGGCGCTCGTCGCTATTCCTTGGCATTGGACATTGCAGAAATTTTTAAACCTATTTTAGTGGATCGCACCATCTTTCGGTTGACCAATAAAAAAGAAATTAAGCCCTCCCATTTTGAAAAAGGCGTCAATGGTTGTTTTTTGAAAGACAGCGGGCGAAAAATATTTATCCGGCTATTTGAAGAACGACTCAAGCAAACGATTTTGCATCGCAACTTGAATAGAAAAGTTAGTTATAAGCATTTGGTAAAACTAGAATGTTATAAAATTGCCAAGTATATCTTAAAGATAGACAAGGAATACAAACCCTTTAAGATTTGGTGGTAACCTATTTGAAAAAGAAAAATTATGTATTGTATATTAGTGTATGATATGGGTGAAAAGCGCGTAGGAAAGATGCTTAAATTATGTCGTCGATATCTGAATTGGATTCAAAATTCTGTCTTCGAAGGTGAACTAACGGAGCTAAAGCTAAAAACGCTGATCCACGAAGCGAAGTCGCTCATGGACGAAGATTACGATAGCCTGATCATTTTTACCAGTCGCAATAGCAATTGGCTAGAAAAACAAGTGATTGGTCAAGAAAGAAATAGTTTAGATAATTTTCTATAGTGGTCGTCGCTGATTCCAAAACTGCTATATTTTGTGCAATAAGATTCTTTCTTTATCGGTAAAAAGCGTATTTTAAAGGTAAAATCTTAGTCGTCGCTGAAAGAGAAAGATCGTGTTATTGAGGAGAGACGCTTTTGGCGCACGAAAAACGTTCTTTGACATTTTGTAAACACCTGAAAATGAGGTATTTTTATATCTGAGCCCAACGGCTTTTAATCGTACCATTTTGGAATTGAAACCCTATACCGCTGAGGATAGGGGAGGCGACTATCAGGCTTTTAATCGTACCATTTTGGAATTGAAACAATTTTTCGTCTAGCTATGGCAGTATTCTTGTTTCGCTTTTAATCGTACCATTTTGGAATTGAAACATCGTACTTGATTACGGTGCAGACGTGACCGAATATACTTTTAATCGTACCATTTTGGAATTGAAACAGTATTTATAATAATCTGGTTCTTTATAATCTGAGTCTTTTAATCGTACCATTTTGGAATTGAAACTCGTAGTAGATACGGGGGGCGCTTTTTTAGAACGTGCTTTTAATCGTACCATTTTGGAATTGAAACGCGGGTACGGCACCAGCTACGGCATATTCAGGAGACTTTTAATCGTACCATTTTGGAATTGAAACGAATGGGGAGCGGGGGAGCCTTACATTGAATCTGAACTTTTAATCGTACCATTTTGGAATTGAAACGCCATCGAAGTAGGCTTATTATTAAGCTTATTAATCTTTTAATCGTACCATTTTGGAATTGAAACCCTGTAATCCTGCGGAAAAAGAATGTCAGATAGCTCCTTTTAATCGTACCATTTTGGAATTGAAACAGAAAACCCATTTATTTATTTTTTTT
>CALFWZ010000118.1 GCA_937928405.1 uncultured Saprospiraceae bacterium
GAAAAGATTACCCAAAAAAAATCTCTGCGTTCTCTGCGCCTCTGCGCGAAAAAGAACTATACCCGAAAAACTTCAGCGTTCTCAGCGTCTCTGCGCGAAAAAAAACTATACCCAAAAAACCTCTGCGTCTTTGCGCCACTACGAGAAACCCTAAGAGAATACTACCCAAAAAAATCTCTGCGTTCTCTGCGTCACTGCGCGAAAAAAACTATACCCGAAAAACCTCTGCGTCTTTGCGCCACTATGAGAAACCCTAAGAGAAGATTACCCAAAAAAAATCTCTGCGTTCTCTACGTCTCTGCGCGAAAAAACAACTATTCCTCAATACCATCATCGCCCCCGCGTCGAACTAATCACCCTACGACAACGCTTCGCAGTATTCCCAAACACTAAATTCAAACTTAAACCCATTTGAAAAGAATGATAACTCATGTTTTGCTGAACAGATCCGGTTCCTGGAATGTCTCGGTTAACTGAATTAAACTGATAGCCAATTTCCCAGTGCACCAAACCAGCAATCGGAGCGGATATACCAAGCCCAGCATTCCATCCGAATGTTTTGTCGTATGCTATCGTATTTTCGGTGATAATTGCATCATTTTCGTAAGTCATTTGCTTGCCCTGATAATACCCAGCACCTGCTTTTAGAATCAAACCAAAACGATAAGCTGGTAATTTGCTAAGGTTTCCTCGCAAGATGGCTCCATAGTAGGTTTCGGCTACTTCTGTTCTGAATGGACTATCTGTGCTTTGAAATTTTGGATTGGTAATATTTTGTCGATATTCTCCTCCTATCTGTATATGTTCCAATCCTCCTGCTACCCGAAAACCCAAAGGGACATAGCCTTCATTTCCTTCTCCAAAAGATTCATAAGCCGTTATATTATATCCCGAAAAAGCTTCAAAAAAAAGTTGTTGAGCGTTCATTTCTAAGCACGCAAATACCGTTAAAATCAACATTAGTTGTTTCATCATCTAAAAATTTATGGTTTGTAGAAATTGATAAAGATTAACGTGTCGCTTTCAGAAAAAAAGCATCGAAACGGTGTTGCTTAACAAATGTAGAAAACTATTTTTTATTTCCAAAATTAAATACATGGTAATTTAGGTTATTGTGTATTCCTTAGGAATACCTTGTTTATCAATTTTGACAAGACTTTGTCATATATCTTGCTCCGATTAAACAAAATTAGTACTAACTTGCTTATGAATTAAAATGCCCATTTCATGATACGTATTTTTACTATTCTACTTTTTCTTTGCTTTTGTCTTTCTTTTTCGTTTTCTCAATCTTCACAGGATGGCCGGGATCGTTCCGTCGAACTAGAACTGGTAGATGAAGGAGGTGATTTTCATTTAAAATGGACCCCTGATCCGAATGCACCAGAATACCGAGTTTACCAAAAAGAACTGCACGAAACCACTTGGGGCGATCCTATCGCGATCCTTCCAGGCAATGCAACTCGTTTTGATGATGTGGAACTCTTTCCTGGTACCGGGAAAGAATTTGCGGTCTTCAAATATGAATTTGATTTAATTGTCAAAACTGTAGAAGTTCCTGCAGGTGGGGACTTTGTTTTAGAATTTTCTGACATCTTTAATATTGGTCTTTGCTGTGATTTCGGGTTTGGCTACTATCGACTGTCTGGTTGTGGACAAGAATTGGCTTACGGAGATGATTTTGGAGATGCTGATATTACTGAATTTACGGTTTGTGATAATGGAACTGCGACCGAAACCTTGACGCTGACCATCAAACAGGATATGTTTCCACAGTCTACGGGCTATCTGCTTCGTGAAGTGGCGACCGACTCCATTTACCTTACCTCTGGGGAGCCTGGAACACTCCTCGCTCAAAATCCAGCTTATGGCTATATCTATGCAGGCAACCAACTTCCACCGGTTCATAAGCGAGGTGGAATTATATTATTGATCGAAGAATCTATCAGAATCCCCATCGCACCTGAGATTGATCGGTTGCAATTAGATTTGATTCGAGATGGATGGAAAACGTATATTGAAACAGCTGCTATGACCGAATCAGTTACCGATATTCGTTCTCGGATTCAAACCTTGTATCAAGAGCATCCTGAAATAAATTCCCTCTTTATTATTGGTCATGTACCAGTACCTTATTCTGGTGAAATAGCACCAGACACGCATTTTGAAAACCACGAAGGAGCGTGGGCTGCTGATGTTTATTATGGAGAACTAGATGGTACTTGGACAGATTCTGTGGTCTCCAATACTTCCGCCCAATTCACCTACAATCACAATTTGCCAGGAGATGGAAAATTTGATCAGGATTCGATTCCAACTGCCGTAGAATTGGCGGTAGGTCGCGTGGACTTTTTTGATATGCCAGCCTTTGCTGAGTCAGAAATTGAATTATTACAAAAATATTTTCAGAAAAACCATCTCTACCGAAATGCTTTTTACGATATCCCACGTCGGGCTTTGGTAGATGATAATTTTGGAAACTCTTTCGCAGGTCCTGCTGCTAGTGCCTGGCGTAATTTTTCTACGATGTTTGGAGAAGAAAATATAGACATCACAGATTATTTTTCCACGCTTTCCTCTACTTCGGGTTACCTATGGTCTTATGGTTGTGGTAGCGGTTCGCATATTAGTGCCGAGGGAGTTGGTAGTACCGAAGACTTTGCTAATTTCGAATTGAGTACCATTTTTACCATGTTGTTTGGTAGCCAATTTGGTGATTGGGATAATACCAATAATTTTTTACGTGCTCCTCTGGCGTCCGGATTGACGCTGACCAATTGTTGGGCGGGAAGTCCTCCGTGGACCTTTCACCATATGTCACTCGGTGCGCCCATTGGTACTTCGGTTTTGGCTACTCAAAATAGCCGTTCGAATGGTGGGATTTATTTGGATAATGGCCCACAATTAGTACATGTCGCCTTAATGGGAGATCCATCTTTACGGATGCATATGGCAGTGGCACCACCTTCAGCTTTTGCGTTGTCAGAGGACAATTCGGTAGTCATCAATTGGAATCCCGCAGGAGGAATCAACATTCAAGGTTATAATATTTATCGTTCTACCGATCAGTTTGGCGATTACGAATTATTGAATAATAATCCAATAAATGCCACTACTTATACGGATATTCCTCCTAGTACGGGTACCTACTTTTATTTAATTCGAACCGTTGTGCTTGAGTTTTCTGCCAGTGGTAGTTATCTGAATCTAAGTGCCGGAACACCCGCTTCGACTGAATTTATTGTTGGAACCAGTTTGCCAGATTTTAGTCAGAATATTGAACTCCAACCAAATCCTGCCCATCATGAATGTTGGTTGGATTTTTCTTTTGTTCCAGAAAGTTTTAGGGTAGAAATATATAATGTACAGGGACAAACCGTCTACGAGGATAGGGTAGATGCTCCTGCTGAAAATATTAGAATACCGCTTTCGGAAGATTGGCCATCTGGTATTTATTATTTAAAAATGAGGAATAATGAATGGAGCGCGATTAAGAAATTAGTAGTAGAATAAAATGAATGGCCTCATTTTTAAACAGCTTTAATGTCTTAAACTAATTTTCAAATTCTGATAGGCATTAAAATTTTTCATTACTACATTATTAATTATATTTGCGACATATGAAAAAAGGCCGTACGATCCTCGAAAAAGAGCGGTTTTCCCTCACCTTAGAACGACTTTGTCATCAACTCATTGAGCATTATGACAATTTCGAAGACGCTTGTCTAATTGGTATTCAAACCAGCGGAGTCGTCATGGCCCATCGAATCCGAACCGGACTTCAAGAAATTTTAGCTATTGATACTATCCAATCAGGTAATCTAGATATTACTTTTTATCGGGACGATTTTCGACTTCGAGAGAAACCGCTTCATCCTAGTAAGACTTCCATAGATTTTGATTTAGAAAATAAAAAAGTAATTCTGGTCGACGATGTTCTCTACACTGGGCGAACGATTCAAGCCGCAATGTCTGCTTTACAGGATCACGGCCGTCCTTCTCAAGTAGAAATGTTGACTTTAGTAGATCGTCGATTTAATCGTCATCTTCCCATCCGGGCGGATTATGTAGGTATAACGGTCGATTCGATTGATGAAGCGTATGTCCGGGTAGAATGGGCCGAAGAGGAGGGTACAGATAAGGTTTTATTATTTGGTTCAAAAAGAGAAAATTGATGGGGTTAAGTACCAAACATGTTTTAGGTATAAAATATCTAACCGAAGCTGATATACGGTTGATCTTTGAAACTGCTGAGAATTTTAAGGAAGTCATCAACCGTCCTATCAAGAAAGTACCTTCCCTCCGTGACGTCACGGTGGCCAATCTGTTTTTTGAAAATTCTACTCGTACTAGATTATCTTTTGAACTCGCTGAAAAACGCCTTTCGGCAGATGTGGTTAATTTTTCCGCTTCTTCTTCCTCTGTTAAGAAAGGAGAAACGCTGCTAGATACGGTTAATAATATTCTATCCATGAAGGTAGATATGGTCGTCATGCGGCATCCGGCTCCTGGGGCAGCTTATTTTTTATCCCAACATATCGACGCCAATATTATCAATGCTGGTGATGGTACCCACGAACATCCAACACAGGCTTTGCTCGATGCCTATTCTATGCGTGAACAAGTTGGTGACCTTAAAGGAAAGAAAATTGCCATATTTGGAGATATTCTACACTCACGAGTAGCATTGAGTAATATTTTCTGTTTACAAAAACTAGGTGCTAAAGTCCGAGTTTGTGGTCCTCCAACCTTGATTCCTAAATATATTGAGAAATTGGGCGTCTCGGTTAGTTATAGTGTAGAAGAAACGATGGCTTGGTGTGATATAGCCAATTTATTACGTATTCAATTAGAGCGGCAGGATATAAAATTTTTCCCTTCTATACGGGAATACGCTCAGTATTTTGGGATCAACCAAGAAATTATTGATAAAACAGGTAAAAAAATTGTTATCATGCACCCAGGCCCGATTAATCGAGGCGTGGAAATATCCAGTGAAGTTGCCGACTCTAAGGATTCAATTATTCTCCAGCAAGTAGAAAATGGCGTAGCTATCAGAATGGCGATCCTTTATCTATTGGCAGCAAAAAGGTAATATTTTTCGTTTTTTACGCTAAATCCACTCTAGAATAACCCCTATTTTGACCCGTTACCCTAAAGCTTTTTAAGCTTAGGATCAATTAAAGAAGCAGCTAAATGTTAATAAGTTATTCTTTTATTGATCTCTAATGCCTAACTTATCTCCAATAAGCAGGTCTTGGATTACGTTAGTTTAGACAACTTCTTACTATATTGTGCAAAATAATCGAGTTATGCGTTCATCAATCCTCCTATTTTCTTTTCTATTCATCACCAGTTATTTCGTTCAAGCCCAAAATTGCGCTGGGCTCATCGTCGAGAATAAAACACTGGGAAGTTCTCAAATCTTAAAATCTAAAGACCAAACCATCGTCATTCGGGGTACCTATAGCTATAGTATAGAGTTTAGCACTTCTACCAACGGAGTAGTTGCCAAGGTATACTCAAACGGAGGAGTGGAGTTTAATCAAGATGATGAGATTATCTTTATGGACAACGCCAAAAAACGGCAAAGTTACCGTTTCGTAGAGATGGGAGAAGTAAAAAAATCAGGTAATACACCAATTTTCATAAATACACTGCAATTGGACTTAGCAGCCATTGACTGGTTTGCCAACTCCCAAATTAATACTTTATATCTTCGGAATAATGTGACAAATAAGATGTTAAAGTTGACCGTAACGTCTAATCGGCAAGCTGGGTTTAAAAACTTGGCGAAATGCTTTAGTTCTTCTCTAGACCGAGGGAAGGTTAATGATGTTAAATTAACCAATAATAATTTTTCTCCCAAACCGAGTGGTGGTAGCTCCGGAGCACCTATTAGTTCTACCTCTGCTGGTGGTGGTCGAAGAATAACAGATGTTAGCTTACTCAATGACAAAGAGCTAGCAGACTTACGTCAAGAATTGGCAACCATTAAAGAAACATTGCGTGCCGAAATAAAATTGGAACGAGATAAGGCGGATAAGATAAAAAGTCAGTTGCAAGATGAAGTGGCCCTTGCTAGAGAACAAGCCGCTCAGAAAAAATCTGAATTTGCTCAAGAGGTATTGGCTGCTCGTGAAAAGTCTAGTCAAGAAATGGGTAAATCCCAGCAGGCAGTCGCAGAATCGGTTCAGGAAGCTCGTTCTAAAGCTGATCAAGAAATTGAAAAGATAAATAGTAATGTGGTAGAAAGTCGTAAAAAAGCAGATGCTGAGGTTGCGAAAGCTCAACTAGAAAGTGCGCAAGAAGTAGCTGCTGCTAGAGAAAAAGCAGCGTTAGAAATAAAAGCGGTCAAAGAAAAATTAGAGCTGGCAAGGGTAGAGTACAGTGACGAAATTGCCTCAGCAAGAGAAAATTCTCAACAAGAATTATCTAGGATTAGAGAAGAGACAGCTACTGCCATTGCGGAAGCCAGAGCAAAAGCAAAAGAAGAACGCAATAAAACCACAGAAGATGTGGTCGAATCTAAAAAAACAGCGGCTCAGCAAATTCTACAAGTGAAAGAAGAGACTGCAGAACAGATCGCTCAGATCAGAGAAAATGCTGTTCTAGAAAAAGAAAAAGTAGCTTTTGAAGTAGCAGAATCTAGACGGAAAGGAGCAGAAGAAAAAGCCTTATTGCAAGAAAATGCCGCCGCTGAAATGGCAGATATCAAAGAAAATATTGCTCGTGAAAAAGAGGCTTCGGCTATCGAAGTGGCAGAAAATAAACGGAAAGCTTCCGAAGAAATTAGCAATACGCGCCAGCAAGTGGCAGACGCCAAACAGGATTCTAATAAAGAAGTGGCAGAAACCCAGGCGATGACTGCTCAGGAAATTGCCGCTGCCAAAGCGAAAGCAGAAGAAGAAAAACAAGCGGCTGCAGAAGAGGTAGCTGCTGCCCGCAACCGTGCTGGTCAAACGATTGCAGAGATCAACGAAGAAGCTGCCAGTAAAGTGGCTGCTGCCCGTGAAAAAGCGGAGAGTGAAAGAACGAAAATAGCCACAGAGGTAGCTGCAGCTAAAGAACGCGCCCAAACGGAAATGGCTAAAATTCAAGAAGAATTGAAAAAGGCGATTGAAGAAGCTAAAGCCAACGAGGCTGCGGTGAAAGCTAGTTCGGCAGAAGAAGTCGCCTTAGCCAAACAACGAGCAGCAGAAGCGATTAAAGTAGCGCAGGAGAAAGCTGCGAATGAAGTTAAAATGGCGAATGAAAAAGCAAGTGAGGCTAAAACAGTTTATGCTACAGAAGTCGCTTCTAGTCAACAAACCGCTCAAAGCAAGATTAAAGAAATTCAAACAGAGGTAGCGGCAAAAATTGCGAAGGTAAAAGAGGAAGAAAAGAAAAACCAACAAATGACCGCTGAAGAAGTGCAGGCCGCTCGAAATAATGCAGCAAGCGAGGTAGCCAAAGCACGGGAAATGGCCGCCAATCAAATTGCTAAGGCAAAAGAAGAAGCCGTTATCGCTCAACAAACGGCGGCAAATGAAGAGGCAGAAGCTAAACGGAAAGCAGCCGAAAACATTGCTATTACACAGGCCGAGGAAACAGCTGCTCTACTAAAGATTAAAGAAGAAGCCGCCGCGCAAAAAGAAGCTGCAGCTAATGAGGTTGTTGCTGCCAAAAACAATGCTGCCGCTGAAATTGCTGCCATTAAAGAACAAACTGCCAATGAGATCCAAGTCGCTAAACTGGCAGAGGCTGCCGCAAAAGAGGAAACTGCCTTGGCCATCCTCAAGGCAAAAGAAGAACGTGCGGCTATGGTAGCTAAAGTTAAAGAAGAAGAAGCCAACGAAGTCGCTGCTGTCAAACAACAATCTACCGAAGCCATCGCATTGGCTAAAAAAGAAATGGAAGACCAAAAAGCAGCATACGCTAAAGAAATCGCCGAGACGGCCGATGAGGCTAAAAAAGAAATCGCAGCTGTCCGACAAGAAACAGCTGATAAGAAACAACAGTATTTGAATGATGCTGAAGAGGCTAGAAAAACGTCACTTGCCGAGATTTCAGCTTCTCAGAAGGAATCTTCTGATGCGGTCTACGCCGCTAAACAAGAGGCCAAAGATCAAATTAATCAAGTCAAAGAAGAAACAGCTAATTTAATTCGGGAAGAAAAGGAGGAATTGAAAAAAGCCCAGTCTGAGCTTAGTCAAATCCAAGAAGCAATCACGAAAGCTAAAGCAGAATTGGCTAAACTTAAAGAAAAATAATTGTAAATTCCAGGTGGGAATTTTAAAAAAAAATTATTATTATTGCTCGATTCTTATTTTTAATTAATCAACTAAAAAAAAACATTATGGGATTTGATGTATTTAAAAGCGAAAAAAACGGAAAATACTACTTCAATCTAAAGGCAAAAAATAGTCAAGTTATTTTAGCTAGTCAGGGTTATGCAGATATCTCTGGTGTAAAAACTGGTATTGCTTCTGTAAAAAGAAATTCTGCTAACAAGGATAAATTCATTATCAAAAACTCTACTGACGGTAAAGTATTTTTCAATTTAATGGCTGGAAACAATCAAGTTATTGGTCACAGTCAAGTATATGCTTCAAAAGATGGAGCGAATAAAGGAATTGCTTCTGTTCAGGAAAATGCAAAAGATGCTGAAGTTAATATGATGACTTCTTAGGCTTTCATTGCATCTTATTATAGTTATAAAAAAAGACCTGGTTCTCAAGAATCAGGTCTTTTTTTATGACTTCAACAAAAAATGAGTTGGAATCTCTACCTTTTTTCTCCCTTTGATAGCATTGCATTGTTTAGCAAATTATTCAATACTTAAGGGCCTTTAGTTTTAGAAGGATTTTTAGAAAGGTGGATAGTTCCGTTTTGTTGAGTGGTTGATAGGCGTTAAGAATGGCCTCGTTTAGCTCTAAAGCAGCTTCGGTAAAAACCTTTTCGCCAGCTTTGTTTATTTTTATTTCTACCTGTCGTCTATCTAATGAACTAACTTTTCTTTCTACAAAACCTTTCTTTTCTAGTTTTGCAACTAAACGGGAAGTATTAGACATTTTGTCAAACATTTCTTCTGTCAAGGATTTGATAGAGGCAGGTTTGCCTTTGGCAAAATGTAAAGTTTTTAGTATGATATATTGCTGAAAGGAAACTCCATGTTTTTTTAACAGGGAAGTTTTTGCATTAAGCATCGCTGAAGCCACGGACATGATCGCATCATCCGTCTTCACTACAGGATGTTCAAAGCCACCTTCAAGGTTGGTCTCTTTGAATCTCATTGTTCTTTCTGTGTTGTTTGTTGTCTTTCTATTGTAGCCACTGAAACTCCTTTTTTTAAGAATTTTCAGCTCTTTTTATTGCCACGAAGATAATAAAATTGGACCATTACTCAAGGATCATACAGATTTATTTAGTCAAAATAGGGTTTTCACACATTGGTCCTTTTTTTATCATATCCTACCCCTTATTTTTATGGTGCAAGTAAATATTTTTTTGACGAACGGGCAGTTCGGCCGTCCGCTAATTCATTTGATTAGCGTGACGGTTTTTTTTGTTTTGAACACGTACTTATATTACCAAGATTACCTTAATAAAGTGGTATTGCCACTAACTGTCTTCAGTTCGCCATCAAGATATCGTACTGAGACTTGCCAAATATAAAGACCCGGTGCCAATCGTTCATTTCGGTAGGTTCCGTTCCAGCCAGCAGTTGAATCATTGATCATAAAACCACCATTTTCGAATAATAAACTTCCCCAACGATCAAATACTTTATAACTGACTACCGCTGTTCCAGGAACACCATGGACTAATAATAAATCGTTATGACCGTCACCATTAGGAGTGAAGGCGGTAGGCACTAAAACTTGACGCGCCTTACTTACTTTTATTTCTACTTCCGTCTCTCCTATACATCCTCTACTATCTTCCGCAATGACCGAATAAAGAATGTTATTTTGAGTCAAAGACCAAGGACTAGCGCAATCAGCTAAACTATCTGGATAACAGCTCAGCGTTCCATCGTAAGGAGCATCCCAAGTCAAATTAACTGGACCAACGGCATTCTCTACCTCTGCTACTAGTTGTATACTATCTCCCAACATTATTCCTAGATCTTCTCCCGCATAAACCGTGACAGGTAATGGTTCGGTAATCGTCACCTGATCGAAAAATTCACATCCTTTTGCATCCTTAACTCGGATATCATATTCACCAGCTCGAATACCAACTTGTACTGAAGCTCCATTAAAGTCCGCTTGATTTAAGGCGTACTGGTAGGGTGGTATTCCTCCATTGGGAATAATGGTGATCCGTCCATTTCTATCGCCAAAGCAGGTTGGATTGACTAGCGCTGTTGTTGCGGTGAGAACGTCTGGGGCTTCAATCATTTGATTGGAAATACTGATACACCCTTTACTATCAGTAATGGTGAGCTCATAGTTTCCGGCTTCGATTCGGTCAATTTCCCTATTATTACTTCCGGTAGACCAAAGATATTGATAGGGGGCAGTGCCGCCAGAAACACTGGTACTGATTACTCCATCAGCATCCCCTGGACAACTGATTTCACTGACTAAAAATTCAATGCTTAAAGGTGCTGGTTCGGAAATAATGATTTCTTGGGTACTACTACAACTATTATCGTCGGATACAATTACCGTATAAATACCACTCGCAAGATTATTTGCGCTGGCCATCGTTTGATTGCCTGCGTTGGCACTCCATTGGTAGCTATAGGGAGCAGTACCTCCAGATCCAGTTACGCGGGCTGAACCGTTATTTCCATCGGCACAATCGGTTGCCAAAACTTCTTCGACAAGAATATCTATTTCATCTGGATTGCTAATTTCGATGATTTCAGAGGCCATACAACCGACCGAATTTGTCACGGAAACTGTATATCGTTCTCCACCATTTAGATTCTCTATTCGCGAAGTGATTTCATTATTATTCCAAATAAATTGATAATTATTTAAGTTGGTTTGATTTCCTGCTACTTCAATGGCTGTAATTGCTGCTTGTCCATCTGAACCGTTAAAACATAATGGTCCACTTTCGTTTAGCCGAATGGTCATTTCCGGGTCTTCGGTAATTTCAGTGATTTCTGTGGTACTACATCCTGATTGATCGGTAACTACTACCTCCCAATTACCCGCAGGTAAATTGTTGACGGTAGACGTTGTTTGGTTTTGATAATTCCATAAAAAAGAAATGGTGCCAGTACCACCTGCCGGAACTACGGTAGCTGTTCCAGTAGCTTGCCCAAAGCAAACGGTATCTATGGGAGTAACCGTTGCTGTTAAACCACTCGCGGGTTGGGTGATCGAAGTAGTTTCTTCAAAAATACAACCATTGGAATCAGTAATCGTTAAATCATACATTCCTGCTGCTAAATTATCTAGGTTTGCTGCTGAGGATGTAAATCCATTCGGGCCAGTCCAACTATACTGATAGGGTGCAACGCCTCCAAAAATATCGGTGCTAAGTGTTCCAGTAGATCCACCAAAACAATATACATTTACTTGATCTAAAGTATTACTAATGGATAATGGTTCCAATACTTCTGCCGTGATGATCTCCGAGCAGCCATTACCATCTGTTACCGTAACAAAATAAATATTGGCTAATAAATTATTCGCTGTTGGAGTATCTTGACTTCCAGCATCGACATCCCATTGATAGGTATAATTTCCACTCCCACCAGCGGCCATTACGGTGGCGGTTCCAGTTGGCGTCCCATTACAAGTAGCGGGGATTTCAACGACGTCGAGAAGGATGGCGTCAGGACTATTAACGGTATAGGTTTCTTCTAGTTGACAGCCTAAATCATCCGTGATGGTTACTTGATAGCTTCCGGCAACAAGCGCAGTCTGCTGGGAACTTGTTCCACCATTACTCCACATGTATTGGTAATCTGCGGCAATGGTCCCTCCAGTTACCGACAAGGTAATACTACCATCAGTGGTATTAAAACAAGAAGCAGGTAAAGTGGTATCAATTACATTCAAGGCCGCAGGTTCAGAAAGCGTGGTCGTAATCTCCTGTGAACAGTTGAGGCCATCTGTTACGGTTACGGTAAAAGTACCAGCAGCGAGGTCATTAAGGTTTTGTTGACTTGCGCCATTGGACCAATTGAAACTATAGTTTTCATCTCCTCCAGTCACTATGAGTTCGATACTTCCCGTTGCCACATTATTACAATTCAAATTATTGAGATTGCCAAAAGATAGCAAGAGTTCGGGATTTTGTAAAATTTCAAATTGTTCTGTTTGTAAACAGCCATTAGCATCCGTAATATTGATTTGATAAGTACCAGCAGGTTGATTATCTAAGCGTGGATCATTTCCTAAAACATCGCCATTTAAATCTGTCCATTCTAAAGTGTAAGGAGCATTTCCACCACTGATCGTTAGATTGATTTGACCATCACTATTTCCAAAACAATTTACATTAGAAATATTTTCTAAAACATCAATGCCAGCAGATTGTAAAACTTGCACGGTCTCTATGGCTTGACAATTATTTCCATCCGTTACCGTAATCGAATAGCTACCCGCAGGCAAATTATTGACGACTGGTTGAGTCATAATAGTCCCATTGATATCCCAAGCGTATTGGTAGGGAGCAGTACCACCCATAGGGCTAGCTTCTACAGAACCTGTATTGCCTCCGGCACAACCCACGGGACTACTAGCAGTTGCTAAATCAATGGCAGGAGGGGCCATAACAAGAATAGATAATTGATTTTGACATCCCGGTTGATCGGTTACCGTTACCGTATAGATTCCACCGGCTAAGTTTGGACGGTCTTCTGTAGTGATAGCAGCGTCATCAGACCAAGCAAAGCTATAAGGTGCGGTACCCCCCGTGATGTTCAAGTCAATATTGCCATCCGTATTGGTAGCACAACTAGCGGGGACTGTAACTTGGTTAATATTAATAGCTGGCGTATTGGGAACGACAAAGCTCCCTATTTGTGTGCAATTGTTTAAGTCAGTTACCGTTACTTGATGGGTTCCTGCTCCTAAGCCAGCAGCAGTTGGACTCATTTGTCCATTTTCCCAAAGGTAGGTGTAACTTCCTGCTCCTCCGCTAGGGACTACGGTTAGGTTACCGTTTTGTCCATTAAAACAAGTTGGCGCGATAGGTAAAAAGCTTAAGGAGATTTCATCATTTTGAGCAATACTCACGGTGATAGTATTTGGACAACCTGCTGCGTCTCTTACGGTGACCGTCTCCATGCCCATAGAGAGTCCGGTTGCGACTTGTCCGGTTTGGCCATTATCCCAAAGATAGGAATAGGGTGGTGTTCCGCCATCGGGAAGTGCGCTAGCGGTTCCATCCGTACCGTTGAAGCAACTGACAACCGTACTAGCTGAGGTAAGAGTAAATACCGAAGGCTCTGGAAGAACAAAATCGGCCATTTCCGCACATCCGTTTTGATCGGTAATGGTCACTGCTACAGGCCCCGCTGATAAATTGGTATTAATAGAGTCTATACTCATATCGTCCCAAAGGAAATTATAAGGACCATTGCCACCGGAAGCGACCGCTGCGACAGAACCACTATTATTTCCATTACAATCTATGGACTCCGAAATTTCAATGCTGGTTACCAATGAATTGGGCTCTGTGATGGTGAAAGGCTCACTATCTGAACATCCAGTATTGTCGTATAAAATCAGGTTGTAGTCTCCTGCTGGTAAACCTGTAAAAATTCCGGTGGTATTATTTCCTACCCCAGGTATTTCAAAAATGAAAGGTAAGGACGGACCGGTGGCACTTCCAGTAATGGTACCGGTGGCAGTACCATTACATGCTGCTGGTTCTATCTCTGTAATAGAAAGATCTGGTGGGATGCAATTTAGGGTGTTACAGGTGAAGGATTGGATGAGCCCATCACAATTGCCAATACCTCTTATTTGAATATCAACTGGTTGATTAATCCCTAACCCTGAGATCAAGTGTTCTAAGTTTCCATTGACAGGAATCCATCCGTTATTATCAATATTAATTTCGTAATCATCTGCTCCAGCAACCGCAGTCCAGTCGAGCGCAATACTGTTGGAAGTTGGATCACAGTTTACCATAGGAGCTTCGATCGACTGGCTGACTTCGATGGTAATTTCATCTTCAATTGAACAACCGTAAGTATCTGATACAACTAGTGTATAAGTGGTGGTGGTGGCAGGAGTAGCAATGGGGTTTGGACAGTCGGTGCAACTTAAGCCTTGAGAAGGTGACCATTGATATTCTACCTGATATACAGGATAGAAACAGATGGTCCAATCACGTAGCGTACCGGGAAATCCCATTTGGTCAATTTTGGTGGCGATATACCATTCACCATTGGTAGGGCCACCATAAATATCTTCAAAATTACCTTCCGGATACCAATCCCCCGTAA
The DNA here is from genome assembly GCA_937928405.1 of uncultured Saprospiraceae bacterium. Classification (GTDB taxonomy): domain Bacteria; phylum Bacteroidota; class Bacteroidia; order Chitinophagales; family Saprospiraceae; genus JALZUU01. Next base: position 14,405 of record CALFWZ010000118.1, read on the forward strand.
ATGGTGCCGCACTGGCAGGCGCTTGACTACCAAAGTCAATGGTATCTATTGCAGTGGGTGTAAAACAGGCATCAATATAATCGTTACCACTTTTTCCATTATCGGTAGATAGTTCGAGAAACTGACCATTGGGTGCAAATAAAAACAAATCAATATCACTGACCCAATTGTGGTCCACATTTACGCAGATACTTTTAATGGCGTTCGGTTGTAGCACAACGGGTTGTACGCCAATCACATTGATAGGAGAGATAGTCGGTTGCGTTCCAGGAGCTGGTGGTGCATTATCGCTAATTTCCACAATGGGATAATCAGTGCTATTCGTAAACGTAGGAGGATCAGGAATGACCACTGGAATAGTACCGTCTAACTGCACGGGAGCATCGGTACAAATAATGGTATCGGGTCCTAAATCAAGTTCCGTTAATTGATTATCATTTAATAGAAAGTAAAAAGTATCTCGGTTACAAATATCCCGTTGAATATCGATTCCTATGGTTTCGATTGGTTCATCAATTCCATCTTCAAATACGACAATAGGAACAGAAACCGAGGATTGTCCAGCAGGGATGATTAGATCAGATGGAATGGCAGAATAATCCACACCAGGAGTTGCTGTTCCAAATATAGTATAGTCTAGCACCAAATCTGTTTCAGCAGGATATGGTAAATTAATGCTTAAAGAACCATCCGTACAACCTTCTGATAAACTACCATCTAAAGAGAAAGTATTTACTTCTACTTGTAGAGAGCCCGTTCCAAAACTACGGGCTTCCAGAAATACGGCAGAATCAAAATTTTGATCGAAAACATCGGCAAGAGATAGAACGATCGTATATTCTTCACATGGAGTGACAACTACTTGTGCAAAAAAAGTTTTTAGATAACCGTCATAGGTCAGATTTTCACTACCAGAGTTGTCTCGATAATAACCGCCGTAATCTAGTGTTCCTTCGGGAGGCGTACAATTCTCCAGCAATCCATTACTACCTACTTGACCTGGATTTACATTGTTAATGGTGACGGGTAAGTTGGTAAATCTAAGACCAGAAGGATCGCTTAATTCGGGAATAAGCGCAATGTTGGTTGCGTTGTTTGGGTATGGACCCGTGATGCCTGGACCATGAATGAAGAAACCAAAAATATCATTAAAATTAGAGCAGGCAAATTCAGGGTATTCTTCCGAAGCAAACGTATACCGAAAACGAAGGGTATCCGCCGTTGGAATAAATCTGATCGTATATTTAGTAACGTCTCGAAGTTCGTCAGCAATAACACCAAGATACGGATCATCGATTTCTTCATTAGAAGTTTCTCCAGTGGTACCCGCCTCGTCATTTTCAGTAGCAGCAGTAGTGGCAAAACCCGTAGACATAATGATGCCACGGTCGATGCCAATGTCCGCTTGACCATTGGTAAAATAACCGACAGAATTATCTGTCCCTTCATGAATAACTTCCAATACTTCAACTCCACTATCCAAGAAAACACTAGTGATTAAGCTTTCAGGAGTAAAAAGAACACCCGTAGGTTCTACTTCAATCTGAGCAAAAGCAGATTGGAAGCCAAAAAGGAAGAATAGGATAAGAAAAAAATGAGGTAAGTTGGTCTTAATTGAAATCATAAAGCTAAATTGTAAACTTTTAGAGGAGACCCGTTGGGACGGTCTGCTCTAATGTCAGGTGTTTGGTGTAAGTTTGCTCTAAGATATTCAAAATCTCAATTGTGTTCTTTAATTTGTCAAAATTCTTGATAATATGCTATGTTGGAGACCAAACAATGGTCGTAATTAACCCTTTTTGGGTAGCTATTTCTTCCATTTGGCTATAAAATAGGAGAGTTTGTCCAAAAAATGTTAAGGTCTGTAGAGATATGGCTTATATTTGCAGCATGAAGACCCATTTCTAATAAAAATATTTTTGTAGGAATTTCTCCTATTGAAATAGGTTTTTCAAGATTATCAAAAATGTCTTAATTTTTGAACATTTTTCCTTTAACAGAATTTATTCAAGTCGTTTAAAATCAATAATGTATGACTTTTTTTAAAACAATTTTGGCGTCCTGCCTTGGGGTCTTGCTGGCCGGAATTGCTCTATTTGGTATTTTATTTTTAGTAGGTACCTCGATAGCTTCTTCCGCTATGAATAAAAAGAGTGACCTAAAAACGAATTCCGTTTTAAAACTTACCCTAAAAGATCCTATTCCAGAACATACCGGAAATGCTCCTTCTTCGGGAGGCTTTGAATTGGAAACGGATAAGGTCGTTGGGTTACATGATTTGATTGGTGCCCTTGCACATGCCAAGACAGATGACAAAATTAAAGGTCTATTATTAGATGTCAGTTCAGTCGGTACAGGATGGGCTGGTGCTTCTAATTTACGGGAAGCCATCATGGATTTTAAAGAAAGTGGAAAATTTGTTTATGCGCATTCCACTTATTATACGCAAGGAACCTATTACCTCGCTTCGGCGGCGGACAAAGTATTTATTCATCCCATCGGTGGCGTTGATTTTCTAGGCTTTGCTGCTACGATTCCATTTTTAAAAGAAATGTTAGATCGATTGGATATTGATATGCAGGTATTCTATGCTGGACAATTCAAAAGTGCGACGGAGCCTTATAGACGATACAATATGAGTGAGCAGGCTAAACTTCAAACCCGAGAATATCTAGAAGGATTATATAAGGTTTATCTGAATGATATATCTGAATCTCGTGGAATTTCTACCGAGCAACTAAGTGAAATTGCAGATAATTATCTACTTCGAAACGCAGAAGATGCGGTTAAATATAAGATGGTAGATGGAACAAAATATTGGGATGAGATACTCACCATGCTCAAAGATGACTTGGGGTTGGATGAGGACGATAAAATTAATTCTACTAGTTTGCGTACCTATGCTCGCGATCATAGTAGCAAAATAGATTTTTCTATTAAAGACCGAATTGCAGTGGTTTATGCAGAAGGTACCATCGTGGATGGACAAGGTGAGGTGGGTAGTGTAGGAGGAGACAAGTACGCAAAAATTATCCGTAAACTACGACAAGACGATAAAGTAAAAGCTATTGTAGTAAGAGTTAATAGTGGTGGTGGAAGTGGATTGGCATCTGATATTATGTGGCGAGAATTAGAACTAGCGAAAGCGGCTGGTAAACCTTACGTTGCTTCGATGGGAGATGTGGCTGCTTCTGGTGGTTATTATATTGCTTGTAATGCCGACACTATTTATGCAGAACCAAATACGATAACTGGATCTATTGGCGTTTTTGCGATGATTCCTAGTTTGGAGGATATGTTAAAAGAAAAAGTAGGAGTGACTTTTGATACCGTTAAAACAGGTCCTTTTGCTCATGGCTTGACACCATTTTTTGATATCTCCCCTGAGGAAGGAAAAATTTTGCAATCCAGTGTGGAAGAGTTTTATGAGATATTTTTAAAGCGAGTAGCGGATGGACGAAATATGACCAGAGATGAAGCACACGCCATTGCGCAAGGTCGAGTATGGACTGGAGAAAAAGCATTGGATCTAAAACTAGTAGATGCGATGGGCGGCTTGGATGATGCGCTGGCAACTGCTGCGAACTTAGCTGGCTTGACCAAATATCGAGTAGCGGAATATCCAAAAATTAAAGATCCAATCGAAAGGTTTATTGCTGATCTACAAAATAAAGACCAAGCTTCTTTTACACAAGGAGCCATAAAGTCTGAATTGAGAAAAGTATTTCCTTACTTTGATTATGTTCAAGAAGTGGTTCAGATGAAAGGGGTGCAAGCACGATTACCTTTTGTGATGGAGCCAATTTAGAGCGCTTTAATAAAATATAATTTTCAAAAAAAAAATACCCATCGGAAATCCCGACGGGTATTTTTTTTTGAAAAAAAATCTCAATGATTAGAAGGTAGATATTGACTGATGTTTTTTGCCGAGAGACCATTTAGCCTGAAATAAATTTTACCGCGTGATATATTAGTTTACATATATTAAGGTCTTTCTTACCATACTTTAATAGACTATTCCTCCTTATCCTGTTCTACGATAAGGGGATTTTCTTGAGCCCAAGTATCATTCCTCTTTGCTAATACTTGCCAGCTAACTTCTACATTGGGCTGATCTGTTTGAATAACAAAGCTATTCCCTTCCACCTTTTGACTTACGATTGCTTGAGCAAAGACGCCAATGCAGGTAAGGTGATAACTGCAATCAATATTAGCGGCAGAAAAGTATTCGGGTAGGGTAACAGTTGCAAAGCCTTGCGCATCTGTAATAATATTTCCACGAAACATATTGATCATTTCAGGAGCTTCGATAGAGGCAAAATGTAATGTTTTTGTTTCTGGAGAAAGCGGATGGTTAATTTTAAAGTTTTTGACTGCTGCCGTTAATGTTCCAGTAACATCAAAGTCACCATTTATTCGGACAAACCGATTTCCTGTATTAAAGTCACCATAGATTAGGGGGGTAGTAGATGGTAAATTATTGATGTAGAGTTTATTGCTGATTGAGAGGTGAGTTGGATTAGCACTATCCGAATCGACAGGTCCTGCTCTGTTTCCAATAAAAATGTTTTGTGATCCATTTATATATGTTCCTGCTTTATTGCCGATGGCAACATTTCGATTACTTCCTGATTTAATATTTTTTAGGGCATTGAAACCAATGGCTGTATTTTCACTTATAACTATTTTGGTCACACCATCTCCAGAGCCTTCTGCTAAGGCGGAGGTACCGACAGCTGTATTACTATTTGAGGACGAATGGATGCCACCTCCAGTTCTAGGACCGATTAGCATATTATTAATGCCAGTGCAAATCCCTCCATTCCCAGAACCAGAACCAAATCCAAAGCTGAGATTATTATTTCCTGTCAAGTTGTTTCCTGTAAAGGTTCCAATAAAAACATTATAGTTTGCCGTCGTAATATTTGCGGCAGATTGTGAACCAATCATAACATTAGAACTACCCGTAGTCAGAGAGTTTCCAACATTGGAGCCAAACATGAGATTACCTTTGGCGTTATTTCCCGTTCTATTTAGACTTGTACCGACATTCCCTCCCAGTAATATATTACTGATTCCCATTTCAGGGCTGCCAGAATTACCAATGACTATGTTTCCAGAAAATGGAGTAGGATAGGAAATATTAATTCTACCTAGAATAGAAAGTTTTGGATAGTAACCACTAGAAGCGTTGGATACAGGGTCTGTGCCAATACCGACATTACTATCTTCATCTACTTTTACTTGACCTACAGCGCTGCTGCTGTTAATAGCAATTATTAGAAAGACAATGATTATTCCTCTTATTGTCGACAGATGGTTTAGTAAACTTTTCATGTAGCATTAATTTTATGTTGTTGAAATATTGTAAATCTACAAACAAATTTTATGAATAATTAAAAATTATGTTATTATAATTAAATAAAATGATATTTTTTATTTAATTATAATATAAAAAAATATGTTAATGTTTTGTGAAAAGTCTCATTCTTTTATTTTAAATTTACATTGAGCTATTGCGTTAGCAACTTCTCAGATTCAACAAAATAAAGCTTATGAAACAATCTGTATTATCATTATTGTTATGTATAATATTATTAAATAGCAGTATTGCTGCTGTTCAATTCTACGATTCTTCTTTATTTAGTACTGCTAATAGCAGTGATGTACTTACCTGTGTTGCCCGAAGCAGTCATATATCGTGGGGATTTCAAGATGCTAATTATATTGAACTAAGTATGATTAAGTCAAATGAAGACGGATTCATTGAGTTTAGTATTGAGCCGACAGATTATGTCGAAGTATCCTTAACAGAAGTCAATAACGACCTTCAGCGTTTTGGTTTTATTTTTAAAAACAATAGTGTGGCAACTATTCAAGTAGAAGGAACTGAAATTACGACCAATCCTATCAATTATAACTATTCTGATGTTTTTAAAGTATTGAAATGTGGTAATTTAATAAGGTTTTTCAAAAATGGAGTGAGACTGTATGAATATTGTGGAGACAATATGGTTCCAGCCTTGAATCATACTACCCATGTGACCTCCTCTAATAACGATCGACTAACATTAGTCTTTGAAACGCAGATCACCGATTGCAGCAGTATGGCGATGATGGGCGTTCAGAGAAATCCAATATCTCCCACCATCTTAGAAACTGACGGTTTAGCTGGAGCTAATCAAATCTTTGCACCCGATGAATTATTGATTGTTAATGTATTTGACAATAACGGAAACCCCATCCAGCAAATTAAACTTAGAACCAATGCTGAAGGGCGTATTCCTGCTGATCATACAGTAAACGCTTATTTATCTGAAAAATACGATTTGAAAATAATAAGAAATATAAACTTGAGTATTCCTTCTGACAAAAAACTATAAGATGAGGAATCAATTACGACTTCCGTTTATTTGGTTGTTAGTAATAATCGCATGGTTAGTTAAGATTCCGGTGGGGTTTGCTCAATTAACTATACGATTGTCCGCTGATCCTGTTTTAGTGAACGAGCGTTTGGTCCTCGACGGAATGACCTTAGAAGTGCAAAATCCTACGAAGCTTACAGGCCAAGTAAAAGTACAAATATATGCTGATCGGTTTCAAAGTAAGTTATTTGCTAGCTCTAATTCTTTTTTGATTAGCCAATCTAGTCATCTAATAAATCTGAATGATATTTTTAATGAAAACAATATCGTTTGGACGGAATCTGATAAAGTAATTTGTTTGGTTATCCTTAGAGAGGATCAATTAATTCCTTTAGGACAGTCCTGTTCGGAATTAAGTCAAAAGCAAAATCAGTCCAGAAAGGAGCATACAGCAAAGGAATTTTTGGATCTAAATATGGTCTATCGAGCCGATGTTTTTCCCACTGAAAAAGATTTACCAATGATGCATAGTTTAAACTATCAGGGGAGTATAAAAGCAGCGGGCATTCCAGTTGGCTTTAACGGAGTGTTACAAAAAAATAATGACCCTTATCTGGGATATAATATTTCTAATCACTCCGTCTACTTTGATGTGCAGACTTGGAAAAATAATATGGCTAAAAAAGCCAACCTTATTCACAAACAACAAAAAGATAGCTTGTTAAGAGAATTTACGGAATATAAACATGTGAAAAAGCGACATAGCTATATTGAACGTGCTTTGTCTAGTTCTGAAATGATAAAAGAGATCGCCAGCTTTGATAGCTTAACTGCCTATTTTCAAGCACTAGATCTACCGCTAGAAACGGATCTCATAAAATTGAGAGATTCATTAAACTTATGTCTTGATAAAATAACAAAAGACCGAATGTCACCCATCGATTCTTTAGCCGATGGATATAAAAAAGTGAATAAGGGTCAATTAGATTCTTTAAATGCTACCTTAAGTTCGGTAGAGAAAATTATTGATTTAGAAGCAAAAAAAGAGGCTTATGAAAAGATGCTCAAAATTCGAGCATCTAGTGCCGCTTATATTAAAGACGCTGAAAAAATAATTGATCGTTCTGAACAAGCATTTGATAGATTGCTCAACAGCCCTGAGCAGTTAAATAAATTTTTGAATCAACATGGACAAGGAGATAAACTTACTCGAATTATGAATCATGTCTCAGATCTAAGATTGGGAAACTTTAATCCTGGATTTTCAAGATTGGTTTTACAAAATAATCAGCTAATTGGAGGATTAGCTGGGGTAGGGTATGGGAACTTTGAATTGAGTGGGTTTCATGGGAAAACTAGATCCAGCGATTTACTGGTTACCTCCGATACGTTGTTAACATCTACCTATTTATCGGGAGCAAAGTTGAACTATAGTCATGGTAACATCAGTCAGTCTTTTTTTGGAATATTTAATAGTGGACAAGGGACGCAAGGCTATGATGAAACTAAAATGATTTTAGGTTATACTACGGATTATGCACTTAGTGATCGAGCAAGTCTTGAATTCGATTTAGCTTGGGCAGGAGCTACGAGTACTCCATCCGTAACCTCTAGTGAAAATTCAGGAATGCAAAGTTTGCTAAAAAGTTCTGCTAGCTATTTAAAATATTCTGGACAATCCAAAAATAACAAAGTGACTATGAATACGGCGCTGGAATATTATGGCCCTGATTATTACGATTTTAATAATCCATTTCTCAATAATAATTCTTTAACCAGCACGAGTAATATTTCCGTAAGTCCCTTGAATTTTCTTAGAGTTGGTGGGAATTTATTATTGCAAAAATCAGGAATATGGGAAACTTTTTCTGAAAAAACCGATGTAGTTTCTGGTGGTATTAATATTAGTCTTGCTGCCAAGCAATGGCCAGTCATTCAGTATATTTATAACAAGACCAAGTCGTCTTCTACGCAGTTTAATTATACGGGAGATTTTCACAGTATTAATGTAAGTACAGATTATAAAATTAAAAAACTAAAAGTGCAATCCTTTTTTAATTTGAGTTATGTAAATAACGCGGGTAGCCAAGATACGGCACAGCATCAGTTTGTTTCTTTTTCATTAAACCAAGTGACACATTTTACTGAAAATGTAAATTTATTATTGACTGGAAATTTTGCAAAAGACCTAGATGATTCTGAGTTTGGTAGTAATTATAATTATCAGGCAGAATTAAATTTCCTATTCAAGAAAATTAATATTAATCCTGGGGTCGAAGTAGTACTGAATAGGGGGCAGCATCAGGTTGGATGGAATCTGGATATTTCTTTTCTAATTAACCAGTATCTAGGAATTGACATATCCTTTGACAGTCTATGGTATCATAGTAGAATCAATGAGGAGGGAATATTGGAGCGTAATTTTATTCCTCGTGGAATATCAAGAGTTAAATATAATTTTTAATAGTAAGAATTGGACACCATGAAAAAAGGAATATTTTTTATTATTTGGTTATTGAGTTGTTTGAGTCAAATCAATGGACAAACAGACATTAATTTATTGGCCCCAGCGGGTACGACGCCTTATGCCAGACTCAGTAATCTGCTTAATTTTCAGATAAATCATGCTGGTCCCGGAGAACTTCCCGTATATATCCAAATTAGCCTCGAAGAACAAACAAGTGGATTAGTCAGTACACTCCGCTCCGAACAAGTACAACTCAACCGAGGGATCAACAATGGAATTCGACTGGTGGGGATCAATGGTTCAAATTTAAATCTAGTTTTTGCCCGTACTAGTTTTGAACGAATTTTAGATATAAGCTTTAATTTCCCCAACGGAAAATACAATTATTGTGTGGAGGTCCGAGGTGAAGAAAATCAAATCATTGCCAAAGCCTGTAGTGCCTTCGAACAGATAAAGCCGGAATCTTTCTTTTTGATTTATCCTTTTGATCAGGAAGAAATAGAAGATGAATTAGTCAATTTCAATTGGACGCCTTACCCAACAGCAAATACGGGAGACTTAACGTATAGCATCCGATGGATAGAAACGGATCAACGGATTAATAATACAAAAGACTTTTTTACGACTAATGAGTTTTTTCATATGGATGATGTTTCTAATAATGTATTAATCTACCGTCCCACCTTTCCTAAGTTTGATCGATCTAAATTCTATTATTGGCAAGTAGAAGCAAGAGATGGACTCCGAAGATTGGCAAGAAGTGAAATTTGGGAGTTTAGTTTTAAGGGTGAGAAGATTGATTTATCAAGTAAAACCTATGTGAGGTTGGATCAATCTAGTATGGATCATATACATTATTTTAAAGGTGATTTTTTAAATTTTGTTTGGGAAAATAAGTACGCACCGTCTGATTTTAATTTTGAAATCCAAAACGAAAAAGGAGAGCATATTGATTTACTAGTTGCCGATGGTTCAACCAAATTGATTAATGGGGAAAATTATTTTAGTCTTATGGTTGGAGATGATATAGTATCGCAACGACCTTATCTCTTAAGTGTGCGAGGAAAAAATAAAGTATTTAAAATTAAATTTCTAAAAGTAGATAAGTGATAACGAATCGAGTTCTAATTTTTCTTTTGTTTTTAATAACAATGATCGGTTTTTTTTATTCATCAAAAAATGAGCATAAAAAGATAGCAGTAGTTGATATTACAGAACTATATCAATCCTTCAATTTGACTAAGGAGTTGGACAAAAAATATATGGCCATAACTGCTAAAAAACAAGTCGCTTTGGACAGTCTTGAAAACACGGTTATTGCATTGAAGTCAAAATTTTCAAAAGAAAATAATAACCTGTTTTTAGCTCAGATAGATCGTGCGGTCAACTTTCAAAAAAAAATAATCGCAGAAAATGAGCAATATCAAAAAGAGCTCGATCAACAGATTTGGACCCAACTCAACGAATATATTGCCCTTTTTGGCAAAGCTGAAAAAGTAGATGTGATTCTCGGATCAAAGAGCGATGGAACTGTTTTGTTTCGTCACGATAAAGTAGATTTGACTAAAAACGCAATAGAATTTATTAACAACAAATATGCTGGAATCAACTGATGATTAAGAATAAAAAACAAGCAGGGTTTATCGTAGGAGGACTTGTAATGATGGTCATCATTATGGGAAATATAATCTTTAAAGAATCACCAGCCGATTATTTAAATAGAGTGGATCGCAGTGTTGGCACCTATGTTCAAGAAAGGTCTTTTGGAGACTTTAAGGTTAAAATGAAATATAAATCGCCTAGCTATATGGCTACGGCACAATTGCTAAGGTCGACAAATGCTCAAAAAACTGATTTTAAAGAACTGGTAGAATCATATAAAACCTCCAGCAATTATGTACTGCAATTCGAAAATATGACCGGTGGCGATTTGATGAAAAAGATAGCCACTTCTGATCAGAAATATCAAGAGCTAGTTAACTATTTAGCTTTTGGGATTCAGGAAGATTTATTTCTCTGTACTACTACAGATACAATCCCATGTAGCTTTGCACACTTTGAAAGAAACTTTGATGTTGCGCCTTTTACAAATATTGATATTGGTTTCAAACACGATTATCATTCCTTGCTTGACCAAGATAATTGGTCCATACTATTTAATGCAGAACGCTTCGCAATTGGACCACTTTATTTCCGATTTGAGGCAGCAGAATTAAACGAAAATCCAAAATTCTCTTTTGATAAATAATTTATTATGATTAGACAAAAGCACTATAGAAAAGTAAGTATCGCCCTGATTTGGATTATGGTATTTCAGATAGTCAGCCCATCCATTGGATATGCACTTACTTCTGGACCTAGTCAGCCTGAAGTACAGAGTTTTGAACCCGTAGGGACTTCCCAGATGGTGGATCTTTTCTCTGGAGACTTCAACTATAATATTCCCCTGCTAGAAGTTGGTGGTTATCCCATCAATGTGGCTTATCATGCTGGAATTGGTATGGAGCAAGAAGCAAGCTGGGTAGGACTCGGATGGAATCTTAATCCTGGAGCACTGAATCGAAATATGCGAGGAATTCCAGATGATTTTTCGGGCGAAGAAATCTTTAAAGAGGTTTTTCAGAAAAAGAATATATCTACTTCTTTTATGCTCAAGCCAAAAGCTGAGTTACTGGGAATACCAGCACTAAAGGGAAGTCTTGGTATCAAAACCAATAATTATAAAGGAATGAGCATTGTCTTGGGTGCAAATCTAGCAGTAGATGATATCCAAAGTATGGGATCCTTTAAATTGGGCGCAAATCTGGGATTAAATACAGAATCTGGCGTTACATTAGAACCTACTCTTTCTACTTCTTTGGCACTGGATACAAAGGAATATTTATTTTTTGGGGATATGAAAATTGGCGCACCTGTTAATTCACGTCAGGGTTTAACGCAATTAAATTATGGCCTAGAACAGGGAATGACCGTCAGAAAGCATGAAACCTTTTCTGAAGTAATGAGTTTTGGAGGGACCTCTACGAACGGTAGCTTCACCACCTTTAATACACCCACTTATACGACTCGAACAGAGTTTGATGCTACCTCTTTTTCTTTTAGTGCGACGTTAGGTTTAGGACCAGAATTTCCAGTAACGCTTTTACAAGGAGAAGTCACCGGAAGTTTTAGTACCCATAAAATTGATGGTCGGAAAGTACTTAAGTCTTATGGTTATTTAAATCACCATCTGGCAGATCCCCGAAAGCATGTGACAGATTTTAACCGTGAAAAAGACGGTCCTTTTTTCGACGGAACTAACATACTTCCCCTCACCAATTTGACTAATGATGTATTTAGTGTTACTGGTCAAGGAATGGCTGGTGCTTTTCGGAGTTATAGAAATCAAATCAGTTATGTGACAGACCCTAGCACGTTTACCACTAGTACCAGTGGTTCCGTTAGTGCAGAAGTTGGAGTGCCAGGATCACCCATTACCTTTAAGGGTGGGGGTGGAGGTACCGCTCATTTTCAGAATTCTCGCTCAGGAATCTGGTCAAATGGTAATGCAGCGCTTGGAACGTTTAATAATCAAGCGCTTCCAGCAAATGATATAGATAAAAACCTTTTTGAGCATAGTTATATCAAGCAATTAGGAGAACTCACTTCAGATCAGGGACGATTTGCTAACCTAGGTGGCGACGATGCGATTGCGTTTAATCGAACCGGTCATTCCTTGGCTGGAACCCTCAGCCATGCCAATGGTGATGTTGCGCCTGTTGAGGATAAAAGAGCCATTAGAAATCAACTAACGAATTATAAAACCTTTTCGGATGTGATGACTGAAAATCAAGATCGAGTCATCAACGTTTATCAAGGCGGATTAGACGCTAACGGACGTCCCTTGAAAACGGCTACCAAGGTGACGGATTATTTTAATTATTTAGACGAATACGGAATTGAGCCAACCCAAATTTTTGAATATGATGTGCTGAGAACAGACGGTATGCGCTATAAGTATGGTCAGCCTGCTTACAACTTGATAAAAGAGGACTTAAACTTTAGTAAGGAACCAAATTACGATCAACTGACTAATAACGAAACAGGTATTGTTAAATATAACAGAGGGACGGATGATACGCCTGGTGAAAATCCAAATGGAATTGATGGATATGTCTCTAAAGAAAAAATACCAGCATACACCTATTCTCATCTTTTAACAGAAGTACTCTCTCCAGACTATTCTGATCTCACTGGGGATGGTCCTACGGATGATGATTATGGAAATTGGGTGAAATTTAATTATAAATGTGTGGCGGGCCCACTGGCTAATAATGAGAATTATAAGTGGCGATTTCCTTATGCAAAAAACACATCATTTAACGAAGGTATTGCGAATTATAACGAAGGACTTAAGTCTGTAAAAAGAGATGATAAAGCTAATTTTTCTTACGGAGAAAAAGAGTTATGGTACGTTCAATCTATAGAATCTCGTTCTCATATTGCTATTTTTCATACTTCCGACCGTAAGGATGCAGCTGGAGTCGATAACCGAAATGGACGTACCCAAGGTGTTTTATTTGGTCCTAAAAGCCAAAAATTAGATAAGATAGAATATTTTGCTAAAAATGACCTCTATCGAGAACAAGGAAATGCCATACCACTTAAGACGGTTCATTTTGTTTATGAATCGGGTAGTGAATATGAGTTATGTAAAAAGGTACCTAATCATACCGATTTTTTAAATGATAATGAACCTTATGATGCAAATAACTCCGGGAAATTAACGCTTAGTGGTTTATATTTTACTTATGGAAATTCGACTAAAGGTCAATATTCTAAATATGATTTTGGTTATGATGCAGCAGCTAATTATGACTATCATCCAAAATCGCAAGATAGATGGGGGAATTATAAGGCCGAACCTGCTATCACAAGCTATCGCCCCGACGAAATTAATGACAGTAATCCATTAAGTAATAGAGATTTTCCTTATGCAGAACAGGATCCAATCTTGGCAGATGAGTATGCGGGAGCTTGGAATCTATCGACGATTCATCTTCCTTCAGGAGGAAAAATTGAAATAGAATATGAGTCGGATGACTATGCCTATGTACAAGATAAACGTGCGGGTCAAATGTTTAAGTTAGAAGGTTTTAGTCAAGGAGTACCAACCAGTCTTAATCAAGTTAATGACAATATCATTTCTCCCTTATCAGGATTAGGAGCGCTTCCTACTACCTTTAGAAACCATATGGTCATTGAGATTGATGATGATATTGCTGATAAAGAGATGTTTTTTGATGCCTACCTAGATGGAATTGAGTATCTCTACTTTAGAGCACTAGTTAAGCTAAAAGGGGATAGCTATGAATTCGTTCCTGGATATTCAAAATTTGTTGATTATGGTCGTTTTGAGGATGGGGGTAAAACGTATGGCTGGATAGAATTAAAAGGAGTAGGTTTTGATAAAAATACGTCAAGTGGAATTGTCAATCCAATCGCAAAAGCTGGTTGGCAGTTTGCGCGTCTCTACCTTCCCGAAGTAGTATTCCCAGGTACCAATTTTGAAGACGATGGAGCCGCCGAAAGAATTATTCGTTCTTTGGCGGGAATCTTTACCACAGAAATACCAAGACTACTTAACGGATTTAATAAAAATCTTGCCAAGGAGGGATATGCTCAGTCGGTAGTAGCTAAGAAGTCGTGGATAAGATTGAATAATCCAAATTACTACAAAAAAGGTGGCGGTTGTAGAGTGAAAAAAGTCGCTATGCTGGATCAGTGGACTTCCCTGAAAACCGGGACCGACCAAGTAGACCCTCTGGTAGATGCTAAATATGGTCAACAATATTTTTACGAAAAAACAATTAAGGATAAAAATGGAGAACCTATAAAAATTAGCAGTGGAGTGGCTAGTTACGAACCCATGATGGGAAGTGATGAAAACTCCTTAAAAGAACCAGTCTTTACCAATGAAACACGCCTACTTGCTCCAGACAATCAGTACTATTTAGAAAAACCGATTGGGGAATCTTTTTTTCCCGCCGCATCGGTTGGTTATTCGAAAGTGGTCGTAGCAGATATTCGACCAGGAAATAATTCTGATAAAACAGCGACTGGTTTTACGGTCAGCGAGTTTTATACGGCGCAAGATTTTCCGTATGAAACCAGAAAGACCCGTCCTGATACAAATAAAGATGAGCCAAGTGTGCTTTCAAAAATATTTAAATTCAGAGTACAGGACTTCTTGACTACTTCTATGGGGTACTCTGTCATTATTAATGATATGCATGGTAAACCCAAAGCTTCTTGGGTATACGGAGGTGCGGTACCTCATGCGGATAATGGCGATGACCTTGTCTTAGATTTGGCAACCCTTGAAAGTCAAAATAAAATTTCTGGTCAAGAGTATTTTTACCAATTTAGAGATCGGGATAAACAATTAGATAATAGTGCGCAGGTTATAAAACCGGATGGAACACTCGGATTAAATGAAACCATCGGAGTAGAAACGGATATAGCAATTGATTTCCGTGAGAATATTTCGGAAACTACTTCCGTAGAGATTCAGGCAAACGTAGATACTTGGATTATTCCATTGCCGTTTCTTCCACCTTTGATCTTTCCTAATTTTCCAGCAAAATTAACCACCGAATCTACGCGATTCCGATCAGCAGTAGTTACCAAAGTAGTGAACCATCATGGTCTTTTAGATAAGGTGAGAGTTTACGATCAAGGGGCTTCCCTACAAACTCAAAATATGGTATATGATGCACAAACTGGGGAAGTCTTAGTGACAAGTGTCAACAATGAATTTAGAGATAAGGTAGAAGATGTAGATCCGATAGTAAGTGAGGATGATCTAATTTATAATATGAAATATCCAGCTCACTGGGGATATAAAGGAATGAGACAAGCTTACCAAAATATCGGAGTAGAGGCTGATATTTTAACTACGGCAAGTGGAAATTCAGGAGTGACTTATGCAGCAAGTCTTTTTTTTCCTGGAGATGAAGTATTAGCTAGAGGAATTGCCGACTTGATTCTAGAATGGGAGATCATTCCAGGGGTTACAATTACAGCCACCGGAACTTATGAGGTATCTGAGAAATTTTGGGTAGCGGAGGTCACTAATAGTGGAATAAAGCTTATTGATAGAACAGGAGCATTACTTACAAGTAGTTATCAGGATTTAGAGCTAGATATAAATGTGGATGGTTTTTCTCTTCAAAGTTATCAACTTAGGCCAGAATGGCAGGTGAAGGTAACCCGCTCTGGTTACCGAAATCAGCAAACCAACTCGATTGCCAACCTAACCACCCTTAAGAATCCAGTTGACGAAATTATTGAGAAGAACTTAACTCGAGGAAACAGACGAACCCAGGCCCTCGCCTTGAAAGTACTTAACGCAAATGCTCAGACCTTTAAAGAAGAATGGCAGGGCTACTGTGGTACAGAAACACCAACGGTAAGAGTTGATACCATCTATAGAGAAATTTGTTTTGATAAAGCAGATGTGGTCTTTATTTTAGGAACTAGAGTTACGGGTGAAAATCCTTTAGATATTGCACTGAATCAAGTTGACTTTACTGCCATGAGAAGTCAAATAATTAATACGGTACAGGAGATGCATGAGAACCTCGGAGATGAATTTCGCTATGCTGTCATGTATGGTAGTGGTAATAGCCCCAATATTCTTATACCGTTTACTAATGATGAGAATGAAGTTTACGATATTCCACCTGAACCAGCTTTTTTATATGGTATTCAGTCCAGATTCCTTGAATTAGGAGGATTGATAGATAACAATATCTTGGATCCTAGACCTGATATTCCACTAAATGTAATGGTGTACACGAATTCTGGGAGAAAGGATATTGGATATGACAACGATAATAATCCGTTAGATCCTTGTAGTGGTGTCAATATGCTGAAAAATGACCATAAAGCAATAGTTGGGATGGTTGATTATCACAGCTATACAGGTAATTATATTGGAACGCTTAGTTTATTATGGGCGACTAATGCTTCACATGGTTGGTCATATAACGGCCCAATAGGTACTGCCGATTGTGTACCTGAGCCTGTATACCCACTAAGGTATTTTTTAGTCACACAAGGAGTCTCAGTTCCTGATTTTGTAATCAATTCCCACTGCTACCAAGTGCCATTTACTGAGACCACCACTCCTCCTATTTTATGTGGAGTAGAAGAAGCTGACATTATTAATCCTTATGTAAATGGAATGTTAGGAAATTGGCGGCCACACCAAAGTTGGGTGCCGGATCATACGACCAGAAGTCAAGTAAACATAAGTCAACTTCATCAGGATATAGCTAGCCGAGGCTTTTACAATTACTTTGATCAATTCTGGGCAACACCAACAGCTAGCTCGCTTGGATTGTGGGTCAAGGATGATAGATATTACACTAAAACCAACGAAACGACCAAATATACCCCTTATGGAGAAGCGGTAGAAAGTATTGATGCTCTTAACAACGCTTCTGCCGTTTTAATGGGATATGATAAAAAACTTCCAATTGCCGTTGGTTCGAATACAAAATATCAAGAGATCGCTTTTGATGGATTTGAAGAATATGATTTCTTTATGGACGAAGATGTATGTCATGCGCCTACTCACCTCGATTTAGAAGTGAACGATTTAGTTACCCAAAACGAATCCCACACTGGATTTTATAGTTTAGAGTTACCACCCCAAGAAGTAGTTATTGCTGGGGTAGATATTGATTGTGCAAATGCTACACTAACAGCAACCACCGTACCATATCAACTCCAAAAGTGCCGAGATTGTCTCACCGCATTTTCACCTAATTTTAATTCAGAACCGGATGCTGAAAATCGGTATGTACTGGACCTTTGGGTAAAAGATTATGACCCCGCTAGTGGTAGTATCATCAGGGTAGGAACCACAACTCCTACTGGAACAACTAACCATGATTTTCAACCAGATGGCCCCGTCATTGAAGGCTGGCAACGAGTCTATGCTTTCTTTAATTTGGAGGACAACATGGAAAGCCTGAATATCCATCTAGAAAATTTAGGAGCGGAGAATATGTTCGTGGATGATCTCAGAATTTATCCCTACGATGCTAACATGAAATCGTTTGTTTACCATCCTTCTTCGTTGAAATTAATGGCTGAACTAGATGAAAACAATCACGCTACTTTTTATGAGTACGACGAACAGTGGAACTTAGTACGGGTGAAAAAAGAAACGGAACGCGGAATTTTAACGATTCAAGAGAGTCGTAATAACACTAGATTAGTTAGATAATAATATGATGAATTACATGAAATATTTTTTTGTGATAATCTGCTGTTTGGTATTCAGTGGATCAGTTGGAAATCTTTCTGCGCAATCATTGACGGATAAGATGACGGATTTTTATGCTCAATTAAATGAGAATGATAATCAGCAAGTCATTATTGATGTTGAGGTTTGGGAAAAAGGAAAACCTGATAAAATTATTGAGCGGGATCAGTTTACGTTTATTCATGATCCCGAAGGGATTTACTCAAAGATGGAGAAATTAGAAGCTGTTCAAGCAGTTGAATTCACGATCCGTATTGATCATCAACTGAAAGAAATAGTTTTGACTGATTCTCCTAAGTCGGACAAATCCTCTGGCAATGATTTTAAAATTCCTGGAAGCGCTATGCAGTTTGATCAACTGGATGCATCTTTTAAAATTAAAGACAGCACAGAGGACAACCAACAGGTTTTTCAGATTTACAAAGAAGAAGAACCAATGCTAGTGATGACATTTAACGCTGATAAATTAGTTGAATTAATCCAGTATCCTGCTGAGGAAATTGATTGCCAAGGCGAACAAATCAAAACTGCGCTGAAGATGACCTATCATTATCAGACTGCCATACCAAGACTGAAAATCCGCGATGTAATAACCACGAATGCTGGGCAAATTAAGCTTACCGCTAAGTTTGCTAATTATAACCTTAAAGACTATCGATTTAAAGGGGAATAATTTTTTATCCCCAATAATATTGTTATTAAACCAAGTAACTATGCAAACTCAAAACACTTTTGGAAATTATGCTTACTTATTGTTGATCATTGGGTTTCTTTGTTTGAATACTACGTTGCAAGCACAAGTACAAGACCTATTTTCTGACCCTATCTTAGGACCTCAGTTAGCAATTGGCGCTCAAACAGAATTGATCGACCCAATGTGTAGTGACCCAGCAGCTTGTGGAAATTTCGTTAATTGTGAAACCAGATCTTACGTAGAACTGAGGATGGATCCTTTGACAGATCCTTCTATCAATTATGATGCAGGGGTATACCAAATAACGGTAGGTTTTTCAGTTGAATATATTCCAAATGATAACAGTGGTAATCCAAGTGTTACAGAACCTCATACGCTAACGGTTGAGTTTAATAAAGATGGAGGTACCTTCGTCAATAAGGACTGGGTACTTTTAGATGGTGGATATGATATAGAAGTAATTATAACCTCTGTAACCCTAAATCCTCCCAATGATCCAATTATTACAAATCCTACGCCTGCTCAATTACCGGTAGAGGCTTTTCTTAGAATTGGTTCAAAAAGAAATCGTTTCTTACCTTTAGCTCAAACGACTACGGTTAATGTTGACGTAGATTATGCTCAAGGTTCTAGTACGGCATCCCCTTTCTTTATTGAATTTGACTGGAATGAAATTCCAGGTGCAGAATCCTATGACCTAGAATGGACTTGGTTGGATAGTGAAACCACCTTACCTAATGGGAATCCATCTACCGAACTAGATTTTAATTTTAAATTTAATTCTACTCGAATTAATACAACTATGAGTGATTATGAGATACCCAACGCATATCGCAAAGGCGTTTTAATCGCTAGAGTAAGAGGTGTAGGTAAAATCGACGACTGCGATCTTTATGTCCAGAGTGATTGGTCGGTTGCTGAGGAGGGAACCGTCATGCTCGATGCTGCAGGATTACCCACTTGTAGTTTTTGTTTTGCTGTAGAACCACACCGAGAAAAAATAAACTGGCAACATACTCGTACCTATGCAGAAGAGGGTAAGCACAAAGATGTTATCTCATATTTTGATGGCAGTCTTCGTTCTCGGCAAACAGTCACCAGAATAGAATCAGATGATCACGCCATTGTAGCCGAAAGTTATTATGACCACGTAGGTCGAACCGTTGCTAGTGCTTTACCTGTTCCAGCCATCAATGGCAATGGCTATGATCGACGGATCGACTTCTATGATAATTTCAACCAAACAGATGATGGAGCTAATGGACTGCAACCCTTCAATCGTCAGGCCTTTGAAACTACCGTTGATGGGGAAGATTGTAATGTATCCACTCCAGAAATGTCTTCTACAAGCGGATCTAGTCAATATTTTAGTCCCCAAAATCCTATCCAAGATGATCATCAAGCCTATGTACCAAATGCGGATGGTTTTCCATACACGCAAACCATCTACACTCAGGATAACACAGGCCGAATAAGAGTACAGGGTGGAGTAGGACCAGATCATAAATTAGGAGAGCATGATACCAAATTCTTTTATGGTATTCCGGAACAACAGGAATTGGATCGACTCTTTGGTAATAATGTAGGGTACCATCAATATTATAAAAAGAATATGGTGGTCGATGCTAATAATCAGGTTTCTATCAGTTATCTCGATAACAAACAAAGGGTAATTGCTACTGCCTTGGCCGGAGATTCTGTCGCGGCCCTACTTGCGTTGCCTTCTTTTCACGATGTGGAAAACCAAAACCAGATAATCAGTTATTTACACGAACTGAATGAACCTAGTGATCAGGTTGATAGGAATAGCCAGTTAACCATTAATAAATCACTGCTTGTTAGTGAAGAAGGTAGTTACATGTATGATTATGAACTGGTACCACAAGATTTTATGGATGCTTGTGCCCCTGATATTTGTTTTGATTGTGCCTATGAAGTCAAGATGATGATCTATGATGATTGTAATCAACTGGTAGATACAAGAGAGGTGAAGTCTATTGTTGACCTTAACAATAATCCGGTAGATGGAGCTTGTGATGAAACAACAACCCCTCTTACTTTTAATATGAACGTTACCCTCGATGTGGGTAATTATAATATCACTAAAGTATTAGGATTAGATGGCAATGCGATGGATGCATATGAGCAATTATATGTAGATGCTTACACTTGTGCCGAAACTAAGGTGGACCTTTTTACAGAAATTCTGAATGACATAGAATTTTCTGGATGTGTCAATCCGGCTTGTGTAGTCATGTGTCAATCTGAAATTCCAGCAGCTGATTTTGGCAACGATCTGGAAGGCTATATCGAAGCCTTAAAGGCTTGTCTAGACGACAAGATTACCAATAATCCTGAGGTCTGTGCCCTGCCTCAGGTGGCCGATGTCAACCTTTGCGAGAACCTTAGGATGATGATGATAAACGATATGCGTCCCAATGGTCAGTATGGTACGGTACGGGATGAGCAAGGAAATTTAGAGATAGCTAATTTGCCTTGTACGTCTATTTATGCGGAGGATAATATATTTGGGATTAACTATCAAAACATTGATTATGGTGGATTAGAAGTCAATATTAGTGGGGATCTTACTCCTGTGGGGCAGTTAAGTTTGGAAGATTTTATGATTTATGAGGAAGATGCTTGGATAGAATTTATGTTACCCTATCATCCAGAATATGGACACTTGGAATGGTGTGAAGAGGGTGATCCAGAAGGGAGTAATTTTGATAATGTTTTTCTCAATGCTGATCGAGAGGAAGCGATCTTGCAAGGATATTTCAATCCTTTAGGAATGGATGTTAGTGATGTCGGATACGATGTTGTTCCCGCTAGCAGTGTGGTTATTCCTGGAGCATTTCCTGCCATTGCCATCGGTTCACCTGAATATAACGACCTTGTCGCAGCCATGAATGTTAGGTTTACTTTTCCCGGCAATGCAAGCAATAATTTTCAAGACATTGAATATAGTATTTGGGATATCTCTTACTTAATAGCCTTATCAAATGTGTTGGACATAAGAGCCATTTTAATCCATTTAGTTACAGAGGGTTTTCCACCTCGGGGAGGATGGGATGAAGCATTTGGAGAACATTTATGTAATTCAGAAAGATTTTGGGAAATATTTAAAGGAATATATATAGGACTAAAAAAAGATAAGGTTAACATCCTTAAGAATGATTACATTCAAAACTTTTACACTAACCCTCCTAGTAACATTCCGACTTTACCTGCCTGTTATCCGTTGGGTAGTGAGGTATTTGGATCTGCCGATACGCATTGTGGTTGTGATAATTGGGAAATAATCATGCAAAGAGTTTTTGATGAGAATAATTCAAATGAATTTACGAATACGGTACAAGAGTTGGAGGACGCACAAGCAGCCTATGATTTGGCCTATGATAATGTATTAGCGAACTATACGCAACCTTACACAGCCGAACAACTTGCCGAGGCTGAAGCAGCAGGATTGGCAGCAGTATCAGATTTAGAAGGTATTGGAACCACCGACTCTATAGAAGAGCAATGTGACAGTATCTGCAATTCTTATCGAGACCAGTGGCGAGCAGAACTAGCAGGATGCGAGTTGAGCGAACCAGAAATGGAATTGCTCTTGGCTGAATTGGTGGCGGTTTGTAAGGAGGGATGCGATGTAAATCATCCCTTAGGAGCAAGAGACACCGAATCTGGAGATAGTTTTGAACAGGTCATTAGCACTCATGTAAGTTCAATTGACGATACCTGTAACGACCTATTACTGACCGTTCCGCCAAGTTACAATACCGATGTTTTTGCGGGGAGCCAACCAATCTTTGACGACTGTGTTTGTGATCGGTATACCCAGATTTATTCGGAGTACGAAAATAGCACTTCGGGTCCTACTGATTTTGACGGTTTTTACGATTATTTAGAATTAGAATACGAGGTAAATTTTTCAAGCGATGAAATAATTGATCTAGATTGTGCCTGTCGAAATCAGGGAATGATTGATCCAGACTTTTTATTAGCCACTCCGTTTGGAACCAATCAAATTCCTGCTCCTTTTTCTTGTATTGCTTGTCTTGATTGCGATCAAATGAATGCGTTAGTAGATCGCTTTTTTGTGGAGATCGATGATAATATTATTCCAGAAAACGCCCTTACCCAAGATCTAATTCTAAGCTCCACCTTTCGACCTATTTTTAGAAACTGGTTAAATCAAGAACTAGGTTTTAATCTTTCTTTTGAGGAATATATCGACTTTATTAACTATTGCCAAAATGGCGTAGGAGGTGCGATGGGTATGATGGGAAGTAATCAAGTTGTTCCATCCATTCCTCAACAATTCAACCGTGCTTTTGTACAAAGATCTGTTATTGCTGGAAAAACTAAGGGCATTAATACGCTTACAAGTACGAATGCAAATTTAGACTTTACCATCAGTACCATTCAACCAACGACTACTGCCGGTGATCAAGTCGAGTATAATATAATAATTACGAATACAGGTAATCAAGCGATTGTTTTTGACTATCTGGGAGTATTACCGGGTGGGTGGTCTTTCACGAATGCTCCAACGGAATTATTTGGCGGGAACATTATTATCCAGAGTCCGATAAACCCCAGTCAATTGAAAATTTCGGGAATGACCCTTCCCGCAGGAGAGGAAGTTGACTGGTCTTTGACGGTGCAAGTTCCATCTGATATATATTTAGCTAAAAAATATTACCATCAGGGCAGTTTATCCGAAGAGAGTGGTGACGTTACTTATTCTGATGATCCAGCCACCACAGAAGCAGCGGACCCCACTGGCATCTTTTTAGAAGTACCTGATCCATGTCAAGGCAATGTGGAGACAGAAGAAGATATGGTATTATTTTTAAACGAATTGATTACTGCTGTTGGAAATAATCCCAGCTATCCAGTAATTATTCCATTTAATAATCTGACCAGTCTTTCTAATAATTCCTCGCTCAACCTTTGGACAGATCGGGCGATTGAAAACCTCAGTGTGCAAATCCCAGATCCAGCGCTAACAGGAAATGAGTTAACCATATTATTTACCAACGATTGTTTTGGAGTGGAAATACTATGTGCGGTAACC
This sequence comes from uncultured Saprospiraceae bacterium, assembly GCA_937928405.1. Classification (GTDB taxonomy): domain Bacteria; phylum Bacteroidota; class Bacteroidia; order Chitinophagales; family Saprospiraceae; genus JALZUU01. The sequence continues at coordinate 38,330 of CALFWZ010000118.1, forward strand.
CTCGATGGGATCACCAGCCTCAGCGAAATCAATGAGGTCACTGGAGCCATGGCCTTGACCACAAGTGCGGCCGGAGAATATATCCTTCAAATTGATATTATTGATGATCAAAATATAGCTCGATCTATCCTAGCGGCCAGTGGATGTTTTGACCTCACCCCATGCGAAAAACGGCAACTCTGTAATCGCTCCGTTACCTTTCCGGGAGAGCCCGTTGACGATTGCCTAGACTACGTACTAGATTTAGCAGCATTACAAGCCAATACCGAATACGAAGACTTAATTGATGATTCTCGGGAAAGATTCCGCTATGAATATGCCCTTCAGTGTATGTCTACTGGAGACATACTTACCCAAGAGTTTACCACTAGAGAATACCACCATACCTTATATTATTATGATCAATCAGGCAACCTAATTCGAACCATTCCACCTAAAGGAGTAGCTTATCTATCAACTAGCAACATTAGCGCCAATGGCATCAATGAACTACAAAATGTGAAAGACTTCCGAGACGATGTACCCGATGCAATGGCTGTTTACCCAGCCCATGGTATGCGTACTACTTATGAGTATAATACTTTCAATCAAGTATGGCGGCAGAATTCGATAGATGCACCCACTAGGACAATATTTTTCTACGATAATTTAGGACGAATAGTCGTTTCTCAGGATGGCAGACAATTTGGGTACGGAGCAAATGGACGTAGGTATAGTTACTCGCTTTATGATGAATTGGGTAGAATAACAGAGACAGGAGAAATTATTCGGAATCAGGTGGATGGACAAAATGCTCCCAATATGACTTATGGTATCGCGAGAGATCCAGATCTATTACAAAACTGGTTGAACTGGGCAGGTAATACTAGAGTCGATGTGGTGAGGAATATTTATGACAGTAATTTAAGCAGCTCTACTATTGACATAGATACCTATTTCGATCAACCGCGTCGCTACCTCAGAAAAAGAATTAGTAGTAGTCTTTATTATGATGTTTATACACCTGGTAATAATGGCAACTATAGCCACGGCACCCATTATGATTATGATATCCACGGTAATGTTAAAACCTTAATCCAAGAGTTCCCTTCTTTAAAAAATATAGGAGAAGATTTAAAACGAATCGACTATTCCTATGATTTGATTAGTGGAAACGTCAATCAGGTTAATTATCAAGAAGGAGATGCGGATGCATTTTATCATCGTTATGAATACGATGCAGATAATCGAATTACCTCGGTTGAAACCAGCAAAGACCAACTCATCTGGGATGAAGATGCTACCTACCAATATTATGATCATGGACCGCTAGCAAGAACAGAAATAGGAGAAAATAAGGTGCAAGGATGTGATTATACCTATACCATACATGGCTGGATCAAAGGGGTAAATAGTAATACCTTGGTAGAAACCCGTGATCCCGGTAAAGACGGTGCTGTTGGTCAGATCCACAGCCTCTTAGCCGCGGATGCCTATGGTTATAGTTTAGGATACTATAGTGGTGATTACGAAGCAATAGCTAATTTATCAACAAATAATAATTTCTTAGCTACCGAATCCTCCGATGTACAGGCGTTAGATTTATTCAATGGAAATATCCGTAGTATGGTTACTGCGATAACTAAGCCCGACGGAACTACCGTGGATAATCTACCGAGTGTTTATCAATACGACCAATTACACCGTATTAAGAATATGCAGAAGTATACTTCGATCGATGCTGCTACTAACTCTTGGGGAGCCAGTCAACCAATGGATGCTTATCAGACCAGTTACCAGTACGATCCAAATGGTAATCTAAAACGGTTGACCCGTCGGGATGATAATAATATGATTGATGATTTAACCTATGGTTACGAAGGAGAGACGGCTACTCTGCTGGGAACCAATCGTCTAGATAAGGTAGATGATGCAGTCACGGCGGTGACGGTTGGTGATTTTAAGGATCAAGGGAATAATAATTATGGGTATGATCGTAGTGGGAATCTAATCCGAGACATCAGTAATCGAATCAATAGGATCGAATGGAATGTGCAAGGGAAAGTCAAATCAATTAGCCACTATGCCAATACGAATTTAGAGGATCTTCCCAATATGGTATTTCGCTATGATCCGGCGGGGAATCGAATTGTCAAGATCACCAAAAAAGGAACGAATCCCGAAGACATTAACTATACTTATTATGTCCGTGATGCTAGTGGAAATGTGATGAGTGTCTATAATGGGAAAAATCCTATTGTGGATAATCAAGAAGAGATGACTGAACTTTATCAAAAAGAATCTCATCTCTATGGTAGTTCTCGTCTTGGGATTAAACAAAGTGATATTGCTGGTATCAATCTCTCAGGATACGATCGTCCCATTGGACTAACCCAGCGTACTGCAGGTCAGCGCTTTTATGAACTGTCCAATCATTTGGGTAATGTACTCACTACCGTGTCGGATAATAAACTATTGGCTTATCAGGGAAATGCTTTACCTTTGTACAAAGCCGAAGTGATTAGTTATAACGATTACTATCCCTTTGGTTGGGAGATGCCGGGAAGGCAAGGGAGTACCGGGGCATATCGATATGGCTTTAATGGAAAAGAGAAGGATTCGGATGGAGAGTTTGGGGCGATTACACATTATGATTATGGGTTTAGGATTTACAATCCTGGGATTGGGAAGTTTTTGAGCGTGGATCCGTTGACTGGAATTTATCCAATGTTAACACCTTATCAGTTTGCCTCTAACCGACCTATTGATGGGATAGATTTGGACGGTCTGGAATGGAAAATTAGTACAAAAGATATATATTCTACCGATCCGAAAACAAAAAAAATAAACTCATCAAAAGTAATACGCCAAGTTGAAATAAATATTACAATTGATGCTTATAATAATACCCCTAATACATATCATATGTTGAATTACGTAGATGCTATAGCAGTGGATTTGCAGAATTCATATGAGTCTGTGAGTGGAGAAAAAGTTAAAAGACAACGTACATTTTCAGAATGGTGGGCTGGTGTACCTGATAAAGAAGTTATTGTAGAATATGAGGTTACTGTTAATGTAGATATTCAGGAGATAGAAGATCTAAAACATAAGAGATCAAATTCGATGCTATTAGAGGTTTTACCAGATAAAACGTCACCCCAATTAGGAAAAAAAGGAACTTCATATGGGAGAGGGCCTTTTTATGGGAACCAAGTTTACCTAAATGAAAAATATTTAATAGACCAAATTTATAGTACAGATAATAATACAATCCCTCATGAATTTGGGCATACTGCTGGACTTAGGCATCCTGATACTGAGTGTAATGGTGGTATGTTCTGTAGTGATTCTCAATGGATTGACCCTCTAATAGAACCAAACAATATTATGTATTCTGGAAGTTCAGGCTTACTAAATGATAAAACTTCTACAAAAACAACTATAGATCAATTAGAGATAATGATTAAAAATTATGAAGATGGAAAACTTAACAAAAATACTATTGGGAATTAGTTTATTTATGTTAGGAAGTTTTTTCTTGGTTAGTTGTGAAAATCATGAGAAAAGTTACATTAAGGATTTCTGGAAAGACTTTTTAAATACTTTGGAAAAAGGGGATTCAATTCTTGTTGAAGAATCGTGTACAGAAAGAGGATTCAAAGAGTTAAACTTTATTTTTGAAGAGAATTATGAAGATGCTTACTCACTATTAAAAAATGATAAAATAAATATTTCATTTATAGATAATGAAAATAAAATAAAAGTTATTGCTGGAAGTATTGATGAGGGCTTAGGGTTTATTTTTATAAAAAAAAATAATAAATATTTATTAGATGATTTATTACCTGCAAAATAGGAAAATTATTCTGCTGAAACGATACCCGCTATGACACCACATGTCCAAAACGCAAAATAAAAGATTATAAAAAATCAAAGCGCTCGTTTACACCTCTGGTGTAGATACAGCTATCAAGCAAGAAAAAGAAAAAACCTAGGGTAGCGTTAACTTACCGCTGTGACCACAAGAAAAAAGAACCTATAAAAAATTGGAGCGATCTGCAATAGCTAACACACCCGTTGTGACACCCCACGCCCCAAAACGCAAAATAAAAGATTTAAGAAAAATCAAAGCGCTCGTTTACACCCCCGGTGTAGATACAGCTATCAGCAAGAAATAGAATACAGGTATGGCCACCTGTTGAAACCACCTAATTTTAGCTATTGTTAGTCCTTAAAACAAACGTCACCTTCCGAAAAAAAAGCAGCACCCGCTTTTCCTTTTCAGCAATAATTTCTAAATCCAAATCCTCAAAAATAGCTCTCCATTTTTTCAGCGATCTATTTTGGTAAGTCATGGCGAAATGAACAATACTTACCAACATATCCATAACAAAGGTGGCGTATTTTTGCAGTAGGTATTTATACATATCTTCCATCTGCCCTAACTATTTTCCGATAGTTGTATTAATCTTATAATTTTTTATCTATTCCTATCATAAAATGGAACTCTCCAAACTAAGTATCGGTTTTAGTTCTCAATCAGCGTAAACTAAAATTCAATAATGATGATACAGAAAAAAATAGCCTTACTAGATTTAGGTGGAGTAGTATTCCAATCTAAAGGTATATCAACCAAGGAAATTAACTGGGATATTATTTGGGATTTAAATCAGAAATATGGAGCCAAAATGGACTTGGGAGGGCATGGATTTTTAGATTTTCTAATCGAATATAATAAATTAACGAAGCAAGATTTAAACGAAGAAAAATTCTTAGAAAAGGTATTCGATACGCTGGACTTTAATCAAGCATTGATCGACTTTCTAAGAGCAGATAGAGACATCATTATTGTTAGTGATAATTATCGGGAAAATATAAACTATATCTCCAAAAGGTATGATTTTTCAAGTTGGGCCATTCAAGCATTTTACTCCTTTCAATATAAAATGTATAAATCAAATACTAATTTTTTCAAAAAATTACGGCTTGATATCAACGAATATAATCTCGAAGATTTAATCTTTATTGATGATAGTAAATCAAAATTAGATAGTGCAGCTCAAAATGGGATTCATGGATTTCTATATGAAAATAATGAACAAATAATAAAAGAAATTCAAAATTACAACCAGAAAAACCTTTAAGAAGTTTGACTAAATATTTCTCATTAAGTTTAGGACATAATTGCTTCTTGCTCTCGCTATTTGCTCCCATCTATCGAGATTGAGTGAAGCAAATACAAATAGCATTTTTTAAGGTACTTTTCTCTTCTATACATATAGTTTTAGTTAAATTGCAACTCCTGATTCGCATTATTCAATATTTTTGAACAAAAAAACTGTAAAAACTTTCTACCCACAAAGCAATTGAAGTATGAAGGACCACCTAGCGATTATGGCTGGATTAGGAGCTGCAACGCTTATCATGGCATGGTTGCCCTCTCTTTCTAAGAAAATAAAGATCAGCTACCCCATCATTTTGTTGTTAATAGGAGCAATCTTATATTTTATCGATATACCACTTCTATGGCCAGACCCTCTGTGGCCAGATAGTTGGTTGCTTTATATTTCAGAAGCCATCGTGATCATCTCTTTGATGGGAAGTGGACTAAAAATTGGGAGACGATATTCGATGAGTAATTGGAAAATTCCTTTACGACTCATTTTCATCACCATGCCGCTCACGATGATGGCAGTTTATTTTTTAGCTGCTGAATTTTTAGTAGTGAGTTTACCTGCCTGTTTACTGCTTGCGGCAGCCCTTGCGCCGACAGATCCCGTGCTGGCTGCTGAGGTGCAGATAGAAGATACCAATTCAGTAAAAACAAATAATTCGGTCGAATTTACGTTGACAGCAGAGGCAGGAATCAATGACGGATTGGCTTTTCCTTTTACGGTTTTAGCTGTTCTTGTGGCAGATTCACAATTGGAATTTTCTAAATGGTTTTTAGATAAATTTTTACTGAAAATATTGATAGGATTAGTGGTTGGGTATCTGATCGGCTCTTTTATAGGATTTCTAATTGAACGCTTGCCGAAAATAAAAGGAATTAAAAATCCTCATGGCTTTATTAGTCTTTCCATCACTTTTATGACCTACGGTATCACAGAAATTTTGCATGGTTACGGATTTTTAGCGGTATTCGTGGCAGCACTGTGCATCCGATATACAGAAGAAGTGGAAGGGGACCTCAAAGAGAAAATGCATGATTTTGTAGAAGAAATGGAAAAGCTTCTTTTAGTAGTTTGGATCATTCTTTTTGGTGGTTCTATTCTTAATGGTATTTTATCTATTGCAAGTTGGGAAGGTGCCATTTTTGCAGGTATTTTTATTTTTATCATTCGACCCTTGGCTGGATTTATTGGTTTATGGAATACGGGGCTTAACACTTTAGAAAAGTCTGCGATCAGCTTCTGTGGTATTCGAGGCATCGGATCGATCTTTTATTTATCTTGGGCATTTTTAGAAACAGATGGATTTGTAGAAAAAGAATTCATTTATTCTGTTGCTGCCTTTATCATTCTTTTTTCCATCCTAATTCATGGGTTTACCGCACCGTGGATTATGACAAAAGTAGAAAAAGAAAAAGGTAAGTAGCGTAAGGTTTATTTCAAGATTAGAAGGAATCGTTTCTAATAAGTAAGATACGCTTGTATTCGTCTCAAGGAGGTAAATCGACCTTTTGTTTAGATACGGTTATTAATGACAGGTTATTTATTGTCTTTTAAAAACCACTTTACCCATTATTCGTCTTCAAAACAAACGTCACCTGCCGAAAAAAGAGTAGCACTCGCTTTTCTTTTTCAGCAATAATTTCCAAATCCAAATCCTCAAAAATAGCTCTCCATTCTTTCAGCGATCTATTTTGATAAGTCATGGCGGAATGGCCAAAATTTACCAAGGTATCCATCGCAAAGGTGGCATACTTTTGCAGTAAGTTTTTATAAATATCTTCGATGATAACCACCTGTTTGGCGACTCTGGCGGACTCCTTAAGAACTGCAACTGGATCGGTCGTATGATGTAATACCGTTAATAATAAAGCGGAATCAAAGTGGTTGTTGGAGTAGGGTAATGTTTGTCCATCATAGACGGTCACTTCCACCTCCGGTAGAATAGAAAGGTCGGCTACATCAACCGCCGTGGCTTGAATATTGGCTTGCTGTAGTTCAAAGGCCACTAGACCGTTTCCTGCGCCAATATCTACGGCGGTACTTTTGGCAGGTACCCAAGGAAGAAACCGACTTACTTTTTCTTTCACCCAAAACCGACTCAGCGTTTGAATATATTGTTGGCGTAACCAGCTATTATTTTTTATTATTTTTAAAATCATAAGAATTCGCAAGATAGTAGAAAATTCTTGTGTCTATAGTCATGGCGCTGACGTAAGTAACTAGTGAAGATACCAAATCATTTTATATATTTCACTAAGACCATTTTTTGTGTTTTTCGTATCTCGTATTTTTAATTCGCCACAAAAACACGAAGAACACAAAGATTTTCTTCGTGTTCTTGGTGACTTCGTGGCCATTGTAATATATAGAAACTTATACTAGTTTAATGAAATTATTTATGTCAATCACAGCTCCTGATTCGCATTGTTTTAGTACTTATTTCCTTTTTACCATTTTACAAAACGTACGGGTATCCTCACGGAACCTTGCGTAATCATTCCAATATAAACGCCAGCCGCTAAATTGTCTACCGAAACATTTTGCGTGCTAAAAGGCATTCCTGGATGTAGCGTCCATTCTTGAATTTTTTGACCTGTCAAATTGAGAATAGAAAAATTAACGGATTGACCACTATTCAAATTTGGTAAAAATAGATCTATAGAGAGTTGGCCTTTTACTGGATTAGGATAAATAATCAAGCCGGGATGTGTCCCTGGCACTTCAATGGAGATGGTTGGGCTAAACTCAAAATTATCATCCAAATCTAGTTGCTTTAATCGATAATAATAGCGAGCCCCCACCGTAATTTCTTCGTCCTTAAACGTATAGGTTGCCCCATTATCTGAAATAGCATCTACCCATCCAATGGTTTGAAAATCACGATCTCGATCTGCTTGCTTGCGCTGAATTTCAAAACCCACATTATTGATTTCGGAAGCGGTACGCCATTGAAGGATGTTGATTTTGTCTTGATGTTTCCCCTCAAAGCTTAATAGCTCTACAGGAAGGCCTCCCGTTTTTAATGAGAAAGTAAAACTAGAAGAAGTCATTTGTCCACAACTATTAAATCCGGTAACTCGCCAGTAATAATCTGTATTATCTGCTAAAGGGGTAGCTGTATATTGATTAGTGGTAAGTTCGTCTGTTGATTGCACAATATTGGTAAATCCTGGATCAGTGGCAATTTCTATTTCATAGTTATCGACATTGTCAACCGGTGTCCAAATGAGATCTGGCGTTTGGTCGTTAATTTCTGTATTGTTTATGGGTACTAATAACGTAGCTGCTACTGGAACCGTATTGACGATAATCGCTCCTGAAATTTTACTAGAAGGCGTTGCATTGGTTGGGGTAGATTTAACCGTAAAGTACTCATTGTCTGTTAGCGATCCGGTATTGCTAATATTCACGGTTACGGTATTGGCGGTGGTGGTGATATTACTGATTAACGACGGATCTAAATCTTCTATCGTATAATTCACCATGCTGGAAAATCCATACATATCATGTTTTTCAAAGGTAAAACTGACGGATGTTCCAGCACAAATAGTCTGTATTTCTGACGCTACCGTGGTGGTTAGATAGTGGTGGGGTAGGTCGGGAGCTAAAACGAAAAGGCCTCCAGTTTGCACGCCAGCATCTATATCTGTTCGTCCACTCAATAGGATATTACCGCTTGGCAGATAAGGAAAAACACCCCAAGCGCCGTTGAAATTTCTTAGGGTTTGTGAAGGTAGAATATCGAAATAGCCTGCTTCTGAAATCGTTCCGATGCCATTATCTAAATCGCTGATATCGAGCACCCTTAGCCCTGCTTCGTAGTTGGCTTGATAAAGGTATGGACCTTTTACAAACATATTATGATCGATAGTAGGTGTACTATGCTGGTAATAATTTCCGGTCATTGGAACGGGATTATCTAGATCAGAAATATCGAAAAAATAAGTCCGAACATTATGCGAGTTTTGTCGCTCATCTAATTCATCATCCAGCATCAAGTATTTATGGTCGTCACTGACCCATCCTTGGTGGGTATAACCCTCTCCTGTATAAGTCTGTGCGGAGATCCCAATAATATTGTTCTTATCCGTCATGTCAATAATACTGTAGATGGTTTCGTTAAATCCGATACAGATCTCTTGACCAATATAGTCTGTATCTGGACCGCGATAGTCAATACAAATCATATCGTGGGAATAACCATCCGCACTATAACACTGTTCCTGAGTCGGCAGCTCAGGATCGGTCAAATCAAAAACGGTAACACCACCTGAACAATAAGATCTTTGCCCTACGGCATATAAAAAGTTAGAAGCAGGATTTGAGTTAGTGACCATATTATGAGAATTTCCGTTGAGGCCAAAATCCACTTGTGCCGTTTCTGAAAAAGTGATGGGAAAAACAGAGGCTGGGTTGGCAACTGCGGCATCTAATTCGCTCAAGTCAAAAACTTGAATTCCATGACCCGTTGCGGAATCTGCTCCGATGTAGGCATAGCCATTTTTTTCGCGGATATCTCGCCAAGTGGAATTACTGGTATGCGTGGCCAAATGTCCAATAACTACGGGTGTCGCAGGAATGGTAACATCTACGAAGGCCACTCCGTTGGTCAATCCCATTAAGGCATATTCTCGTCCAGCAGGGCTGGAATACCCCCAGATATCATTCCCCGCTGGCCCTCCTAAGTTAGTGAGATTCACCCGTGAAACAAGTCCTATATTATCACAAGGATATCCATCTGATAATCCTCCAACACAGGGCTGGGCAATTAAGGAAAAGGAAAGGAAATTTGCTAATATAAAAAGCAAAGAGAATAATTGGCTAAATTTTGTCATGTTTAGTTATTTCCTAAGTGGTGAATAAAAAATAGAATTTTGGAAATAGGGGAGAAATCATTCGTTAAGTTAAGGTGATTACCAAATTACGATTTTTTTCTATGTGGAAGTTATGAATGGTGATAAAAAATGGGTTTATGTCTGATTTGGCGAAAAAGGGACGAGTAATTCGGGCGTGTTTTCACTGACTCGATTGACTTGATTGGATACTGGGTAAGCGGCTAATAAGTCATCATCTAGAGGACGAATTAGTTGAAGAGCTTCTTCGACTGGAGTATTGGTATCAATCCATTTTTGTTCATCGGCTGGTAATAAAATAGCTGGCATTCGATTGTGAATAGGCGCCATAAAATTATTAGGTGGTTGTGTGATAATCGAAAAAGAATAGACGGTTACTCCGTTTTCCGGATTTTTCCATTTTTCCCAGATACCGGCCACCGCAAAAAGAGATTTATCTTTAAGGTGAATATAGTGGGGTTGTTTGCGATTATCGATCTTTTTCCATTCGTAAAAACCATCCAATGGAATGAGGCATCGGCGTCGTTTGATCGCATTTCGAAATGACGGTTTTTCAGTAATCGTTTCTATACGAGAATTGATCATCCGACTCCCTATCTTTGCGTCTTTTGCCCAAAAAGGAATGAGTCCCCATTTAAACAATTGGAGTTGATCTGGATGTTCATTAGTAATCACCGGATGTAGTTGTGTCGGTGCTACGTTATAATTTACAATATTCTGGTCTTCATCAACTAGACTGAATTTTGCTCGAAAACGTTTTTCAAGTTCCTTTTTACTCTTTGATAGGGTAGCACGTCCGCACATAAATTTTTTATTTATACAAATTGAAGAAGAACCAATCAATTTTCTGTTTTCAACCATTGCTTAGACCATGTTTGTCCATCTTGTGAGATTGAAATAAAGTATTGACCTTTGGGTAAAAAAGAAAAATTGAGCGTCTTGATAAAAGCATCACTATCTTTTGTATCCCGCGATTCCCAAAGAACTTGTCCCTGATTATTAAATAACTTAATGTCAAATATTCCAGCATTGATATTATCAAGTTTTAATTTGAACATCCCGTTAGACGGATTGGGAAAAATGCTGACAACTTTATTGGAGGAGAGGTCGAATGTATTGGTCCCTACACCGTCCGACTTTGTGGAGACTAAAAAAGCTTTGGTAGATGTTCCTTTGGTAGCATGTCCCACTGCTGCTATTTTTCCATCAAGAGAGATAGCCATATCCCAAAAAACGGGCCCCGATCCCTCTCCAAAATTTTGCTCTGAAACCACGTCAAAGTTTTGGTCTACAATAGTCAATTGTGCTTGTCTATTTTTAAATCTAGCAATAGGATCGTTTCTTAAAGTGGTGGAAGAGGTAGAAACAAAGGCAATTTGATCATTACCATTAACAGAAATTGGAGCGGCGTCATAGCTAAAATGAGTGGTATAATCTCCATAAAAAAATTGACGATCTAGTTCATTTCCATCGGCATCTGTTTTAAAAAGCATGGGAAACGTAACTGTATCTAAAGCGGTGCCTATCATTACCAAGTCAGAATCTTCTGTTTCATATAATCTGAAAAATAATCTGAAAAAACTTTCCTCAAATTCATAGTTTTTTTGCCAGATCAGATTGCCATCTGGATTAACTTTAGCCAAGAATCCCTGATAATCTTCCCCAAGCTCTCTAACTATACCACATAAAACCAAATTGTTATCACTGGTTTCTATCATACTATAAGCTCTAGTCTGATTCTGAAACGTTAGACTTTTGGTCCATATTAAATCACCGTTTGGAGAGATTTTTTTTAGAATGGCTGCCTCCCCTTGTCCACTTAAGAACTCAGTGTATAAGATCAATAAATTGCCATCAGCTAAGCTAAGGACTTTCCCAAAAAGTGGATACGCGGTATTATTATCACTAAGATTTATTTCCCACGATTGAATTCCGTTAGGATTTAGCTTCTGTAAAAAACGATTATTATCGATGCTTTTCAAAATGTAGTAATTCAAATCTGGTGCTTGCAGGATACTCCACGAATCTCCTATTTCATTAAGTTCCGTAATCCAGTCAATTTCAAGTTCTTTATTTAATTTATAAATATTTCTTGTTCCTGTAAAAACAAAGCCCGAATCCAGTGTTGGTTCGATGGCAAATCCAAGTTGTGTATTTGTCTCTTCTAATTGACCTAAAGTTTGCTGCCACAAATTAAATCCCTGAGGATTATGGGATAAAACCAGAGCGTCTATACTCTGATTTTCAATCATTCCTACAGCAATGAAATCTCCATTGGTGGTGGTCGCTAAGGCATTGATTTCAGTACCAATTCCTGAAATCTCAAAAGTATTCAGGATTGATAAATTAAGATCAATTTGAAACAGATTGTGGTCAAAAAAGTCTTCAGTTGCCAAGATATTAAAAACGCCTTCTTGGAGGTTAACAGAACTTAGAAAGCCTTCACCAGTAATAAAAATATCTTCGTAAATTTGAGTAGTGGTGATATTGCCGTTTGGTGATAAAATAGCAGCCATGGGGTATTCAGATCTACTACGACCAACTGCTAAAAATTCTGTTCCATTTGGAAAATAAACAAGATCTTCCACGGTATTAAAATCGGTATCATTTCCGGTTGGTGAGACCATCCAATTTATGTTTGGTGTGTTTGCACCTACAGAAAGGATGGTGCCATTGCCATCTAGATTGCCTCCTAATACATAATTGCCTTCAGCATCAGCTATTAGACAGGATACTTCATCTGCTGTTTCTGGCGATCCATAATACTGTGTCCACAATTCTATTCCATCTTCATTGATTAGGGTTAAAAACATTTCTTCGCCAACAGTTTCGTTGATCACACTTCCACCCGCTACTGCAAAGTTTCCATCATTATCCAAAATAATATCTCCAAGGACATCCTCACCATCAACGCCATAAGTTTGTTCCCATAATATATTTCCAAGTAGATCAATCCTGATGAGATTAATATCTTTTGCACCAAATTGATTAACGGGTGCGGTCGTTCCAGCTAATAAATATCCGTCTTCTAAGACAAGGATTTTTTCTCCTACTGCGTTTACATCTGTTCCGTAAGTTTGACGCCACTCTTCGTTACCTGCTTCATCAAATTTTACCAAGAAAAACTGAAAATGATCTTCTGGTGAAGTTGTATACCCAAGTGCAATAGATCCGATATTCGTATTTTTAATATCATTAAATTCATCGCCATTGCCTGCTCCTCCAAAACAATATTCCGTGAATATTTGAGCGGAACTGTCAAAGGGCAATACTAAAAAAATAGTGATAATGCTTATTGAAAAAATAATTTGTTTGGCATATTTCATATGTAAATAAAATTTAGGATGCTTTAATACACTGTGTATTAAGTTGCTTTAGATTTTGAATAGGTTATTTATGGTGAGTACGAGTCTAATATTTTTGAAAATAGCCGTAGCTATTTGATGAAATTTAGACGAAGTAATCGCCAAAAAGAAGCATTCTAAAATTTAA
>CALFWZ010000119.1 GCA_937928405.1 uncultured Saprospiraceae bacterium
ACGATTCAACGATTCAACGATTCAACGATTCAACGATTCAACGATTCAACGATTCAACGATTCAACGATTCAACGATTCAACGATTCAACGATTCAACGATTCAACGATTCAACGATTCAACAATTCAACAATTCCACCAAAACTGTTTGTGCGGTTACGGCTCGATTCCCAGCTTGCTCAATAACGATCGACTGTTTGCTATCCAATACGGTATTTTCCACTACCACATTTCTTCTCACAGGAAGACAATGCATAAACTTTGCTTGGTTGGTTAAATTCATTTTCTCTTTTGTTATCATCCAGTTGGGGTCAGTTGATTTAATTTTTCCATAATCATGGTAGCTCGACCAGTTTTTAGCATAAATAAAATCCGCTCCTTCAAACGCCTTTTTTTGATTATAGACTATAGTAGAATTTTTAGTAAAATTTGCTGCTAATTCATACCCTTTTGGGTGCGTTATTACCACCTCATATTTTGTTTTTTGCATCCATTCTAAAAAAGAATTTGCTACTGCCTGTGGTAACGCTTTCGGGTGGGGTGCCCAAGTGAGTACTACTTTTGGTCGTTCTTTAGGTTTGTACGTTTCAATGGTAAAATAATCTGTAAAAGATTGTAAGGGATGTAGAACGGCAGATTCTAGATTGATGATTGGAACGTTAGCATATTTTACAAATTGATTAATAACTCGATCTTCATAATCAAGTACTTTATTTTCTAACTCCGCAAAGGTTCGTATGCCAATAATATCTGCATACTGGCTGATCACTGCTGCCGCTTCCTTGACATGTTCTGCTTTGTCTAGGTTCATAGTCGTACCATCTTCGAATTCTAAATTCCAACCTTGAGAGACGTTCATTGGTATAATATTCATACCTAAATTTAGGGCAGCCTTTTGGGTGCTGAGTCGGGTTCTTAAACTTGGATTAAAAAACAGTAATACCATTGTTTTGTGCTTTCCTAAATTTGGAGTTCCTAGAGGATTTTTTTTTATGCTATTGGCTAATTTTAATAATTGTCCTAAATCTGGGACATCTTTTATGGATAGAAAATTCTTCATAGTTGTATAATTTAGAAAATAAATTAGTGTGTTGGTTTCGGGTTATAATTCAATAGACAGGCTTTAAATTTTTCAATAAATTCATTCACCTCGGACGCTGTTACGGTAAGTGGTGGTAAAATTCTAAGGGTATTTTTTACACTGGAAGAACCTGTAAAGACTCCGTATTTTTCTACTAATGCCTTCCGAAATTCTTTAACTGGGAATGGCATTCTCAAACCGAGCATACAACCCATTCCTCTGATTTCGAGGACTTCTTCGAATTGGTCCAATGCTTGCGTAAGTTGTTGGCCACGGAGGATAGCATTCTCTAAAAGTTGCTCAGACTGAATGACTTCTACCACCGCTAAACCCGCTGCACAAGCAAGGTGTGTTCCTCCGAAGGTAGTCCCTAATAATCCGTGGGTTGCTTTAAAATTTGGTGAAATTAAAACACCACCAATCGGAAAACCATTACCCATTCCTTTCGCCATGGTGATTAAATCTGGTTGGATATCTGCATATTGGTGGGCAAAGAATTTTCCAGAACGACCGTAGCCAGATTGAATCTCATCTAAGATGAAAACCGTATCATGAGTCCTACAAAGCGTTTCTACTCCTTTTAAGAATTTTGGATCGGGAACATGAATTCCACCTACACCTTGAATCCCTTCAATGATTACTGCGCTGATGTCGTTTTTAGAAAGATGATTTTTGACCGTTGCTAGATCATTCCAAGGAAGTATCTGTCTTTCAAATCCTTGATTGATTTTTGCCGCAATCTTTGGGTTGTCGGTGACATGTACTGCGGCAGATGTCCGCCCATGAAATCCACGTTCAAAAGCAATTATTTTTGTTCGATTATTCTTAAAGGAGGCCAATTTTAAAGCATTCTCAACTGCTTCTGCTCCAGAGTTAACCATAAATAAATGATAACTTGGGTAACCAGAAATAGTACCGATTTTTTCCGCCAATTCTGTTTGTAGTTCATTCTTCACCGCATTGGAATAAAACGCCAATTTATTCAATTGGGAATTCACCCGATTAATAAAATGAGGATGTCCATGGCCTATAGAAATGACTGCATGTCCTCCATAAAAATCAAGATATTTTTTTCCGTTTTCATCCCAAACATAACTTCCCAATCCCTTTTTTATATTAACATCCATTAATGGATATACCTCAAATGGTTTCATATTTTTTAAATATTTTATTCAACAATTCAACAATTCAACAATTCAACAATTCAACAATTCAACAATTCAACAATTCAACAATTTAAAAAGCACTTCCCTTTAAGCCCAAGCCTGTTGTTTCGGCTAGGTTAAACATCAAGTTCATGTTTTGGATGGCTTGTCCAGACGCGCCTTTAATTAAATTATCAATCATACTAATCAACAAAATTTTATCTTCTACTTTTTGTAAAAACAAATAGCATTTATTGGTATTGATGACTTGCTTCAAACTTGGATTTATTTTTACCAAATGAACAAAAGGATGATTCTTATAATATTTTGAAAAGATCAATTCTAGCTCTGCTAATTCCAAATTGGTTTTTAGATATAAACTCGCAAAAATTCCACGCGTAAAATTTCCTCTAACAGGTAGAAAATGAATTGGTACATCAAAATTCGACTGTAGTTGGAGAAGGCTTTGGCGAATCTCACCCAGATGTTGATGGGTAAATGGTTTATAGATAGAAACATTGTTATTCCTCCAGCTGTAATGAGTAGTTTCAGTAGGTTGTTGTCCAGCTCCCGTACTACCGGTCAATGCGTGTATATGGATTTCTTCTTGCAATGCTTGTAGATTCGCAAGCGGTAATAAGGCCAATTGAATGGCTGTTGCAAAACAACCTGGATTGGCAATCTTGTTGGCTTTAATAATTTGCGCACGGTTTAATTCCGGTAAACCATAAATAAAATCAGCTGCTTGATCTTTCAATCTAAAATCACTGCTTAGATCGATGATTTTTACTGATTTAGGAATATTATTGTTTGCTAAAAAAGCTTTTGATTTTCCGTGTCCAGAACAAAGAAAAATTACATCGACTTTTACGGAAAATTCACGGGAAAAATCTAATTCTAAATCACCAATAAGATCTATATGTACTGTGGTAACCGGACGTCCTGCCTGACTATTGCTTTGGACAAATACGATTTCTGCCTGCGGATGTCCAATTAGAATTCTTAATAACTCTCCAGCGGTATAACCTCCACCGCCAATAATTCCAATTTTAATCATATGCTTGAGTTATTTATGGGAGTTGAAAATTGATTGGAAAGTATCTTAGTAAATCCCTTAACATCTGCACCGGTCCAGCCTTCGTTCATTTCACCATACTGGCCTTTTTGCAGTTGCATTTTATCAAACACAGATTCAATACCCTCTAAATCAAATCGATAAGGATTTAATTTTAGAAAAACCTTCCCGGTGATTTGTTGCTGTGTATCTTCCAAAAAGCCTTCAATATTTCGCATCACTTCATCTAAGTATTGACCCTCGTGTAGCATCATTCCATACCAATTGGAGAGTTGTTCTTTCCAGTAGGCCTGCCATTTTCCTAGGATATGTTTTTCCAACAGATGATGTGCTTTGATAATAATCATCGGTGCGGCGGCTTCAAAACCTACTCGACCTTTTATTCCAATGATGGTATCACCTACATGTATATGACGACCAATCGCAAAGGGTGCGGCGATCTTTTGCAAAGTCTTAATTGCTTCTAAAGGATGATCATATTTTTTATGGTTGATGCCGATTAATTCTCCTTTAAAGAATTCAAGGGTAACGGATTCTGCTTCCGTTTTTTGAAGTTGATGCTGCCAAGCTTGTTCTGGAAGTGTACAGTGTGAAGTGAGGGTTTCGGCGCCTCCGACACTGGTTCCCCAGATCCCTTGATTGACGGAATATTTGGCTTTCGCTGCATTCCATTCAAAACCATATTTTTTTAAATACTCAACTTCTTCTTTTCGGGATAATTTCTGATCTCTAATCGGAGTAATAATCTGAGTGCCGGGGCAAAGAATATTAAAGGCTAGGTCAAACCGAACTTGATCATTACCAGCTCCAGTGCTACCATGCGCGATGGCTGTTGCTTTTAATTTTTTAGCCATTTTAGCAATTTCTACTGCCTGAAACATTCGCTCTGCTGAGACGCTTAATGGATACGTATTATTTCTTAATACATTTCCATAAATTAGGTAACGAATATATTTCTGGTAATAATCTGCTACTGCATCAATACACCGGTAGGAAGTGGCGCCAAGTTGATAGGCTCTATTTTCCATCTCTTGTAGATCCTTATCGGAAAAGCCTCCAGTGTTGATGCTTACTGCATGGACTTCCCAATTCTGTTGACTTAGATACTTGACACAATAAGAAGTATCCAGACCACCACTATAAGCGAGTATGAGAATTTTATTTTGCTTGTTCATCTTGTTTGTTTTTTTTGTTTAAAATTTCTTTTGTCTTAGACAGGGCCAACATACCGGTACAGAGACAAAGTTTTTGTTGATTACGTTGGAGAATATCGTAATTGGGACAGCTTTGACATCCTTTCCAGAAAGCTTCATCAGGGGTAAGTTCAGCAAAACTCACGGGTCTATATCCTAGATCTGAGTTGATTTTCATGACAGCAGGACTAGTCGTAATCCCGAAAACCTTTGCGTTGGGATATTTATCTCTTGCTAGATCAAAGGCTTTCTTTTTTATTTTTCGAGCTAAACCGAGTTTCCGAAAATCTGGATGAACTATTAAACCAGAATTGGCTACATATTCGCCATGACTCCAGGTTTCTAAATAACAAAAGCCAACTAATTGATTTTCATGTAGAGCTATGATCGCATGGCTCGTGTTTATTTTTTTTTCGACATAACTTATTTCTCTACGAGCAATACCGGTCCCTCGAAGTTTTGCGGATACTTCGATTAAATCGCAAATAGCCTTAGCATAGGACATATGGGTCCTGTCTGAAATGATTATTTGAATATTCATTTGCAGTAAATTTTAAAAATAAAAATAGGAGAGAAATATTGTGGGGATACACTATGATTAGTGATGGCACAATAATTCAGATTTCCATTAAAAGAAATAAGGGTAAATACCCCAGATTGGTTATATGTTAATGATACGCCCTAAGGGCGTGGACGGAAAGCACGACGGATGCTACGGCGGCGGGGTGCCGGCGCTACAGGAGAAAAGTTATATGTAAATAAAGTATTCACTGCCGTAAAGATATTAGAAACTTTGAAGAATGCAAGGAGAGTTGAGGATTTTTTTTAAATAAAAGTTCAAATGAAAATTACTTGTTATTTTCGAATTGAGAAATTATGATTAATTTTGAAAAAAAGATATATTAAACATGAAAATTAACAGAACTGCTCACCATGCTATTTTATTTTTTCTCCTTTTTATTTGTGGATCTTCATTGATAGCTCAAGGGAGTTATCAGGTTTCAGAAAATCAATTGGATGATGATGTTGAATTATTAGGTCCATTAGGAGGTCGACTAATTTACACAGATATTATTGATAATGATCTATTTGTTTGGAGTTCGGATGGAACTGAAGAAGGTACTTATCAATTGGAACATTTAGGCCGTGAATTGGTCAGGGTGGTATCAAAACAAGATGAAGTTTTTTATTTTATAGAAAGGGATGGATCTAATTATCATCTTACTTCCTTGTCAATGGATAGTGATACCTTAATTTCGATTTATGATCTTCCTTCTGATCGAATTGAAAGAGCCGTATATTGGAATGATTATATCTATATGGCTATCGAATCAGCGACTGTTTTTGGTGGAGATGATCTTGTAAAACTTGATCCTGAAACAGGAACTAATGAACTCCTATTCACTTCTGATTTTGGAGGTATCCGTGGCCTTGGGGGGACAGACACTGATTTGTTTTTTATTGCTAGTATGGATGAAGGGAAAATTTTAGGAAAGACAGATGGGACCCTTGCCAATACAATGACGGTCCAAACTTTGTATCCTGATGGCAGTGAATTTGGTACGGATGTATTTATGGAATCGGATGGTGAAAAAATATTTTTTGCTTACCATCCAAATAATGAACCCTTCAACTTATGGGTAAGTGATGGTACCCCAAATGGAACAGAAATGCTGGAAACCTATGATCATCCTTCCTTTGGAACTCCTGATCAACCATTTACATTTTTTAATGGGAAATTTTTCTATGTTCTTCAAGAAGAAGGAACTCCTTCTGGTACTACTTTTGAATTACACGTTTCTGATGGGACCGTAAATGGGACTTTTAACTTGAACCCATCTAGTTCCGGTTATCTTCATCCTCGAAGACTCACCGTATTTAATAATAAAGTCTACTTTACAAGTCTGGATAATAATTGGAAGTTAATGTCCACCGATGGAACCTTAGCGGGAACGGAGACGGTGATTACTCCTTATGGTCACCAAAATGGAAGCATCGGATCTGTTTACGATATGGGTACTTACAAAGATAGTCTTGTGCTGCATGCCAGAAATGCGGAAAATGGAACGGAGCTTTTTATCAGTGATGGGACTTTAGAAGGCACTAGTCTTCTGT
>CALFWZ010000120.1 GCA_937928405.1 uncultured Saprospiraceae bacterium
AGTGCCGGGAGCAAAAGCACCAAAGCTAGTCACAAGAGAAATGATTTCAAAAATGCAAAAAGGCTCTGTGGTTGTTGATATAGCTGTTGACCAAGGAGGATGCATTGAGACTTGTAAACCAACCACACATGCAAACCCAACTTTTATTATTGATGACATCGTACACTATTGTGTCGCAAACATGCCCGGTGCCGTACCGTACACTAGTACCATCGCACTAACCAATGCCACTCTACCCTTCGCTATTCAACTTGCCAATAAAGGTTGGAAAAAAGCTTGTCTAGATGATCCTTCTCTTCGCAAAGGACTGAACATTATTGACGGAAAAGTCGTATACAAAGGCGTCGCTGACGCATTTAAGATGAAATACCACGAGGTGGATAGCTTTCTTGCGGACTAGTTAAGTTTTGAGTTAGAGAGTTTTGGGTTTTGGGTTGGTTAAGCAATATTCAATTTTGCTAATCAGTTCTCACTGCTAAGACTTACGATCTCGACCAAATACCATTAATTAAAATTATTAATAAAACCATTATTATGTCTACTACTACCAAATTATCATCCAAAGAATTGATTGCTATTGAGGATCGCTACGGCGCACATAATTACCATCCGTTGCCGGTTGTCCTAGAACGTGGAGAAGGGGTTTATGTTTGGGATGTGGAAGGCAAAAAATACTTCGATTTTCTATCTGCCTATTCTGCAGTTAATCAGGGTCACTGTCACCCAAAGATTGTCGAAGCCTTAAACAAACAAGCCAGCGTGCTAACGCTTACTTCACGAGCCTTTCACAATGATAAATTAGGTCCGTACGAAAAGTATATGACGGCGTATTTTAACTATGATAAGGTCTTGCCGATGAACACAGGTGTTGAGGCGGTCGAAACGGCACTCAAGCTTTGTCGTAAATGGGCGTATGAAGTAAAAGGGATTCCGGCCAACGAAGCAAAGATTGTTTTTGTGGAAGGGAATTTTCACGGTCGTACGATGTCCGTTATTTCTGGTTCCACAGACCCAAGTAGTACTTCGGGTTTTGGTCCGTATATGCCGGGAATAAAGATTATTCCATACAATGACTTGGAAGCATTAGCGGAAGCCGTAAAGGACAAAGATGTCGCTGGATTTTTGGTAGAACCCATCCAAGGGGAAGCGGGTGTTTTCGTGCCAGACGAAGGATACTTGGCCAAAGCGGCAGCCATTTGTAAAGAAAATAACGTCCTGTTTATCGCCGATGAAGTGCAAACCGGCATCGCTCGAACAGGTAAATTATTGGCTACTTGTGGCAACTGTACTTGTACAGGGCATTGCGAAAATCGTCCAGAGATAAAGCCAGATATTTTGATTTTAGGTAAGGCGGTATCAGGAGGCGTATTTCCAGTCAGTGCGGTCTTGGCAAATGATGAAATTATGTTGACGATTAAGCCGGGTGAACATGGTTCTACCTTCGGTGGAAATCCATTGGGCGCAGCAGTCGCCATAGCTGCGCTAGAAGTTGTGAAAGATGAACGGCTTCAAGAGAATGCCGCAAAATTAGGGATACGCTTTCGTGAAAGGATGTCTCTCTTAGTAGAAAAATCTGATTTGGTCACGCTCGTTCGTGGCAAAGGTTTATTGAATGCGATTGTGATCAACGACACGGAAGATAGCAGCACCGCTTGGGATATTTGCATGGCGCTTTCGCGAAATGGCTTACTCGCCAAACCTACGCACGGAAACATTATTCGGTTTGCTCCTCCTCTAGTAATGACAGCGGAGCAGCTGGAAGAATGTTGCGATATCATTGAAAAGACGATTTTGGAATTTAAGAAGTAATAGTAGTAATTTACTTGCTTTGCAAAACTCGTCAATGGCTGGAAGGTGTTGACGAGTTTTTTATTTGTAAAAGGAAGAATATTTAGCGTAATAAAACTTAAGCAAATTCGCTTAAAAAATATTATATTTATAAAAAAAGGAGATGGAAAGATTAAGTCAACCATTAACAAATGCTCAGTTAGAAATTTTAAAGGCATTTTCATTTAATCTAGATTCTAGAGAACTATCAGAATTCAAAAAATTGATCGCTCAATATTTTGCGGACAGAGCTATTGGTGAAGCTAATAAAGTTTGGGATGAAAAAAAGTGGGATAATGATTCAATGAATGAGATGTTAAATACTAAAATGAGGAAATCCAAAAAGTAAAAACTCGTGAAAGTATTTCCAAAGGTTCTAGTAATTGATACAGACGAATTCGAAAAAGAATTTTTAAAATAATGATAGAATACTATTCACTTAAAAACTCGTCAATGGCCTTTCGGATATTGACGAGTTCTTTATTTATAAAATAAAAAATGAAAGCCATTGACCTTATTTTATTAACGCTCCTAACGATCTTCTCCGCTTGTAAAGGGCAATATAATTCTCAAAACCAAAAGGTCATTGAAAATCCCAAACCCATTGGAAAGTTGGCCTCCCAACTTGATCTAACTATTTGGAATATCTATCAAGACCAGCAAGCAAATTTTTGGTTTGGTAGTAAAAAAAAATGGTGTTTATCGTTATGATGGAAAACATCTAAAACATTTCACTCGACAAGATGGATTGGTCGGCCATCAAATCCGAGGTATTCAAGAAGATCAAGATGGGAATATTTTTATAGAGACACTTTCAGGTGTCAGTAAATTTGATGGTCAAAAATTTAAAACGTTAGAAATAAAACAGGGTAATACGGTTCCAAACGAATGGAAGTTAGTACCTACTGATTTATGGTTTAGAATTGGGTTTGATAATAAAGGGCCTTATCGCTATGATGGTGAATATCTTCGTTTTCTAAAACTTCCAAAATCTCCTCGAGAAGATAATTTTTATACCCAACGACTCAACGCAGGTTTTAATCCCTATGGTATTTATTCCATCTATAAAGACCGAAAAGGATTTATCTGGTTTGGGACCACCGCATTGGGAGCTTGTCGATTTGATGGTGAATCTTTTAGTTGGCATTATGAAGACCAATTACAAACCACGCCCGGTGGGGGTGATTTTGGAACTCGTGCTATCTTGGAAGATACAAATGGTTTTTTTTGGTTTAATAATTCACGCTTCCGCTATAAAATCCTTCCAAGCAATAGCACTAATTTAGTTTTCAAAAAAGAAAATGGAAAAGGTTTTCTTAATGAAGCTAATGAGATGGAGTTTCCATTTTTTCTATCTATCACAGAAGACGATAATGGTGACCTGTGGATGGCCACTTACGATAGTGGTGTATGGAGATATAATGGAAAAGAACTGATCCACTACCCCGTTAAATATGGTGAAATAGACGTTTTACTTTTTACCATCTATAAAGACCAGCAAGGTATCCTCTGGCTTGGAACCCATAACGAAGGCGTTTTTAAATACAATGGTACATCTTTTGAAAAATTTGAGCCTATGAAAAACATACCTAATCATTAAATATAAAATATGAAAAGCGCATACCTAATATTTCTACTTCTTCTAACGTCAAATTTATTCGCACAAACGCCCTACTCCATTGGTAAATAACTTATTATCTATTCAAGGATTCTAAAATCAGCAAAATAATAAAGCCGCTATTAAATTATTTGAATTATCTTTATTGGTCAGAGAGAGTGCGTTAATAAGAGAAAGGATGAAAGCACTTAAGGCTCAAAAAAATTAATAAATAATGCGAATCAAGCGTTGCAGTTTAACTAAAACCCTAAGCATACAACTTTTTCAAAAAAAAACAGTCCTTAAACTTAAATAGACAATTTTCCAACAAACATTCAACTACATGCTGGCAACTACCTTAAAAAAATCCTTTGATCCTTATTATGAAGCTCCTATTGAAGTTTGGGAGCGATTTGCCTCCTTATGTGAAGAAGTGACGTATAAAAAAAATGAAATTATCAAGCAATCCTATACCACCGCAAAGCATGGTTATTTTTTGCTAGAAGGTTCGGTGGGTTTATTTGTATGGAAAGAAAACAATGCGATCTGTACGGATTTATTTTTAGAAAATAATTTCTTTGCAGATGATCTTTCTTTATTTTCTGGGAAACCATCTCCTGTAGAAATTAGAGTATTAGAGCCTTCTAAAATGCTCCGACTCACAAGGTCCAATATCGAAATCCTTAAAAGCACCCCCATTGGAACACTTTTATTTCTCGCTGGTGAGCAAAATACGAATTTAGAAAAGCAGAGTCAGCAAATAGAAACCATGACGCTAACTGCTGAAGAAAGATATCATAACCTGATGGAAAAAAATCCTGAATTATTACAAAGAATTTCTCAAAAGCATATCGCCTCTTACCTAGGTATTACACCACAGAGTTTGAGTAGAATAAGAAAAAAATCACTAGAAAAATAGTGAAGTTACCATAAGGTAACTTTTTTAGTCACACGGTCCCCTACTTTTGTACTATCAATAATTAGTAACAAAAGTAGTATGACCATTTTTAAAAAATATGTATTAATTCTACTCGCAGTATCAAGCAGCTACTTACTCAATGCGCAAGATACTACGCCAATAGAATATGCCAAATACCCACTCAAGCTTTCCCTCGGCAACCACGTCGTTGGTTTTCCATTAGAAAACTTATTTTCATCATTTAATCCTCATCTCTCGATAGGCACAGAACGAGGTATTAATAAAAATCAAAAACATCATTTATTCGTTGCCGCTAGTCTCGGGTTTTTCCGAAACAAGGTAATCGGCAACACGCTCTTTTTAGATCTTGATTTAGGTTATCGATTCACCCATAAAAGAGGGTTATATGTTGAAACCTCTTTGGGTTTAGGCACCCTAAATCAATATCACCCCAGAGCTACTTATCAACAAAACACCACCGATGGGAGCTATAAAAAACGGAATAACAAAGGTTTTTTTGCCTCCTCCATCGCTTTAAAATTAGGTATCGGATATGATTTTTCTAAAAAATCTAATCTTCCGGTTAGAATCGGAATACATCATAACGCCTTCATTCAAACCACCTATTTTGACGTAGATAATTTTCCGATCATGCCACAATCTACCACCAATATTTCTATAACTTATAAATTTAAAAAATCATGAGATTTATTTTTTTATTAATCATAACACTTTTTATGGCTTCCTGCGCGAAAGATAATATCACTCTAGAAAACGATGTTGATTGCACATCAGATTTTCAAGACCACCCGAAGGCCTCTGCCCTACAAGCTGTAGCCGACCAATATGCCAATGACGGCTTTGTAGGTATGACTTTATTAATTGACCATCCCACCGATGGACTTTGGATGGGCTCGGGTGGATATGCAAGCATCGAAAACGATACAAAAATGAACCCTTGCCATATTCATCATACCGCCAGTCTGTACAAAATTTATATCGCTACCGTAATCATGCAATTAGTAGCAGAAAATAAAATTAATCTCAACGATCCTTTATCCAATTATCTCGCATCAGATATTACCGATAGAATTCCAAACGGAAGTTCCGTCAGCATTAAAAATCTATTACAACAACGCAGCGGAATTCCAGACATTTTTGAAGTAGCATTTATTACCGACTTTTTTAATAATCCAACCAAACAATATACCATCGAAGAACTGCTGGAATATGTTTATGATAAAAATCCTTTATCAGCAGTCGATACCGAATTTCATTATTCTGATGCAAATTTCTCGTTGCTAACCTTAGTGATCGAATCCATCGAAGGAAATTTTATCCAAGCTTTAAAAACTAGAATTTTTGAGCCTTTAAATTTAACTGACACTTATTTTTTAGAAAATCCAACTCAAACACCTGTTGGTTTAGCGGATAGTTATTGGGACCGATATGGAGATGGGAATATTGAGAATAATTCAGATATCCAAGTCGCCTTAACCGCTGGACTAAGCGGCTCTGATGGAATCCTAACTACGGCTAATGATTTGAAAAAATTTATGCAAGCATTGACCAATGGTGAATTAGTTTCGAATCTTGCACTCATGACAGATTTCTTAGCCGTTCCACAAGAGGTACAGGACAGAGAAGTTTATTCCGGCTACGGCATGGGTTTGATGAAAGTAAACATTAGTGGCGAAGATTGGTACGGACATTTTGGAAATCAAATCGGCTCCGGCGCCATCGTACTTTATAATGCCAACAAAGATATTACATTCGTAGCCCTACAGAACACAGGAACTTTCTTTTCAGATGAAATAAAATCAAAATTCTTTTATCAACTTTTAAGCGACCTGGAAGCGATCATTTTATAATACTCTTGAAAACTGAGTTTATCCTAAATCTGAGTACAGGAAAAATGTCTTAAAAAATTATTTTTTTGGGTCACTAAGTCACTAAGAAAAGAAGATTTTTTCAAAGAAAAAATCGACTAAACAATTTTCTTAAAACATCAATCCTACAGATCAGCAAAAGATATAAATTTCAACGATTCAACGATTCAACATTTCAACATTTCAACAACATGAAAAAAACAACCCTGTTCAGCATCCTAGCTCTATTCTTCCTAACGAATAGCTTTGCTCAAGATACTAACGAAACTTCCTCATCAAAATTAAGCTTTTACATCGGCTATGACTTGGGAGAAATGGCCCTCAATAGATTCCAGAATTTTGCAGGGGAAACTGGCATAAGATTTAAAAATGATCAAACCATCCGTTTTGTTTATTTGAATATTAAACTAACGGAACAACATCTATCTAGTAATTGGATTACAGCAGTGGATGGAGATCATGTCAAAGGTCATTGGCATGGCTTCGAGCTCCTATATGACATTCCGCTCTTTCGTTTTAAAAAAAGACATAATTTTATTTATGGGGGAGTATCTGCTGGCTATCATAGAAACCATTATCAGCATACATTGCTACCAGCATCACTTAAGCATAAAACGGCTACCGTAGGTATCGATCTTGGATATAGAGAGACCAATCTCTTTAATGTAAAAGGTTTATACTTTAATTTTCAAATTCCGATTAGATATTTTTTCAACCGATTAGAAGAAACAAAATTGGATGATACGACCGTTAACAAAGTGATTGTTGAACAGACCATTTCTTTTTTTGTAGGATATGAGTTTTAGGGATTTGTTGAATGGTTGAATGGTTGAATGGTTGAATGGTTGAATAGTTGAATAGTTGATATAAAGCATGTTTTTTTCATCAATAAATCAATCAATCCACACATCAAACAATCAATCAATTAGTCCCCAATAGACCACGTACCATATCCGACGGTGTACCACGCTGTGTATCTTTGGCGGAGCTATTATAAAAAACTTTGCCTTGTTGGTCGATGATAAAAATGGCAGGCAAACGTTTTACTTTATACGCTTTAGCGATTTCGGAACCGTAAACATCACTATCTTCTACGATGAGATGGGTGCCTTTTATACCTTGACGAGCAATGAAATTGCGCCAAGCGTTTTGATTTTTGTCCAAACTAACATACACGAAGGCAACCTGATCGGACGAAAAGGCTTTCTTCCATTCTTTACTATTTTTAAGAGAATATACACAAGGAGGACACCAGGTAGCCCAAAAATCAAGGTAAACAACTTTTCCAGCCAAGTCTGCCAGTTCAACCTGTTTTCCATTGATGTCTCGTAAAGTAAAGTTGGGTGCCACTTCATTACGTTGTAGTCCTTTGGCATCATTATAAACAAAACGGAGAACATTGTTATAGCTAGTGTACTCGCTGTTTTCAATAAAAGCCTTAACGGCAGGTCCAGCTTGTTTGGCACGTCCCGTCCGGCAATCCATGGAGAGTGTTTTAGCTTGGTAGAACGCCAGTGGTTTACCCGCCAAATATTTATGGGCCAATTGAAAACGATCTAGGCCTCCATTTTCAGGTTGCTCCCGTTGGTGACTCATAAATAAATCCAAGAAATAACCATAGTTGAGACTCGACAAAGCATCTTCATTAACCGTTGCTGTTTCTTTCAAAAAATCATAATAATTTTCGGGAACTGCCAGCGGGCCTTCTTTTTGGTGATGCAATGGATTCTCCCAAGGATAATTTAGCAATTGGTAGGCATACCAATAATCAACTTCTGCCTCTACATGCGCTAAAAATCTGGCGCTGAAAGGATGCGCATGATGATAGGTTTCTATGTATAAATCTTTATCTTGCTTCACCTGATCCATATAGGCCATAAACTGAAAAGGACTAGCATTTTTTATTCGATCTTGTAAATCACCTTCAAAGGTTTTATATTTTTCAACTTGATCATTTAGGTAATTATTATGGTTGGCTCCTTTTCCTCTAAAAAATATGGTCTTTAGAAAATTATTGCCTTTAAAACTTACTGAAATTTGGTCACCAGGTTCTAAAAACACAGGGACGCTTTCATGACCATACCGCAATTCTCCCATCTGTGGCTCTGAAATATCCAGCGCTATTGTAAACCGCTGATCATTGCCCACCTTTATTTTTTCTATTTTTTCTTTTAATAAAATGCGATCAGAATATAAGACCAATTCCAGCGGTCGCAACGTACCTCCTTCAATCTTCCCTCCCAACTCAACGGGCGACGTAGGCAATGATTCTGGCGTGGGATCGATCAACACATACTCTGAAACTTCACTATTTATGACGGCTAAGGGTCTCGGAGTTTCTTTTTCTTTTCTCAATTGTTCTTTTAAAATTTCCGCCTTGATGCCTTGTTCAAGCATCATAGCAATCAGCGGATCATCGGTTGGAATAACGCGTTCTAGGGTTTTTCCGATGACTGGGTCGACCGGAATATTATCCAAGGGAGAACGGATCTTTCCAATATTTCCAGAACGTTCTACGGAAGGTTTTTCGATTACCCGATAAGTGGTAGCACCATAGATAATTCGATCGTCAATACCTCGTTCTTTCCGCAATCGATCGTAGGTATTCTGAATAATTTGTCCATAGGAACTTAGGCTATTATCCAACATAAACTCGTCCACCTCCGCTCTCAAACTAGCATCATCTTCTTGTGCTGCTCGCCAATAAATATCGCTGGCAATCTTATACTGTGCGGTATTGCCATGCAACAGTGCTTTGGCATTATCATATTTAGGAACATAAGGAATATCTACCAAGCTCGTATCTTGAACAGGCGTTCCATCTTTTTCTTTTTTCAGTCCCACACCATTCACCCATCCAACGAGGTTATCATGGGTTTTTACTTTATACCAAAAATCTTCATGCAACGCATCTCGAATCAACATTTTAGAAGTAAAATCAGATTTCTCCCCCAAATATTTCAGTCGCTCTCCTAAAAATACTTCCCGCAAAACCGGCTGTTCCTCTGGGCCTTTTAACAGAATAGTACTAGGTACATTTACATAAAAAGCATCCGTAGAAAAATCGATGGGTTCATTAGCCGCAATTTGCTCATTTCGATAATCTAGATATTCCCCCACAAAGTTCAAGTATGTTCGATTGTTGAGCACCTGATCATTGGTAATCAATAGATCATTTAAAAACCGATAATAGGTCTTTGGCATTGCCATTGGGATGGAACCTCCTTTGGCCAGTGGTTTTTCAATACGGAAGCGCAACAAATAATAGGCCCACCAATAATCAATTTCTGCCGTTAAGTAATAGGTAAATTTTTCTGAAAATTGATCCTTATCTGACCGTTTATAATTTTTGTGAAATCTCCATTTATCCTGCCGATATATATTTAGCATGGCTTGAAAATTAAGCGGCTCTCGCTCCATCATTTCAAATAATAAATGTGCCTCGTCCCAACTAGCAAACGCTCGATTAAAATCTCGTAAAAAATTATTGTGTGCACTACCCTGCCCCGCAAATTCCAATTTTCCATTAAGATAATCTGGTGCTCCAAAATCAACCTTCAAATCATCTCCTGGTTCCAAATAAATAGTGTGCTCCTGTCCTAAATAGGTCAACAGTGCCACGGTGGGTTCTGCCAATTCGAAATTCATCCCAAAGTTGCCATCACTATCTAATGGAAGGGTAAAGAGTTCTTCGTCAAAAGAAACATAATCCTGGAAAAATTTTATGTGTAAAGAAGGAATGAGGGTCGCATCGATGGTTCCTCCTATTTTTGTCAGTTGCGTACTAGCTTTTCTAACTATTGGCGTAGCGATTTCCTGACTCATTCCGGACGGAATAAAGCAAAATAAACAAAGTATCAAGATTAAGATTGGTGAACAACCTGATCTCATTTTGCTGTTTTTATTTCACAAACAAATGTTGCGAATACAAATATAAATAATAATAATGATGTATGTAGGTATTCTAGGCTAGTTTTAAAGCACTCCAACTGGTGATTTTTTTCGGTGTCTCCCTTTTCTTTCTAAAATAGGGTTTGACTAAATAATAGGGGTTTAATGATTTCCCCTTAAATACCGTAAAAATGTCACAAATTTATACGCAAGATTCTTGCCGAAAAGGGGATTTTTGGCTAAAAGCAAGCAGCCAATAAATTTAAGATTGTTTTCTCCGATTTTCTCGGTATTTCTACCCTTCAATAAGCGCTTTCAGACACTTATCATTTAAATTTTTCAGGGTCTATCAATAATCAAAATTCCCATGCTCGCTTTCGATACGAACAGCCTCTCCTTTCCATTCTTCTACATAACCGACTACCTGTGCATCGATTCCAAAAGATTTTGAATATTCGATAATGGCGTCTGCATCCTCTGGTCTTAGGTAGATTTCAAGACGATGTCCCATATTAAAAACCTGATACATTTCTTTCCAATCGGTTCCAGATTCTTGCTGAATAAGGTTAAACAGATACGGGATTGGCAGCAAATTATTTTTTACGACGCGTTTATTTTTTAGAAATTTTTGCACCTTGGTCTGGGCGCCGCCGCTGCAATGGATAATCCCATGTATTTTTTCACGGTGGGTAGCCAACATCGCTTTTAAAACCGGCATATAAGTTCTGGTAGGTGAAAGAATTAATTGACCAACCGTCAGGCCACTCACACCAGGAATAACCCCATCAGGAATAACTTCACTCAGTTTTTTACTTCCCACATAGACCACTTCTCCGGGAAGATTAGGATCAAAACTTTCGGGATATTTTTCCGCATAAGACTTATCGAGTACATCGTGTCGAGCCGAGGTTAAACCATTACTACCCATTCCTCCATTGTAGGTATCCTCGTAAGTCGCCTGTCCATAGCTGGCTAATCCAACGACCACATCACCTGCTTGTATTTCATTATCAATTACCTCGCTACGCTTCATCCGAGCAAAGGTCGTATACCCAACATCGAGCGTACGAACCACATCTCCTACATCAGCCGTCTCTCCGCCCGCTAATACAACAGAAATTCCATGTTTGCTAAGCATTTCCAGAAAATCATTAGCGCCATTAATCAATTCAGCAATGACCGACCCAGGAATAAGGACCCGGTTACGTCCGATAGTCGAAGACAAAACAATATTTTCGGTACAACCTACACAAGCCATATCGTCAAGGTTCATGACCAAGGCATCTTGGGCAATTCCACTCCAAACAGAATTATCTCCTGTTTCTTTCCAATAAAGGTAAGCGAGGCTCGTTTTGGTGCCGGCGGTATCGGCATGCATCAGATTGCAATAGTCCGCATCCCCCGTTACAAGATCGGGCAAAATCTTACAGAAAGCGTTGGGATACAGGCCTTTATCTAGATGTTTGATCGCCTTATGAACATCATCTTTGGTCGCCGAAACGCCTCTTAAATCGTATTTGTAATCGGACATATTTTGCGGTTGTTGTTGGTGGGTGCAAAAGTACGAAAAGATGCTTGAATTGGTAGATTTTTTGGTGTGCGGATTTTTGATGCACTTGAAATTAGGTACATTGTCTCATAATCGCTATCGTCGTTTCATGCGTTTATTCCGTTGGTAAAAGTCTTTGTCTTTTTTGGCAACCCATTTGATGAATTTTTTGATCGCTTCATGGTTTCGTAAATTTTCGACCGTGTGGTATTCGTCCCGGAGTTGCTTTTCAGAAAATACGCTATGAATTTTCTGGTGGCAAATATTGTGAATAAGGATGGTTGGAGAATGGCGACCTCCTACTGATTTAGGAATCAGGTGATGTTTGGAAATTATTTTTTCATGACCTAATTCCCTTTCACAGATGACGCAGATTTTTGCGGGCATGGCTTTCGCTTTTTTATCAAACTATGGTTTACCCAACTTTAAACGAACAAAAACTCGTTTTTGGTTCCCTACTCCACCAGCGGCACCTTCTCAAATAAATCCGTCACCAAATACTGTAAGGAATCTGGCGTAACCGCTCGAAAATATCCTAGCAGATCCTCCGTCTTGGGGTAACGATCCGTTTGTTTTTTTAGAACTCCATTTTGATTATTCCAGTCTTGGATAAAATCTCGAAGCGCGAGATTGACTTTTTTTTCTCCAATGGCTGCTTGAAAGGCAAAAAAATGGATAGCACCTTTTTCATAATAAATATAATCTTGTTTTTCTACCTGCGCTAAAGCTGGTTCTTCTTGGGTTGCTTGGTTGCGTTTCCGTAAATAATTTTCCAATTGTAACGCTAAGAACTGTTCGATCTTTTGATCTGAAAAATTTTCTTTCATCACCATCAGCGCCGAATACTGCGCTAACGATTCTAAAATCATATTTCTGCCAGGGACATTGGCCGCTTCGATTTGCATCCCCCACCATTGGTGAGCAGTTTCGTGGGCCGTGATATAGAAAACCATGTCTACCTCTTTTTCATCATCAATATCTAAGACGAAACCTATTGATTCAGAAAAGGGAATCGTTCCGGGAAATGATTGCGCAAAATCAGCATAGCGAGGAAATTCGACAATCCTGAGATGGGAATATGGGTAGGGACTAAAATTCGTGCTATAATAATTAAGAGAAGCTTTCATCGAAGCCATCATTCTATCTACATTATATGCGTGACCTTGGTGGTAATAAATTGCTAAATCAGTTGAGGTTGAATCTGTCTTTGACATCCACGTATCTTTTTGCAACTGATACTTACCCGACAGAATGGAGTAGAAATTAATCATCGGAATTTCCATTTTATAAGCAAAATAATTTCGGTCATTGTCGACCCATCTTTTTTCTAATTTACCTGGGGCGATAACGGTCTGATCGGCGGAGGTACTTGCTTTGATGGAAAAATTAACCAAGTCGGCATCGCTGATGGAGCGTCCACGTGTTTCTTCTATTTTTTGGTTTTCGAGAAGCCTATTTTTTTGGGCAGGTAGGCCGTATGTTTCTCGGGTTCGAGGGTCTTTGAGTTCATATTTTTGGTTATAGCCGAAGGTTGGGAAATCGTCATTGGTTAGAAAGGTGCCGTTTTTGTTGAGGCCTTTTCGAGGTTTTTCTCCAGACAAAGACTTGGCTTTATAGGTTTGAGTAAAACTCATTTTCAGGGTATCTCCTTTCGTTAGTGGTGTTTTTAAAGTGTAAATGGTATAGCCAAATTTTCCGTAGGAATCGTTTAAAGTGGTTGGCGTATTGAAGGTTATTTTTTCTAGTCTAACTTGATCATCTAGTAATTTTTGGAGATGAATTTCTTTGATGGGAAATTCGGTTTTATTGGTAAGTAAGAATTCGCCGGTTAAAAGATATTCTTTTTTATGTGGAAATAAGTCTAGGTTTAATGCTACCTCGATAATTTTGGGTTGTGGTAGATATTCCCATTTGCTCAAGGTCTTTTCATAGTCGGCTCGGAAGGTTTGTTTTCGGCTTACACTCCAATATTCATTTTTAATATTTGATTGATAAAAAATAAAACAGGCCATTCCAATAAAAATTATGGATAGAATCGTAGCTGACTTTTTCAAAGACGGCGTGAATCGTTGAGCGATAAATGTCCATCGTATTTTGAGTCTTGTTTCTGTTCCTCGAGTTATCAATATAGAACAGATAATCAAAAGCAGCATTCCAAAAATCAACCAATAGCATTTCACTAATAAAAAATAAGACAATACTGCTCCATACCCATTCATATCAGAATAGCCCGGTAATGTTTTTCCGCCAAATAAAAATAAATCATGATCAATCCCAAGTGCTTGTACTAAAATCGTTGCTACAAAAAAAACCAAGGTCAAAATAAATCCAACATATTTTCGATTGGTGATTATTTGAAAGAAAAAAGCGATGATGGTAAACAACAATAGAAAAGGAAACAGCTCTAAGAAAAATCCTCCAGCATACACCCACCAGTCATATTCGTAAAAGCCACTGAGGGTTTGAAAGCTAACGCCATAAAAAATTAAGGACATCAATAAGGTTAAATAGATCAATGACAATCCTAAAAACTTGGCTAAGATATGGGTAAAATCGGAAATTGGAGTCGCCGAAAAAATCAAATCAAAATTCACATCTCTTTCTTTCCAAATAATTTCGCCGGAATAAAAAACTAAAATGATTAGAAAAAAATACAGAGACATTTCTTGTAATTCAGCAATGATAAAATAGGTTTTCGGAAAACTATCCACGCCATGCACCGTCCCCAAATTGATTGAATTAATCATGATAATAATTCCACCACAAACCAAAATTGCCAAAAAGGAAATTTGTTTAAAAATAGAAATAAAGTAAAACCAACTTACATGAAATAGCTGAATTAATCGATCCGTAAAAGTTTCACCTAAAGTAATTTTCGGTATTTTAACCTCAAAATTAACATCATCATTCGTTGGCACATGTTCTTTCTTCTTTTTTACTTTCTTACGGTTTATCAATACTAAATCAAACTTTTCATATCCAATCCATCCTGTTAAAAAACTGACGACCAACCAAAACATTTTATTTACCAACAACACGCCTGACACTGGAATCAACCTGATATTCTTCTCTTCTGGCGTCCATAAGTCGACCATCCGACTCGTCGTCGTCAAAGAAAATGGATCTAGAACTGCCTGTATATATTCATTACTAATTGCTTTGGTCAAGATAAAAACAACGAACAAAAAAACACCTTGCGTATAAACTATCATCATGCTCCGAGATAAAGCACCCGTCACAAAAAACAAAACACCTCCAAAAAACAAACCGGGCAACACCAACGTTAAAAAAGTATAAACATAGGTTTTTAATTGAAATGGCAAGAGGTCGTCCGAATGTCGCCAAGGCATATATTCGCCTAAAATCATTCCCCATAATAGTCCACTAAAAATAAAAAGTAATATGATAAAGGATCCTAAAAATTTCCCTACCAAATAATCTTTTTTACTAATTGGATTGACAAACATCAACGCTTGAAAGTCATAAGAAAAATCTCTCAAAACAGGCGTCCCCATCACCAAAGAAACAATCATCATTAAAATACCGGTAATCGCTGCCATGGTTTTCGCAACGACAATGGGTGCATTTTTTTTGACAAGGCCTAATGACTTTCCTTCAAATACAAACTCTACCCCGCCTAAGGCAAATAGAAAAATAAACAAAAAGAAAAGGTAGGTCTCGGGGCGTTTTAATCGGTATTGGATTTCAAATTTGAGTATTTCGTAGAGCATGGTTTGAATGGTTGAATGGTTGAATGGTTGAATGGTTGAATGGTTGAATGGTTGAATGGTTAATTAAGAAAATATGTTTTTCGTGTAACTTGTTCTGAACTTTTTTTGGAAGACTTTCTATCGTGTAAATTTTTCCTGACTGCCGGATTTCCCCGTAGGCATGGCAGGCAGGTATCGTGTGGAATTTTAATCTTGTTTATTTTTTTCAATATGCGAAAAGTAGACGTCTTCTAGGTTCGCGAGAATTGGGGTGAATCCGTTGCCTGGTGGGGTTTCGCTGAGGATATTGATGACGGGGTTTCCTAGGAATAGTTTTTCAGAAATAACTTGGTACGATTGATAGTAATTTGATCGCTCTTCTTTTAGAATGGTCTTTTGGTAGACTTTGCCTTTGAGATCTTCTAGGAATGTGAGTGGTTTGCCGGAGAGGACTACTTGACCTTGATGGATGATGGCCATATTGGTACAGAGCTCTTGGATATCATCTACGATATGAGAGGAAAGGATGACGACAGTCTGTTCACTAATTTCGCTGAGGATATTATAAAATCGATTTCGTTCTCCTGGGTCAAGACCAGCGGTTGGCTCATCGACGATTAGTAATTTTGGATTGGTTAGCAAGGCCTGGGCGATGCCAAATCGTTGTTTCATGCCTCCGGAAAATCCGCCTAGGTTTTGTTTTCGGACTTGATATAAATTTGTTTTTTGTAATAGTGCAGCTACCATTTCTTTTCGCGCCTGTTTATGAGTTAATCCTTTTAGAACGGCAAGATGATTTAGCAATACTTCAGCCGATACTTTAGGATAAAGACCGTATTGCTGCGGTAGATATCCAAGGATTTTTCTAATCTCCATTTTGTTTTCGGTGGTGTTTAATCCACCAAATTCTATGGTTCCGACGTCTGGTTCTTGTAAAGTGGCAATGGTCCGCATTAAAGTGGACTTTCCGGCTCCGTTGGGCCCTAACAAGCCGAACATTCCTATTGGAATGTCTAGAGATATATTTTGCAGTGCCTTCACACCATTAGGATACGTTTTGGAGAGGTTGGTAATTTTGAGATGGTTCATATTTTTTGATTTAAATGGGGCGATTTTGGTTTACTAAACATATGATGAATCAGAGTAAAGACTCAATAATTTAATCTATCTTTTTATTTGATGTTTAGTAAACCTGCCTTTACTTGATTTTTATCTAAAAACAAACTTATAGGCCTTTCTACCAGTAAGCAAATTAGTGGGGCCAAAGGGTTGAGTTATGGGATAGAAAGTAGAAGAGCGGTTGTAAGGTAATTTCATCCCAGTTTTGGGTATGTTCATCCCAGATAGAAAACTGTCTATCAACTTACTTGCATTGTTTCCGTATCTTGACGATTATTGTACATGACTTATTTGTTAAACATGGTCTTGAAACACTATCGAATTATTTCCTATTGGGCTTTTGCCATTTTAGCAGGAGGAGCTTTGATTGCATTAGAATTCATGGAGGATAGCGAGCCTACTTTTTCAATTTTGACTTTTTTTTACTTCGCATTGCTGATTTTTTTTGGAGTGCGATGGATCATCGGACAGATAAAATCGACGTTGGTCGTAAAAAGAGAAAAAACGAATATTGAATTAAAGCATTTACAGAGTCAGATCAACCCTCACTTTTTTTTTAACATTCTAAATAATCTCTACGGACTCATTGAAAAAGACAAAGACAACGCACGACAAATGGTTTTGAAACTTTCGGATATGATGCGTTACAGCATCTACGAAGGGCAGCAAGAAAAAGTAACGATCAAAGAAGAATTGACTTATCTAAAAAACTATTTAGAGTTACATCGAATGCGTTACCACAAAGCAATAGACGTTCGTTTTGAAGAAGCCATTGAAAATGAGGAGGCAGAAATTTTACCACTTCTTTTTATCAATCTTTTAGAAAATGCTTTTAAACATGGCGTAGAAAATATTCGAACCGGAGCGTTTGTCCACCTCAAATTGATTGCCCTAGACGACACCGTTTTTTTTGAAGTAAAAAACAATTTTGATCCCGAAACGGTAAACGACCAAAATGGCATTGGATTGAAAAATATAAAACGAAGATTAGAAATTGCTTATCCCGGAAAGCATATTTATTCGTTTTCTAATAAAGAAAATATTTATGTTGCCAAATTAAAACTACAACTCAAATGATCCGATATATCATTGTTGATGACGAACATATAGCACACGATATTATCAAAGAATATTGCGACTTATTGCCCAATATGGAATTGGTAGAAAACTGCTATGATGCCTTCGAAGCGATTGCTTGCTTGAGTAAACAATCTGTCGACCTGATTTTTTTGGATTTAAATATGCCCAAAATGAAAGGCTTCGAGTTTTTAAAAACGCTGTCTAATCCACCCAAGGTCATCGTCACTACGGCCTATAAAGAAAATGCGCTCGAAGGCTATGAACTCAATATCACCGACTATTTATTAAAACCTTTTAGCTTCGAGCGATTTGTGAAAGCCATCAACAAAGTAAACCTGACGCCGCCATCTATACCGGTCGCCAAAACTCCAAGTCCCATCACCGAGGAACGTTTCTTTTTTCGTTCTAATAAAAAAACCGTTCAAGTAAAATCTCGCGATATCCTATTTATTGAGGCTCGTGGAAATTATTGTAATATCGTCACCATAAACGAAACCATCACGGTCCGAGAAAAAATCTCTGACCTACTTAAATTATTACCAGATAAGTTATTCTTTCAAGTTCATAAATCTTTTATTGTGGCCAAAGAACATGTTCGCATAATTGAAGGAAATAAAATTATCGTGGCGGGTTATACGGTGCCGATTGGGAAGACGTATAAGATGAATGTGAATGAGGTGTTGAATCGTTGAATCGTTGAATCGTTGAATCGTTGAATAATAAATTACTTTTTCTGGAGGGATTGTTTCTTGAATTTATTTCTGAAAATCTTCTATCGTGATGCTCTTTAAATCGCGAAAAAAGCCACGCCACAAATTTCCCCCTACTCTATTTTTACAGCTCTTATCGATTTCATTCCTCTTTCGGTTTTTATATTTAGAAAATAGATTCCTGATGGTTCTGATAATAAGGAAAATTCTATAGTATGTGTGCCCGTTGCTAAGATTTGTGGTGTTAAGACGGATTTTACTTTTTGCCCTAATTCATTGAATAAACTTATCTCTAATTTTTCTGATTTTTCTAATTCAAAAATAAGTCTGGAAGAATGACTTGTCGGATTAGGTTTTAATTCTGTAGTAAATGTTAAGGTAGATAAATCTTGCGTGTTGATTAGAATATCTTTTATTTCTGTAAGGACTTGATTGGTTAATATAGGATCATTAAAATCAAAATAGATCGCTGCTAGATTTGAGATTTGATCGCTGTCGATCAAATTATTTTTGGTTTCAATTTTAAAATAAATAAAACCGTGGCTTTCCGGTTCGTTAGTGGTACTATCAGGTAAGAGAATATTATTAAAATTCCAACGGACGATATTTCCTGCGTCAATTTGTAATTCATAAGGGTGACTCGCTTCCAACATTTTCAAACTATATACATTCAAATTTTCCGAAAGGGTATCTATCACAGTCACATTAAATGCGGTGTCAGTTCCAGTATTTTGAAAACGGATTCGGTAGACAAGCTCTGTGGTTTTACCGGGGCGTGGTGTATTGGCAGGGAAAACGGTTTTATCGTTGGGATCGAAGGAGGAGAGGACGGGAATTGCTAAGGCTAGGGTATTATCGGTGAGATACGGATCTTCGGTGATTGGGATTTCTATTTGGTAATATAGCGTATCATCTAATGATAAGCCCTGACTGAGCAATAAAGGAATATAAAATTCCCTTTCCTCACCCTCAAGTAGATCTATAGAAATTTGCCAAGTACTATCATTAACTAAATTACTTGTGGCACTTCCTGTAATAGATTGCTTATCAGGATTAAACTTAAAGTTAACTAACTCATTTTCAATATTGTCAGTACCATAATTCGAAACTACTATTGATACTCCAGGTGTACCATTAGGACGAAAAACACCTCGTGGAAATACGGTAACTCCACCATCTACAATATTAGGGATAGGATTAAAAGCAATAGATAAAGTATCAGACGAAGCACTATTTAATATTTTATTTCCAAAATAAGCATATTCACAGTTATGAATATGATGTCGAAGACTATCAGTATAAAAATCTATGGAATCAATTGAAGTATGAAAGACGCCATACCAACCTTCGCTATCCGTGGTAGTAGTACGTGCTCCAACGGTAATCACCTTATCTTTGACCGGTCGATCGTCTTCATCAAAAATACAATTATCATTATCATCCTTATAGAGAAAACCTGAAATTTGATTTTCGACAAGGACCGTATCAGAAAGTTGGGCTTTAAGATCAACTACAAAAGTACGATATAAGCGTCCTCCCGAATCGTACCCATAAAGAAAATCACCGTTAACTAAGTTGTTCTGCGGAATTGGATATACAACATCAGTATATGGCGAAGCACGATTAAATGGTCCTTGGATACGACCAAAATCATGACCAATATTACAAGTCACATATAAAGCAGCATGTGTCTTGGCAAAGGCAATCTCAGGATAAACATCTGTAAAGCTAGTTGAGCGATAATAATCTTGAGCAACTTCAATAGGATCCAACGTAAGATAATCTATCCAATTTTTTCCAAAATCATTACTTAGAGATAGAATATTTGGCTGACCAAATTGATAATTCTCACTCCACAATTGCCCATTATAGAAACGATACCACTTACCTTTTCTTCCATAAATGATTTCGGGAGGACTCCAAGAAGTACCGTTATCTATGGAAACGTATCGCCTATTGGAAGCAAGTAAATACAATTTATTATCTAAAAGCGTTAACTTTCCTGAAGCTTCAGGAATAGTCTTCTCAACAAATGCAATTCCATCGGTCGAAAATAAAACATTATCATTTCCATAAAAATAAATCCCTTCACTATTTTTTTCTACCGAAACACCATAACCAAAAGTAAGATTTGAAATTGGTGCCCACGCAATTCCATCATCAGTAGAAACATAAATTAAACTATCATTGTAAGCATATAAAACATTTTCAAAATCTTCAAACACAGCTAAATGAGAAGACTCATTCATTGCTATTAGTGACGACTCTCGTTCCCAAGTTATCCCTTCATCTGTAGACCTCAATAAAATACCTTTAGATGTAATCCACCACACTTGTCCAAAAACATCAAAAGAGGTTATGCTCCCAAGTATTCCATTCTCTCGTAATTCTGGCTCTGGAAAAGTTGGAGATTGTAGATAAACACCGGCATCAATAGAGTAACAATTATAATTTTCCGAAGGAATTGTATTTACCGATGTCGAATTAGTTTCAAAAACAAATTCTGGATTTTCCCAATCATCGTATCGGGTAACCCATAACCCGTCTGTTAGATGCCAATAAATCCCAGCATCTGTAAACTGAAAGCTTCTACGATCAATCAAACTACCATCTGGACTAGGAACCACCTGCCAAGTTTCGCCAAAATTTGAAGATGCTACCAAAAAACTATCTTGATGATACATATAAGTTTTCCCTAAATGATACCAATACCTAATAGGGAAAGAACTAATATTTTCTGGCATCGTAAAATCAAATGTAAAGGTAGTATCCACACTCTGCGTCAAGGTAATTTTATACCCTTGAGTATTCCAGATTTCAATTAAATCAACAATTGTATCATTGGCCATGTAAAAATTATGTTCATCAAGCGTCATTTCTAAACCGTTGGTATAACCCACCGTAAGATGAGGATAACTTTGCCAGGTTTCACCATGATCTGATGAACCTATAACTGAATAATTTTCTCCAAGCAATTCATCGGTTTCATAGTAAATTCCAATAATTTCATTCTCTGACTTTCGATCAAACCAACCTGAACTTCCTCCTGGTCCATTGGGATCTGTAGTACTACTATAACCACCACCAACAGTAAATGTAGCTCCATTATCGTTGGAAAAAAATAAACTAGTAGATGATTCCCCTCTGCTAATGACTACAATTCCAATATCCGTTGCATAAACTTTTTGATAGCTAACATTTCCTTCAGAAAGATCTGAATGTTCTTGCCAATTTAAACCTTCGTCATCCGAAAAATATAGTCGTCCATTGGCTATCCACATCCGTCCATCCTTCTCTGCAAAACTCAAAGCAGATCCTCCAGGCGTCGGAATCAATTCCCAGTCAATATCCAACACTGGCGAATTTACTTGCGAAAAACCAACGGTAAAAATGAAAAAAATAGCGGAAACAAGCAGTAAATATTTTTTCATAATCAAGAGGAGTTTGGACAAATACCTAGGTGATATAAAAGATAACGTCCTTAAAGATAGAAAACTATTCCTCTTTTTAACAATACTATTTTTAATCAAAACAGTTTTGATCAAAACTGGCAAAATCACACCAATTCTAACTTTTTTATGGCCTAATAATTTATTCCAATAAAATCCAATCCTTCCTTTCGCCAAAACTTCTCCTTTTT
The DNA here is from genome assembly GCA_937928405.1 of uncultured Saprospiraceae bacterium. Taxonomy (GTDB): domain Bacteria; phylum Bacteroidota; class Bacteroidia; order Chitinophagales; family Saprospiraceae; genus JALZUU01. The sequence continues at coordinate 21,932 of CALFWZ010000120.1, forward strand.
CATTATCTTGCGAAAAATTGGACGGAAATTTCAGCTGTTCCTATCCTGTTACTTGCTGCTTCTGCATTCGTCATAAAGGTCGTTTGGATGAGGTCGGAAGATTACAAGTTACCAATGGTAGGTATTAACTTTGGCTATTTGCTTTAAAACTGGAAATCTTCATCCAAAATAAACGTAAAATATTGATAATGAACAACATACTAAGTCAGCAATTACAGACTACTCGTACACAAATGGATCAAATCGTTGGCGAATTACACGAAATGACCATTGATATCGGGCATAAAGAAATGACGCAAACCGTCAGCGATTTGCGCAACCGAATCAACGAACCTTTTATGTTTGTGATCGTGGGAGAGGTCAAAGCTGGTAAAAGTAGTTTTATCAACGCCCTACTCGACACCGACCGGGAGATTTGTAAAGTGGCTGCCTCGCCGATGACGGATACGATTCAGCAGATTACCTACGGCGAAGAGGAACAAATCATTGATGTCAATCCTTATCTAAAAAAGATTTTACAACCAGTAGAAATTTTACGAGAAATCGCCATCGTTGATACACCGGGTACGAATACGATTGTAGATCACCATCAGGAAATTACCGAACGGTTTATTCCCGCATCTGACTTGATTGTTTTTGTTTTCGAATCTAAAAATCCTTACCGACAATCGGCTTGGGAATTTTTTGATTATATCCACAAAGACTGGCAAAAGAAAATCATTTTTATTCTACAACAAAAAGACTTAATGGTCCCAGAAGATTTGGTGACCAACCTCAACGGTGTCAAAGAATATGCGGAGAAAAAAGGAATCATGCATCCGAATGTTTTTGCCGTTTCTGCTAAGATGGAAATCAATGGTGAAAAAGCAGAAAGTGGTTTCTTACCGGTTCGAGATTATATCCAACAACATATCACGGGAGGAAAAGCACCTATTCTAAAATTACAAAACAACGTACAGACTTCTCAAAATATCAACCAACGCATTCAAGCTGGACTAGACTTACGTCAAAAACAATACGAAGCGGATATTGAGTTTAGGAATGATATTCGATTTACCCTTGATGAGCAGGAAAGTAAGTCTAAGGCTCAAGTAGATATTTTGGTAGAAAATCTCGTGGGAACCTATGATCGAATTACGGGACGCTACGAAAAAGAACTAGAAGAAGGTCTTGGTTTCTTTTCCTTGATCAAGCGTTCAGTAACTAGTATGTTTAGTAAAAAAGCATCCGCCAAAGAATGGTTGGATGGTTTAGCTAGCAACCTAGAAAAAGATCTCAACATTGAGCTTCGCGATAAACTCAATGAAGGAGTGATTGACATCGCAGATAGCATCCAACAGATGGCTAAGATTATTGATTTAAAAATTAAGAGTAGTTCTACGATTCTAAAAAATGATCATGAACTCTTTAGCGATATTGCTGAAAAGCGTTCTAATATACTAAAAGAACTACAAGAAACCTTTGCCCGCTTTATGAGCAGATCGGAAAATTTTGCAGACGAGACCATGCTTAGTGAGCATACCGACATCTCTCCCAACCTCGCTAAAGGTAGTGGTATTGCCGTAATTGGCGTGATCCTGACAGCCGTAACCAATGGCGCGGTATTCGATATCACAGGCGGTATTCTAACCACCATCGGGTTGATGTTTGCAGGGGTTTCTGTGGGTATGAAACGTCGAAAAATATTGCAAGGTTTCCAAGGAGAAATTTCGAAAGGTCGAGTCCAACTCGAGGAAGAAGTAGATAAAAAATTGAAGGATTATATTGCTAATATCAAAGAGAAGATTGATACCAATTTTAATCGTTTTGATGATTTGCTAAAAGAAGAGGAAGTGGAACTGAAGCGGATGACAGATAAGCATACTTCGATTAGTAATCGATTGGGAAAAATGGAAGAAGAGTTGAAACGTCAGTTTTGAGTTTTAAGTTTTGAGTTCTTGGGTTGGTCAACCCAAGAACTCAAAACTCATCATTCTATCACCACGAGCTCATTAATCACAAAATCCTCACCTTGAATCAAGACATAATAAATTCCTCTTGGCCAAGTGCTAATATCCACCTTAAATTCAGTCGCCGCACCCGCGAAATATTCTTTACGATATTTTTTTCCATCTACTGTATAAAAATGCAGGCTGACATTTTCTGGCTGATCAAAATTTAGAAACAACTCATTGTTGGCAGGATTAGGAAAGAAATCGTAGATAATCGCTTCAAGCACTTCTGTCCCCAAAAAGATGTCGTTCTCTTCATTAAAAGTAGGTCTTAGCTGTTGGAAATTTCCAATACCATTCGGGAAACGACCATAAGTGATATCAGCGGTTTGATCAAAATATGTTACCTCATCAATGATGTTAATCATCGGATCTACCAAATATATAGATTCCGCGGAAGCAGATAATTTAAAACCAGCATGAAGTCCATCTTGTTCTTCGTCGCCATCCGCCCAAACAATCAAATAAGTGCCGGCATCGATGGTCGTACCCGCTGGAAAAATAAACTTTGTCAATTCATCTCCATTATCTGATAACGCATATCCTGATAGATCAATCGTACTCGTTCCGTTATTATACAACTCAATCCAGTCATCAAACTCTCCATCTTGGTCAGCAACCGTAGCATCGTTTGAGGCCATAAATTCATTGATCACTAAATCGCCCAATTCAGGATTGGTCAAGGTCGCAGTCAAAGTATGAAATTCATGTTCCGCTCGAACAGGAGAAAATTTCCCCATTAGATCATTCTCTGCGTAAATATAATATTGGGTAAAAAAGTCTTCGATTAATAAATCAGTTCCAAAGATACCGTCACCCGCAGCACCGTCATTATGATTTCCATCGTCAAACATTTCGATTCGTGTAAAGGGCGCTCTAAACTCCGTTCGATAACCTAAGTACGCAACGGTAGCATCGGCAATATTTGCGGTCATGGTAATCGTACTATTCACTATTGGCGCTGGGTCAGAAGCTGCAATATCTGTAATGGTTGGTTCTACATTGGTAAAATCAGAAAGTCCTAATAAATAATTTACTCGACCATCCATCAAGTTGGTAATACCAGGGGTAGCTCCGCCACCGCCACCAATATCATCATTTAGATTATCTAAAAAATTAGCATAGGTAAAGAATTTATTATTATCCGCCAACACAGCCTCATCAATCACTTCTTGTAAGAATAGTCCTGTTTCGTGATAACTGCTATTTTCGAAATTTTCCAATAACATTGTTTTCACGTGTGCCAGATACATCCGTCGGTATAAGGGAACACCCAATAATTGCTGAATTAAAGGATAATCGGCATCATTAATTTGAATAAGGTGACTCATTTGTTGCTTGGCGAGTGTACTATTTAAATTCCCACTTCCCGTCCGAGCAAACTTCCCAAAAGATTCATTCAAATCCCAAACTATAGAAGCAAAGCGACCGTAATCATCTCGATATAAATAATAATTTTGCGCAAACCCGCCGATATAACTATCTAGATTTACCAGTACATTATCAAAAGCCAACATCCAAAGTGCCTTATCAACATCTAAGATTTGTTCGATAGCATCTATATTATTTGCCAAGGTATCACAAAGGTCGATTAGTTCATCCCAGCCATCATCGGATTTTAATTCGTAGGCATCATCATAACTAGTTACGTTGTCTCCTAAGTATCGAAGATTTGGCAAAGCATTCGAACCTGGACCAGCCCCACCAATGGGATTACATTTTACAAACGTATTATTTTTAGAACCAAATCTATCTTTCAAGAAAGTCTTGGAAATGGCTTCGGAGTTAGAATAAAGACCGATCAATGTTCCATTAACATAAACATTTGCATAATTGGAAAGTGGCGCTATCATATATTGTCTTAAGATTTGATAAGACAAAACTTCCCGTAAAAAAGATGGATCTTTCGCCACATTACTCAACTTGATATCCTTATAACCTTGATAATCATGTTCTTTGTAAGTATCCAATTCGATATGAAAAGGATTTTTAGTTTGGTTGGCGTTATAGGTACTATTTCCTTTGTATTTCACACCTACACTATCGAAGACTTCTCCATTGATGGTCACCGAAGTGGCCAAGGTATAATCCTCTGTACTATTTTTAGCGGCATCTAAAATCTGATCCCAGTTAGATTGACTGAAAACTATTTCGATGGTTTGGATGGTTTCAAGATCGTAGAATTCTTGGGCGGTCAGATTCCAAGAGCATAAGCAAATGAGGGCTACAAATAGGTTTTTCATATTTAATTTCGTTGTAAGTAATGATTAGTCTATCGGTTAGACAGGGAAAAGGGGTAAATCCTTCGTTATTTTAGCGTCTGTTAAAAAAATAAAACTGAACTTGCTTAAGTTTGTTAGGATAAATGAACAAGATAGCATATTTGACTTATTCAAGAAAGTTAACAGAAAAGTTATCCAATCCTAAACTAAGAAAACACTAAATGTTATTAAAACAATTTGGAGGAAAAATTACGAGTGAACTTCGTCAAAGTTATGAAAATTCTCCCAACTGGCAGAATGGTTCATTCCAAAACTTGGTAGAGACCTCGCTCGACTTTAAATTAAAACGACTACCCCGCTTCATCTACCGTCAAATTTTTGATGGTAAAATCCGACAACCTGCCGAGCCACTTCCGATCATTCCATTTGATAAAAGGGCTTTTCTCGATGATTCCATCCATTCAGAGAAGGCAAAATTTATCTGGTATGGTCATTCGGTTTTATTGTTTAGAATTCATCAAAAAACAATTTTACTCGATCCGATGTTAGGGCCAGATTGCTCCCCTATTGCGCCATTTACAACAGGTCGCTTTTCAAAGAATACTTTGGATTTGATTGATGATTTTCCGGAGATTGATTTGATGTTGATTACCCACGACCACTACGATCATCTGGACTTCGCTAGTATTCAAAAATTAAATGCAAAAACAAAAAAATATTTTGTGGGACTGGGCGTCAAACGGCATCTTATCGCTTGGGGAATTGACGCAGATTTAATCACAGAATTTGATTGGTGGGACGATACCATTTTTAATAACATTGAAATTACCTATACGCCCACGAGACATTTTTCGGGTCGTGGTTTGCGGGACAGAGATCGCTCGTTGTGGGGCGGCTGGTCGATCTGTACGCCTACGGAAAAAATTTGGTTTAGCGGTGACGGTGGCTACGGCGAACATTTTAAAGCAGTTGGCGAAAAGCTCGGCCCTTTTGATTTTGGATTTATGGAATGTGGTCAGTATAATGAGAATTGGCCCGTGACGCATCTTTTTCCAGAGGAGAGTGTGCAAGCGGCGCTGGATGCAGGTGTGCAAAAAGCGATGCCGGTTCATTGGGCAGGTTTTGCGTTGGCACTACATAGTTGGCAGGAACCGGTGGAGCGTTTTTTGGAAAAGGCGACCAGTCTTGACCTGGAGGTGATGTTGCCGAAGTTGGGAAGCCTTGCTAACGTTGGGGGTATCGGAGATGGGCGGTGGTTTGATTCTCATAAATAAAGGAACTATTCAATAGACTATATCAAAATAAATTTGAAAACCTGTCCGATGGCAGCGGGCAACCTCAACTTCAACTTCACCGCCTAAAAATAATTACTTTTAATAAGTTGATAATCAGTATTTAAAATTATTATTTTTTTCACGTTAGAAAGAACATTGATGTTGCGATTGCCTGTCTTCCAGCAGGAAGCGAGTTAAAAAACACAGCATTTAGAACATTCCCCGTAAATACCCCAACCTTTCTATCAAATACTCTGTCTATCTAAAAAAAAGTTTATGAAAAAAAATTTACTCCTACTTCTACTGGCCTTCTTCTTTTCACCCACCATGAATCTTGCCTGCACCTGTGGTCAAAGTGAGACTTTTTGTGAGACTTTAAGTAAGCATTCAACCCCAATAAATGAATTAGCAGTTTTGAAAGGCAAAGTTATCAGTTGGTCTTTTGAAGAGATAGAAGTAGAAGTCCTAGAATCAATTTGTGGAAATATCAGTCAAAATAATATAATCATCAGTCTGAACATGTGCACCTATTACCATGACAATCTTAATATGTCTCAAGAAGGAAAAGAATATTTGTTTGCACTTTACCAGTATGAAAACAATTTTACGGCACCTAGTTGTGCGGTCTGGTATTTAGAAGTTGAAAATGACCTAGTAAAAGGAAGCATCACCGCTGAGATTAAATCAATTGCTTATCATAAATTGAATAGTCTAAAAAGTTGTGGAAATGCGGCCAATTTTTTCTCTCTAAAAAAGTACGTATCTATTTCACCAAACCCCACTATCGATGAAATACGAATAGCAAATACCAGTGATAAAAATCCCTTAAAAGAATTAAAAATAAAAATATTCGACACCTCAGGAAGACTAGTTCAAAACCACTCAAAACCAAGCGGTATTCTATCAGAAGAACCTTGGACTATCAGTTTACAAAATTTCCCACCGGGGATATATCTTATCCAATTATTTGCAAATAATACGAACGAGGTTTTTAAGATTATAAAGCAATGAAAATCTAAATAAAAACACCCCCATAAAAAAAGTCCGCCGGCATTCGCCGACGGACTTAATATATCATAGGTATGTTTAGTAATATTTAGTGGTAGTAGTTAATTAGTTGTATCGGTTAATCAGTTCTACTGACTCACTGATTAACCAATCAACTAATTCACCAACTCACTAATCAACGATCTTCACAAAACGCTTACTAAAACGTTTGCGCTGATCTACCTTCACGGTAATCGTATATAATCCAGCTTGGTAATTAGCGACATTAAAACGAATCGCACGTTCTGGAATTTCTTCCAAACTTACCGCATCCATCAATACACCTAGTGGGCTATAAATCTGAACTTCCGCACTACGTCCAGCAAAATCAACTAAGCTTAACTGTACTTCCGTTTCTGCTGGATTCGGGAATACACCAATCGCTGTCAAATCAATATCGAAGTTGACTTTCTCTATGTTAGAATAACGGAATGTTCCATCTTCAAACACTTGACGTACACGGTAGTATCCTTCGCCTAAAGCAGGTTGGATATCTTCGTCTTCGTAATTGGTTACCTCTTGACTTTCATAACCGTAAGCATCAACCGATTTCAATTCGGTAAAGTTGATACCATCCAATGATCTTTCAATTACAAAATAATCATTACGATATTCAGAATTATTTACCCAGTTAAGTCCGACTGCACGGTTTTCTTCGCGAGCAAATAAGTGTAGAAATTCTGTATCAGGTGCGATGCTGAAAGTTGCGCCGCCAACAACTACATTCGTTTCTATCGAACAAACTTCTTGATAACTATTATCTAAGACTCTTAATCTCACAAAATAGTTGCCTGGTTCAACGTCTAACACTTGGTTATGACAATCACCCCAACAATTAATTACCGTGCTCCAGTTAGCTGTATTAAATACTTGAATTACATTGAATGGTCCACTTAAGCCAGCGATAACTAAACTACTGTCAGCAGGTGTTGCGGTTGGATTACATGCTCCTACGACTACACCAGCACAAGTACAACCATCCGCTTGGTAAACATCTCCTGTGGTATCCGGATTTCCATCATCACAAGTGCTACCTGGAGTAGCTGGTAAGCTAGGATCGTTATCATCACAATCTTCTATTACACAGAATCCATCACCATCGTTATCCGCTTCTGGTGTTCCAACACAATTACAATCAGCGTCAAAAGCATCACCTGTGGTACAAGCATCGCCATCATTACAAGGAGCGCCAGTCGTACAACCATCAGTAATGGTAATTCTTTCATTTAACTCACAAATAACATTATAGTAAGCATCTCGCACCGTTACTTGTAGGAAGTATGGTCCAGCAGGTAAATCAAAGCTTGCTGGCGTAGGACAGTTACCAAAACAATTAACGACATCTGACCAACCATTAGAAATATCTAATAATTTCACAGAATTAACTGCTCCGTTTAGACCATTCACGGTGATATTGCCAGGACTCAAAACATAGGTTGGATTACAACCAGTGTTAATTGGTGTTCCTGCACAACTACAACAGTCTGCACCAATTACATCATTTTCTGTTTCAGCGTCTCCATCATCACACGCAGTGCCAGGAGCAGCTGGTAAACTTGCATCATTATCATCACAATCAACATCCGCACAGATGCCGTCGCCGTCTGCATCACCGCCGTTTGCGGCACAACCTACTACGATTGGCGTTCCTGCACAACTACAGCCATCTGCACCAATTACGTCATTTTCTGTACCTGCATCTCCATCATCACACGCCGTCCCAGGAGCAGCTGGCAAACTCGCATCGTTGTCATCACAATCATCATTTGCACAAACACCATCACCATCTGCATCTCCTCCGTTTGCCGCACATGGATCTCCACCAAGTACATCATAATAATCTTCTATGGCACAAATCAACTGGTAATTAGCGGTATAGAATCCTACTTTTACAAAATAAGTTCCTTCCGGTAAACCGTCTACCACTTGCGCAGGTGCATCACAATCAGCAAAACATTTAAATACTTCACTCCAACTGGAATTAAATATTTGGACACTAGTAATCGGTGCGTTCAAGCCACTCACCGTGATATTTCCAACGCCAGGAGTAATTACTATATCATCACAATCAGGATTCGTGTTAATCGGCGTTCCTGCACAACTACAGCCATCTGCTCCGATCACATCGTTTTCTGTACCCGCATCTCCATCATCACACGCCGTACCGGGCGCGGCTGGTAAACTTGCATCGTTGTCATCACAATCAACATCTGCACAAATTCCGTCGCCGTCTGCATCACCACCTTCATTCGCACAAGCTACGATCACCGTTCCTGCACAACTACAACCATCGGCACCGATTACATCATTCTCTGTTCCTGCATCTCCATCATCACACGCAGTACCGGGCGCAGCTGGTAAACTTGCATCGTTGTCATCACAATCAACATCTGCACAAATTCCGTCGCCGTCTGCATCACCACCTTCATTCGCACAAGCTATGATCACCGTTCCTGCACAACTACAACCATCGGCACCGATCACATCATTCTCTGTTCCTGCATCTCCATCATCGCACGCCGTACCAGGCGCAGCTGGTAAACTTGCATCGTTGTCATCACAATCAACATCTGCACAAATTCCGTCGCCGTCTGCATCACCACCTTCATTCGCACAAGCTACGATCACCGTTCCTGCACAGCTACAACC
>CALFWZ010000121.1 GCA_937928405.1 uncultured Saprospiraceae bacterium
TTCTCGTACAATTAGTTCTCTTACATGTATAGCTGTGGCTACTCCCATAATTCAGAATTTAAGGTATGTCAATGAACTAAGATAAAACTATTAAATCTTTATTTCGTTTTAAACTGTTAAAACTTTAATTCGCACTACACATCCTTAATATTCAATATTCATTTAGTCCTGCTCTCTAAGCGATGGCCAATCTAGGAAACTGCATCTTAACCAACTCAAAACTTCCAAATAAGACCCCAACATAAAACAAGTCTCCAGCAATCGTATTCAAGAAGAACGGTAGGCCAGCCGTATAAGCAGCGATCAAACCAGTCATATTTAAGGGATACATGATCCCACTTGCCCAGCTACCAAAATTGGTAATCAGAAAGAAAATTAGCGAAGCACCTAAACTACTAGCGATCAGCGTTGGAATTTTAATTTTTTTCAAAACCGTCATACCAAGCAGGGCAATTAAAGCAAAAGAACCATACATCCAATACCAACCTTGGGTCATCAGCGTAAATCCTTCGTAGTATTGTGGATACATCACGGGATACACCAAATTATTGATAATCAAATCACTCACGAACATCGCAACCAAAGGAATAATAAAGGCCCAATATTTCTTGGTGAAATAGGCAGCACCGAAAAGCGCCATCCCACCTACCGGCGTAAAATTAAAAGGATGGGGAATCAACCGACTAAAAGCGGCGAAAAAAATCAAAAGGGCAATGATGCCAAAACGTAAATCTAACTGCTTGCTCATATTTCATTATTTAAGTCACAAAGTTAAGGAATTTCAGGGACAATTGAGCAAATTTGGACTTTGCCAGCCTATTAATTCTTGTTGTTTGAATGTCCAGAAATCTATTGGTTTTTGATCTTTAAAAATATTACGATAGAGGAAATTAATCACCTACCGCTTCTTCAAACTAATCGTCTGATCGTTTTCACCATCTTTAATAATCAAAATACTTTTATTGGCTTTGATAAATTCTGTAAAACTTCTAAAACCAAAATTACCTTCATCAAATTTTGGATCTAAGCGGCGCATCATGGGTTTTACCTGTGCTTTGTAAACAAAATCTGTATTATATTGATTGAGCAAACGACGGATAGCCGAGCGTAATAATTGCTGAGACTTTTTAGAGGCGGTCGCAGGATTTTTCGATTTTAATTGTTCTAGAATTTTATCGGATTCTTGATCGCTAGATTTGGCTAGAATCGTCCGATAAAACTTGAATTCTGAGCAGGATTTTGCGAAATAGTCGTTGGTGGTGCTTTCAATACCAATTCCAATTATATATTTACCGCGTTGTTTTAGCTTTTGAGCCACTGCAATATAATCGCTATCTCCTCCCACAATGACAAAATGCGTGATATGTGGAAAATTGTTTGCATCATCCAAAATATCCAGCGACATTCTTATATCTGCTCCGTTTTTCGAATGACTTCCTCTCGGGAACATCTGAATCAAATCAATCGAGTAATTGAGGAAATCTTCTTTATAATTGCTGAAAATGGTCCAATCTGCGTAAGCTTGCGCCACACTGATCTCTCCAAAAGAGGCCACAAACTCCATAATAGCTGTAATATCCAGCACTTTGGGTTCATGCTTATGGCGCTTTTTGGCCAAGACTTTATCTAGATTTTTAGCGGAAATATGAATATTATCAAAATCCCAATAAATGGCGACTTTGCTATCTGTAGTATTAGGTGTCATATGTTTTTTCTTGCAAATATAACATTCCTAAGGAGAAGCGCAGGTTTTGAGTTTTGAGTTAGTGGGTTTGGAGTTTTTTTAGTTTTGGGTTCCAAGTTGAATGATATTCGGTCTGTAGGGTAGAATTATCTAAAAACCCGCCTATCCACCCATCAAATTTCCTACCTTTGTTTATAGTATTCAGCCAATTTTAAAAAGTGCAAATATGTTCTTCAAAACAGCCTACGAACCTCACGAATCGGGTCTGGCGGAGTTTGTCCGTTATATTATTACCCTAATTTTGGTCTTTGCTGGCTATTTTTTAGGTCAGATTCCCTTTTTATTGGTTGTTACTGCCCAAATTTCCGAGCGAGATGGAACCCTTTCCGGTAGCGCGGTGGAGGATTTTGCCGCTAATATTGACTTTGCTTCCATTGGATTAGATGCCAATACGGGCTTGGTGTTAATTCTTTTATCCTTTGTCGTTGGTTTGATGGCCCTTTGGATGTGTATCGTGGTCATTCACAAACGCTCCTTGAAATCCCTGATTACGCCTTTTCAAAATATCCGCTGGTCGCGGGTGGGGTTTGGGTTTGGGGTGTGGTTTGTTTTGATTGCTGCTTTAGAAATCTTGTCGTATTTTATCTCTCCGGAGACGTATCAATTTCAGTTAGAATGGAAAACTTGGTTACCACTCGTCGCCATTGCCCTCCTAATTATGCCGATGCAAACTTCTTTTGAAGAATTATTGATGAGAGGTTATTTGATGCAAGGACTTGGTTTAGCGTCAAATTCTCGGCTATTTGCCTTGCTGGTGACTTCTGCTATGTTTGGTGCCTTGCACTTGTTTAATCCAGAAATACAAGAATTCGGGTTATGGCTCATGATGCCTTATTATATTGGCATGGGTTTATTCCTAGGAATTTTAACTTTAATGGACGACTCTGTAGAATTAGCCTTGGGAATTCATGCGGCAAATAACATTTTTGGGGCGGCATTCGTTACTTTCACGGGATCAGCACTACAAACCGATGCTGTTTTTCGGGTAACGGAGGTGAATACCACGTTCATGATTCCTGTTTTTTACGTATTAGCTGCTGGATTTATCTATCTTTGTGCACGCCGATACGGGTGGAAAGATTGGTCAAAATTATATGGTCCAGTCCGTGCGCGCTGGGGCAACGAAGCATTGAATGATGAGAAAAATATTGATGACCATTTGGTGGATTCAGATTCATAATAAAAAACTTATTGTAAAGGTAGCAATACTTTCTTTCCTCCTTTCGAGTAGCCCCTGTTTATCGCAGGAGAACTTTGAATATATTATTGATTTTGATGAAATTGAATACCCTGTTTATTATGAAGGAGAAAGTGAATATTTTACTTTTTCAAAAAGAGGAGATACGCTGAAAGCCGTCAGATATGAGCGCAGCTTATTGATTGATAAGATTCAGGATACCCTAATTTTAATGGAACATTATAATGGTGTACGGATAGCCAATTACCAATATAAATTTCATTTGAAGCAGGATGTTGAGTTTTTCAATAAACGGGAGTTTTTGAATTTTCCTGAACATTGTAAATTGTTGCTGCTAAAAGAAAATAAGGCCGCAAATAGGTTGAAGCTTTCTAGAAGAAAATTTATTGGAGATGAGGAGTTACGAGGGTTTGAAAAAATTGATACTTTATTTAGTTACTCAGAAAGAATAAGATCAAGAACTATTAAAAAATTTCAGGTTTCAAAAAAAATATTTAAAGTTGAATCGAGATTAAATAATATTGATTTTTTTGCCTTCAAAATGAATAGATCATACGAAGATGAAAATCCTCCAGATATGCCAGATAATCCTCCACGTAATTACGATGGTAGTATCATGAAAAGACATATTTATTACCTACAAAAAGCTAATGAAATAAAAATCGGACTAGTAAGAATTAAGGGGCGTAATTTCTTTGATTTAATCGTTTCGGAAGAACGAAGGTTAAGTACTTCAAAATATGATTTTGATTTTAAATCTTCCTTAAGTCGACAAACCTACAGAAAGAAACCCGTTAATTCAGCAATCATAAATAAATTTTTAATCAACAAATAAAAGATGTCAAGATTCCTATTTACAACAATTTTATTATTCTTTTTACAAAGTTTAATAATCGCACAACCAGAGCGTTGGCAACAAGCGATCAGCTACGAAATGTTCATTGATTTTGATACAAAAAATCATCAGTTTACCGGTACGCAAAAAGTAGTGTATACCAACAACTCTCCAGACGAATTGGACAAAGTTTTTTATCATCTTTATTTCAATGCTTTTCAGCCGGGAAGTATGATGGATATGCGTAATCGCGCCTTGGCAGATTCCGATCAAAGAGTAGGAGGGAGAATTAGTAAATTAGCGCCAGAAGAAATTGGCTACCATAAAGTTGCCAAGCTAACTTGTAATGGAAAACCCGTTAAATATGAAATCGTAGGTACGATTTTAGAAGTTCAACTCGACGAACCTATTGCGCCCAATAGTGCTGCCACTTTTGAGATGGAATTCAATTCACAAGTACCTGTTCAGATTCGTCGTTCAGGAAGAAACAATAAAGAAGGCATTGATTACTCGATGTCGCAGTGGTACCCAAAAATGTGTGAATATGATTACCAAGGCTGGCATTCCAATCCTTATATCGGTCGAGAATTTCACGGTGTGTGGGGTGATTTTGATGTAAAAATTAAAATTAATAAAAAATTCATACTCGGAGGAACAGGATATTTGCAAAATCCGGAAAAGATTGGTTATGGATACGAAGCAGAAGGTCAAAAAGTAAAACGTCCCAGAGGCAAAAAACTTACTTGGCATTTTAAAGCGCCCAATGTACACGATTTTGTATGGGCAGCAGATCCAGATTATACCCACATTAAGCAGCAGGCAAAAGATGGCCCAATGATGCATTTTTTATATAAGAAAAATGAAAACACAGAAGAAAAGTGGCCACTACTTCCTCAAGTAATGGATGCCTCTTTCACCTATATCAATAAGAAATATGGTAAATATCCTTATGAGCAATATTCCTTTATTCAAGGAGGAGACGGTGGGATGGAATACCCGATGGCTACATTGATTACAGGAGAACGTAATTTTGGAAGCTTGGTTGGCGTATCTGTGCACGAACTCATGCACAGTTGGTATCAGATGATCTTGGGAACCAACGAAGCATTATACGCTTGGATGGACGAAGGTTTTACGAGTTACGCCAGTGATGATGTCATGAATTATCTAAAGACAAAGGTGCCTGCCTTTTCAGGAAAGGAAGTAGTTGATTTTCCACAGGCTGGTTCTTTCCGAGGGTATGCCAATTTCTCTAGCAGTGGCGCAGAGGAACCGCTCAGCACACATGCGGATCACTTTACTACCAACGCTGCCTACGGAGTTGGTTCTTACGTAAAAGGAAATGTATTCTTAGCACAACTAGAATATATTATGGGGACTGAAAACTTTGAAAAAGGCTTGTTAGCGTATTATGAAACTTGGAAATTTAAACATCCAAATCCAAACGATTTCATTCGTGTGATGGAAAAAGTATCTGGTTTAGAACTAGACTGGTACCGAGAGTATATGGTAAATACTGTGCACACGATTGATTACGGCGTTAAATCTATTGAAGAAAAAGATAATGGGGTAGTGGTGCAATTACAACGAGTCGGAATGATGCCAATGCCGGTGGATGTAACCGTTTCTTATCAAGATGGAACGGAGCAAATCATCAATATTCCAATGGTGATTATGCGAGGAAAGAAACCACAGCCATCCGATGGAACTAAATTCGATTACGCACCAGATTGGCCTTGGACAAATTTGACGTATGATTTAATGCTGCCAGGAAAAATATCGAATATTGAAGCCGTAACGATTGATGCGAAAGAGCGAATGGCAGATGTGGATCGTAAGAATAATCGGAAGGTGGTGAAGTAATTTTAATTATATAATTTTTTAATGAAGAATGTCACTTCTTTTGTGATTGCTTTTTAGCAAGTTATAAACCGTAGAATAAAGTTAATTCTTTATTCTACGGTTTTTTTATGAATTGTGTATGTTGAGAAGAAATGTTAAGGAAAGAAAAATAGGAATAATTTGAATATACTTTCGTTAGATGTTTAATGAAAATAAGTACGAAAGTAAAAAAATATCAAAAGAAAATAAACGAGAAATGTCTCTTAAATCTTGTTTCAATAACCTTCATTATCCAAATATTTTTATCTTTTAAATTATGGATAAGTACAAGATTATTTCCAACTATTCCTCTTATTAGATATTTGAAACTATCAGCACCTTTTGACTTTATACTAATCGGAGGATTTATTGTTTTATTAATCAGTAGTATAATCTGTGAGAAAAAAGAAATTAAAATTGGGATATTGGTATTCTTGTTAATTTTAATTTTTTTGGATATAAATAGATTACAACCTTGGACTTATCTATACTTGATAATTTACGGATTTGTAGCTGTAAGAGACCAAATAAAATCTAACCTATCTTTAAAGGTTGTGTTTCAAATTATAGTAATAGGAGCATTTTTCTGGAGTGGAATTTCGAAGTTGAATTATTATTTTTTGGAAGTTACCTATATATCAATTTTGGAAAAAGTTTTCGAAATTAAGGATTTTTCGTTTTTTATTGAGTATTTGGAATTAGGATTTATTATAGGAGGATTGGAGATTTTTGTTTCATTATTATTGATAGGGAATCGAACTAGAAAAAAAGGAGTGATATTGGCTGTTTTAGCACATGTATTTATCATATTTTATGTAAGTCCATTTGGTATTAATAATGATATGATTGTAATTCCTTGGAATGTTTTAATGATTGTCATCGTAATATTTTCATTTTATAAAGAGGGCCAGCTAAGTTGGCTAAAGAATATTGGAAGAAAAAGACAAATACTGAATCTTAGTCTAATAACGTTAATCCTTGTATTGCCAGTTTTTAATCTAATTGAGAAATGGGACAATTTTCTTTCCTTTAACTTATATTCAGATAAGATAAAAAATTTAATAATAATAATAGAAGATAAAGAACTCCCTAAATTAGATAAACCCTTATTGGATGAATTTGAAAAACTAAGTGGAGTAGAAGGAGGTAAAATATTAAATATTGGTAAGTGGGGATTTATAGATATGAATGTGCCATTCTATCCAGAAGATTGGGTGAGAAAAGAAATATGTAGCTATTTTTGTAGTATGAATATTTTAGAAGAAAGCCTTTATTTTATTGAATATAAAGGACTATTAAAATTAGAAAATATGATCACCTTTTCCTGTGAAGATTTGCGAAAATAGAGTTAGCCAAAGGCGAACCCGCGATTGTAGACCGACCACAAATTGGTTGCAGTGTTTTTGAATTATTGTCATATTATTGTTGGAAGCGAAATAATATCCTATCTTTAGAAAAACCTTTTGGCAAGAATTCTTTGTCTACTGAGTTAAATTTAGCGGTTATGCGAATTAGGGTTTAATACACCAACTGAAGTCATAGTATTTAAGTTCTGATTCGCATTAGCAATCAAAAAAATACCAGCATGAAACGACTGACTACTTTTTTTTGTTTTCTATTATTTAATAGTTTTTTATTTGGTCAGTGGGTTCAAACCAATGGACCGGAGGGAAGTTATGTTCATGAACTACATAGGGTGAACGATGAAATTTGGGCTGCCACTCAAGGAGGATTGTTCATTTCTGATAATGAAGGAATTACATGGACAAAGGCTGATTTTTTACCTTCTGAACATACCGTAAGAAATATTTTGGTGGATGGAGATGAAATATTATTGAGTAGTGGTTTTTATGACTTTTCCTTGCCTCAGTGGATTCCTTTTAAGTTTAATTTGTATCGAAGCACAGATGCTGGATTGACGTGGACGAGTAAACTTATGCCTGTAAGAGATCATAATAACTATTTCTATGAATCGATGGTGCTGCACAAATCTGAGAATTATATTTATGTTGTTTACAGAGGAGGTGATATGCATCGCTCAGCTGATCTAGGCGATACTTGGCAAGAAATTCTTACTCCGCCAAGTATCATGGCTACCGCTTTTAGCGGGGATAAAATTTTAGCTACCAATATTGGATATTGTTATCTTTCGATTGACGCCGGCGATACTTGGGAATTTCTGGATGCGCAAGGTTCGAGAGAAGGTTTGTTATTTGAGGGAGATCGAATAATGATAGAAACGGTTTATGATTCTATTTATATTTCCAATGATCTGGGGGTAAATTCGATATTGGTACCTTCTACTGGATATGGCTTTAATGAAACCAAATTTAGAAGAGGAGATTCAGGGAGAATATATATGATGGGAATTAGATCTTTTGTTTCGGATGATGAAGGATTAACTTGGAGTCGACTCAATGATTTTAGCTTTCCAGCCGCACAAGGAACAGATATAATTGAAAGAAATGATGGTCCTTTATTGGTTGGATCGAATAAGGGGATGTTTTTCCTTGAGGAAGGGGATCTTTCTTGGACACGGCACAGTTCCAATATGATTGGTACCAAGATTTTCGATATGGACGCATTGCCAAATGGAGATCTCCTTGCCAATACTGATATTGGATATTTTCGCAGCCCAAATGAAGGAGACAATTGGTTTCCTTATGATTTCCCTTTTCGTCTTAGATACGGATTTGATTCTTTTTTGGTAAAAGGAGATAGTATAATTGGCCAACGTGATGGCAATATATTTTTATCGACAGACAATTTAAATTCTATTGATACGATTGAGACCAATCTTGGTGGCTCCAGTTTTCGTATCATTCATAGGGACGGTCATTATTTTCTACTAGATTATCTAAGTTTTCAATCAACTGACCTAATGACCTGGGATTCACTACTGGTTTACGATGATGATAATAACCTTGAAAATTACATTTATGATGTTGTTTATGCAGATGATAATACGTTGCTGGTAGCTGGTGATGGAACGGTTTACCGATCTGATGATAGTGGTGAATCATGGAATGTGGTTTTGACCTTTTCAGCTCCGGGAACTCTTGGAAATTATTTTTACAAAGTAGGAAATCATATCTTTCTGGTGGACAACTATGATTGGTTTTTTTCGGTTGATCAAGGTTTGACTTGGAATAGTGCCAGTATGAATGGTCTTCCTCCTGCACACCTAGACTATTTGCCTTTAACGTTGCTGGTGATTGGAAATAATATTTACACCTTTGCGGAAGGAAATGAAATATACCTTAGTACAGATTACGGAGAAAATTGGGAACCAATTGGTGAGGGATTTGATAATTATCAAGGAAACAGTTTATTATATGCCAATGACCAGATTTATTTAGGAGGTATTTCAAGTGGTGTTTGGCGCCGGAGTACCGTCTTTGAATCCCAAGGAGGATTGATTTTTCATGATGAAAATAATAATGGGATAAAAGACCTAGATGAAGCACCTCTTTCAAATGTGTTGGTCGAGTCAACTCCAATAAATCATTTTACACGATCTAAGAATGATGGGGTTTATATTTTTTATACGGAAACCTTTAATGATACGATCAGGGCGATTGCTCCTTCGCCTTATGCCACGGTTCAGCCGGAATATTATGTCAGTGCTCAATCATCTACCACGCTTGATTTTGCGGTTGCTTATATGCCAAATAAAGATGATTTATCTATTGGTTTGACAAGCTATCAACCCTTTCGACCTGGTTTTGATAACAAGGTTGATATAACGGTAAAGAATCTAGGAACCACCTCGCTTTCTCCGATTGTCAAGTTACCGCTTCCAGAAGAATTGACTTTTTTAGGAGCGGATCTGATGCCGATGCAGGTAGCCGATACCCTTATCTGGGAATTACCCGATTTGTCTCAATTTGGTTCAACTAAAATTACGGTTGATTTCAACGTTAACTTGAGTAATGAATTGGGAGATTGGTTGAATATGGAAGCGGAAGTGTTGCCTGTTGTAGCAGATCAGGATCCAAGTAATAATAGGGCTGATTTAACGACTCAATTTGTGGGGTCTTACGATCCTAATGATAAACAAGTCAGACCACTGGGCAATTTTACCCCAGCACAATTGGCGAATGACGAACCATTAATTTATAAAGTACGGTTCCAAAATACCGGTACTTATTTTGCAGAGAATGTTCGAATTGTAGACACCTTAAGTGAAAAATTAGACGTTTCCACTTTTGAGTTAGTGTCCGCTAGTCATCCCGTAGAATGGAATTTACGAGGGCCAAATCTCCTTGAGTTTGTTTTTCAAAATATCATGCTACCTGATTCCTCCAGTAATTTAGAAGCCAGTAATGGGTATGTGGAATTTAGAATTCAACCTCAAAAAGACTTAATCCTTGGAGAAGAGATCCCCAATTTTGCAGATATTTATTTTGATTTTAATGAACCAATAAGAACAAACACAACGGCTACGATTTTTGACCTGCGAGCGAGTGTACGGCCTTTGAAATTAGTTAAGAAATCACTAGATATTTCTCCAAATCCCACTGGGGATAATTGTTTTATAAAACTAAAAAATGGTCAGACAGGTAATGGGTTACTTAGTCTTTATGATACCAATGGTCGTTTAGTTTTAGAAAGAAAAATTCAAATCGGAAATACTCCTAAAATGATTGATTTGAAAAAAATCACTAGCGGATATTATAGTGTGAGATTATTATTGGGAAAAGAAATCTATGGAGGAAGGTTGATCAAACATTAAGATAGGTAGAATTAAGCTGAAGATACTTTGTTTTACAACCACCTGATTTCAGAAAAATTTAGATAAAAAGCATTGCCTTTCACCTAATTTCTTTTAAATTTTTCTTTTGTTATCATAAACAAAGTCTATTCTAACGCCGTTTTCTATTTTTTACTGTGAGTTTGTTCAAAGAAAAGATTTTTTCTAATGATTCATTAGAAAATCGCTGAATAACGCTCATCTCAAATCTCAAAAAATGCAAATCAAAATTTTTCTGATTCTAATTTTATTTCCCATTATTACGTTTTCGCAAAAGACGCTTTCTATGGATGAGGTCATTTCTCAGCCAGAATTATCTATGAATGATGCTACTAGAAGAAATACGGATGGCATCTATCGATACTATGAAAAAGGTGCAACAAAACCCTTTACTGGAATCTTATTTTCTAATCACCCAAACGGACAAGTAGACTCTTGGCAGCAGTATATTGATGGGGTAGGTGAAGGAGAATGGATCAATTATTACGATAATGGAAACTATAAAGAGGTTGGAAATTATGTAAAAAATCGAGTAGAAGGTCCCATTAATAAGTATTATAGAAATGGTCAATTAAAAGCAGAAGGCACTTATAAAGATTGGCGAATTAGAATTGGCGTCTGGAACTATTATGATGAATCTGGTAAGTTAACTCGAACAGAAGATTATGGTGATAAAGGAAACCTTATCGACGTCAAAGCATATTATAATCGAGGAGACATTCCATATTCTTGGTATGTACAGATTTTACGTAAGAATGGTTTTGAAGATCAGTTATGATAGGATAAAAACATCTTCCTAAGATATTTTCTTATTAATAATTAGCTACTGATTCGGATTAATCATTAAAACAGTTACAATAGAAGAGGACTATTATTCACTAAAAACAAACACGCTTAAAGAGCCATTATTCATTACCTCCTCCTAGCCACCATCCCCATAAACAACCCAAGCATCATCATAATCGTCCCCATCCAAAAGAAGTTAATCCCTGGAAATAAAATCGCCTCTAAAACAATCCAATCACTCCTTGGAACATCATTCGCAATGGCAATCGGTACCCGTCTTTTTTTGTCATCTTTTCGGCCAATCAAAACTTCCACTTCTTCCGTTTGTGGATCAATTTTTACAAATCTAAAATGTAAACCTAAATCAAATAACTCGTCCTTAAAATTAAAAGGTTGTTTACCACGAATCAGATAGAGTGGTGCTGCTTTTCCAACGACTGTTCCTTGCTGATCGAAGATCGTCATTTCCGCGCTCACGGCGACATCCCCTTCTTCCCGTTCGTAGGCGGAATGCTCCGCTTCTACGTTGAAGTTGTTAAACTGAATTTTATAATTATGGTAATCGACGGTTTGACCTCGTTTCAGTTTAAAACTTTCATACCCTAATTCACTTTCTGGAACAAATAATTCATCCAACGCTTCGTTTGGAAATTTAATTTTCATCCCTAATTTTGGAATGGCTTCTGAAAAGGTATAGAGTAAAGTTTTACGCAAAGCCATTACAGGTTCTACCTCAAAACGCGCATTAATCTTTTTCGGATAAACCGTAAACCTAGCACCATACGACAAATCATTCGGTTGCGAATCATAATCTTTATGCGTCGCTCCTTCTTTCATTTCTTCTAGAATAATAATATAATCTTTCTGTCGTAACGTATCGCCTACATTCATATAATGCGTCACGTAGTTCAAACTATCTTCCAAAGATTTGGCGTATTCTTTATCCGTTTCAGATAATGGAAGGGTAGCGATATGGGTGAAAATATCTCGATTCCAATAATGTTGTGTAGAAGGATTAACGGCCGCTATTTTATTCTCTTTGCGTTCGTAAAGGACGTTTGGATACAAATCAAATTCTTCAATAATTTTTCCTTTTTTATCCTTTTGTTTATAATTTACTTCAAACTGTCGATAGTTTTCCCAGATCGTGTCTTTGACATAAGTCACCTCGTAACCATTCATGAATAAAGGTTCTCCTTTGATTAAAACCACGTTACGTTTATACTGTTCTTCAGAAAAACCTTTAATCAATCCTTGTTGAGCAAATTGGTTATTGGAAATAAATTTTTTATTCAATCCCGAAGCCAAAATTCCAACAATCATCAATCCAAACCCAATATGAGAGACGGAGGAAGCGGCAGTTTTAAGATTTGCTTTGGTAAATGAAATTAGATAATCTAAATTGGTAATAACTGTGAAAATTCCAGAAAACAACAACAATTTATACTGCCACGCCCGGGCCTCTATCCAGGTACAAGCCAGCCAAGTAATCACAGCGGAAACCATGATAGCACCACCGAGGTGGATTAAAAACTTATGGCTATGCTTGCTAAAATTACTTTCTCGAAAACGTAAAAATTGTGACGCGCCAGAAAATAAGCCTATAAAAATTCCAATCCAAAGCTGGTATTTATTGTAATGCACGACAGGATCTTCGATGACACTACCCACATAAAGTGGATCAAATAATTCGATAATTTTATTGTAAACGGGTAGGGAACTTGAAACGGTAATCAACGCCGCCGAAAATAAAAATACCAGACTACCAATAAACATCCAGAATTCCTTTGAACTAGTTGCCTCTTCTTTTACGGGAACGGGAACATCTCGACTTCCCCAACCATACGCACCAATTGATAAAAAGACAAAAGCTAACAAAAACGCTAAAAGTTGGGATTCAAGGCCCATTTCAGTGAAGGCGTGAACAGAGGTATCTCCCAAAACGCCAGACCGAGTCAAGAAAGTTGAATAGACGATAAAAACAAAAGTCAGTAAATAGAAAAGATAAGAACTCTTGATGGATTGTCCCGTGGCTTTGGCGATCAGATTGGTATGAATGCCTGCTAATAAAAATAACCAAGGCACCAAAGACATATTTTCTACTGGGTCCCATGCCCAATATCCTCCAAAACTCAACGCTTCGTAGGCCCAAGCTCCTCCCATCAAAATTCCTGTTCCGAGCATCCCACCTGAAAATAGCGCCCAAGGCAAAACAGGTTTTAACCAAGCTTTGTGCTGGCCCGTCCAAAGTCCTGCCACGGCATAACAAAAAGGAATGGCGGTAGAAGCAAATCCTAAAAATAAAGTTGGTGGATGAATTGTCATCCAATAATTTTGTAAAAGTGGATTCAATCCTGTCCCCGTCACCAAACTGAGATAATCCGCATTGGCAAAAATCGGAATGTCCATGGTATCTCTTAGCAGCAACAAAGGATTACTACCTAGTTTATAAACCCATTCTCCAAACCCAATGTAGACGCCCTGTATCATGGAGCTAATGAAAATTTGAATAAAGGATAGCGTCGCTAAAACGGGTGATTCCCATTCCTTCGCTTTGCGGATCAGTACAAATCCGAGGATGATATGCCAGAACATCCAGAGTAAAAAACTTCCTTCTTGGCCTTCCCAAAAGGCAGAAGCAATATATTTAAAGGGTAAATCTTCCGAGACGTGGGAATAGGCATAGTAGTACTCGAAGTACTGTTGGATCATGACATAAAAAATAGTCGCGATGACCATAAAGGTGCTAAGTCCATGAATGATAAAAGCCGTTCGAGCAATTCGCCTCCAACCACTAAATTCAGGTGTGTCTCGTTTTTGGGTGGCTAAAAAATAGGCGACCGTTGCTAAAATGCTGGTGACAAAACTTAGCAGAATGGCTAAGCGCCCAATCTGTCCTGGTAATAAATGTTCCCCAATATATTGGATGTCTTCCATGCTAGATTTGCTTGGTTTTGGATCTAATAATTATCTCCTCATCTTTATATTTTGAGGGACATTTCATGAGCATTTCTGTGGCTACAAAAACGTCTCCTTTCATCGCTCCCGTTAAAACGATGGATTCAGATCGTTCAAATTCTTGTGGTTTTTCAGTGAGTAAGGTTACCTTACCAGGAACTCCTTTTGAATCTTTAATATGAAAATGGAATTTGTTGGGATCAATCGCTGGATTATAGTTCATCGGTTTGTCTTTCATCAACTGACCGACAAGCTTTACTCGTTCTCCAGATGCTTTAGCTTCTTCAAAATTAGAATAAGTGCTGACATCGCCGGAAAGGGATAATAACAGCCCAATAGCGATCGCAATGATCGCAATACCAATAAGATGTGACTTTTTCATAGGTAGCAGAATTTAATGAAAAACTTAATGGTTCAAAGTTACGTTTTTTAATATGGAATGGAAGACCAAAAAAATCATTATTATATCATTTTTTAAAACTGAAAACAGATGGCAGATTCTTTTGACAAAGGTATGACTGGCCAAATCACCATTATTTTGGGCTCGGCTCGATCCAACGGCCACACGGCTATCATGGCTAAACGAATAGCGCCCCATTTAGGAGCCAATCTCATTGATTTGAAACGCTATAATATTGAACATTATGATTATGAACATGCTTATAAAGAGGACGATTTTATTGCCTTGATTCGGGAAGAAATTATTCAAGCAGATACGTTAATATTAGCTACACCTGTTTATTGGTACAGCATGAGTGGTCGGATGAAAGTTTTTTTAGATCGATTTACGGATCTATTAAAAATAGAAAAAGATCTAGGCCGTAAATTAAGGGGGAAATCTTTGGCGGTATTTACGACTTCCAATGGCGATAATTTGGGAGCGGATTTTTGGCGACCATTTGTCGAAACTGCTAATTATCTCGGAATGAATTATCTAGCCAATGCACATTTTTTTGAAGAAGATGTTACGCAGTCTGATGTAGAATTGAGTTTTGTCAATGACTTGTTAACGGCACGTTTATAGTTGTAAAATTAACTGAAAGATGCTATCATTGAAGCGTCAATTGTTGGATTATCCTTTATGCTTTTGAAAATTTACCTTTTTTAAAATCAACAATCAACTGCTCTCAAATACCCAAAGCTATGATTAGGATCCTTTTTTTCGTAATGCTGGCGGGGATGCTTTTTTTCTTGAACGCATGTCAGTCCGAACCGGTTATTAAATCTAGTGCCTTGTCAGAGGGACCCGTCAAAGTTCGGGTCAAACCAACCTACGAGGCGGAAGATCGGAGTTATGAGGCGCACTGGGGAGACCTAGATTTTCCGGTGGTAAACGATCCATTACCTGGAAATAAAGTCAAACAATTTTCGATTACAAAAGAGGCGTTTCTAGCTAATATTAACAAGCCACTTTCTTTCAGTAGAGGCGGTAAGCCGATGGAATTAGATGTGATCGCGGTAGTTGTTTACAACCGAGTAAATGGTCAGCCTTCCATGTATCATTTTTATCCAAGAAATAATTTTACACCGGATACCACTCGATATGGTACGTACTTACAACAATACGTCGAAGATGGTGCACATGTAAGTATCCGAGGATTTAGAGAAAATATTCCCATCAATTCTGTCGCATTCCGAGTGGTTGATTCAACAGGTGTATATCACCCACCCGTTTATTTTAAAAGCCTAAATTATATCGAAAAAGAAGTATTTAGTTTTCAACTATATACGGCAATGGGACGTAAAACACTTGTTCGTTTAGACACCACCTCAGAAGATGCACAAAATGTCTATAAAATTTATAGAGATAAACCAGACAGTTACGAGATTTTACATATCCCTGAGTTTAAAACAATTCGACGCGCTTTAAAAGATGAAGAAAAACTTTGGCCATCGGACGATTTTACACGCATTAATTTATTGGAAAAAACTAAATCATGGCCCAAAGACCTAGAATTTTATCCGGAATTTTATGAGTTTGAAGATAAAATTATTCAACTTAATTGGGGGCAACTAAAAACACCTGCTATTCTTGAAAAAAAGGAAGATCAACAAAACTGGCGGTATGGTCCCAAGTGGGAAGGGTGGCCAAATAAAGAAGAGCTCTTCGAATTTTTATCTGCTGCAAAATCTCAGCCCTTGCAATTAATGGTCGATGAGGAACTATGGAAACCGGTTCGTTTTGATTGTTGGATTACTTCTGAAACTACAGAAGATTACCGCTTTTTAGCAGAAGATATTCGGCATCCTGAAATTCATAAAGTATTAGAAAACTTGCCGCAACGTTCAAGTGTTTATATTGATAATTTATTAGTTGAAAATAAAAATGGTGACGTGCGCTGGTTTCCAGTGCCTTTTGCTTTTCATTTTCCGTAAGGTTTTGATAAAAAAATAGTAACTTAAACTCAACAGCCTAACTGTCTAGGTACTTTCAATAAATAAACGATTTAACCATTCAACTCCTTAAAATGAGAACCATCCTCTTTATATTCCTCCATCTTTCCCTAACCACCGCCGCAATCGCCCAATTGACGGATGATTGTAAACTCCAACTTGGCACCAACCTCAGTGGGGTAGTAGACTATGGAACCGAATTACCTTTTGTTGACCTTATGCATAATGCTCGCATGTGGTACACCAAAGACATTGACAATCCCAACGCAGCTTTTGACTCTGGATTTGCCGACGAATTGACTTATCGGTCTGATGGTTATCCCACCCACGTACCGCAACAAGTTGCGGGAGCTGATTATGACCAGCGAGTCGTCACCATCTGGGCGAATACCAGTGGATGGCCAGCTGGTCAATATACCGTCTTATGGGAAGGAACGGGAGAACTTTCTTTTTGGGGTGGTTTTGAAAATTTAAATCAAACGGATGACCATCGAATCGTTTTTGATTTTCTTAATCCTTTTGATAATACGCTTGAAATGACTATTGTCACTTCCGATATTAATGATCCCATCCGCAATATTAGGGTCTTAATGCCCGGCACGGAAGCTACTTATGAGACGGAACCTTTTTATTCCCTTTGGTTAGAAAAATTGTCCATCTTCCCATCTGTTCGATTTATGGATTGGGGAACGACCAACAGTTGGGGACAACCGGATAATTGGAGCTGGGATGATCCTTCTTTATTTGCTTGGGAAGACCGTGCACAGATGGATCATTATACTTGGGCGACCAACAAAGGCATCCCTTACGAAATGATGATTAAGCTTTTGAATGATTATGATTTGGATGGTTGGATTTGTGTTCCACATCGAGCGAGTGATGATTATATAGAACAAATGGCGATCTTGTTTCGAGATAATTTAGAATCAGATCGTCAACTAAGTGTAGAATATAGCAATGAAATTTGGAATTGGATTTTTGGTCAAACCCAATGGCTCAACAAATATGGTTGTGAACAAACCGGTGTTTCTTGGCCAGAAGGAATTGTTCCCTACGTACAAAACTGTTTAGATATTTGGTCGGAAGTTTTTGCCAATGAGATGGATCGAATTACTAGAGTAGCTGGGGTACAAATGGGATGGCAAGATGTCAGTAATCGGATGCTCCGAAGTCTAACACCAGGGAGCTTCGATGCCATGTCTCCCACTTTTTATTTTGGATTGACAGAAGAAGGCGATGCCGCCTTAGATGATTTAGGTGCCAATGCAACAGTTGCTGATGTAGCGTTTTACGCAAGACAATCTATGGCCGAAACCAGCACCTTACTAGAAATCCAAAAAACCGAATTGGCTGATCCTCTCGGAGTACCTATTGTTTTTTATGAAGGAGGGCAACATATCACAGGTGATCCTTTTGGAGTAGAGCCTTCTTATGGGCAAGCTCTTTTGGATATTCAGCGAGACACTTCAATGTATAATATGTACTTGGAATGGTTTGCCTTTTTGACCACGTTACAAGAAGGAGAATCGCCGTTGCAGTTAATGAATTTTTCTTTTGTGGCTCCACGAAGTTCCCGTTACGGGAGTTGGGGAATTTTAGAAACGATGGATCAAGATTTATCGGTTACGGCCGCACCAAAATATAGTGCGATTTTAGAAACGATTGAAGCTTGTGAAGAAACCGTTTCTCTGGAAGAGGTATTTATTGATTCAAAAAAATATAAAGTTTATCCAAATCCGACCGGTGATCTTTTGACCATTGCAGGAGATTTATTGAATAAAAAACTCGTCATATATGATGGAGTAGGGCAAGCCGTCTTGAACCAGAAGGTGAATGCTACAAGTGTCGTGTTAGATCTTTCTAGTTTAGAAAGTGGTGCTTATTTTATTCGGATAATTAGTGGTGATGGCTCGGAGGTATTGTCGGTGGTGGTGGAGTAAATCTACAAAACCCCTTCCCAATCATCTGGATGAAAATAAACGCATTCTGGTAACTGTTTAAACCAAGTTATCTGTCGTTTGGCATATCGACGCGTATTTTGCTTAATCATTTCCGCTGTTTCTGAGCGTGTAATTTTTTCATCAGAAAAATAACTAAAGAATTCTCGATACCCGACAGTCTGCAAGGCGCGTAATTCCCGATGTGGAAACAAAGATCTTGCCTCTGCCTCTAGACCAGCCTTTAACATTAAATCTACTCGACGGTTAATTCGATCATAAAGCACAGCTCGTTCCCATTCCAAACAAAAATAAACGGGTACAAAAGGCCGCTTCTTTTTAGGTTTTTTTAAATAACTACTATAAGGAAGGTTTTCGATATAGCAAACTTCCAAGGCTCTTATTACTCGACGAGGATTTTGTAAATCTATTTTTTGATAAGTTTCTGGATCTAATGCTGCGAGGGCCGCTTGCATGCCAGTCAGTCCTTCTTTCTCAAAAATAGCTGCCACTTTTTCTTTGGCCGATGGTGTTACCTCTGGAAATTCGTCCAGTCCTTCGCATAATGCACGGATGTACAACCCACTTCCTCCGGTCAATATAACCTGATCGTGTTTTTCGAATAGTTGAGTTAATAAGGCTAGCGCCTCTCGCTCGTAATCCCCTACATCATAAGCAGTATGAATGCTAAGATGATCAAACAAATAATGTGGAGCTGCGGCTAGTTCTTCCGGCGTAGGTTTGGCGGTACCAATCGACATCTCTTGATAAAACTGTCGAGAATCTGCGTTGACAATCGGGATATTGCCCAAAGCCTCCGACCATCGAATCGCCGTCTGGGTTTTTCCACTCGCCGTAGGACCCGCTAAGACCAAGAGCTTTTTCATAAGATTATCGTTATGACCTCTATGAACAGGTTAGTAGGATTTTAAGAATATTGAATTTTCAATCAGAGTTGTTCGAAAGATTTAAGAAGAGACTAAGAATCTCGAATATCCAATATTGAATAAAAATGGAATACTAAAAATCTAAGAACAAAGGCTTAATTGAAAGAAATTTATCCTATTTAAGAATTTGACCGCTTTTTTTACGACAACTGATTTAGAATTTTATTGAATATTGATTTATTGGATATTCAACATTGGATATTTTTTTCTTTGTTGATTCTTTCGAACAATCCTAATTTTCAATAAAGAATAACGGAACCTTTTATTAAATCGTTCTCGACACTAGATTTTTCTATTGAAAATTTCTTACAAAAAAATAATGCGCACATCCGTTTATCCACTCATCAACAAATCCACTCATCAAAAAAATCCACTATTCAACCCAGTCCGCAATAAACACATTCGTATCTCTAGTTCCGCCATTATTTCGATTAGATGAGAAAACGATTTTTTTACCATCAGGAGAAAACATTGGAAAGGCATCAAAAGTCTTATCAAAGCTAATCTGCTTTAAATTAGTCCCATCCGTATCAATCATAAACAAATTAAACTGACGGCCAGATTTTACGTGGTGGTTAGAACTAAAAATAATTTTCTTTCCAGAAGGGTGATAAAAAGGCGCCCAGTTGGCACCACCTAGTTTGGTAATCTGACGTAAATTGCTTCCATCCACATTACAAATATACAACTCCATATTCGTCGGTTGAACCACACCTTGGGCTAATAAATCTTTATAGGTTTTTTGATCTTCTGCTGTCTGAGGACGGGACGCTCGGAAGATAAGCTCTTTGCTGTCTGGTGAAAAGAAAGCACCTCCATCATATCCCAAGCCACTTGTTACCTGTTTTACATCTGTACCATCAAGGTTCATCGTGTATAATTCTAAATCGCCAGAACGAGTAGAAGTAAAAACCATTTTTGAGCCGTCAGGAGCAATCGTCGCCTCCGCATCATAACCAGGTTCTGTAGTCAATTGCTTCGTAATTTTTCCATCCATATCTGCCAAGAAAATATCAAAATCGCTATAGACAGGCCAGACATATTTTCCGTTGACACTCCGAGGAACTTCTGGACAAGCTTCATTGCCCAAATGAGTAGAAGCATAAACTATTTCCTTTCCATTGGGCATAAAATAGGAACAAGTAGTTCGCCCTTTACCAGTACTTAAAAGTTTGGCTTTTGTGCCACCGTTTCCAGTAGTCGGCATCACAAAAATCTGATCGCAATCTGCGCCCCATGCTTTGTTTGATGCTTGAAATACCAATTGCTGGTTATCATAGCTAAAGTAAGCTTCCGCATTATCCCCTCCAAAAGTGAGTTGCTTCATATTTTTAAAATTCACCTCTCCCTCATGCAATAGGGTATCCGTGGCAACGGTGCTGGTGACTGGTTTTGCATTGGAAGTACTGGAAGGAGATTCCCCTTTACAGGCGATTAAACTGGTTGCGATTAGCAGAAAGAAAAAACGAAGCATATTTGAATTTTTTTGGGCAAATATAGACAATTTGACTGGTTTTTTGCTGCTCACTAAATTAACCAAGGAACTAAGAAAAAAACCAGACAAACGAGCAATGGCCTAATTTGAAAGTAGTCTGGTAAATTGCTTTTAGCAAAAAGATAGTCTAATAATGAATGATTGTTTAATATTTAAATTTTAGGATGTGTTGAAAAAGCATTAATTTGGTGAGCCAAAACGTATTATAATTTTATTAAGTAAATATGAGCGTAAAAAGATATTTAAAAATTGAAAGTAAAAAACTAAATTTTAGTGAATTAAAAAGACTACACTCATTAGATATATCGAATGAAGTCTTTTGCGATTTCTACAGTAAGCTTTATACACTTTTAGGAAAAGAAAATGAAATTACTGATGAGGGATTTGGTTACTTTATTAAAGACACTAAAACGAATGTTAAATTTTCTGCAGCATTGACTGGGTTTGGAGCAGGATATTTTGGAAAAGAAGAAGATTTAGAGGTGATTTTGGAATTTGAAAAATTAAGAACAGAACAAATACCCATAGATTGTCATTTAGAATATGAACATGATTTTGGAAAAACAATTTTAGGAGCCAAGAACGGGATTCCATTTTTTGAAGAAATTCCGGAAGAAGAAGGAATTTAAATTATTAAAAAAACGGTGATGAGTGCTGGTACTGCTAGTTGGAAAAATTTTCTAAATTTGGTTGAAGACTAAGAAGGAGGAAAGCATTTTACCAATAGTATAGGACACTTGTAAAAAAACAGATATGATAGATGTATTAATAGTTGGCGCTGGACCGATTGGATTGAATTGTGGGATCGTGGCGACGCAAAACGGTTTGTCTCATGTGATTTTGGATAAAGGGGTTTTGGTCAATTCTGTCTTTAATTTTCCAGTCAACATGACTTTTTTTTCTACCTCTAATTTATTGGAAATAGGAAATGTACCGTTTGTTTCTCATAGCGATAAACCTTCTCGGCGAGAAGCAATGGAGTATTTTCGGCGGGTTAGAGAACAATACGATTTGCAGGTTAATTACTTTGAGGAAGTAACGAATATTGAAAAAAAAGATGGAATCTTCCATGTAACCAGTAGTAAGCATCAGTACCAAGCACAAAATGTTATTTTAGCGACTGGTTTTTATGGTTTACCGTATAAAATGAATGTGAAGGGCGAAGACCTGCCAAAAGTAAAGCACTATTATGATGAGCCACATTTTTATATTGGTCAAAAAGTATTAGTCGTCGGAGCAGCCAATTCAGCTTGTGACGTGGCGATGGAAACCTATTATAAAAATGCCGAAGTCACAATGGCTGTTAGAGGCGAGGAACTGAGTCAACGTGTAAAATATTGGATCCGGCCTAATATTTTAAATAGAATCAAAGAGGGTAGTATTAAAGCATATTTTAATACGACGGTGGAAGAAATTGCCGAAGAAACGGTTACCCTAAAAACACCAGAAGGACTGGTGACGATTGAAAATGATTTCGTTTTAGCGATGACTGGATATCGTCCAGATTATGCTTTTTTTGAGAAAATAGGCCTGACCTTCCATGACGATGAATACCGAACACCTATTATGAAGGAGGATACCTTGGAAACAAATATTTCAGGATTGTTTTTGGCTGGGGTCGCTGCCGCAGGACTGAAGACCAGTAAGTTTTTTATTGAGAACACAAGAATTCATGCGAATATGATTATTTCCGAAATAGTGAAGCATAAAAAATGAATCAAAAATTATTTGCGACCTCAAGAACAACTTCAAAGGCAACTTCAATTATTTTCTCTTTAAGAAGAAAAAGGACTTAGCCGGTTAAATAGCACGTAGTTACGTGTGATGGTTGTCCAGTTTGAGATTGTGGTTGAGATTTTTGTAGTAATTACCTTTACAAAAAACGCAAGAAGGATTTTTTACTTTTCTTGGGTTAATTGAACATCCTAGTGGTATAAATCAAAAGTATGTACCAGTTCATTTGTTTAGGGTTCACACTATTGTTCACTGGTAAGGACTTTCGGGTGCTACCACAAGCCAATACCTAGGGTGTTCAATCTACCCTAAACTTATTGAAAATTTATCAACGTATTTTTAAAAACAAATAAATGTTCACTTTCTGATTAAACAAAGTAAGATTAAGTAAGTTAAGATGTAAAAAATAGGCTTAATAATTTGATAATCAACCTTTTATAGGGTAATTATATTTAATAGCAGACAGATTCGTAAATCAATATTGAAATACTGAATATTCGATATTCGATATTCATTTTGTGCAGGTTTTCTTTCACAACTTCAAACACCCTAGCCAATACCTAGAAGCAAATAGCAAAAAATAAAATCATTAAAAGCTCTAAATTATTCATTAGTCCCATCACCATGATTGAAAAGATATTCACCAGTGCTTTATTTCAAACGACTAGTACCTTATTAGTTTCTGATCAAACAATTTTACTCGTTGATCCCAATTGGTTACCGCACGAGATAATAATGATCCAAGAACTGACGAAACATTACCTACAGGGTCGACAACTTTATCTTCTTTTTACCCATTCGGATTATGACCATATTATCGGAGCCAATGCCTTTCCTGAAGCAATTGTCATTGCTACCGAAGCGTTTACCAAGCATCCGAATAAGGAGAAGGTTTTGGAAGAAATTTATTTTTTTGATGAGTCTAATTATATCCAACGCGATTATCCCATCAGTTATCCCTTAGTGGATGTGATCGTTAGCAAAGATGGACAACAATTGACGATAGGGGATATGACATTGGTTTTTTATCTAGCACCAGGTCATAATGCCGACGGAATGTTCACGATTGTGGAAGAAGCCAAAACTTGGATTGCTGGAGACTATCTCAGTGATATTGAATTTCCATTTATCGATCATAGCAGTATCGACTATTTGGATACGCTGCAAAAGGTAGATAAAATTTTAGAATGGCACGATATTCATCAGCTCATTCCTGGTCATGGCACACCAGCTAAATCAATTAAAGAAATACAAAAACGGAAATTGGAAAACCAAAGCTATATTTTGGAATTAAAATCAGCCGCCCGTACCACCAACAATTTTAATATGGAAGCGCTATGGGAGCGATATCAATTTCGTCGGGGTATGGAGGCTTTTCATAATAAAAATGTAGCAAAAATTGCCAGAGAGATGGGTGTCAGAACCCAGTAGTGTTATTTTTATCTTTATTTAAGTGGTACAAACAGTTATGCCTTCCTACTTAAGTAGAATAAGAGGTCTTGATCGTTTAAAGATTAAGCTTTCTCCTCCATCTACCATTGGGTATATGGAGTTAAAGGTGGCAGGTAGATTTATCGAAATAATCGACTTCATATAGGCCATCTTAACGAAATGCTAGTTTAAACTTAGATGGGGTTAATTCGTAAGGAGGAAAATTAAAAATTCCAAAAATCAGCAAAAAATCTGTGACGCTAAAGTAGGCGTACTTCAAAACCACAGCAGACATGTATTTTCCTTAATGGATTTTAAAGAATAGTATATCAGGCCAAAAGCTAGCACTGATTCAATATTTTATACATCCGAAAAATTAACATAGTCTATATGTTAATGTAGGAATCCTAAAGGAATTCCCAATTAATTATACCTATTTATATTTTTCTGTATAGTTTATTATAGTATAGACAAAGAGTTCGATAACAGGAAGTATGCTCCCCAATAAATTAGATGTAGATGTTCTCCATAGCTTAATACCATTGCTAATTTAAAAACTTCACTGCTATCAACTTTTTAGGTTTACTTATCAAAAATAGAATAGGTGTTTATTTGTTTGGAGCACTAAAGTGAGCATTTTTGAGGAAAAAAAAATGGCCTTCTTTTTATCGGGCCTTTTGACTTGACTAACGCTTATTTTGAGTTTATGAGCGAATTAAGGTTCTTTTATTCAGAAAGATGCAAAATTCCCTTTATTTTGTCCTGACAAATATCTACTTATTTGATAGCGTTGGACTCATGAAGGAAAAAGAAAATTCTGTACTTAGGTTAGGTAAGAAATGGGCGATCTCATTTTTTTATCTCTGGATAGTGGTGGCTTATGTCAAAGGACAGGACTTATCTTTTCGTCAGTTTACCATTGAAGATGGATTGCCTAGCAATCAAATTTATGATATCCACCAAGATCAAAAAGGCTTTATTTGGTTTGCCACTGAAAATGGATTAAGCAAATATAATGGCGCACAGTTTATCAATTATACTTTATCAGATGGACTTCCAGATACTGAGATAACCAGTTTTTTTGAAGATTCAAAAAACAGGCTTTGGTTTTGTACCTTTAATGGTCAGTTAGGGTTTTATAAAGATGGTGTTTTTCATAATCCCAAAAACACCGAATTTTTACGCGATGGCTATCTCAACAATTCTATTCTGAATACCATCGAGGATAATGAGGGTAATATTTATTTTTCCTATGATCAATTGATCATTCGGCTCAATGCTAAGAATGAGTTGACCAAAATAAATGCGGTACCTCATTCAGACTTTGTGATGGATATTCATGGACAGATTTATATCCATCCTCAGCAGATATCGGAATCAACAAGCAAATTGGTTAAAATTCCACAGTTAGAATCCGTTCCTTATCAATCAATCGAATTTGATATGGAAAATAAGTACAAACTAGTATACTCCAAAGCGATTGGCTTTAATACGGTTCATCCAATTTCACCGGCCTATCAAAAAGGGTTTCGTATGAAACCCAATCAAATGGTCTTAGAGAAAGGCAATAGCTATTGGTTGTCTTCGCCTACTACTCCTTTAGAAATTTTATCGGCCAATAAAAATGGAGAATTAGATCTACAATATAAGTTGGATAATCTCAATCTTGCCAAAGGATTTATTGATAGAGAAAATTGTATTTGGTACGGTAGTCTTGGAAAAGGGGCCTTTAGGTTTGACGAATCCAATGCTCAGGTCTATCGCTTAGGAAAACATTTAGAAGGCGAACTTTTAAGTAGTTTATTTATCGATCAACAAACTAATCGAATTTATTGTGGTACTACGGATGGCGTGTTGAATATAATTTCTGGTAATGATATTCAGCAGGTTAGATTAGCTGCTCAGGATAAGGGAAATCCAAGAATTAGAGATATTGAAAAAGATAAATTTAATCGTTTATGGCTGACTTGTGATGCTTTTCTATTGGCCTATGATGCGGAGACACTGGTACCAGACGATATTGTAGGCATCAACACCAATTTTAGTGCCCCAAAAGATGTAACCATGGATAAGAATAGCAATCAAAT
>CALFWZ010000122.1 GCA_937928405.1 uncultured Saprospiraceae bacterium
CTAAAGTTGAAAAAAAATGGACCCTTCCTATCAGAGATTGGGGGCTAATGCTTCAACAATTTTTAATTATATTTGGTGACAGATGTAGACTTTAATATTCACTCCGAAGGAGGTTTACACTAAATCTTTTAAAGGCTCTTATTACTACGATTGATGAATGTTGAATATCAAAAAACATCACCTATTTAGCATGTAAAATGCTTTTCGAGTTTCTAAAAAGAATAAAATGAATAGTAAAAAAAATATAGGTCTCTATCTTTTAGCGACCCTACTACCTATTTTTGGTTTATTTGCACAAGATCCATGCGGAATTTTAGATCAACTTGAATTTGATAAGGTTTGTGATAATCAAGCTACCTATTGTATGGGGATACCTATAAATGAATTTTTTAGCCACTATGAGCTAAGAATTGATGGCGTTGAATACACTGCTGCTTTTTCAGCATGTGACCTTGACACAATAATTACTTACAACTATCGGCAACTTGTGGATCCGGGTCCTGATGGGCCTTATATTATTCAGTCATGGACAATTAATGATTCTATTTATACAAGCGGAGAGATTGAAAATATCTTTCATTTAGTCGATACAATTAACAAGTGGGATACAACAAATGATTGGGAATTGAATCAAATTACAAACCGTATAAGTGCAAGTGTTGATAATGTTAGTAATTACTCACATATGACAATTCTTCATATTCCTTTGGGAATAACTTCTATTCTGCCTTCTAATGAAAGTCTTAGTATTAACGGTACCTCCTTTTCATCTCCCCAAGGAACATACGAAATCCAATTAGAAAACACCCTAACCAATTGTATCGATACTATCACAATTGAAGTACCTAATTATCCATCATTTCAAATTGAAAGTCTTCAAGTCCTAGAAGAATCTTGTGATGGAAATGATGCCATCATAACGATACAAACCAGTGGAGGGTTAGGGAATCTTTCTTATACTTGGGATAATGGAATTGGGACAATTCAAGATTCGATATTGACGAATATTTCAGCAGGAAACTATCATGTAACCGTTACAGACGATGGGCATTGTGAAGAATTAGTAGATAGTATTTTCGTAAATGGTCCTTTAGATTATAATGTTTCTTCAAATGTCTTTTCTTGTAATTTAAATAATAGTTCAGCGGAAGTAATCCTTAATACGCCGATCAATAATCCATCCTTTTCCTGGAGTAATGGCGCAACTACTCAGATGGTGAATAACCTGGCTTTTGGATGGTACTCTGTTACCGTAACTAATGACAACGGATGTGTTTCTCATAAAAATATTGAAGTAAAAGCTCCAGATAATTGTATTGTCCTAATTTCAGGTTATGTCCATCTCGACTCTATTTCTTCTAATTGTATCGATGATGGTGAATTTGAGATAAATGAAATTAAAGTAGAATTATTACAGGATAACATT
Organism: uncultured Saprospiraceae bacterium; assembly: GCA_937928405.1. Lineage (GTDB taxonomy): Bacteria > Bacteroidota > Bacteroidia > Chitinophagales > Saprospiraceae > JALZUU01. The sequence goes on from CALFWZ010000122.1 coordinate 1,427, forward strand.
AATAAAAAAATAACAACACCAGATTCAGATGGCTTTTATCAATTTCAAGCTAATGAAGGAGATTATAATCTTAAATTAATCTACGATGCTCAAAATACTACTTTAGCTTGTCCAGCTAGTAATGATATAGCAGTCTCAGCTACTGTTTTAGGCAATGTTTATGATAATAATAATTTTTACTTGCATTCAGACCAGACCAATTTATCCGTAAGTGCATTTGCGTTAGACCCTAGAAGCAATACCATTCAAAATATAAAAATTTATTATGAAAATTTAACGCCACATGATGCTAATGAGGTTGTGATCAATTTAGCTTTCGACCCTTTACTAGAATACATTGATGGGAGTGTAGGAGCTGTTTTTAATGAAATTGATAGTGAAGTAACCTTATCCTTGCCAACAGCCACAGCTTTTAGTGAAGGAATCTTTAACGTTAGATTAAATATTCCAAGTACCATCCCACTTGGAACGCCATTAACTTATTCCGCTTCTATCTCAACGGTTGATGAAGAGGTCAGTTTGTCAGACAATTCTTATTCTTGGACCCAAGAAGTTAGAAATTCTTATGATCCAAATGATAAAATTGGTTTTCCACATGGAATAGGAGATCAAAATTCGATTACTCCATCAGACTCTATTTTAACTTACCGAATTAATTTTCAAAACACCGGAAATGATACCGCTTATGCTGTTGTTCTTCGTGATAGTTTAGATCTAGATGTTTTTGATATTAGGTCCATTAAAACTTTAGAATCTAGTCATGATTTTGAATCAGAATCCGTCGAAGAAAATGTACTGATCTATGATTTCCAAAATATTTATTTACCAGATAGCACCAACAACTTAGAAGAGAGTCAAGGATATGTTATTTTTCAAATACACCTCAACAGAGCGTTACCCTTGGGAACTCGAATAAATAATTCAGCAGCCATATTTTTTGATTATAATCCTCCTATAATTACGAATACAACACTCCACACCATTAGTGATTTTACAAATACAGAAAACGTTTCAATTTTCTTTAACAACTTAAATATTTTTCCAAACCCAACTAAAAATCTCTTACAAATTAATTTCGAATTATCAGAAAACACAAATGTAAATATTCGATTACTGGATATTTATGGAAGACAAGTACAAACAATATTAAAGGATCAGCCCTGCAACATCGGTTTTAATAATTTGATGATCAATAATTTAAATATTCCTGATGGACTCTATTTTTTAAACTTTGAAATAGAAGGACAAAGTTTCCTTGAAAAGATATTGGTTATAGAATAATAAACCCACCCCTTGAAAAAAGTATACCTCACCATCGACGACTCTCCCGGAACGCAGTTTACCAAAAAAGTAGACCTGCTTGTCAAGCACGATATACCAGCCGTCTTTTTTTGTATTGGACAATTGATGGAAAAATATCCGGAGGCCGTCGTCGATAGTATTCACAAAGGATTTATCATCGCCAACCATAGTTATACCCATCCGGCCTTTTCAAAAATATCTTTGGAGCAAGCCAAAGAAGAGATTTATAAAACCGATCAAATCATAGAAGATATTTACCAAACTGCTGGTGTAGCACGCCCCGCTAAATGGTTTCGGTTTCCCTATGGAGATAAAGGAGATTTAAGAAACGGAAAAGTGTTTTCTATCTTCAGACGAGGCGATCCAAAACGAGGAGTTGCAATTCAAGATATGCTAAGAGATTTAGGTTATCAGCAACCTCGTTTTGACGGCGTGACTTATCGTTATATGCAAAAAGCAAAACTTTGGGATGATGTGGATTGGGCTTGGACTTTTGATGTGATGGAATGGGCAATGGACATGGACAAACCACTACAAGGTCTTCATAATCTAGATAAAGTCTTTCATCGATTGGCCACCAAAAATCCGCGAGACTGTCGAGGATTTTTAATGGGAGAAAACCGGTGGTTATCCAGTTCTTCCGACGAAGTTTTACTGCTCCACGATCACGAAGCGACCAATGAGGATTTTTCCGCAATCATCGAATATCTTAACGCCCTACCCTTTTCTTTCGCCTCATTTAATGATTTAATAAAGGTGAAATAGTTTTGCCACTAAGCCCCTAAGTTCGCAAAGAATATATATTAAACCTTTGTGGCTTTGTGGCAAATGAAATAATTATTTTACCCAAACCGAAGCTTAATACCATTTTCAGGTTTTAGCGTGACAGAAGGTAACAAGGCTACTTTATGATCTTCTACCAGACTAAATTGGTATCGCTGCAACATTTTCAGGGTAATCATTTTCATTTCTAAGGTGGCAAAATGACGACCAATACACATTCGTGGTCCGGCGCCAAAAGGCATGTGCGCAAAATTATGTCTGACTTTTCGTTGCTCTTTCGTAAATCGATCTGGGTCAAATTTTTCAGCATCAGGCCAGAGTCTTTCAGAGTGATGTAGTCCATAGATAAAAGGAATTACCCTCGCACCTTTTGGGATATCAAACCCATTGACATGATCGTCTTCCACCGCAATACGATTCGTAATCCAAGAAGGTGGATAAATCCGTAAGCATTCATCAAAGACTCGATTGAGGTAATCCATTTGCAGGAACATAGAAAACTCAGGAACGCGATCTCCAATCACAGCTGCTCGTTCTGCTAGTATTTTTTTTATTACTTCTGGATGCTTTGCCAAAATATAAAAAATCCAAGACAGACAATTAGCTGCGGTCTCGTGTCCAGCAACAAACAAGGTCAGTGTTTCTTCTCGCAATTGATCGTCACTCATCCCCTGATCGGAATCTTCGTAACGACAGTTCAGCAACATACCTAGTAAATCGTTTTTGGGTTGTTGTTTACGACGAGCAGCGATTAGTTGATTTAAATAAGCATTATTTTCTTTTGCTACCTTTTCGTAGAATTTTGTCTGTCCAGTCAATTGGTAAAATTTCAGTAATCTAGGAATCCGAACCAACTTAATCATCATTTTTTGCAGGTTTTGAAACCTATCAGAGAAGGCAGAAATTTCATCCTGATTCATATCATCCCCGTAGATAGCTCGAGTCATTACTCGGAAAGTGAGATCACTGAATTCTTGATCTATAATTAAGGTAGGATTTTGCTCGATCCGTTTGTCCATTTCTATAAAATACCGATCAATTTGTTCATCCATCAAAGAAATTAGTCGATCGATACTTTTGGGTCGAAAACCTGGAGCCATTAATTTGCGATGCGTGTCGTGTCGTTCACCTGTGGCTAGTAGTAAACCTTTACCAACAAAATGTCCTAGCACATCATTATCAACTACTGGTTTTTTATAATTATCCTCATTTTTTCGTAAAAAATGCTGAATGATATCTGGATCAACGGTAATGATATTGATCTTACTATAACGGAGACTAAAACAGTACGTTTCTCCGTATTTTTTCAGATTCCGATTCATAAAAGGAATCGGATTTTTCATAAATCGTTGTAAGCGTAGAATGGACTGGTAACTAGGTGTATGAGGGGGGAGATTCATGTTTTTGGTCATTCCAGTAATTCTTTAGTTTATCTTCTTTTTTTAATTGTTGGGCCCAAGTAGCACATGGTTTACAAGACTCAAGATAGTATTGATATTCTGGTGAATAATTTTCTGGATCTTGATACCAGTCCACATGTTTTAAAGTATAAGGTCGGTCAGTTCGTAGCGCACCATGTAAACTTAATATATCTGAAGACGACCGATACATAGCAAAAGTCGTATCAATCGGACTGATAAAAACATTCCCTTCTAACTTTTTTGCGATAGGCGACCAGAATTTTTCTTCAAATTTTATCACCAATTTTTTCATAGGATTATGATCTGGCAAATCATTAATTTCCAATGAGGTTCCCACATGATTGTATTCGGGGTAACGATCCAATAAATTGGATAAATGACTAATTAAATTTTTTGGGGTACTGGGATAAGGGATTAAGTCGACATCCGTAATTATAAATTTATCAAACTCGGTTAACTTGTGTTTTCCAAGGTATTTTACGCCGTTTCTCCAAGAATTATAGCCCAACTTAACGACTTGTACGTTAGGATGGTCCAAATGTTCATAATATGCCAACAAAGGTGGTAAAGTCGACTTATTGTCTACGATGATAATAGCAACGGGATCTTCTAAATTTAACAACCAATCTACTTGTTGCTTGAGTAAATCCAGTCGATTAAAGTTATTAATCATTACCGGCATAGCGCCATTAGGGATTTTAGCATAATCAATTTCAATCCGATGAATTCGTCGATGAATTCCCCATAAAAGGTCCCGTTTTATACGATAATAATGGTTGTTCAATCCTTTCCACTTATTGCGGAACCAATTCTTATTTACACGACCAGAGTAGTCAATAATTTCTTCCGACATAGCCTTGTTTTTGTTAGATTATGACACGAGCTTCTTGTTCTTTTTCGAAATAAAGTTTAAGTCCCTCGACTAGTTGAATAGTGGGCCGAAAATTAGTAGCAGCAAATAATTTATCATTATTTCCGATTCTTCTATTCACTCTGAAAGTTTCTCGTTCCGATGGATGTCCCAGCAAAACGATGTCAGATTTTGAACCGGTTACTTTTTTTATCATAGCAGCCAATTCTCCAATGGTCGTTTCTTGTCCGCGAGAAATATTAAAGGTGCCGTTTAAGGTAGGACGTTGGATGAGTTGATAGATGGCTTCACTGACATCTATCACAGAGGTGAAGTCTCTAGTCTGGGTACCACATCCAAAAACTTCGATGGGCTGACCAGTGGTTGCCTGAGCAAAGAATCTGGGGATTACCATTCTGGTATCCTGCCGTTCTCCATAGATATTAAAAAAGCGCAAGCAATTAACGGAAATATTATCCGTTTCAGTCAATGCTGATAAGTATCGTTCGTTGAGTCTTTTAGCAATGGCATAGGTACTGACCAAGCCGAGTTCATCCGTCTCCTGACTACCCTGACTACCGACTCGTTTGTATACAGCACTGGAAGAAGCGTAAAGAATCTTTTTCACACCATATTTTCGAGCAGCCGCTACAATATTATGTGTTCCGATCGTTTCTACTTCTACCGTTTGAAGTGGTTGGGCAATCACTTGTTCAACGCCTACAATGGCAGCCAAATGAATAATCACCGTACAATCGCGAACGGCCATATCCACAATTTGTGGATCACGGATATCACCTTCAAATAGGGTAATCCTTTCATGATCTGGAATATTTATTTTTTTCCCGGTAGCAAAATTATCGAGGATATTTATTTGATAACCAGCTTTGAGCATTTTGCATACCACATGACTACCAATAAATCCTGCACCTCCAGTGACTAGAATCTTTCTTTTTTCCATTCTTACGTAAGTTTTGATGAGCCTAAAGGTTAAATTTACAGAAAGGACCTGTAAAGAAATCTTAATTTCTCACGATTCAATACACAGGAGATGTGAAATTGAGAGGCACGGTATAGACTGCCAAATTATAAAATAATTCAGAACATTGCACTATATTACGCTAAATTAAACCAATAAAACCATTTCTAACAATGGTAGAATGAAAAAATTACCCTATTTCGGTTAGAACATTTTGTCTAATTTTTAAGAATTTCTACGATTTCAATTTCATAAATCAAAGCGGTATTTGGTGGAATATTTTGATACCCATCTTCTCCATAGGCCAATTTTGAAGGAACAAAAAATCTAAACTTTGCACCTTTGTTCATCATTTGTAGACCTTCTACCCAGCCAGGAATCATATTACTCACTGAAACTTTGGTAGGAAGTCCTTTTTTAAACTTATTGTCAAGCACTTTTCCGGTCAAATCTTTCGCTTCGTAATGTAGTAATACCTTATCCGAGTAAATTACATTTGTTCCTGTCCCTGTTTTGATGATTTGGTACTGTAATCCACTCGGCATAGAAACAACCCCTGGCGTACTTCGATTTTTCTTAAAATAAGCCAATTCCTCTTCTGCAATTTGGGAAGTTTTGCCCTTATTTCTTTCTTTAATCACTGATTTCATTCCTTTAAAAAACAATCCCATATAGTTGGTCTGTTCTTGTTGGCTCACTTTTGGTCGCACGCCAGTCTGAAAATCGACTATCCCTTGATGAAAGGAGTTGACATTCAGTTCATAGTTCGTTCCTTTTTGCTGGTACCCCATATCGGCACCTATCGCATAAGAAACAGAATCTAAACTAAGTGGAAAGGGATATTCACCTGGTTTGGCTTTTCTACGATAAGTCTGAATATTTTTTACTTTATTCAAATAGTTTGTCGCAGCTTTATGAGACAACCCTGCTTGATTTTTTATGACATCTTGATATCCTTGTGCCATTTTTTGAGGATTAACTTTCAAATTTTGTTTATCAAAACTGCTGCCTAAATACATTCCAATAGAATAGGATAAACTATCGCGATACTTGTCGAGGCTGTTAACTCTTTTTAGATCTTTATTATCAGAACTAAAGATGGGCACTTTTGGCTTTTCTTCATTAGAGATCGGAGGTGCTCCTGGCAGTTCTTTTACCTTATCTTGGCAAGCAAATAAACAAAGCAGTAAAGTTGCAAATAGAAGTTTTGTAAAACGCATAAATTTTTTTATTTCGAATTAAGTGTATTGAAATTGACAAAAAACGCCCACATTGCCTAAGAACTGATGAAATTCTCAGATGCTTTTGGAATTTTATTAAACAATTTCATTGAAATTCTACAAAAAAAAATCCATTCCCAAAAATGGAAACAGATTTAGTTTTTATTTTAAATTAGGTTTACCCTAAATAAGATTTTAAATTATTCCGGTTATAAGATTTTCTTAAACGTCGAATAGCCCGTTCTTTAATTTGACGAACACGTTCACGTGTCAAACCATATAAATCACCAATCTCTTCAAGGGTTAAGCTTTTATAACCATTCAAGCCATAATAAGAACTCAACACTTCTACCTCTCTCGGAGATAAAATAGACAAGCCTTGCTGTACTTCTTCCTTTAGAGATTGTTCCATGAGATTGTTGTCAGGACTATCAGCAGGTTCACTACCAACAATTACATCTAACATGGTTGAATCGCCTTCTTCCCCACTCATGGGAGCATCAAAAGAAAGGTGGCGACCGTTCCCCTTGAGCATATTGTTAATTTCTCTAGGTGTCAAGCTGAGAATGTCGGCCAATTCCTCGTTGGTTGGCTCTCGTTCAAATTCTTGCACGAAAGATAAAAACGCTTCGTTTACTTTATTATAAGAACCTACCTTATTGAGTGGCAGACGTACGATTCTTGAATATTCGACAATAGATTGTAAAATAGATTGACGAATCCACCAAACAGCATAAGAAATAAACTTAAAACCTTTGGTTTCGTCAAAACGCTTGGCCGCTTTCATCAAACCAACGTTACCTTCATTGATAAGATCACTTAATGAGAGTCCTTGATTTTGGTACTGCTTAGCCACGGATACAACAAATCGCAGATTGGCTCTGGTCAAAATGTTGAGTGCTTCGGTATCTCCAGCTCGGATGCGACGAGCCATTTCGGCTTCATCATCGGCATTAAGCATACTAATTTTTCCAATATCGTTAAGATACTTGTCTAGCGCGAGTGATTCTCGGGCTGTAATTTTATTTGTGATTTTCAGTTGACGCATGTCATGGATGTTTGAATTGAGGGATGATTATAAAAATGATTAATGTCTAGTATCTACTCAATTGTCGCGGCGTAAGTTCTTCCTTATATAGTTCTTGTTTTTAGTTATTTATTTTAAATAGTCATGTTGATAATAATTTCTGTTACGGAAATTATTTCGAATTGTTGACTAAAAATATAAAAAAAAACTTGACTTTTTTATAAAAAAGTACCTAGCAGAAGAATTTAACATTATAAATGCTTGCTATTTGTCACAACTAAAGACTACTTCTCTGTTCCATTTATAGATTCAGAATCAGCAGATTTTAAAATTAGAACGTATAGAATGATTCAATTAATATATAACTAAACCAAAGAGGAGGGTAAGGATAGGAAAAGGCAAAAGAATTGTAGATTGGATAACATCATAAAAGACAATAGCACCAGTAAAGACTACACCGTTCTATGTTCAAAAAAAATGCCCGAAATCAACTAAAAGTTGAAATCGGGCAATAGTTTTTATTTTAACAAGTCTAAAACGCTGATAATCATATACTTATTCAAATATAAAGATTATCCTCAAGTATTGACTTTTATCAAACTTATGATTATCTACGTGGACCACGGTCATCACGACGATCGTCTCTACGGTCATCACGACGGTCGCCACCTACTGGGCCACCTTCGAGTAATGCCTTACGGGAAAGACGTAATTTACCAGTACGTTTATCGATACCGATAATTTTCACCTTCACCATATCACCGAGTTTTAACTCATCTTCTACCTTTTCTAGTCGGGTATGAGATATTTCAGAAATGTGCAGCAATCCACTCTTTCCAGAAAAATCAACAAAAGCACCGTATGGCATAATAGTTACAACTTTAGCATCGAATTCATCACCTACTTCTGGTGTAAAGGTGATAGCCTTGATTCTTGCTAAGGCAGCGTCAATAGATGCTTTATCATTACTAGAAATATTGACCACTCCTTTATCATCTACCTCTTCGATATTGATAACGGTATTGGTTGTGGCTTGTAATTCTTGAATAATACTTCCACCAGGTCCGATAACCGCTCCGATATAACTCTTCTCGATAATGATTTCAACAATACGAGGAGCGTGATCTTTTAGATCTTCTCGTGGAGCAGTCAGTGACTCGTCCATCTTATCAAGAATATGAATACGACCTTCACGTGCTTGTAATAAAGCCTCTTCTAAAAGTTCATAAGAAAGACCTTCGATTTTGATATCCATCTGACAAGCACAAATACCATCTCTAGTACCCGTTACTTTAAAATCCATATCACCAATCGCATCTTCATCACCTAGGATATCCGATAAAACTACATTTCGTGTTCCATCAGAGATCAATCCCATCGCGATACCAGAAACAGGTGCTTTAATCTTGATACCAGCATCCATTAATGCTAGAGAACCAGCACAAACCGTTGCCATAGAAGAAGAACCATTAGATTCCAAAATATCAGAAACAATACGTAGGGTATATGGCTGCTCTTCTGGTAAAACCTGACGTAATGATCGGTGCGCTAAGTTAGCGTGTCCAACTTCTCTACGACCAGGACCACGCATAGGCTTCGTTTCTCC
>CALFWZ010000123.1 GCA_937928405.1 uncultured Saprospiraceae bacterium
CTCCAGAGGAGCGATAGGTTAATAACAAAGACAAAAACAGGATTGACAAGCTCCGTAGGAGCGAAATAACTATGAGTTGATACACAAAACGGTGCCTAACTTAATAGCATTTTTTGTTTAACACTCTAGGTCAGCCGACACCTGTTAGCTTGCTTGCCCGTTTGCCCTCTTTTTACGCAAAAAAAGGGCAACCTAACTAAAAGCTAACTGGCTAACCAGTCAAAATACGGGGTGCTTAAGTGTAAACCATCAGATTAATGGATGATCGTGAAATTAGGAATGACACATGTTTCACCATTTTTTGCTATAATGTGGTCAAATAAAACCCACAACCATGGACCAAGCCAATCCCGTACGCGAATCAGAACAACTCAACTGGGAAAAACTCGAAGCTTATCTAAAAAACGCACTGCCCGACTTAACGGGTAAAATGGAGGTCGCTCAGTTTCACGGAGGCCACGCCAACCTTACCTACCTGCTCAAATTTGGAGAAATAGAACGCGTATTGAGACGTCCGCCTTTCGGCAAAATTGCACCGGGAGCTCACAGTATGAAACGGGAATACCGAGTGCTTTCACAATTATATAAATATTTCTCTCCTGCTCCTCGGGCTTATCTACTCTGTGAGGATACGGAAATTATCGGCGCACCATTTATCATCATGGAACGTTGTCATGGTGTTGTGATTCGAAAAAAATTACCTCCCGAATTTCTTGGTATTTCCAACGTGGAAGAGCGCGTCGCAGATGCGATGGTTCGTGCCCAAGCGAGTTTACACAACATCAAAATTTCTGGTGACCTAGAAAAACTCGGCCGCCCCGATGGCTTTATGACGCGCCAACTCCAAGGCTGGGGACAACGTTGGGAGCTTTCTAAAACTTCCGAAAATAAAAATATGGACTGGATTCGGGATGCACTGGCACAGAATATTCCTAGTCCACAAACCGTTTCTATCATTCACAATGACCACAAGCTGGACAACTGTCAATTTCATCCCAACAATCCTGACGAGGTCACCGCTATTTTTGATTGGGACATGGCAACACTTGGTGATCCGCTCGCTGATTTTGGAGCCAGTCTTAGCTACTGGATCGATCCAATTACTGCCAAATACAAAGATTTACCCGTCATGCTCGTCGGTGATTATCCACCCAAAGAATTTCTCAAAGAACGCTACCAAGATTACACGGGCTTTTCCCTAGATAGCATCGGTTGGTATGAATCTTTTTCTTTCTGGAAATTGGCGATCATCGCACAACAACTTTATAAACGCTACGTAGACGGCGCCACCAAAGATCCAAGAATGGCCTTCTTTGGAAAGGTGGCTGAGGTAATGGCAGAAAGAGGCCGAATGGATTTGTAGCTTTGTTGAAGCGTTGAAGCGTTGAAGCGTTCTTTAGGAAAAAGAAGTTTTGGGAAACTATTCAAAAAATCCACACATCCACACATCCACACATCCACACATCTATCAATCTAATAATCTAATAATCAATTACAATCTTTCCAAAATGCTTTCCTTTTTCTTGATATCGAAAAGCATCGCCTAATTCTTCTAATGCGAAATGCTTATCCAATATGGGCTGAAATTTATTGGCGTTAACGGCTTTGACCATGTCTTCTTGCATCTCAGCACTTCCGACTGCCAGGCCGATAATGCTCAAGTGTTTAAAAAATAATTTTGGAAAAAGGATTTCTCCTTTTGGACCGCCGAGGATACCAATCGAATAAATCTTACCGTAAAGTTTAGCTGCTTCGATGGATTGTCGCATTGTCGCATTCCCACCAACATCAATAACGTGATCGATACCACCCGTTTTTTTGAACAGCGTTTTCCCCCATTTCGGATCTTCTTTGTAATTGACTACCTCGGTGGCCCCCATCGCTTTGAGTTGGTCTACTTTTGCGTTGGAACCCGTTGTTGCAAAAACTTGGGCACCCGCCATTCGAGCAAATTGCAACGCAAAAATTGACATCCCACCAGTTCCTTCAATTAAGACAGAATCACCTGATTTAATTTGACCTTCTACCACTAGTGCGCGCCAAGCCGTAAGTCCTGCACAAGGTAATGTCGAGGCGGCAGCATAAGAATATTCTACAGGCATAGACGTAACCGCATCAGCAGGAAGCACGGAATATTCGGTTGCATAGCCATCGATGGTTTCACCAGAAATATAGCGCGTCGTAGCAATAGTCGGGGCGCCGTGCTGCCAACGAGGAAAGAAAAGCGACATCACCTTATCTCCTTTTTTCCAACGAGTAACACCAGCACCCACTGCGTCAATCTCTCCCGCACCATCAGACATTGGAACTCGTCCTTCCGGAACGGGTAATAATCCTTTAGCCACCATATAGTCATGATAGTTGAGCGAGGTCGCATGCCAACGAACGCGAATTTCGCCAGCGGCTGGTTCGGGTGTTGCATGTTCAACTAAGTGAATTTTATCGAGGCCTTCGCCTGCTCTGACTTGGATGCTTTTCATCGTAGTATTTTTTTTGTAAAGATAGGAAAAGATTTATCGAAGTTTAGGCAAACTCCAACCTACTAAAAGGGAATTAGTCAAAACCTTATTATTTTAATAACCTCCTATTCAAAATAATTAAGATTAACTCCGCATTGCGATTTTTCGATTTTTCCGTAAGGCACAAAAAAAAACCGCCATCTTCGATTGAAAATTGCGATTTTATTTTTATTAATAATAAGGTTTATTGACGTTCCATCGTCCGTGGAAAACCAAAATAAGTAGTCATAATTTCATCACAGGTAAAGTCATTAATAATAATCGTCGCATCAATAGAAGCATTCCCGGTCGTTGATTTCACTTCTACGTCACCATTCGTGTTTACTGTCCACGTTTTTTGAGTCGGCTCGCTTTCACTTACCGTTCCACCGATTGTAGAATTTTGAGGATCGATCAAGATGCCGTTTGATTTAAACTCAACGGTTTCATTGGTCAACGGATAAACCCATTGGCCCACAATCGTTTTTTCAATAGAGCTTAGATCACAGTTAATATCATCATCCTTCCCACAAGCGGCAAAAATGAATAGAATAGCAAAAGATAAAAATGATAGTTTAAGAGAGAATTGCATAAGGTAGTTTGTTTGAATTAATAAAGTATCAATATGATCTTTAACAATTGCCATACCAACTACCTAAGCAAAGATTTATTATGAGAGATAAAAAAACGCAACGATCGATTGAAGTTGCGTTTTTTTATTGAAATTATTTTAATTAACCTATATGCTTTAATTCTTGCAAATAGTCATATTGTAAATCTTCATGCAATTTAGAAATCGCGGTTCCAATTACTTTTTGTTGCTGTAAATACATATTTTTCAAAACTCGGCTTCTCCCAATAGAAGGCTGAAAAGCACGGAGTCGTTGACAAAAATAAATTAACAAAATCACTTCCGTTTCTTTATTCCCAGAATATCGAATATATTTTTTGATCATTCTCAGAATTTTCCGAAGTCCCTTTTTGATAAAAAAATAGTTTCTTCGATTCACCTGTTCCAATTCATAGTCTATCTCTCCTTTGACACTTTCAATATAAGACGCCTCATCTCCTGCTTCAAATAAAAGATAGGTGAGTAGTTCTTTATTCTCTTTTTTAAACCGAGAAAGGCGAAGACATAAGGTCATCAGATCCGACTGCGACAACTCGGCAAGTGCATTCTTTATTTCTTTGGCAGGAGCAGCTTTCATATACTTGTTGAATCGTTGAAAAATAATTAATTATTATCCTACTCAAATATCCGCCAGTTCCATCCAACGTTCCTCTTTTTCTTCTAATTTTTTTCCAAGATCACCTAATTCGATAGATAGTTTTTCGATCTCTTTGGCTTCTAAGTTTGGATTATTAAACATCGCCATGATTTCTTTTTTCTTATTTTCTAATTTTTCAATTTCTTTTTCGAGTCTACCGAGTTCCTTTTGTTCTAGATAGGTAAGTTTCCGTACGGTAGATGCAGGCTTGGCAGGTTTGTCTGCTTTTGGTCGGTTAGCACGGGCGGCTCGTTCAGCTTCTAGAACTCGTTGTTTTTCTAGATAACGGTAATCGGTATAGTTGCCATTATAGTCACGAATGACGCCATTTCCTTCCATGATAAACAAGTGGTCTACTAACTTGTCCATAAAATAACGATCGTGTGAAACAATAATCAAACAACCCGGAAAATCCATTAAAAACTCTTCTAAAATATTAAGGGTTAAAATATCCAGATCGTTGGTAGGCTCATCGAGAATTAAAAAATTTGGATTATCCATCAAAACGGTCAACAGATAAAGTCGGCGACGCTCTCCCCCACTCAACTGCGAAGCATAAACCTGATGTTGTTCTCGACTAAATAAAAATCGATCTAATAAATTGATGGCCGAAAGTTTTTGCCCTTTCGCCAACGGAATAAACTCGGCCACATCTCGGACCACATCAATTACTTTTTTATCTTCTTTCAGATGGATTCCCTCTTGATTATAATATCCAAAAACTACCGTATCGCCAATCACCACGCGCCCATTATCTGGACGAATTTGTTTCGTCAGTAATTGTAAAAATGTTGATTTTCCAACTCCATTATTCCCAACGATTCCAACCTTTTCGTTTTTCTTAAATTTATAAGTAAAATCCTTGACCAAGTTCAAGTCACCGTAGCTTTTGCTAATATTATGTGCTTCGAGAATTTTACTACCGAGTCGAGCACCTTTGATTTCAATTCGTAAATCTTCATTATCTGCTTTTTGAGAAGCTTTCTCTTCAATTTCGTAAAACTTATCTTGACGGGATTTCGCCTTGGTGCCTCGTGCCTTCGGTTGTCGACGCATCCATTCCAATTCTTTCCGCATCAATTTTTTAGTCTTATCTAACACCACAGCATCGTTCTCTTGACGCATAGATTTTTTTTCTAGATATTCAGAATAAGATCCTCGATATCTGTGAAGATTACCACGATGTAATTCCACAATTGTATTACAAACTTTTTCTAAAAAATAACGGTCGTGCGTGACCATAAAAACGGTGAGTTTAGAATTACTCAAATAGTCTTCCAGCCATTCGATCATATCTAGGTCCAGATGATTGGTAGGCTCGTCCATGATGACAAACTCTGGTTCATCAATTAAGAGTTTGGCGAGGGCTAGTCGTTTGCGTTGTCCTCCTGAAAGCGTAGTGATTTTTTGATCGAGTCGTTCTATTTTTAGTTTAAATAAAATCTCTTTGATTTGCGCTTCGAAGTCCCAAGCCTTGAGATCATCCATTTCGGCCAATGCTGCTTGT
>CALFWZ010000124.1 GCA_937928405.1 uncultured Saprospiraceae bacterium
TCCCGATTTTTCTCTGATCTTTTAATATCAGAAATCGTTATTTTTCTTGACAAGCCAAAGAGGATTCTCTCAAAAAATGCCTCATCTGATTATTAAAATATCAATCACAAATCAGGAACTTATTAATTGGCCGTTACTAAATTAAATAGCTCTATTACTTAATTTCTTTACCTGAAACCACAAGAAACACAAAATTTATTAGGAAGATAATAAAAATAGATCAAAACCTCCTACCTTTCGATGAGTGGCCGTATTTTCCCTAGGTTTCTTATTGGAATTGGGTAATACAGTGCCTCGTGATTTTTTCTATAGAAAACTAGCCAACAGGCTAATCAGCAAAGAATCGCTACCCTTAGGTGCTACCCGCCGAATTAAATAATCAGTACGAATTTAAGGAGGAACGCATGTTATTTTATGCCTTCTAGTGCTCCTAAAAATAGCAAAGTCGAGCTTAGTAGCCGAGCGTTGAAGAAAAATTTACTAGTTCTAAGAAAATTTGGAAGTTTTTGAACAACTTCTTAGTAAATTTGCGCCTTAACAAGATAATGCAATGGTATATCTCACAAGAAAAGAACGCTTTAATGCGGCCCACAAGCTTTGGGTAGAAAAATGGAGCGATAAAAAGAATAAACGGACCTTTGGTAAATGTGCGAATCCCAATTGGCATGGACATAACTATACATTGTATATTACGGTTAAAGGTAAACCTAATAAGGATACTGGTTTCGTAATGGATGCTAAAAAACTGAGCACAATCGTCCGTAAACACATTATCAATAAGCTAGATCATGCTAATCTTAACCTAGATGTTGATTTTATTCCCAAAAAATTACAACCAACAACCGAAAATTTGGTTATCCTTATTTGGAAACAACTGAAACCTCATATCAAAGGTTGTAAACTTTACTCTATCCGATTGGAAGAAACAGAGAATATTTACGCTGAATATAGAGGGGAATAATTAATTTTCACGCCTGTTCTCAGGAATTGACTGTATGAACTGCTTGATTGACAATTGAAACTAATGGGATACGAAAAAAAAGAAAACTACCACTCCAAGACCACTAATGAACTAAAAAAGGCTTACAAAAAAGTGATCACTCAGATTGGTGAAGATCCCAAAAGGGAAGGACTGTTAAAAACACCTGAACGTGCGGCTAAGGCCATGCAATTCCTTAATCAAGGATACGGAATGAATGCAGAAGAAATTTTGCGCTCCGCCATGTTTAAAGAGGATTATAATAAAATGGTGATCATCAAAGACATCGAACTTTACTCGCTTTGTGAACATCATCTGCTTCCATTCTATGGTAAAGCACACGTGGCCTATATTCCTGATGGATATATTGTCGGTCTAAGTAAAATTCCTAGAGTCGTCGATGTTTTCGCTCGTCGCTTGCAGGTGCAAGAACGGTTGACCGATCAAATACTGGATGCCATTGATGCTACGCTGAATCCTCTTGGAGTAGCCGTAGTTATTGAAGCTTCTCATCTTTGTATGATGATGCGTGGCGTTCAAAAACAAAATTCCGTCACGACAACTTCGGCCTTCACTGGACAATTTGAAAAAATCGAAACCCGTAATGAGTTTCTAAAATTGATTGGTTCTCATTTACATTAATTGAATAAAATTCTTTGAAGTTGTTTAATAATTCGAAGCCAATTTTGGAGTTTTTAAACAACTTCTTTCTTAAAGAACGATAAAAAAACTTACTATGATAGCTTACGTCTTCCCTGGACAAGCCGCCCAATTTCCTGGTATGGGCAAAGATCTTTACGAATCATCTAGTACAGCTAAAGAAATTTTTGAAGCCGCCAACGATCTACTTGGTTATCGACTTTCAGATGTGATGTTTAACGGAACAGAAGAGGAGTTAAAAGAAACGAGAATTACCCAACCCGCTGTATATCTTCATTCCGTCGTTAAACATTTGCTAACGAATGGTGGAACGCAACCAGAAATGGTGGCTGGTCATTCTTTGGGAGAATTTTCGGCGTTGGTGGCCGCTGGTGCACTTGATTGGAAAGATGGACTCTTATTAGTGCAGAAACGAGCGGAAGCCATGCAGGCTGCTTGTGAGGCCAATCCAGGAACAATGGCTGCGATTGTTGGTCTAGAAGATGAAGTAGTTGAAAAAATTTGTGCTTTGATTGGACCCGAGGTGGTTCCAGCCAACTATAACTGTCCTGGTCAACTAGTCATTTCTGGGTCTTTATCGGGCATAGAAAAAGCGGTAGAGCAACTAAAAGAGGCGGGTGCTAAACGGGCCATCATCTTAAAAGTTGGTGGTGCTTTCCATTCTCCTTTGATGAAGCCTGCTCAAGAATCTTTAAAAATAGCCATCGAAGCTACTAATTTCTCAGCGCCTCATTGTCCTATTTATCAAAATGTTACAGCCATGCCTGTTACAGACCCTGAATTAATCAAAGCCAACTTGATGGAGCAATTAACGGCTCCTGTTCGGTGGACGCAGATCATGCATAATATGATTCAAGATGGTGCTTCTGAGTTTTTTGAAGTAGGTGGAAATGGAAAAGTAATTCGTGGATTTATTAAGCGAGTAGATCGTAAAATGCCTGCCGAGGCTTTGTAAAAAGAATCTGTAAGGACGTAATATAAGCCATCCCGAATTTTTTCTTTAGCAATATATGGCCAGTTGGCCTATTCTTTAGGTTGACCGTTAGCGTTTTTTTACATCAAAAGAGCGCTAACTAGCAAAAAGCCAACTGCCAAACCAGTAAAAAATGATACCATCAGGTGAAATGATAATGGCAAAATTTGGGATGAAACATGTTCTCTTTTTTTGATAGAAAACACCACCCGCTGCCTCTACTTTTTTCGGTGAATCCCTTTTTTTGATAGAATAGAGGTTTTACGGAAATAATAGAGTAGGGCTACGCCACTTTATCTTCTAGGTTATTATTGAACCATAAAATTAATCTTAATAGCCAGTCCGTCCGCTTTCGCGGTTCCCTCATTTAAGGCATTATCATGCCTTAGCCTACGGCATCATTCGGTCATCCTTCAAAGTGCAATGAAATTGTAAAGGCCCGACTCAAAATCTTTTCTATTACGCGCGAACGTTCTAAGTCGTCAAAGATGAGCACATTACTTAATCCATGAGAAACTTTTAGCTCAGGAGAGAAAATAAAATATGGAAAGAAGAACTGTATGCCTGCTCCATATTCGAAAGCAAAATCAGTCGGAGAGATTTTGACCAATTGGTCGGCTTGTCGGCTCTTTGAGTCACTAGCTACGTCAAAACTATATTTGACGCCCCCAATGATAAACAAGCGGATATCATTATAGGGCTGAGATTTATAACGGATTTGAAAAGGTAACTCCACAAAAACAGATTCTAGTTTCTGGGAAGGTACTCGACCACCACGAGGATTGGCATATTCAATATTTCTCTCTGCAAAAGAAAGGGTAGGGAGAAAACGGAAATCAAAATAGTCCCCAATTTTCAAATTACTAACGATTCCGAGATTGAAACCAGGGCCAGTTACTGAATTGACGGTAGAAATACTATCACTACCTAAAAATTCACTAGAGCGAAAAAGACGCAGATCGGAAGTATTATAGGCCAAGGTAATTCCAAAATAATAAGGTTTTTGCTGGAAATCCAGAAAATTATAATTACCCTTTGCCCTTTGTGCAGAAGCAGTATTTGCGATAAACAAAACTGCCAGGAAGAAGATTATTTTGTGCCCTGATAAATTGAACAGATTCCTAAACTGAGTCTTTTGCATTGATTAGAATTATAACCGGTTTTATTCATAACTTCTAAAAAATCGGGCCCATCCGGAAAAGCCTGTACCGATTCATAAAGGTACTTATAGGCGTGGGGGTCCTTTGAAGTTACTTTGCCAATTTGTGGCAGAATATATTTAAAATAGCCATTAAAAGCTTGCTTAAAAGGAAACGCAGTGGGTCTTGAAAATTCTAGTACCACTAGTTGTCCTTTGGGTTTGAGAACTCGGTGCATTTCCTGCATACCCTTTTCTAAATTCTCAAAGTTTCTGACTCCAAATGCAACGGTAATTGCGTCAAAGGTATTGTCTTCAAACGGGAGATTCTCCGAATCGCCCTTTTGTAAATCAATAATATGGGTCAGTTCTTTTTTCTTAATTTTTTTATCGCCGACTTCTAACATCTCCGCCGAAATATCCAAGCCAGTAATTTTTTCTGCTTTCAAGCGTTTGGTCATTTCGATCGCTACATCTGCCGTGCCAGTAGCTACATCTAGAATACGTTTGGGATCAAAAGGCTTTAACCGATCAATCATTTGTTTCCGCCAGATGGTGTCTATTCCCAACGAAAGAAAGCGATTTAAAAAATCGTAGTACGGTGCAATGCTGTCAAACATCTTTGATACCTGTTCCTTCTTTCCAGCCTGATCGTCCTGTACGGGTTTTACTACCTTATTCATATTCAAAATTTGTGCAAATTTATTAACTTTTAGAGTCATTAGGTAAATTAATATTCTCTATCCTGATTTATTTTGAATATTCAACAGAATCTGGTCGATTAAGTTGGTCATACTAGCGTTATGTTCTTTCAGAAAATTGTCACGATAATTTCTTGAAGTATCTCTATCGTCTATTTAGTATTCATAAATAAATAAAAATATATCAATGATAATAAATAAAACCATGTCACAAAATTGTGAAATAAGCAAAACTAATAAATGACCGAGGACCTTATTTTTGTAGTGTAAAGCGACTGAGGTCATCTCAAGATTAACCGGATCGAAGCTGAAATCTGTTAGAATTGCCGATTTTTTTATTTTTAAAACAAAAACAACTAGGACGCAGATAAAACCCTGGCAGGTTTCACTTCTTTTTTCGGTATTGAATTTGCACGTGTAGTTTTACAAAAAAAATACCCACCCAACGTTCCCTCGTTTTATGCTTTCTTTCTAGGCAAACCAATAATAAGTCTTCCTTTTCCCTTTTATGCCCCTCGCCCTCTTCCCCCGACAGAGATTGAATAACACACATTTTCTATAACATTTTAAACTTTTATTTATGACCATGAGAAATTTTTTATCCTTAGGCCTAGTGGTCTTTCTACTGACGGCTTTTACAAGTCCAGTATCGGAAGAAAGCGAGGGTCAAGAAGGAGTAGCTTTTAAAAAGGAGGTCAAAGTACCCGGCTACATTCTGGATAAGAATGGAAAAAAAGTCGAAGGTAAAATTGTTCCTGGGTCCATTACGGGCAATGAGCTAAAAATCACCTTTATCAGCCGATCAGGGCAAAAAAAATCCTATAAACCTAAAGATATCAAAGGCTACGGTTACGAAGCTG
>CALFWZ010000125.1 GCA_937928405.1 uncultured Saprospiraceae bacterium
TGCCGTCTAATCTTTTTGATCAATTTTAGGCAGACTCGCTTGATGACTTCCCGCTACCCTGAAGTCAATTGTTGGGACAGTCATCATCGTGGAATGATATTAACTGGCACCATCTTCAACGCCGAAATCAGCGCCGACCCAAAACGTTGATCTGCCCTCCGGAGCGGAGTGTGATGGCAGTAAAATACTTGCATATCCACCATATGTTGGCAATCTGCCGCATATGGATGGAGTATGCTTTGTTATCTATTGTTAGTTCCTTTCTTATACTCCAAAATATTCTCCTTTATTCACTTTCGGATCATCTTGAACAAATTATTCGCAGTATTATTGTTTATTGATGGGTGGGAGCAATTTACTTTTGCTACGATATTATTCTCTAAAGTAGAAAATATTTTTCGGATTTTGAGACAGGAATTATAAAATTAGTACTTTTTCGCTATATGATCGTTTGTATGTTTTTTTATGATTGCCACGAATAATTTGCTTCTGCTATCATACTTACTTCGTTCAAATTCTCTAAATTTACTGTATGTGGTTTCTCTTTTCCACCTCTTATTAATTTTAATGCGACTTCATGACCAATTAAGAAAAACGTAATTCAAAAAAAAACCATCCAAACCTATTCCCGCAAAAACGCATAAGCATCCTGATTAGAATAAACATTCCAGGCGCTTAGTTGATACAGCAAATTGACTTGTTTTTTGGTGAGGGAGATTCCTTTGCTAAACCCATTTTCAAAGAATAATTTATATAATGGAAAATCTGGAAAATCTCCTCTTGCGCCTAAATTAATTTCTGCTTTAACATCGGCGGGGAGTTTATTTTCCCATGCTGGAACGTGCTCATTATAAACCCATAAGATTTCTACTTTCTGTCCGGAGGGAATGCCCCACCATTTGTTTTCTACAGTTTCTAGGGCAGTTTTAGTCATCACCGTTTCTCCTTTTAATTTAGCCTCACTCAATCCTTTGTATACGGCTAAATAATCTTCTAGAGCAAATACCTTATTTCGAATTTGATCTCCGGTAGGATACCCAAACAGTGGATACAAATCACTATCAATTTCATTAGGTACCGGAGGACATGCTGGATTTGGGTTACAATCAACCACCAAAGGTGCATCTGTATTGATAAAGACGACAATTTTTTGAACTCCTCTTTGTAGCAAACTGATTAAACCATAGTTTTCGAGATTCCCGCCATCAGTGAAACGATATTTTTGTTGCGTTCCAATTTCACCATTTGCTTTGATGGGCCAATATGCTTCTTCTGGGATGAGATTGTTTAAGGAAAAACCTGGGAGTACTTTCGAAGGAAACTGGGCAAGGACCGAGGAGCTAACGAATGCTCCATAAGCAGCACTACTCGTCCCTGCGGCATCGACTACTTGATAGCGTCGTTCTGGAAGGCGAACGTTAATTTCTTTAGGGGCATTGCCAGTTGAAGCGATGGATTGATAATTGAGGATTTTACTACCAAATCCAAAAGGTTCCATGAATCCACCACCAGCATTAAAACGAATCGTGTCCGAAGAAATCAGGCTTTTATCTACAACTTGTAAGGGTTGATTTGAACCAATGTATAAAGGAGTGTAATTAAAAACGGATAGGTTTTCTGGATTTCGGATGGGCAAATCCTTCGATGGCCCAAGGAGGCTCGAATTCATGATCAAAAATGGTCTTTTTATATCTCCAGTTTGCTGATGTACGGTAATAAAATCGCTGACTTTTAATTCTGTATTTCGTTCTAAAATCTCCTTTCTGGTTTGTTCATTTAAAGTAAAATACTTTGGCTTTGCTGGATCATATAAACCAAATTTTTTCAGATAGGTGTGTCCAATTCCATCAATCCAGATATAGTCCATTTTTTGGAGGGTACCAAAACTAATCAGATCCAATCCCAGTCTTTCAAATAAATCATCTTCCAAATTTCTGGTGATGACTTCTCCCATAAATCCTTTGGGCATGAAATCTAGCTTGTCTAAGGTAAGGGCTTCTGGTGGATAAATATTACCTAGGAGTTCTTTGTCATTAGCAGCACCTTGATGATAAAAGGTAAAGATACTGGTCGCCCAAGAACCTCCAGATACCGAAGAGACATAGCCTATGTCATCCCAGAGTCCTGCTACTTCTAAACCTTTCATTTGACCAATGGCACAATTCATGGCGCGAGTTCCACCACCAGAAAAACAGACGCCAGTTGAAGGAAGATCTAAATATGCTTCTGGAAATTCTGTTGAATTTTCAGCATGATCCCAAACTAGGATACTTGCTTTTCTTCGACAACTCGTAAATATTAAAATACAAGTAATTAGATAAATAAGAAAATACGTTCTTTTTTCTAGTGAAGACATGATGTATGGATTTCGGGGTTAATAATTAATAATTTTATCTTCAGCGCAACTAACCGTTTATCTATTAACAATTAATTGTACCATCAAATTTAAAGTGACTTAAAAATAAATTCAACAAACGGTACCCTAGTTTGAAAATTTCTAGGATTTATTATAGGTATTAATTTCGTACCTAGGACAAACCCTAGAGATCGAGTATTTACGCTTAAAAAATGTTTATTTGTGGGAAGTATTTTGTAATTATCGAGATCATTAAGCATTAATAGCATTACCTAATATTTAAAATACTATATAGATATTTCAAGGTTTGTCTTTCTAAGGTGATTATTCCGTGGATTGTTATTGCTCTAAATACAATGCTAATTTATTCTTTTCTAATAATTTTAAAAAGCGTACAAATACCTGTTTTTTATTATATTTTAGAATAGGTGCCGTTAATTAATTATTGCCTTCGATAAATTAGGAGGTTGTTGAATGGCTGAAGGGTTGATCTACTCATTTTCTATCTTTCGTTTTATTCTTATTTTTTCCATGGTATTGCCTTAAAAAAATAATTTTTAACATGTACTACAAAATTTGGCGACAAAATACTTTTCTTCACGCTATTCTCACCAATCTAAGTACATCTTTTCCCTTTGCTAACCATAAGATTAAACCTCTCAAGCGGAAATCTGCGTTCCATTCAGGTATTTATACGCTTGTCCAAAGTTTAATACTTGTCTAAATTTGTAATAAATTAAATACTCAATTTAATTATTTATTAAACCTTAAAAAATCAATATTTATGAAAACCACAACAAAAAGAGTACTTGGTGTAAAAGCGACAGGACTCACAAATGAAGAAATGTGGGAAGTGTATGCACAAGGAATTGCGCAAGCAATGGGATTACCGAATACTGGTGATAACTTTGTTTTGACAGGTAATTCTTTAATTGCAAATCTTGCCGCTTTTTCTAAAGCACTTCCACCTTCCGCAATACCTACTGTACCTCAAGCCTTGGCACAAGTCTATGCATTGGGTAATACACAAATTGTGGAACAAGGAATTTACACCCAATCCATGAATCGCTTCTTTAGTGAATATGCGACCTATATAGATGGGTTGATTCCACCAGGAGCAGGCCCCACACCTACCCAAGAATCTCAAATTCGATTGCTTCAGCAAAGTTTGATTGAAGCAAATGCGGTGTATGACGCAGATCTTCAAAAGGCGCTAGCCGCCTGGAAACTTCAAGGAGAGGCATTTCCAGGTAAGTATCCTACCTTCCAAAGCTTTGTGAATCAAAGTGCATGGGGGCAAACACTTAACACAGATACTTCTGTTATTTCAGGGTATAATTCACAGTTAAATTCTCTATTAACGGAAATTTTTGGAGATAAATATCTTGCTATTCAGACGAACAAACAGGTGGTTGATAATGTCCGAACTGGCCAACAAGGAACAATCGTTTTCGGGCCTTCTGTCATGGAGGTAAATACTGATGCTGGTAATATGATTGTACCTAGATATGATCCTTCTAGTTTGTCTACATTCTCTTCATGGGTGGACTCAACCATTGCTCAACATGGAAAGGCGACTCCTATCAAAATTGACTTTACTCAAAGTGCGGGTAAATATGATTTTTCAAAGTCTAGTTATTTTAGAAATACTAATTTCAAAACGAATTATTTCTTCTTTTCTGCTTCAGGAGGTACGAGTAGATCCGGAACAAAAGTGGACATTGACACTTCGTCTTCGAGCTTTAAGTGTACATTGATGTTTGATGCTATCACCAATGTGCAATTAGCTCCAGGTGTTTGGTTGGATACCTCTTTATTATATGATTATAAGAATCCAAAAAATCTGTCCATCCCTTCTTTCCTAGTGATTGGAATGTATCCTAGTATTGAGTTAGAAATGGATGCCGCAAGCTTCTCTTCTGCTTATGCTGCCTACAACTCAGGAGGTGGATTTGGAATTGGATCATTTTGGGCTTCTGCTTCTCATTCTCAAGGTTCTTCTGAGTTGAATATGAGTGCAGAATGGGATCAGTCTTCCAATAAGGTAAAAATAGTAGGAGCCTCTGTTATGCCAGTTATTTTAGGAATGCAAGTAGTAAAGCCTTCTTCTAATGCTGGGACGTTTGAAGTGCTTAAGCATTCAAGAAATACGATTGGATAAGTATTACAAGTAATTTTTATGCTTAAATTTTAAAAGCAAAGGCCATTTTAAAAAAATGGCTTTTGTTTTTATTAAATCCAAATTTGTACTAACTCCACCCGCCCTAACTACATCTCTGATGAAAAAACGAACCGTTCCGGATCAATTCTTATGGGCCCATTACAAATCAGCTATTTGCAAAGCTGCCGGTTTAAAAGATAGTTCGGACGAAAATTATACGAGTCTTGGCCATAGCCTTTTTGCTAATCTTGCTGCTTTTTCAAAGGCACTCCCTCCAATGGCAGTTCCCACCATTGCAGAGGCGTTGGCCCAAGTTTATCTACTCGCCGATACCTTAATTACACCTAATGAAATTTACACACCTGCCTTGAATCGTTTCTTTAGTCAATATGCCACTTATATCGACTGCCTCATTCCAGAAAAACATGGACAAGGTCCTACTCCTGGGCAAGAAGCAGAGATTAGATTATTACAATCAGCCATCAAGGAGGCCAATGATAAATATAACCATGATTTCAACGAAGCGTTAGCCTCGTGGCATTTACAAGGGCAAGAATTTCCCAACAAATATCCTTATTTTCAAAACTTCATTGACGAAACTTTCTGGGGCGAAAAGCTGATCGATGAAAATTCAATTATTCTAGGATTGAATTCGCAAATAAATAATTTATTATCAGAAATATTTGGAAAGGACTTTGAAGCCATCATGGTCAACAAACAAATTGTCGATACGGTTCGAACGTCCATGCAAGGTTTCTTTATCGCAAATACCTATACCATGCAAGTATCAACTGATGCCGGCAATGCGATCAAACCAACTTATACCCCTTCCAACCTAGTCACGTTCTCCGAATGGGTAGATGCAACGATACGCAATCACGACCTAGCGGACCGTCAAAAAAATAAAAAGCCTATTTCATTTTTTTTACAAAAAAAAAATAAGCCTACTGAATATGCCAATAAAAATATTGATAAGCCTACAGGATCAATCGACGCCTTTTTCTATACAGGCAAAAGAACTGCCTTCCGATCAAAATCCAACTCCCAATTTCAGTCTGGTCAATTAATTAATATTAACACAGAACATGAAGACTTTTCTGCTCAATTTCAGTACGAAGCCATTACGAATGTTCAATTAACTCCTGGTCTTTGGTATGATTCAAGCTTAATGTATAATTTTCAAAATCCTAATCATCTGTCTAAAGCGATCTCTCTAACCATCGCTATGTATCCTGATGTGAATTTGACGTTAGATTCAAAAAGTTTTAACGAATTTATATTGGCTTATCATTCAAAAGCTGGATTTGGCGTTGGGCCTTACTGGGCATCTGCAACTCATAAAAGCAGTAAGTCTTCCCCCCAAATGGACGTTACTTGGAATGAAAACTTGAATATGGTTCAAATGAAGAGTAGTTCACCTATTCCGTTGATTATTGGAATGGAAATGGAAATTTTATAACTAATAATTGAGAAGTGGAAGAAAAGGATTAGCTCCAGATTCAGAAAAATATTCGGATTCCCCTACTCCACTAAAAACTTCCCTTGGCCAATTTTTTCTAATCTAATCAAATAAACACCAGAAGCTAAATTAGTAATATTTATTTGTTTTTTATTCAATCTATTACCTTTTTCAGTTAACACTTTCTGGCCTGCTAAGTTAAAAATTTCGATGGTATTTAACGGGTGGCGATCTGATCTGATAGATAAAATGCCTTCGGTAACTGGAACGGGAAATAGCGTCACACCATGATCGATTAATTGGGTATTGTCAATAGCCGTCGTGGTTTCACATTCTGGATTCCCGTAGATATTTACATTGGCAATACTGGTCCAATTGGTGCTAGAACTATTGCCAATACCGATAAATTTAACATAGCGAGCTAAGGTACCAGCTAAACTAAACAGCTGTTCGGTCGCAACGGTCACTCCGGAGGCTGCGCTGGTCTCCATGTCAAGGATGGTGGTAAATGGTCCTGTGGCTTCGTTGGCCACGGCGATGGAAAAGGTGATGGTCCTTTCGTCGGCTTTCCAAAAATAAATACCTATTTCGGTTAGTTCGTGTATACAATCTAGATCGAAGGTAATTGATACTTCAGGTTCGGTATCTGGATTACCTGTCCAATAATTGGTAATGTCATCATTGTAGGCATTTTCTTCTGAAACGGTGGGAATGTCCTGCGTTCCTTCACTGGTGGTTCCGACAATTTGAATTTCATTAGGTACAAAAGAATTGGTTTGCACAATGGCCAAATTGGTAGACAAACCGTTTCCTCCGGCTACTTCATTAATGGTAACCGTTCCAGTTCTTTCTCCTCCTGAGGTGTTTTCATCAACCGTGGCAGTTACAATGGAGGTTTCACTTCCGGAAGTTATATTGAGGCTTAACCAAGATAAATTCTCTGTAATATTCCAAGCAAGATTGGAAATAACTTCAAAGCTTAACTCCCCTCCTTCCAAATTAAACGTAAGGGTTGACGGCGCTACGGCCAAGGTGGGTTCTGAAACTGCAATGGCACCAAAACCTACGTTTAGATATACATCAGCAGCAGTATATGGTAGATGGGTTCCGTTAGCTCCAAATTCTTCCGCCCCTGCATCAAAATCACTTTCTCTATTCCCTCCTAAAAGATCTTTTATTAAAAAATCATAATTTCCGACTCCTTCGTCAATTGGTGAACTTCCACTGGTCAACCTATGAAAGTTTCCATCATCTGCCATTTCAGTATCTTCTAAATTAAAAATATTCCCTTGGATGACAGATGCTCCAATGGGTGCGGTAACCAATTGATAATTACTGATACTGGTATTATAAGTTATATTATTGGCAATGGTTAAATTTTGGGGTGCTTGGTCTAGATCACTGTTGACGGTGGTTCCAATTCTTAAAGCATAATCACAATTTACAAAAGTATTGTTAATGATTTGTACATTTTTGACTTGGTAATACCCATTTAGGGCAGAATTAAGTCGTCCATTAGTCACGTTGATTCCACCCGTCACATTTGAGAAGGATCCATTTTCTTTAAAAGAATTGATTCCCTCAATATAATTATTATACACTTTATGACCTTCACCAATAACCCGAACTCCGGCGGTAAATGGATTTCCTTCAGCAAAAAAATAATTACCATAAACCTCACAATTATTACCATGTCGTAGGGTTAGGCAACCTGCAAAATTTCTAAAGGTATTATTGTAATATTTGTTTTGTCCAGACTTATTGGAAATGATTTCTACTTCTCCAAAAAAATTAAAAAAATAGTTTTCGTACACTTCTGAAAAAGAATTACTTAGAGAAGTAGAACTATTTCCAATTCTAATCGCATCTTGATCATTATCCTCATTTAAACCATTGATAGGTGTGCGGTCCGCAAAATAATTATGGTGAATTTTCAAATAATCAGGTTCTGTAGAATTTCTATTATCATTAATAATACTTCCTACTCCATATTTACCAATAAAAGAATTATAGGCGATTTCATTATTTTGACCATCGGTAAGAATCCATTTAAATTTAAAGGCCTTTTGAGCTTCCGTCCCATTATAGGAATCGATTTTATTATTGATGATTTTACAATTATTACAATTTTTCAATTCGATGACCGGCTCAATTGTTGAACTTCCGTCAAGTACTAAATTGGAGGGATCTTGAAAAATCAATCCTGAAACTGTGAGATAAGCGCCTTCCATATATACCCTGGAGTTGCCGGTCATCAAAACAGCTCCTGGGTTTTGGGCAGTGATGGTAATTGGCGCAGAGGACGTTCCATTTTTATCAATATCAATAAAGACATTATTCCAAGTGCCATTGGCCAGCAAAATCGTTGTACCAGGCGTGGCAGTATTAATCGCATTGTTTAATTGAGACTGGTTCGTTACAACTTGGGCATTACCTAGCAACCATATCAGGCAAAAGGTGATAGTAGGTAATAATTTATTGATCATCATAATTCTTTTTTCTAAAAATTGAACAGTTCGTAAAGTTCTATTTACTCAGCTTATCCACTAAAGCTTCTAAAATATTCTTTCGCAGTTTTCTTTCATCTCGCTCCAAAACGTATATCGACAAAGACGTATCTAAATCTGGAAAATACATAACTACCGTTCCCCAAAATCCACCATGACCATATCCTTTAAACCCTTTGACATTATCTTCTGAAAGTCCCAAAAAATAGCGTATATCCTTCCCATCTTTGGTATTAATCTTTGTGTAGATTTTATTTAAGGTCTTTTGATCTTTAATTATTTTACCATTAAATAAGCTATAAGAAAACTGTGCTGCTTCTTTGGTGGTGGTCGCAATCCCACCTCCACCATATAAATCCCAAGATATATCATGCTCATAGGAATCCCAATTTTTTTCACCCCAATATTGATGAACGAGCGGTTTAGTTTTTGGATTTTGGGGTTCTAACGTTGGAAACCAAGTATCGGTAAAGTTTAATTTTTCATATCGAAGCAGTTCTCTGATGGATTCATAAAAAGGCTTCTTGGTTATGTTACCAATAATCTCTGTACACAACAAAAAATTAGCATCGGCATAACTAAAAAGATCTTCCGGATTACCCAGTGGATCGCCCATGCTGATCGTTAGGGCTAATTGCTCGCCTCTTGTCCATCTATGCTGTTGATTTTTATCTATCCAATCTAAATAGGCGTCCGTGGCATAATCCTTAATTCCACTTGTATGAGACAGCAAATGTTTGATTTTGATGTCATCCATATTATAACCATCCGATTCAAATAAAGTTACCGTTCCCTTGGACAAATATTGCTTACTCGCATCTTCAATGGACAGCAATTTTTGTTCCGCTAATCGAAGGATGGTGGCTGCAATATAGGTCTTGATACTACTTGCAATTAAGGCAGGCTGATCGGGGGAAAGATCAATTTTATTTTTAGCATCAGCATAACCAGCACTACCACTCCAAGAAATTCCTTTTTTAGCTGATTCAATATGTACCATGATCCCGACCATTTTAGGATTGGATTGATAAATAGAATCAATAATGGATTGATATTCCGTCGGCTTAAATTCTATGGACTGGGTCCGTTTGGATACTCCGCAACTTCCTAAAATTAAAAAGGCCAAGGAGAAGAAAAGGTAATTTCTTAAATTCATAGGTTTTTTCTTAGGTGAGGAATATCATCTAGCTGATTACAAAATTAACATAAAAATCAATATACTTTTTATGCCTTCATCCACTTAATCAAAGCATCTATTTCTACGATGGACCAACTATGAGGATGTCGTTCTCCGTTTGATCGAAACCCTTTATATTCGGTTTCAATTAGTTCAAATTTTTTCCAATTTTGAGTAGTCTTTAATTGATTAGCAATTTGTTGAATGGCATAGGCATTGGTGTTTTCAAAATCCGTTTGTCGATTTTTTTTATGCCAAGCGGCATCAGGTTCCGTATAGAAACGTAATTTAGCATCTTTCAAATGGGGAACGTTTATTGTTTGGCTGATGCGTGTAAAAGGAGATATTTTTTGAATATTTTTTAACATAGATTCCTTTCCAAATTTTTCTTCGAAATAATTCACGATCCATTTAGGTTCGGCTACTCGATCTTCTGATAAGTCAGGATTGTTGATATCTTTTAGAGAACTTTGATAGAGTCCATAAAGATCAATTGGGGAATCCACCATAAATACGCCTTTAGGGACAACAGCGCTTTTATTTTCATAAAGAAAATTAGATAGCGTCAAAGCCACATTTCCTCCAATGGACATTCCTCCAATAAAAACCTGACTCGTACTTAAATCGTTTTCCTGAAAAATAGTATTTAACTCCTTGGACAAATTTTCTGTTTGATTTTTATCTATCCATAAATGGCGATTAAAATTCATTAGCAATACAGAAATATTTTGATCCGTAGCAATTGGTAAGATTTTAAATTCCTCTTTAGTTTCTTTCGAAGTCGCTCCTCCGCCAGGGAATAAGATCAAGACTATTTCGGAGCCTTCCACTTTATGTAGTTCATAAGCTTCAGTGGTTTTAATTTCAACGCTATGGGATAATTTATCCTTCTTGGATTTATTGGTCTCGCAACTAAATCCAATCAGTGATATTATTATTAAAAACAATAAATCCCTCATATGTAATTTTTGCATGTTAGTTCGAACTAGCACTGATTTTGCCTCCTTCATCAATTACAGAATTTCTTAATTTTATTACCAATGGAATCTATAATTTTAGCGTGCATTGGTCTTACTTTTTCTTTCTCCAAAGTTCCACCTAAAATAATCATTTCTTTTTTTGCAAATCGGTTACCCAACCTATCATCCAGCATAATATTCCGCATACTGGCTGCAATATTTATTTCTTCTAAAAAATCATTAGGGTGACCAGCGGTGCAAATTACTAATCCGTATTTTATGGTGGTCATTTTTCTAATATCAGAAGCTGCCGATTGACCATAGGCATAGCCAACTGAATACACCCGATCAAACCAACCTTTTAGTTTTGCTGGACAATCACTCCACCAAACTGGATAGATAAAGATCAATCCATCCGCTGCTTCCATTTTATCTTGTTCTTCTTTTACATCTTTTGGAATTGGTAGGTCAGTTTTTGCAAATCCTTCTCGCTCGTACTCTTCTTCTGTCATGTCCGACTGAAAATTCATTTTATATAGATCAGAAATACTATAATTGATTTTCTCGGCATCTAGGTTTAATCTTATCTGCTCTAAGATTTCATAAGTATAGGACTTTTTGCTTGGATGACAGAATACGATATGAACTTTCATTTAATTTAATTTAAATTAATCCTCTAGTATAAGACTTAGGAACTAAATATTTGGAGCATTTTTTAGTAAAACTAACAATTTCTAAAACTATAAAAAATACCCTTCACAACAAAGAATAACGCTGTCTTATTATTCATTCAAAATTCGCCATCGTATCTGTCTATTCAAACCTAAAACCCATGATAAGACCATTAGAAAACTAATCTTTTGTATCAATGGCAACCACTCAATAAAATGATTTGTATAGTAAATAATATTGTTGATTCCCAAAATAAAAAGACAGGCAGCACCAGTAATTTTATAGAAGACTAATTCACTGTGATATATTTCTTTGATTATTCCCAAAACGACTATGAGTCCAAAGAGACTAGAAATGATGGTCAACTCATCATGATAGGAGGTAAAAATAAACAACCCAAAAATCATGGACCCTACTCCACACCATTGAATAAGTTTTTGCCATAATGGATTTTCTACCAAAAATTCGCCTACTTGATAGAAAAAAACAACCATACTCAAGCATAACATCATCATTGCGAAAATAGCAAAAGGCCGAGCAGGATTGACGACTCCATTCATCGTATTTTGACTCAGTAAATTGCACCAATAATTGTGCATCCAATCATAACCTACTGAAGTTGGATTGGCTTGGGAGCCACCAGGATACAAGGTGGCGGCATACATCCAAAGAAAGATAAATAATCCAATTCCTATTATAGGAATTCGATTTAGAAAAAGCGATAAACGGAGTTCATTAGTGGTCAATAAAGTTTCTTTTTAATCACAAGTGACATTATTTATTTAATAAACTACCATCTCTTTTATAAACATGGATTTGCAAATTTGGTAAGATACCCGTTGCTTTAGCCAAAATAGATTTTGTGAGACGAAGGTCAATTTTATCTTTGTATTTTAAAATACAATCTCGTTCCAAACAGATTTCTGAATAGATAGGTTCAGAAACAAATCGTTCATTATTCATACTAAGCTGTTTGAGATATATACCATCAACCGAAGGCAGGTAAGTAATTATCCGTATCGAATTATGCCCCTTAGGTTTTTCGATAATTTTTAAACGAGGTACCTCATCTGAATAATCTAAAAAATCCAATAGACAATTACGACCATCTTGTTTTGTGATAACTAATTTGCTATTTTTTTCCGAATAATTATTATAGGTTGGAATATCCGAAAAATTGATGGGAGATATTATTTCTCCTTGGTGGTTATACAAGTTGATCACTCCATCATTATTCGTTCCAAAAATAATTTTTTCTCTATTACAATTAATCTGGATTTTCTTTAAATCTTCTTTGATGACCAATCCGCCTTCTAAGTTGAATAGTTTTTTTTGGTCCTCTTCCGTAGTGCAGATAAAATAATTACAAAGTGGTTCTATTTTTTTATACATGAATGTTGTTGTCGGAGTTCCATCCATGAAGGCTAATTTGAATAAACCATCTTGTTCTATTATTTGAATTCTCGAAGAACCTGATTCAGGGTTTTGTTCCTGTCCAAATAAAAAACAAGGAAGGAAAACAAGTATTAATAATATCTTTTCCATGTTTTAAGTTTCCTATTTAATTAATTTTTATCATTCAAAATTAGCAATATAAAAGAACTATATTTTTTTGAATAAAATTCCATCTACTCAATTTTGATTAAATTTCTCTACCCTTTTGAACGCCCCAAAACGAATATAATAACAGCCCACCTATTCCAATCCCAACCAAACCACTCAACCATGCAAACGATTTTATCTTTGGTAGCATCGTGGTCAATAATTCTATAAAACCTTGATGTCCTAGAAAAAGAAAAAAGATGGCAGCTAATATACTCACCACCCCAAAAAAACGAAGTACCATTGGAAATTTAGACCGGCTGGCAACAAAAAGAAGAAGCATGCCAAATACGATCCTTACACCAATCGCTAACCTATAAAGACTTTTCTTCTCCAACCTACTTTCCATCCAATTTATAATAATATCGGGTGCGACTAAGAGGGTAATTCCAATCAGAATAATAACAAGTCCAAGGATCTGCAAGAGAAATTTCATGATGACATATTATGAAGTTGTTTACTTAGATTATCGAATATAACCATTAAATCGTAAATCTTCTTCCTCTTTTACCATTTTAAAAACCCCATCTTTCAATAAAAACAAGGAATCAGAAATTTCTACAACATTCTGATATTGATGATCGGTAATTAAAATTCCTTTTTTGGCACTTAAGGCCTGAATCCGATCTTTGACCAACTGGACATGAACAGGCATAATATGAGAAAATGGCTCATCTAGAATAGTAAATTTTGTATCAGCTTCCATCACAAGTAGCACCTCAAGAATTCTTTTTTCTCCACCGGATAGATCAGAAAATTTTAAGTTGATATTTTTTTCCAGAAACGGATATTGCGTTATGAATCCTTGGAGTTCAAGCCCATATAATTGAATTAATTTGGAGACTTGAATAGACTTGGGGTGAAATTCATGCTGGGGTAAATAATTAATCAAACCAGATTCTTTGTATAGGTTATCCAATAATTTACCTTGGTAAGAGAGATGCTTAGAAGCCGGCTTAAGTTGTCCAGTGATAATCTTCAAAAAACAAGATTTACCACAACCGTTCCGGCCCAAAATGCCAGTAACTTTATTTTTATAAAATTCAAAACTAATACCTCTAAGAACTTTATGCTCTCTGAAATTTAAGAATACACTATCTATTTTTATCGACTCTTTCATGCTAAGTTCCGCAGAGTTTAATCAAAATAAATATTCCTATAAACCAAGAAATAAAATCCATCAACAATAAAAAGCTCGATAATTCTTTTTTACCTATTCCAATATTCAAGTAGAAAAATAATTCTTTGGCTTTTAAATTATTATAAAAAATCACCGCCAGCGCACTCGTAATTACCTTAAACCAAAACATCAAGGTTAAAGATCCTAATCCAACTTGTAAAAAAATAAGAAACGTTAATAAACTCATCAACCCAACAAACAAAAAATATCCCTTGGAATAAAGAAAATATGGAGTGAGGATTTTCAAGGTAGAGCGGATTTTAAAGTCGATCAAACAAACAGAACTTAACCTCTTGAATTTTAGAAAAAGATTAATCCAAAGGAGATAACTTATTAACCTTAAAATAGAAATTTTATTTTATCTCTTTCATTTTTTAATCTGGTGAAATTTCCGTAATTAATAAATCAATTTCCTCCATCAATATAGTTACTTTTTCTTCAAGTGTTCCTTCCGCAAACCCTCTAATATGTCCATTAGGATCAATCAGCATAATTTTTCCAGAATGAAAAATCCCGCCAGGCTCATCCTTATCAGCTCTGACAGAAATTAAAAATTGTCCTGCTAAGTCCCAAATTTTTTCCTTATCACCGGTTAAGAAATACCATTTATTACTGGCAACCGCTAAATTTTTAGCGTATAAATTAAGGTGATCCACATCGTCTCTTTTAGGATCCAGTGCAAAGGAAACTAACTTTACCTTATCTTCATTTTTATATTTATCGTAAATTCGTAGCATTTGCGATTTAACACGCGGACATATGGTTGGACAGTATGTATAAAAAAAATCGGCTACATAAATATGATTCGACAAATGTTTATTATCGATCACCACACTATCTTGATTTCGAAAACTAAATTTCGGAATTTGGTAATAGATCGTGTCTTGCGCATTTATTTCATGGAATCCAAGAAAAGGTAATTCACTTTGCTTTTTTTTAGCGCAACTAACCCATAAAATAGGAATCAATAATATGATAAAAATTTTCAAAATTATTTTTTTCATTGTAATCTTAATAGATGAAGGATTTGCTTAACAACGAGTTGATCTTTATAAATATCATGTCCTCCTCTTGGAATAAAATGACCTTTGATTTTCATGTTCTTAAACCAATTTCCATCCGGTTGGTAACTGTCTTCTTGTCCAAAATATAATTCAACAGAACAATTTGGCTTTTCTATTTCCTTTCGTAATCGAGTCGCAGAGATCGTCAACAGTTTTTTAATTGGCAAACCCTGCAACCCTGCTTTCCAAAGGATAACTCCTCCAACGCTGCAACCAAGATACATTTGTGGTTCTTTTTCTAACGTTAAAAGTTTTTTAACTGCTTTTTGAATTCCAAAATCAATAAACTGTCGGTGAATGTTTTTTTCCTGGTCGTCACTACTATCAATTTCTCCTAAAACACAAGCATCATAGAATTTAATTTTATAATCATCTCCTAGTGTTTTTTGAAAATTATCCAGCCAACTCGATCTCTTTGCGCCCCATAAATCAGAAAGAATAATCAAGGTCGGTTTCATAAGCTATTGATTCAATTTTTTCCAATAAATAACCTTGTCTTCCCCTTCGCTCCAAAAGTCTCGGATGACGGCTTCTTTTTGATAATTTAAATTTTCGTAAAATTTTCTCGTTAAGGCAAGATCAGGTCCTCCAGAAGTTTCTACAATTAAGATACGATGTCCTGCCAAGGTTAATTGTTTTTCTAGATAAGTCATCATTCGATGACCAATTCCTTTACCTTGGAAATCACTTTTCACTCCGATGGCATATAGATTGAAAGTACCCTCCGTTAACATTTCAGGAGCGCAGTATCCAAGTGCAATTGGAACATCGTCTATCACCGCAGTGAACCAAATCTGTTCCGATTCTGGATTATTAAAATAGTCTGCGATCATACCATCCAGCATTTCAGACGGAAATAATTCAATGGTATCTAACACTTTTTTTAAGTCGATAACATCAGTAGAAACGGTAGGTCTAAGTTGTAAATTCATTTTATTTTATTTGATACTTCTGTCTAAAATCACTTCTAATAACCTTACCTTTACCTACGTCTAACCCGCTGAAAGGGAATCTCCCACGCCACCGACTCCTTAAGATTTTTAGAAACCTGAAGAACATGACCTCCATTCTTTTTTCCTTCCAAATCAAGATAGGTAATAATTCCAAATTGACCTGTTTCAGGCAAGTTATATTTTCGGAAGGTTTGTGTAAGTGTATCACCATCTAAAACAATCAGATGGTAATTATGATAACAGTCAAAAAACCATTTTTTTCTTTCGTCTCGCGTTTCTGGTTCTGCTCCACAAATATTATTAAACATCTTTTTTTCATAAGAAAAAATAGGAATAAATAATCTAGTCATATCTGATTCTATAATATCATGATCAATTTGTGGCGTGACTAAAAATTCGTGTGCTGCGTCCCGATCAGCATAAAATTCACTTTTTGATCTTATGGTGTCAACCGTGGATTCGTAACGTATCAAATACGGAATCCTACTATTATTAAACTGAACCATTGCAATAATAAATCCAATACAAATAGTAGCAATCGTCAATCCAATTAAAGATTTTTTCTTTTTAAAATTACTGCCAAAAGTCATGGATATTTGTAGCATGTATACATAAAGAGGTCCCATCATAATCATAGAGGACCATTTCGATACTTTAAAGTACCAATTTTGAATGGGTTCATTCTCCTTATAGGCCTTTACATTAGCCAATACAGAAATTATTATTGAGAGTACAAGTAGAACTCCAAATAGAATTACAGGAAAATATAAAATTATTTGAGGCACACGATCTAATAGCAGATTATACAAGACCAACAGAAGACATATTACCAAAGAAAAATTAACATAAATCATCAACATAAAAAATGCAGAAGAAAATATCACACTACTTAATTCATTGACATCTTTAATCGTCTTTTTTAATCTTGGTAAAATAGATAACATTTTACGGGTATAAATTTCTGAATACGCACTATCTTCAATACTATAATCAGGAAACACAGAATTGAGACCTACCAATCCCACCCAATAAGCACGCAATAAAAAATGTACAATAAACATTGTGGTCAAAATACTAACGGCCAGTAAACCCAAAAATACAATGCCATACCCGACGATATATTGACTTGGGGGCAAGCGATCGATGGCAATAATAGTCGCCCAATCTATCAATTTAAAAAGTTGGATCGTTCCAAAAATGGCTACTGTTGAAATCAGGAGTTCCGCCTCCCAGCTTTCTTCTTTTAGTTTTTGTAACCAATGCTGGTCTTTTTTTTTCTGTTGATCCGTTCATGAAGTTTTCTTATTTAAATTAGCTAAGTTTGAATAGAATTCTATAGCCAATATCGGTTGCTTTATTTTGAACCATTTCATCCACATTTGAATTTTAAGGGAGATGAGGTTTTAATTCGAACCAAAAATTGGAAAATACTTTTTATGAAACCTGAATCCCTACCCCTTAGCCTCGCTACGCTTTTTATTCTTTCCCAACTTAGTTGAAAGTAAAACTACATGAAAGCCAGCGGCGGTGACTAAAATGTTCATGATAGCTGCTTCTCTAGAAATAAAAGCACAAGCGAGAATCACAATGGCCCATAGTAAGGCACTTTGAATCTGAACGTTGGATAAAAAGCAAATTACCTTTTTCATGATTTTTTATTTTTGAAATTAAATCTAAAACATTCTTGAAAACCTTTTAAAACGACGTTTTTTAGGTACTAAATCTTCCAAAGGTAAAATATAAATTTTATAGGCTTCTTTAAATATCCAAGCGCCACCTAATATCAATCCATAGGCCAAGAGATATTTACCACTAGAAGAGGAATAAGAGCCAGCCGTAAAGGTCAATCCTAACATAGTCAGAACGCTTCCAATCATTAATTGGTTTAATGCCTCCAATTTCACTTGACGAGCACGGTGATAGTCAAAGATGTATTGGTTAATTTTATCCTTAACTGACGCTAAAGATTCCTCTGAAAAATTCGGAGGAGCATCTTCAAGCGCTTGAAGGATTTGGTTATAATTTTTCCCTGAGAAAGCAAGTTGTTTAACCAAAGATTGCGGCATAAGCTAATTAGGAGGTTATTGTAAATGAAAATTTTATCCCTAGTCCAACATCTCCATAATCAAAGATTCGTCATCATAAAATTGGTAATAAATTTTTACAAAACCATATTTTTCGTTGACTAGCAATGTTGTTGTATTTATTATTTCCTTTTCTCCAAAGACCTCATTCTTTTTTCCTTTGGCAGCACCAAAAGAAAAGGCTTTGGTACGGGTCTTAGCAACCAGCTCATAACAGTCTAATTCTTCTCCCTTCAAATTAAAGGATTGTTTTCCTTTAACTTCAAATTGAGATATGTATTCTTGCATGTTATATTTTCCAAATCCTTTCAGGATGACTATTTTAGATTGGAATTTTCCATCTTCCCAATCAGTAAATTTTATATAAGGATGTGCAGCAACTTCTGCTTGATAGTATTGGTTTTCGCGCATGGGATGTAGGTAAAGGACTTCGTCATTGAATCGCATCGTAGTAGTATCTGCCGCCACCCAATCTTTCTCTTTAAATGCTCTGGAGATTGGACCTAACTCTTTTTCAAGCGCTGGATAGGAATTATATTCCCAAATAAAATAGACTTTCCCATCTTCAAATGTTTCGGTATTTAATTCAGATGGGATGCGCATGTTGACCAATTCGGTTGAAATGGTATCTCCATTTGCATCAAACTTGGCAACCTGATATTGATAGGTCTTCGGTGGGGCATATACACCATTTTCTTTTAAGGCATTTTTTAATGCTATAAAATTGGTGATCTCTTGACCTTCTAAATTGGGAAGGAATAATAGGGATGCAAATAATAGTGTGGTCAATTTCATGTTTTATACTTTATATTTTAGTTGTTGAAGTTTTTCTAGCTGGTTCATGGATAACCATTTTTTAAAAATACTTTAAAATAGTAAAACATGATTAAAAAACACGTATTAATCATTTTCTAAATTCTAAATAAAGCATGGGGATACTCATTTTAAATTCTCCTTTATTTTTTATGGTTTGATTAATCTTTTCACTCAACATTTCGTAAAACGTTGTTCTAATCTCTAACCTTAAAAATTGGTTCCAACCTGCTTTAAATCCACATCTGATGAGGCTATGATTGAGAACCGCTTCTGCAGTAGCAAACCTAATATTGGTTTTCTCCGATTTGCTTTTCATAAATTTCAAATTAGATTTTTCAAATTCTTTAATAATTTCTTCCTCCGTACTTCGATTAGAAAGATAGTTTTTGAATTGTTCAACATCATCAGCCGTTCCCAAAATTTTTAAGATCCCCTCAAATAGATTAAATAATTCTTCGAATGTCCCGATTGGATTAGTGGTGATAGCTAAGCGACCTTCTGGCTTAAGAATTCGATATATTTCAGTATAGACTTTGGTTCTATTTTCAAAATTATTGATACCAAGATTAGAAGTAACCAGATCAACCGTATTGTCTAAAATATCGATATTAATGGCATTTTGCTCATTTATTTCTATATTTTCAAGCTCAAGAACTTTTATTTTTTCTTTGGTTCTTGCTACGGCTTCTTTCCAAATATCAATCCCTATAATTTTACTTTTTTCACCAAATCGCTGGGCTAATTCTACCAACGGAAATCCAGTTCCAAAACCTATATCAACTACCGTCATTCCTGGTCTCATAGGAATATTCTCTAATAATAGTTTTCCAAATGGTGCGGACCATAAATTTACTTCATCGAAAATATTTACAACATCTTTACTTTGCCAATCTAATATCTTTTTTATGATAAAATCCATTTTTATTTTTAATTCTTTTTCACCAAACTTAAATTCGACTCCAACTCATTAAGTTGCCATTGTCTAACTTTAACGGCTTTAGCAATTTTGACGGCTTTTTCAGCATGGTTTTTTGCTGGTTCAAATGCTCCTTGAGCATAGTAAAGTTTTGATAAAGCATCATAGGATTTATAGGCCTTAGAATTTTTACCAATTGACTTTTTTAATAGGCTTTCCGCTTCTGCATATTTTTCAGATTCCAAAAGGTAAGCACCCATTTTTGCATAAAAGTCATCACTGGAAGCAGGAAAATTTTTATGGACCGCTGCTTCTATAATATCTAGTTCAGCAGGCTGATTGGTTCTGAAATAATAGTAGATAATATTAGAAAAAAGGAGCGGTGGAATTCTGGTGATGCCATTGTATTTTTCTGACAATTTTACATAATGATCCATCACCTTGGTGGCGGTACCTAATTCGTAAAATTTGACTCTTGGTAATTCCCAGTCTTCAAAAATTTTCACTAGACCTTCTCTTACCGAAATCATTCCAACGGAACCATGGGTTTCATTTTTATAATAATTGAAGTTCCATTTTTTTGAGTCTGGGAATCTTTTTTCTAAAACACCAACAAATTCATGGACGCCCATTTGTTTGGAATCAGCAAGTGTAACTATAAAATTAGCGGTGATATCTTCTTTTCCTTTCAAGAGGCTGTCAGCGACGGTGACGATCAAATTATCTTCCCACCAATAAGACGGGTCAATAGCTATATAGGCATTAAAAGCATCAGGTTGTTCCAAGAAAACATTGGTGGCAAATAATCCCCCAAGAGAATGTCCGATTAAAATTTCATACGGAGAAACGCGATAGGTAGATCTTATCTTAACCTTTAATTCCTTTTCAAGATAACTAAGGAATTTTTTGGTATTCCCTTTAGGATTTTTTTCTGTTTGCATGGTACAATTTTGGCGGTAACCAGCATTGCCATTATCAGAAATACCAACAACAATTGCCTCTGGAATTTTTTCGCTTACATTAGAAAGCATTTCCACAATTCCCGTTTGATAATAAAAATTATAATCTCCATCCATCAAATAAACCACTGGATAAGAACTGGCATCTGAATAATGATAAGATTCTGGTAAAAATACTTGAAAGGATTTTTCCATCTGAAGGGTTTCAGAATAAAAACTACCTCTTTCAACGTTTATTGGATAGGGATTCGTTTGAGTTTTACCAATCGTGGCAAGCAGTATAAAAAATAGAATGGATACGTATTTCATAATAAAGTTATTTTTGCGAATAATTATTCTGAATATTTTTTATTTTTATAATAATCATTTAAAATAAAAAATGCTTTCTTTTTTGTTCCATCCTCTGATATCAAACCTTTGCGATTCCATCCTTCTTGAATGTTAGGTAAAACCCTTCTTGGCGATCTAAAATCTACCAAAATCCAAGGAGAAAGACCTTGGATTTTATCAATCTTATCCAACATAGCCAAAGTCTTGATATAAAGATCTTCTTGAAACTCTTCTGTCCAGCGTTCGTTTTTATTTCCATGCAATCCTTGTTTTGCCCCAGCACCAAACTCTGAAATTAGCACTGGTTTGTCTTGCTCGATTTTCCAAGTTATCTTTTCGCATTTTTCAGGAAGTCCATCATACCAGCCAATATATTCATTAAAACTTAAGACATCTACTTCTTCCGCAAAGGGATCATCGATTGTTCGAATGGTTGGATTACCTTTATAATTTTTTTGTTCCAAGGCCGCACTAATCAGTCTAGTAGGATCATTGTTTCTAGTGTATTTTGCTAGTTTTTTTAGAAATTCGTTTCGTGCCGGAACGTTTGGTGTTTCGTTGGCCATCGACCAAATGATAACACTAGCTCTATTTTTATCTCTGGCAATTAATTCAGAAAGTTGGCATTCAGCATTTTGATAGGTAGTTTTATTTTCCCAAGAGATGGTCCAGTAAACTGGATTTTCTTCCCAGACTAAAATGCCCATTTCATCCGCCAAGCGGACCATATGTTCGTTGTGCGGATAATGCGCCAAGCGTACATAATTACACCCAAGTTCTTGTGCCCATTCTAATAATTTCTTGGCATCTGCTTTAGAATGTCCTCTGCCCATTCTTAGGGGGCTTTCTTCGTGAATCGAAATACCTCTTAGATAAATGGGTTGATGATTTAATAAAATTTTTGAACCACTAGTGCCAATAGTTCGAAAACCAATTCTATCTTTAATGGTTTCTTCTTTTGTTTGAATGATAACCTCATATAGATATGGATTTTCCGTAGACCAATATTTTAAGTTATTTACAGACATTTCAAAGGCAGCACGGGTATCCGCAGCAAAGTTGATTTTTTTTGTAATTTTCAATTCTGGGATTTTGATAATTACTTCTTGCCCTTGGACATCTTTACCGTTCAAAGTGACATAGCCTTTTATTTTTTTATCGTCTGTTGGATTTAATTGAATAAAATAATCTTGAACAAAGTTTGCGGATGTTTCAATTAATTGTACGTCTCTGGTAATCCCCCCGTAATTCCACCAATCGGTATTTAAGGTTGGAATTCCATCTTTTCGTCTTTTATTATCGACTTTTACCACCAAGAAATTATCTTTTTCTTTTACCAAATCTGTAATTTCAAAATTAAAAGGGGTAAAACCTCCTACGTGAGTACCAAGTTTTTTTCCATTTAAATAAACTTCCGTTTTATAATTTGATGCCTCAAAATATGCGAAAAGGCGACCTGCTTTTTGGGGAATCCTATAATCAAAAGACTTTTTGTACCAAACGGTTCCTTCGTAATATAAGAGTTCCTTTTTTTGACTATTCCAATCACCTGGCACTAAAATATCATCCATTTGATCAAAATCGTATTCTACCAAATCTGAGGGACTTTTAGGTTTTGAATTATTAAAAAACGCACCAGCGCCAGGAGATTCCTGTTGGTCAAAAGGTTGATAACGATAATTATAATATCCATTTTCGTATGGATCAATAATGTATTTCCATTGACCATTCAAAGAGATGGTATTCCGATGATAGGCATTGACTATTAGTTCGTTCTGAGCAGAAAGATTCAAAAAACTAATAAGGAGGGCAAGGATAAAAATTAGTGGTTTTTTCATAAACTATAATGTGATACAATCATTTCCGCTACCTTCTTTGCGGATTTATGGGTATTATTTATTTTTAGAATCTTCTTTTCAAGGAATTCTCCTTCTTCTGAGGTTGTTCGATATAATTTATGCTCTGTTAAAAGCAACTTAGTTGAAAAATCAATATCTCTTTTTGAAGGTTTATGTTTTAATCTATTCTCCGTTTTATTGCGCTTTAAACGTTCTTCCAAATCACAATTAAGTTCAACAATTCCTACCTTCGGATTTCGATTTTTAAAAACTTGGACAACCTGATCAATGTAATCTTCATCATCCTTTTCATTGAAATCCCAAACAATAGTAAAGATCAAACCGGTTATTTCACTTTTAGCAATTTCTTCAAAGATAGCAAATCTAAGTTTTTTGTCTAAGTGACTAAAATGAGTAGTCCCAAAATCAAAAAACTGGTTGACTAATTCTAAGGATAAATGATTATGGAATAGTTTATATCCAGTGACTTCTTGCAAGGCCTGGCCTACTGTCATTTTTCCAGAAGCTGGTGGACCACAGATAATAATTAAATTCATGAATATTCATTTTATCGTTGAATAAAAATTATTTCATGTTCAGAAAACCTAATCACTTTCTGTGATAATTATTCAATAGTTTTCAAAATCTTTATAAAATAATAGACAAATATGATTACGATGGCTAATATCAGTAATAGCGTTGGTACACTGATAAGTCCAACCATTATGGCAGGGGCATATCTGAAAATAAATACGCTGAGAAGTAATAAAACCGGGATGGCAAAAGCCGCTTTTTTGATGATTGTTTTTGCGGTCATAAATGATTGATTTAGATTTATTAGATATGAGTAGTCATTCGGAAGCGATGTTGCAAAATACGAAATTAGACACGATTATTGTTCAATACTGCATATTCAATTTTGCATGAATTTTCTTTCACAAATTGAGCACAAGAACAAACCCTACTCTTCCTTATTCATATACTCCGCCAACAAGGAATGAAAATGGTGTACGCCTTTTTCCATAGTGGGAGAAAACCTTCCAGATTTATAAAAGCGAGATTGCAATCCTTTATGTACACCTTCTACCACAAATTCATCTTCTCGTTCCACTTTATCTAACATAGCGCCGGCACCTGTTTCGAGCTTGGTTTCATCATAAACATAAGTAATAAAAGACACTTTTGTTTTATGAATACTGATGGGTTTAACGATGTTTATGGAAAGTCCCCAAGGATAGAAATTAAACATCATATTGGGAAATATCCAGTAATAATAGGCTGCGACCTTTTTCCCAAAATCTATATGTCCTTCTGGCAAATCAAAAACCTCTTCTCCTCCTTTTGAATAACCAATTTGAAGGTTTACATGGTTGTAAATTTCTGTTGCATAGTTCCCATAATCTAACACCGCGTTAAGATCAGCATGTACAAAAGGAATATGAAAGC
This sequence comes from uncultured Saprospiraceae bacterium, assembly GCA_937928405.1. GTDB lineage: Bacteria > Bacteroidota > Bacteroidia > Chitinophagales > Saprospiraceae > JALZUU01. The sequence goes on from CALFWZ010000125.1 coordinate 24,480, forward strand.
CTTCTAAATAATTATCACAATATAAGGCCCAGTGGCAATTGATTATATAAGTTTTATTCAAGGCTTTTTCGACTTTAAACTCGTTAAGTGGTAAAAAGCCAATCCGTTCTTGCATTCTTTTGATAACTTGAGAAAAATCAAAATCTGGTTCCAAGCCAACAAACAAATGGGGGCCTAATTTTTCTAATGAAAATTCCCGTAAATTATCACAAGGTCTAGGAAAATCTTTTGCTTCTTCAAAAGCAGGCATAAATTTAAAGCTTCCATCTAGATCAAACCTTCTACCATGATACGCACAGGTAAGGTTTCTTATTTGGCTTGGATTATGTAGAATAAGATTTCCTCGATGGGTACAAACATTCGTAAAACATTTTACTTGATTTTCAGAATCCCTGATAAGTACTATAGGCTCAGATAAATAAGACTCCAATAACATCAATGGATGTGCACTTTGCGCAAAAGGAACAAGTTCATGTTCATCTCCTAACCAATGCCAAGACTTTGTAAAAATATTTTCTTTGATTTTTTCAAAGACGATTTCACTCTTATAAAACTCAGAAGGAAGGGTTTCCGCTTTTCTAATGTCAGGATGGACTTGATATTTAGGCATCATTAAGTAGAAATAAAATTTTGAATAGTTTTTAAGGATAAAGGTATAACAAACTTCGGCCTTTTCTCAAATGAGAAAAGGCCGAAGATCAAAACTAATATGCGACCAAATTAATCAATCTTAATCACTTTGAAGTTTTGTTCAAAATCATCGTTATAACATTTAGCGAAATAACATCCAGCTACAAAATTTTCCATAGAGATAATTGCTTTTCTGTTAGTACCAGATCCGCTGATAATCGCTTGTTGTACACGTCTACCCAGATAATCAAAAATATCAATGTTTATCGGTCCAGGTATACTTGTAGATTCTTCCACTTCGATAATTAAATCATCTGTTACTGGATTAGGATATACTTTTAAGTTACCAGCTTCTAAGTTTTCGATGTTGGTAGGTATTGCAACACCCACGGTCACTATCTCAAAATAAGAACAAGTTCCAGTAACATCGTTGACCAATACTAGGTAATCACCAGGCGATAGATTTTCAATTGAATTACTTGTGCTATACGTTTGGCCATTATCAAAACTATAGCTATATGGTTCCGCTCCCGCCGTTGGGTTAACAGTGATACTACCATCTGAGGCATTTTCTTCAGAAGCAGGTGTCACAGCTACGTCAGCAGTAAAAGCACAACCCAGAGCACTTGGGCAAAATACTTCTTCCGTAAAGTGATCAAAATCTCCATCATTTACCGCTAAGGTATCGCCAGAGGAATTCATTAGCATGAAATTACCTTGACCAAAATTACAACAAATTCCATCACCGAAAGAATCATAAAGGGTAAAGGTATAACAAGCACCATAATCCACACAAATATCCTCGGTCACGGTTTCTTGATCTGCTACCCCATCAAGGTCACCAGTACTTACGACTTGGTTATTATTGATATCGTATAATTCCCAAGTTGTTTCCTCAGGATAATTATCTGCCTTAATGATCAAAGTAATATTATCAAAATCAGAATCCAAATCTGTGGTATACGAGGTAGAATTATTGTCGAGTATAGCATCTTGTGCACCATTCACACTTAGTAGGTTTAAAATGATTTCATTATCAGTTTGGTTGAGATTTTCAGTTACGGTGATACCAATCTGAACTTCTGCCTGATAAGGAATTCCAAAATCATACATCACAGTATCGACGGCCAAACCATTGGAGATTACTTCTATTCTAGTGTCGTTAAAGGTGGCTTCTCCATAGTTGGTGACAGAAACATTCACCAGCACTTCGTTTCCACATTTCGCTTCTCCATCAAGGAGCGTAATACCGCCTTCTAAGAAATGTAGTTTAGTTAGTACAAGGCTCGTCGTATCGTTTTCTGAATATCCATCAGAAGGATGCGCAACAATGACTTCGAGATTATAGTCGCCTATAGCTGAGAAATCCTGTGGAGTTGTAAATTGATAACTACCATCGGATTGAGGAGATAAAACATCACTCACTGTCAAGGTCTCCACTTCTTGACCATCGACCAATAAAGTAAGATCAAAATCTTCCATACTTTTTAATCCTCTGTTGCCAACATTTACAGATACCAATTCGGAATCACCTAAGGAGGAAGAACTTTCTGGCTCTGTGATTTCGACTGCTGTCAAGTCATAGGCCGATTTGATATCCGCCCAAAAAGAAACCCAAGGTCTTGCTTGCTTAATAATTAATTGATCTTCTGCGGTAACCTTATATTCTATATCCATCCCGAAACCGTCTACGCCGACGACATTGTAGAGGATAGCAAATTCATCATGAATCACTTGCAAATACTCTCGCATTAAATCAAGGTATTCTTCTCCCATTACCAATTGGCCGATAGGCACTAAATTAGATTCTCTCAATAAAACATATCCTTCCGCAGGATCTTGATTTAATAAAATTTCCTCTGGAATAGAATTTGCGTCAGGATTAGTGATCAAAAATTCACCAACTTGTGTATTCAAATAAAACGTATTTTCTGTATCAAAAACAGGATCAATACTGACGCCTACCCCATTGGATTTTTCCTCTTGATAATTGGGGTGACAAAGCACACCCATAGCAGCGATATAATGATCGACCCGATAAAAATCACGTTCATCAAAAGCTCTAAAATTCCACATACTCGCATACACCTGTTTGATAGATTTTGAAATATGACCTTCATCCAAATGCTGTGTCTTGGAAGTATATAATCCTGCTCCACTAAATCCAGGTAAATCCTCGTTATTAGTACTTGACCGACACCGCACTGCTGTACCTTCTGGAAAAGCATCGTGCATGGCTTGCAAATTATCCAACATCCATTGTGGCATCGGAGCATCTTTGATTTCCCTTCTGAAGTCCTTAAGCATTTCAATTCTAGTTTCAAGATCATTGATAAAATCATTATCCGAAATCATATCTTCCACATCATCGTAAAAACCATTGAATTTCATAAATTCATCATAATAATAAAACGGTATTCCAAAGCCATCGGGAATGGTACCTTCTGGAAATCCAAAAGAACGCATCGTCGCCACGTTGGAACACTTAGCACCAAAGGCTGTTGACATTTCAAAACCAATTGAATCCAATGGTAAAATCTCCGTAAAACTCAAATCACGATCTGGTATCTGTTCTTCAGTCGGTCTTAGATCCTCATACCAAGCATTTACTTCATCAAGCGTGGCTTCTCTGATAAAATATTTATCGTCTTCTACCCTATAGTAAATATAATTGCCTAAGAGATTCGCAATTGAATCAATTAGAAGCGGTTCTTTAATATAGGCATTCGGTACATTGTCTTGAATCGCTCTTAAATTTACATGCGATAGAGGTGTTTGGATAACAGAGGTAATAATTCCACCTACTCTGGGTAAAGAGTTTGGTAAGGCATCATATAAAACGATATCTCTCGAAGCTGGATTTTCATCTAGTTCCATCTGTCTAAAAAATCCATATCCTTCTGTTTTATTGAAAGGGATAAAATCAATATCACTAAAAAGTTCTGATTCTAAAACAACGTCTATTCTTGACCCTATGTAATCATCCTTATATTGGGAATTGTACTGCGCTTCTCCATTATCACCAATGAAGTGTTTCAGATTATTGGTTAAAAAAGGCATATTAGCTGCCAACAACTCAAAAGTTCTTTGCGTAGCTTCAAAATTTTTGGCGTCTCCAAAAGAAAAATTAAAGGAATAGCTACCGATCGATCCATTTGGAAGGATATCATTAGGATTAAAAACAATTTCACCCGAACCATCATCTCCAATAACGCTTGCACCAATAGCGTTAAAAAAATTGCCATGAATAATATGGGTGTTACTATTGATAAAATAAACCTTAGGTTCGTCGGTATCCCTGTCAAGTATTCCGAATTTCACATACTGTTGTCCATCTAAAAAAGGCGCCCATGAGACATTCTGAATGGTAGCTAAATTATTAAACGTTTCAGCATCTGGGATAGAAGTTGTTCCATCAATAAAGGAAACAGCTTCGGCATAATTTAATGGAGCATTGGTAGGCATATCATTGAACTCCGTGATATCATCAATCCCATCTCCATCCGTGTCATCAGGGTTGGCAATGGAATGTTGGGTTACCTGGTAATTTTGCTGCTGAAAAGCGGCCCCTGGCTCAGAGATGATCAAAGTTCCATCTACCCCCATAGTCATAGATGTAATTGATTCATACATTAGATCTGGTTCGTGTCGCACCGTCAACAAATAGTATTTATCTGCTGCTGCCTCGATTTCAATTTGAGGCTGTCCATAGCTATTTAAAGAGAATTCCTGGATTGGAACAATTTGTCCAAAACAGAAGCTTGTAACGGCCATTAAAAAGATAAGGGTAGAAATTGTTCTTCTAAGCATAATATTTTAGGTTAAAAAGAAATAAAATTAGGTTTTCTGACTAAAATTGGGTCGGAACGTCAAAAAAGCAACTAAAATTGGATTTAGACCATAATATTACCAAAAAAAAACCACATCAAAGGAAGTTTTTGCAGGTAGGTAAAAAGACGACATTTGAAAGAAAGAAATGGGATGGTAATATCATAAATGGTATCCTGTAAAAACTGGTATTCTACCTATAAATTTAATGACAATCTAAATAATTGGCAATAACTAGGATCCATTAAAAAATTTTTCAAAATTTACCCTATTAATGGCCAATAAATTTTCAGCTACCCACGCTCCATTTTTCATAAATCCCTTTTCAATAAACCGAACAAATTGCATCCCATTTTTCTTAAGGACTTTTTCACTGGCTTTATTCCAAATAGCATGACAAGCCTCAATCCGTGTAGCTCCTAAAGTTTCAAATCCAAATTCTATAATTGCTTTCAGCACTTCCGTCATAACTCCTTGATTTTGGATATCTGGATGTGTCCAAAATCCTACTGACCATACCTGTGGGGAATCAGATTGGCGAATTCCTATTCTTCCAATAAGTCTAGGGTCTTCTTTTTTCTGAATGGTAAAAGAAAAAGCGGTACCTAATTCCCAAGCTTCGATGCCTCTATTAAAAGGATCCATTAGATCGGATATATTTTCTGGTGGTTCCCATAGCATTCCATCATTAAAGCCGCTAGATCTAGTGGCTGAAAAAATATAAGGGAAGTCTTTAATAGTTGGAATCCGGAGGACGAATCTTTCCGTTTCTATTATAAATGATTTGGGGATTTGTAGGTGCATGGCTTATTTTTTTTAACCATTAACCGCCGTTTGGCCGACTTTAGTTCCACGCTTACTGATCCTTCATCTCTCGCTTCATTTCCATTTGTTCTAAAAAACATTCTAGCCCAACTTTTTCAAAAAAATCATTAATAGGTTGATTCCGCTTATCTACGTTTATGACCACAAGGGAAGGATCGAATTTTGAACGAAGATACTGAAGCAAGGTGGTAGCGATTCTTCTTCCTCTAAATGCTTTATGGATGGCAATTTGCGGTAATCGCTTGGTTGTTGGATTGTAAACCACATAACCCACCAACTGATTATTAAAAAAACCACCACAGCATAAAAGCATGGAGTTTAATTCATTAATAGCCTGAATTGAATTTTGCGCGGTTGGTGTAACATCCCAAAAGGATTGCATTTTCTTCCAATCGTACTGTTTTATTTTTTTAATCTCCAACTCATTATTAATTGGTAAATCTTTTAGCGTTCCACGATAACATGCTAAACTTCTTACTCGTGTGTACCCTACTCGCTGGTAGGATTTTATAGCCTGAATATTTTGAGAAATTACCTCAAGCATCAACGTCTCTATTTGTTTTTCCTTGATCATGGGAAGAATAAATTCGTACATCCTTTGTGTTAAGGCTTGCCCTCGATGGATTGGGATTACTCCTGTACCGCCATTATATAGAATTTTTTGACCATCAATATCACTAAATCCATGTAGTATAAAAGCGATCAGTTTTTTATGATCAAAAACTCCTACCGATAAGTTCAAATCCACGTTGTCTGCTACCATCTTGGTCGCTAATTGCTCCAAGGTTAATTTAAATGGAACGAAATAATCTGAAAAGGATAAATTGAAGACATCAAGGATTTCTTTTTGTGTTACGCCGGTTAATGTTTTAAATTCCATCTAGGAAAATCATTTTTTTATTATAGAAGTTGTTTGAGATATGCTAAAACAAACATCGATTAATTTGATAATTAATCTTATCTAGTAATTGATCGATCATATTGTCATCGCTCATTAGACTTGCATTATTGCTAGCATTATATCTGGAAGGAAGTGCTTGTTCATCGCCTTCCACCCTCTTCGTTTCAATACTCGAAACAACTTCCTCCGTGAATCGAGTGCCACGCACATCACAGTTATTGGTGCCTCTGACGGAAATATCGACATCCCATTTTGCCGTTTTGGTAATTTGCTCGGTAATCACCGTTGCCTTGACCGTCGTCGTTGTTTCTACTTGGATCTCTTCTCCATCCGCATTGGTGGTTGTTTCTGTCGTCGTTATGTTCCGCTCAAAATCTTCTCTATCTTCTCGTTCTTTAGTATCAATATCAAGTCTACTAAAACTAATTTCAATACGACAGTCAATATCTAAATTTGAAGGCGAAGTGCCAGTATATACTTTTCTAAATTGTTGATTATTGTTGTCTAAGTCACTTAATTCCTGTTCTATTTTCCAGGCATGCGACATATTCCATAGCGTAGATATTTCGATGTAATAAATAACTTGTGCAAGCTCAAGGCTATTTTCCATCATGGAGTCCAGTTCATATGTCAAACGAGTAAATTTATCTGATCTTTGGAAATTTTCAAAAGCTTTTCTTGCCTCAATTTTTCGTTTCGTTTGATGATATTCTTCCAGGTGTCCCAATCCTGCAGATATATAATACTCACTGATGTCTGAGATCAATAATTCCTCATCCTCTTGTAACTTAAAATAATCTTCCAAAAATTCATCGTTCATGTACGGTTCTGCCCTATTGATTTTTTCTTTTAATTCATCAATGACATTAAGGCTTTCAATTTGCCTTTTTACAGAACCAGAAACTTTCGCCGATTCCACATAAATTCGTTCTCTTTTGATAATTTCCCTTAGGGCAATCATTAAAACCTCTTTACTGGCTTTATCAGGATTTTTCTTTCTTAAATTATTTAACGCCGATTTATATGCTTTAACATAGTTTCGATTTTCAAGGCTCTTTTGAGGGCTTGAACAACTCACGACCAGGAATAAAATCAATAAATAAAAAAAAGCTTTCATAATATATTTTTAGCACGCCCAAAAATTAAAACATAGGATATTTCAATTCAGCTTTCCAAACACTTATCAGAAATGACCCTTTGGCGGTCAGATTTTCTTTGTCAACCATTCCAGTACTACTGGATAAATTTCCCGCTCAGCATTCCTAGAATAGATCAATCTACTATGGTTATAATCTTCTGTGTAACCAGTTGTTATACCGCAAGATAGGAATTTATTATTTGGATTATTAAATCTAGAAAGAAAAGATTTGCAGCCAGCATTGGGGGCAATAAATTTATCTCCTTTCCCACTAATAGCTAAAATAGGATTTGTGATTTTTGGCATTTCCAAACGATAATCTTTATCGGCTCTACTTTTAAAGTCGTTGGATAAGTTCCAGTCAAACCATTGTTTCATAAAGGAGTGTTTCTCATCGTGCGGCCAACCTAATTTCTGCGCAGGTAAGCAACCTAACGCTTTACTTATTTTTTTCCCAATTTTGAGCATTAAACGATTTCTGGTGGTCTGCCCGACGCCAGATGATTGACAAGCGAAGAACACCATTTTATTTATTTTAGAGATATTTTTCGGATTTTCAATTAAATGAATCGTCAGACTGATTCCACCACCACTATGTGTAACACAATCTAGTTGTTCTATTTTTTCATTAACAAATAAATAGTTAAAGGCAGCAGTGATGTCTTCTTTTCCAATAATTTCAAAATTATAAGGACCTGCAATTTTGGAACTATCTCCATGATTGCGCCATTCCAAAATCCAGCAAGTATATCCGTTTTTTGCTAAAAATTCACTAATAGCTAAGCATATTTTTCGATTGGAAAAAGTACCGTGGGTAAGGAAAACATTTTTTCCGTTTGACAAAATAGGATCATAAATCTTCCAAAGAGCCAAGGTTGCCGCATCTTTGAAGGGTATGTTTATCTGCTGGTGTTTCATCTAATAGTTTTAGAATCCATAAGCTGCTTTCGCGCTGTCAATTTGTTCTTCCTCGGTTGTACCAGGAAACAGGATATATCGAGGTGCTAAGATGGGTTTTATTTTTATGATAGTGATACAGATGATGGTTTTAAATGGAAATTTTCCTTCTGTCATTTTAAGTAAGACTTTCTCCATTTCTGAAAAATCAGGATGGGAATTATTGATGATTTCGGCATGTCCAGTAACCTTAAAACCTTTTTGCACCAAAATATCGATAAAGCTAAGACAGACCTTCTTATTGGCACGGATATTTTTCACCGATTGAGGAGAGGCGATATTGGCTATAATTATTTTGTCAGATTTATAATAATTGAAAATCTCTTTTGGAGCAACATTCGGTTGATTTTCTTCTGATACGGTTGCCAGCCAACAAAGTACGCTTTTATCAATAGATGCTTTTATGGTTGGTGTTAGTTTCATAATTTTATTTTTTTGTACTTGAACTGAGTAAGGGCCAATTAATAAATTTTTTATCCACAAAATCCGCCACCATAGGAATAAATATTTTCTGGTATCCAGTCATTCTCTTTTCCAAGTACCATCCTGGAAAGCTGCTGGCCTTCGCTAAAATTATGATCTTCAAAAAATTGAATACCTGCTTTATTTTCAATTGGCAATAAAGATTTTCTACCTTTCTCCATATGTTTTAATTTTAATAATTCGATCCCGACCAAGGCGTTCTTGGAAAGCACCAAACCACGGCTAAAATTGGGAAGATAGCATCCTATTAATTCGTTATTTTTATCAAAAAAACCAGCACTGCCATGATAGAATTTATTGATCAGATGAGCTCTATTTTCACCATTAATTTCTTGATCTAAATGAATTATCTTTTTTACATCTTTTTCTTCTAAGGATCGAATTTCATCAGAAATTAAAAAAGGCTTACCTGACAAACTTTCAAAGCACCGATATTCTGTGGTTTTGACAAAACCTATTTTTTTATAAACTTGCGCTCCAAGATAGGTGGCTAACAAAAGTTGGGTAGTACAGTGATGGGCTTTTAAAAAATCTACTAAGAAGGTTGTCATAGTATATCCCAAACCTTTCCCCCGATGATTTTTGTCCACAATGATATTCGCCAACCAGCCTACTTTGTCTTTGATAAATACATTTCCCGTTCCTACAACTTGTTCGTTCTCTAATAAAATAAAAGGATGGAAAAATTCTTCTTCGCTAAAGTCTTTTAAAAACTCCTCATAATCCATCTTCCAATCAGGAGGCGATAAGCTATTTAATCCAGAGATATCTGAGGCTAAAATTGGTTTAATCATTTTTTTAATCGAAAATATAGGGTTCAAAATCTTTCCACCATTTAGGAATATTCATTTTTGGCTTTTTACAAATGTAAACTGGAATTTCGTTTTCTTCTCCGATCGCATATTTATGCTTAATCATTTTTATCAACTTTGTTTCTTCAAAAATATAATTCACCGCACCTGCTTCATTTCCAAGACTAATCCAGGTAGTGGCTGCGTCGTTCCCATATCCCCATTTCCAAAAACTACCATGTCGACAAATGGGGTTTGGCAATCCATACTTTCTTCCTAATATCTTCAAGGCTCCAGCTTCTCCATAATTTTCCGCCCAGATAACGGTATTCTTTTTTTCCAAGGAACTAAACGATTGATAAATACTATCAACTAATTGAACTTGCTCTTCCCACCCAAACATATCGGCATAATCTCCTGTCAATTCGATACGCCCATTTTTTTCCTTTAAATCTGCAAACTGTTCGTAGGCTTCAATGGACAAAATTGGCGTGGCATGTGGAATATAAAAAACGGTCGGTAACATTAATATTAAGACGACCCCATATTTCAAAAGACTGTTTTTAGGTTGCAACCAGTTGGCTATTTTAATGGATCCCGCTGCAAATAATACTGGATAAAGCGCAAAGACATAATAAGCTTTTGATTGTAACATCCACATGGTAAAAAAGATGATAATAGCCGCAATGCCTAGCGGTCTAAATTTTGGCTTGTTAAATAACCAGGTAGTTCCAACGATACTTACGAGCAAAGTAACTGGATAATTTAATTGTTCCAATCCAAATTCGAAAACATTTAATTGACTTAGCTGACTTTCATTTAATTCCCGCAGATGTCTAAGCAAGGGGAAATTATTTTGAACTTGCCAAAAAATATTAGGAAAAATAATTAGTAAGGCAAGTACTCCCGAAAGGTACCACCATTTATTTTTAAACACCTTTCCCTTTTGGTAAAAAATCATTCCCATAAAAACACCAAAAGCCCAAATAATGATGGTGTATTTATTGGTTAGTCCAACTCCAAAAGTTAATCCTGTCAACAATAAAAATTTATTATTTTCTGTATTTAGAAATCGAATTAAAAAATAAAATCCCAACGTCCAAAAGAATTGATCAAAGGCAACGGGTTGAAATAAAGTGTGATTTCGATAGAAAGGTAAAAACGCAAGCACAGAAATTCCGGCTAGAAAAATAGCAAAATTATTTCCTTTCATTTCTTTAGCCATTAATCCGCAAAGCATCAAAATACCCACTCCAGCAAGTGTCGGAAAAAGTCTGGTACCTAAAAGAGAATAATCAAAAAACAGTTGAGAACATTTTCCGATCAATCCAATAAATGGAGGAAATTCCATAAATCCCCAATCAAGATGCTCGCTAACCGAAAGATGCAATAATTCATCTCGATGAAAACCATAGTTTCGATTGCCAATCATTTGAATAATCAATTTGATCAACCCTAAAGAGAAAAGAATGGCTATTTTATTTTTCATTTTAGTTTTTAATCAAAGACAAGAAACCAAGAATAAGAAAAATTTAGCTATTCCCATAACTCCCAACGAATCTGATATGGGTATCTTTCATAAATGGCATTATCTTCATTGACTGAGAATCCTTTTTTTCCATATTCTTTGGCAGTAGCCGTCAATTCTTTTGACGCTTTTTTATCTCCTAAGCGTCCCAGACAATTTCCTTTATAATATATGACTTCAGAAAATTCAGGATATAGTTTTAGTGCTTTATCAAAAACTTCGATGGCTCCTTCGTACTTCCCTTGTTCAAATTTTGCAATTCCCAGATAAAATAAATCTAGATAATGCACCCAATCTTCCCCTTGTTTCTCTGTCTGTTCTGCGACTTCTTGGACTAGTAATTCTTCTGCTTCGGCATATTGATTAAGTTGTATTTTACTAAGGGCAATATAAAAATTATAAGAGTGATCCATTACGAAGCTGTTGCCCTTCCGTTTTTTACAATCTTCAAAATCTGCAATGGCATCTCGATAGTTCTTAGCAAAAATACAGGTCATAAAAGCACGGTATTCTTGCCATTCTTCCCGGTTGTATTTTACTGCTTGGTTAATATACTTCATGCCTAATTCGTATTTCCCTTGCTTAAACAGAGGCATGGCTTTTTGTTGCCAGAGATAAGCGATGGTAGAATCCTTGGCTAAACCTTTGTCAATTTCTGCCTGCCATTCTCTGGAAAATAATCCTTTTGTCCAGGCTCCATTTTTTAGATGTTCATTGATAATAGAATCTTGCAGGGCTTTGGAAGTGGTGAGTTGGGTTTCCGTATTTGGAGCGTTAACTTTCTGTTCTTGTGTAGAACAGGAGAAGAAAAGGAAGGTGCAACATAAAATTAGCGCGTGATTCATAGTGATGGTTTATTGGTGTACATTTGGATGGAGATTTGGTTCAATTTTTAATCCCTATCATTAGACTTTATATTCTTGTTTTATCATGCTTAGGTTTAAAAAATTGAATCATAAATATCCAAAATTGATTGGTTCTTCAATCGTAAAGGACTTTATGCTTCGTTCTCCCGCCGTTCATTTTTTCTCATATAAACCCACAGCCCAAAATTAAATATAGCAGTTATAAGGGCGAACCAAAACACTTTATCATATTCTCTACCATTAAAAAAAACAGTGAACACATATCCAATGCAAACAATTACGGTAAGCAAAAATAAATTGACAGGTTTCATGTTTATTTTGTTAACTGGAATTCAAA